>CAYXBQ010000016.1:0-54854 GCA_964463375.1 uncultured Ruminococcus sp. | reverse complement strand
CGACCGGTACCCTTCTGTCTCCAGGGCTTCTTACCGCCGCCGGAACCCTCGGTTCTGGTCAGAGTGGACTGGGTACCCTGTCTCTGGTTGCCCAGGTATGCTTTTACTGCCGCATGGAGGACAGCACCGTTTACTTCACAGGCAAATACGTTGTCAGCCAGGTTCATGGAACCTACTTCAGCGCCAGCCATGTTTACGATTTTCATTTCGGCCATTTCTTTATCCTCCTTCCGACTTATGCTTTCACGCTGTCGCGGATGAAGACGATGGAGCCCTTTGCGCCGGGTACAGCACCCTTCACGGCGATCAGGTTCTTTTCGGTGTCAACCTTGACAACTTCCAGGTTCAGTACAGTCATCTGTTCGCAACCGTAGTGACCTGCCATTTTCTTGTTCTTGTAGATCTTGGACGGGGTAGAGTTTGCACCCAGAGAACCGCCCTGACGATGTACGGGACCGCCACCATGGGTCATTCTCTTGATGGCGAAGTTCCATCTCTTTACAACACCACTATAGCCGTGGCCCTTGGTGATACCGGTAATGTCGACCTTATCGCCAGCAGCGAAGGTATCGGCGGCTATCACGTCTCCGGGGTTCAGGCCCTCGATGTCGTCCAGACGGAATTCCTTCAGGTGTCTTCTTACGGAAACGCCTGCCTTCTTGTAGTGACCGGCCATGGGCTTGTTCACCAGCTTTTCACGGATCTCGCCGAAAGCCAGCTGTACGGCATTGTAGCCGTCGGTCTCCACGGTCTTCTTCTGGGTAATGGGACAGGGACCGGCTTCGATTACGGTAACCGGGATCACCTGGCCATTTTCTGCAAAGATCTGGGTCATGCCCAGCTTCTTTCCGATGATGCCTTTTTTCATCGTTTTGCCTCCATTTAAGATAAGGTTATTGGTTGGTCGAAGTAGCACCGTTCGGTGTAAGCCTTCTTCCAACATGACCTCGACTGCGCATCAAGCGGCGGAACTGCTCCGCTATGGGTCCGGACGGAGATCCATTCCCATGCTCTGCTCTGTCACAGCTCTGGTACAGGATTAAATAAGGGGTCTCTCAGGATCTGTAACGTGAATTACAGGATCAGCCACTGAAATTCAGCCACTGAAACTTACAGCTTCAGATCGATGTCCACACCTGCGGGCAGTTCCACAGACATGAGGGCTTCTACGACCTTCTGAGAAGGCTTCTTGATCTCGATCAGTCTCTTGTGGGTTCTCTGTTCGAACTGTTCACGGCTATCCTTGTACTTGTGTACAGCACGCAGGATGGTGATGATCTCCTTCTCGGTGGGCAGCGGCACAGGACCGGATACTTCCGCACCGTTTCTCTTTGCGATCTCTACGATCTTTTCAGCTGCCTGGTCAACGAGAGAGTGTTCGTAGCTCTTGAGTCTAACCTTGATCTTTTCGTTTACTGCCATTTTTGCCTCCAATTTTTGTTTTGCATTTTACTTAGATGTTTAGAAGGCGATAAACACGCTTCCGGGTGTGCCGTTTTTCGCCCTTTGAAATCCGGAATCGCAGTCCGCAGAAAGCCAAGCCCTTGTCCGTATTGTACAGGAAAGGGAGCGATCTGTCACAGCTGTATTCCGGGTCCGCTGGCTGCGCAAGCAATGCACACTGCGCAAAAACCGCATACCGTCGTATTCATCTCGCCCGATGATCTCGGACATACTCCACGGAAATTCCCTACCACAGATCCGACAGTAGGATCTGAGCAGCAACCTCCCGCTTCATCGCACATCAAGTGTCATTATTGTACCATATTCTCGCTCCAAAATCAACCCTTTTCGCCCGTGTTTTTCCCACAAAAGCAGGAGAATTTTCACGAAATCCACGGGTCCGATTTATGCACTTTCACCAATCACGCATTTTTGTCGTTCCTACAAGGGGAGATCGCTTGGAAATACCATCGCATTCACCGTTTGGTCATTATCATCTACCTATAGATAAAAGATACTTGTCGATACATTTTTCACACAAAGAGTCTGCAAAATCTCACCCACAAACCCCATTCCCGCAAAGTATTTTGCAAATCCATAAAAAACCTCTTGACATTTGCAAGAAAACAGGGTATAATAATAAGGTATAAATTGGGTCCCATTGTGGACTTGTACGGAGAAAGGAAACGGGATTTCTATGAAACTGGACGTGGTACAAGTGCTGAACGGACGGCTGGAACGGATGCCGTTTTCTTATCGATTCTCCCCCGCTACCGCCGATGTGCCCACCGATGCCGTGGAGCTGCCGGAGGACGTGGTGATCCCCGAGGACGGGATCCTTGTGGAAGGCGAGATCTATTCCGTGGGTGGCTATCTGCGGATGACGGCCCATGTCGTGGCAGACTATACCGTCCCCTGCGCCCGCTGCCTGGATCCGATCCCCTCTGTGATGGAATTCGATCTGGAACGGACGATTCGCTCCGGCGAAGCACTGGATGCGGCCGATCCGGACGACGATGAGGAATGGGATGGCGTGCTGGACGACGTTCTGTATCTGCGGGACAGCCAGCTCTACCCCGACGGAGATATTTTGGAGCAGATCTTATTGGAGCTGCCCATGGTCTCCCTGTGTCGAGAGGACTGCGAAGGCCTTTGTCCCCACTGCGGTCGGAAAAAGGCCGAGGGCTGTGACTGCGAAAAGAAGGAAGCTGCCCGAAAAAAGATCGATCCCCGCATGGCAAAGCTACAGGTTTTGTTGGATCAGTACAAATCAGAAGCAGAAGAGGCGGAAAATTCCTCTGAAAATTCGCAGGAATAATCGAAAAAACTCTTGCATTTCTGCCCACAATGTGATATAATAAACTGTAATATGTGACCCAAGCACTATAGGGAGGTGTAATCATGGCTGTACCGAAGAGCAAAGTATCGAAGGCAAGAAGAGATAAGAGACGTTCCAACGTTTGGAAGCTCGATATGCCCGGCATGGTAAAGTGTTCTCACTGCGGAGAATACAATCTGGCGCACCGTGTATGCCGCGCATGCGGTTATTACGATGGCAAACAGGTCATTGCAAAAGAAGAAAACGCGTGACATAGAAACCGTGTGACCCTTTCAGGTCGGCACGGTTTTCTTTTTTCCAAAATATCCACAAAAGGAGATACTAAACATGCTCTATAAACCCAATCCCAATACCTCGCCACCGACGATGCTGTCCTTTGTCTGCCTGATCGGCGGGCTGCTGTTCTATCTCGCCGGCGGAGCCGTGGAAAAATACGGCGGCATCATCCAAATGCTCGGCCTTGCGGGGCTGGTGTGCTCCCTGTATCTGCTGCTGCGCTGTCGTATGACCTGGTTCGTGTTCGCCATCCGCCCCCGTGGAGACGACACCCCGGTGTGGAACGGCACGGAATCCGCCTTTGTCACCGACAACGCCAACGGCAACGAAAAGCCCGACGACCTGCGCCTGCGGTACCTGCCCAAGGAGGAGCTGGATCTGATCGTGGTAAAGGGACAGGGCAATCGCGCCGGTGCCATGGAATGCGTGCTGAGCCTGGGGGATCTGCTGCAGGCCCGTGTGGTCAGCCGCAAACCCATCGAAGGCACAGACACCTACGACCGGCAAGCGATCCAGCGGCAGTACCCCGGCACCAAGGTGTACGAATACATCCAGACCTGGCATTGGGAAAAGGCCATCGTGGCGGTGTTCCGGGACGGCAACGGCTATGCGGCACTGCTGCTGGATGTGCCTGCGGAAACCGATATAGGCCGGCTTTTGCTGCAAAAATGACGATCCCCTCTTGCGAAATCGGCGAAGATATGGTATACTGAAGCTGAGAAGGCTTGAATGGAGGTGCGGACGGTTGGATGCTGATGGAGAAATACCGGATCGATGAAGCACGCTTGTTTGGCTCTTACGCCAGAGGAGAAGCCACGGCAGAATCGGACATCGACCTGTTGCTGATCGGCGGTCAAGGCTTTCGGCCAACGGATCTACACGAATCCAGCGGAAAGGCTGTAGCCGTATAGGAACTACGGGAGCTCCGGCAAGATTCGCCTTTGTACCGGAATATACGGCAGGAGGGAGTGACGCTGTATGAAAAAAATCTATACCATAAACGAGATCCAAAATATCATCGTACCGCTGGCAAAGGAATATGACTTAGCAAAGGTGTATCTGTTTGGCTCCTATGCCAGAGGAGAAGCAGACGAAAACAGCGATGTGGACCTGCGGTTGGAAGGTGCACGGTGCCTCCAAGATGAGTTAGCGCTATGCTCTCTGATCCCCGATGCACTGGGGAAAGAGGTGGACATCCTATTCACAGAGGATCTGCGCCGTATTCTGAACGATCCCAAGGTCGATGATACCCGGCGTGGTATGACACGTTTCTTCATTCGGCATATGCGGGAAAGCGAGGTACTGCTGTATGAGAGATTGCCAAATTCGTGATCCGTATCAGATCCACTTGATTTTGGAATACTGAACTAACATTTTTCCGCCAAACAAAAACCCCTGCGGTAGTCCGTTCGATCACGACCAACGGCACATCCGCAAGGGTTTTTTCTTCCTTTTATTATATATCCTTCTCCGCCAACGTGTTTTGCAGCGTTTCTTCTTCCTCATATAGCTGCATGAGCCGATCCTCTACTGTGATCTTGCGATCCGACAGCTCCCCGGCACGCAGATAGTCCGTGGCCGCTTCGCCGAACAGCTCGTCCTCGATGTCGCAAAGCTCTGTCTCCAGCTTTTTCGTCTCCTTGGCGATGGCTTCCAGTCGCCGTTCCATCTGCCGGATCCGGGCACTTTCTGCCTTGCGCTGCTGGTATTGCTCCTTCTGGGTCATGGCCTCTGTTGCCTTTTCCGCCTGGATGACCGTGCTCTCCTCCCCCGGATTTTCCCCCAGTGCCACATATTGGTCGTAGGTGCCCGTGAAGTCCCGCCAATAGTGAACGCCGGACAGGGTGCGGATGGGTCGGTCACAAGACAGATCGATGAACCGGGTCGCCAGCTTCCGGGTGAAATACCGGTCGTGGGATACTGCGATAATGGTACCGTCAAAGGCATTCAGTGCGTTTTCCAGTGCCTCTCGGGAGCCAATGTCCAAATGGTTGGTGGGCTCGTCCAGGATCAGCAGGTTCATCTTCGACAAAATCAGCTTCGCCAGGGTCAGTCTGGCCCGCTCCCCACCGGACAGCACCCGCACCTCCTTCTCGATATCGTCTCCCCGGAACTGGAACAATGCCAGCGTGTTGCGGATCTCCGTCTGGGTCAGGCCGGGATAGGCGTCCCACAGCTCGTCCAGCACCGTATTGTTTTCGTCCAGGTTCTGGTTCTCCTGGTCGTAGTAGCCGATGGTCACGTTGTAGCCCAGCTCGATCTCCCCGGCCGTGGGGGACATCTGCCCCAAAAGCAGCTTGATCAGCGTGGATTTGCCACAGCCGTTGGGGCCACACAAGAACACTCTCTCCCGCTTTTTCACCAGGAACGACAGGTCGGAGAATAGCTTGTTTGTTCCAAAAGCCATGGTCAAATGCTTAACCTCCAACACATCGTTGCCGCTTTCCCCGGAGGAGGTCAGGGCGAAGCGGATATTCTGGGGCAGATTTTCGGGTCGCTCCACCTTTTCCATCCGGGCAATGGCTTTCTCCCGGCTTTCGGCGGCAATGATATTCCGCTCCCGGTTCCAGGCACGCTGTTGGGCAATGTACGCTTCCAGCCGGGCGATCTCCTTTTGCTGCAACTGGTACCGCTTTTCCTGCTCGGCACGCCACTTCTGCTTTTCCTCCACATATTGGGAGTAGGCGCATTTGTACAGCTTCGCCTTGGTGTGCTCCAGATCCAGTGTCTTGTTGGTCACCCGGTCTAAGAACAGTCGGTCGTGGCTGACCACCAGCACCGTCTTGGGATAGGCCGCCAGATGCTCCTCCAGCCAACGCATGGTGCCGGTGTCCAGGTGGTTGGTGGGCTCGTCCAAAAGCAAAATGTCCGGCTCCCGGGACAAAAGCCTTGCCAACGCCAGCCGGGTCCGCTGTCCCCCACTGAGGGTGGAAACGGAGCGGTGGTGGTAGCTTTCGTCAAAGCCCAGCTTCATGAGTATGGATTGGCAGCGGGATTTGTAGTACAGCCCCCCGTCGGCGATGAAGCGGGCATTCAAATTGGTAAATTCACTGGTCAGCCGCTCAAGCAGTGCTTCGTCTCCCCCGTTGGAGGCGGCTTCCAGCTCGGTTTGCAGCTCGGCCAGACGGCGTTCGGCACGGCACAGCTCCGGGAAGATGGCGTACATCTGGGTCAGAACGGTGTCGTCCGTGGTGTCCCCGGAGCCATCTACCGACAGCACGTGGAATGCGTCATCCTGGTGCAGCAGACCGATGGATTTGTTTTTGGCAATGGTGACACTGCCCTCGTCGGGGGTATATTCCCCGATCAGCAGCCGGAGCAGGGTGGATTTGCCGCTGCCGTTGACTCCCACGATGCCCAGCTTGTCTCCGTCCTCCAGAGAGAAGCTGATGTCCGTGAGAATGTCCCGGGTACCGATGCGATAGGCCAGTGCGCTTGCGCTGATGGATATCATAATGGATCCTATTCTCCTGTGTAATTCTATGCCGCAAAAAGTCCCCTATATGGGGGCTTCTCGCATGCTCTTAATAATTTCGATTGTTGGGATTGCGGTATTGCCCGCCGTTTTGGTTCGGGTTCCGCTGTCCACCGTTGTTCTGCCGTGGGTAGGCACCGTTCTGCTGGGGTCGTCTCTGCTGCCCACCATTCTGCCGCTGTCCCTGGTATTGATACTGCATATCGTAGTCGTTGTAGGGATCGTAGCGCTGCCGACCATTCTGGCCGCTATAGCTTTGGCTGCCATAGTTATGGTTGCCATAGTTTTGGCTGCCATTTCCCTGCCGTCTCTGGGGCTCCCGATAGGGATTTTGCTGTCCCTGGGGTCTGCGTTGCCCGTTGCGATTGGGCTGCCGCTGGTTGCCGTAGAGTCTGTCGTCGTAGTAGGCAGGGTGCGCCGGGTGGTTTTGGTGTACCGGTCCTCGCCGGAACACATAGGTACGCAAAAAATCGGCCAGTTCTTCGTTGAACAACGCCACTATGAATATTCCCACCGCCAATACAACAAGGATCACAATGATCCACAAAATGACCTTCATAAAGGTCACAAAGCCGGAGGGCTTGTCGGCTTCTGTAGGCTCTGCATTCTCGTCGGTGTCTGTGGGAGCCGGATCGGTGGTGGCATTGGGGTCGGGCAGCATGGAGGTCATGGTCTGGGACAGCGCCGTGACGGTCTTCATAACAGCCCTGTCCACATTGCCATCCACAAAATCTGCCTCCGTATTGGCACTCAGGACCTCCGACAGCACCGCATTGGTGATCACGTCATCCACATCCACGCTCTGGACGGCAAAATAGGTCTGGTTCGTGGTATCCAGCACCAACAGCACCCCGTCACACATTTCCCATTTGGAAAACAGAGTCCGGGAGAACTCGGTGATGGATTCGTCGCCGGTGCCTGGCGTGACGCACACACCGATCTGCACGCCACGGTTGGCATACAGGGTCTCGTTGGTGGTCTTGATGGCACTTTTGGTGGTATCCGACAGGACATTTTCCGGGTCGGATATGTAGTCGGTAGCTGTAGGGTACGCTGCAAGGATGGGCACAGAAAGCACCAGCACCAAAAGCAGAAGCATAGCCCACAGCCGATACAGTCGTTTCTGTTGCTGCATACAAGGGTACTCCTTGGGTATTAAAATTAATTCTCAGTATTTTTTTATAAATAGATATTATTTGGTGATCCCGATCAGCTTGGCCTTCAGTTCGTTTTCCATCCGGTTCAGCTCGACCTCCGCCGCCTTGCGCTTTTCTCTGCCCTCGTTCTGGATGGCGGTGATGTCGTCCAGGGTGGCGATCAGCTCACTGTTGGTCTGGGTCAGGGTCTCGATGTCCACAATGCCCCGTTCGGATTCCTTGGTGATGTCCACGGTGGCCTGGTGGAGAGCGGCGGCGTTTTTCTTCAGCAGCTCATTGGTCATATCGGTGACAGCACGCTGTGCTTCCATGGCCTGGCGAGAATGCTCAATGCCCAGCGCAATGACCATTTGGCTCTTCCACAGGGGGATGGTATTCATGATGACGGTCTGGATCTTTTCCGCCATCATGGTGTCGTTGTTCTGCACCAGCCGGATCTGGGGTGCCATCTGGATGGAGACCATGCGGGTCAGCTCTAAGTCATGGAGCTTCCGCTCGAACCGCACGCACTGCTCCGCAAAGTCGTTGGCAGCCTGTGCATCCTCCGGCAGACCGGTGGCGGCAGCTTTGTCCTTCAGCTCCTTGAGGGTCACATTCTGCTCATGATCCAGCTTCTTTTTGCCCGCCAAAATGTACATGGACAGCTCCTTGAAGTAGGTCATGTTGACCTCGTACAGGTTGTCGAACATAGCCACATCCTTCAGCAGGGTGATCTGGTGCTGCTGCAAGGTGTCGGTGATGTCGGTGACGCTGGCCTCCACCTTGTCGTACTTCACCTTCAGGTTCTCGATCTTGCGCTTGGTGTTCTTGAAAAGACCTAAGAACCCGCCGTCGTCCTCGGCATCCTCGTTCATGTCCTTGAGCTGCCCGATCAGCTTGGTGATCATCTCGCCGGTCTCCCCAAAGTCCTTGTTGCGCACACCGGACAGTGCGGAGTCGGAGAAGTCTGCGATCTTTTTCTGGGCAGATGCGCCGAAGCCCAAAATGGTGGTGGAATCGGTGATGTCGATCTTTTCGGAAAAATCGTCGATCATCTTCCGTTCCGCCTCCGAAAAGGCAGATTCGTCATAGGCAGGCACCTCCGGCTGTGCAGGCTCTGCCGCCTGGGTCAGCGTCGGTGCCGGTGCAGCAGGAGCCTCGGCAGCAGCAGCCGCTCCGCCAAAGGGATCCAATGTCAGGTTGATCTCAGGGGTTTTGTTATCGTTCATATAGCAGTACCTCGTATCGTTTCGTTGTAGGTCATTGTTCGTTGTCGGTGTGCGGTACAGGATCGGTCTCCGCAGTGGCGGCAGGCTCCGACTTTGCAGCCGGCAGCGGGATCTTATGCTTTTTGGCGTATTTTTTGATCTCCTCTTTGGTCGGCGGCGGGGGAATGTGGTCCCCAATGAGAGCTGGCAATGCGCTTACCCGGCAGAACGCCAGACCGCCGGCTCCCACAAACAACGCCGATTGGATCAGATCAAACTGGGGATCCCCCGTCAGCGCTAAGATCACACCGGTCAGACCATAGCCGCCGGTGAACAGAACGGTGGTCAAAGCAGAAAACAGGCTAAAGGGGACGCTGGTGTACCACAGATCCACCTGCATCCGTGCCTCCGACAGAAGAAACAGCAGCAGTGCGCTCCAGGCTATGGTGTCAAAGTGGCGCAGGGGGCTGTTCAGCGGCAGGGTGAAGTCAAAATAGTTCCGGAACAGCACCAGGATCACGCCCAAGCAAGCCACCAGCGACAGCACCATGCCCAGGGTATCCCGCTTGCCCAGTCCCACCCACAAAAAGTAGACGGCACCGATCAGCAGCAGGATCCCGCCAATTCGGGTCAGAGACAGGGTATCCACGATGGCACTCGGATCAGGAGCAGTGGTAAAGGCGGTGTACAGCTGTCGCAGAGACAGGATGGCGCACATGGCAGCCGTAAAGAGGCCGCAGAAGGTCACACCGGCATCGGCGTGCGGCAGTCGAAATTGGCGGACCCGGCGACCAAAGGGGCAAATGGACAAAATAGCCAGCATGAGACCCAGTCCCCAGGCGGTCAGCACCAACGCAAACCACACAGAGCCGCTCCGGATATGGCTGATCCCGCCATCGAAATCGAAAAGCAGCGTCAGCGCACAGGCGATCCCACCGACCACAGCCAGAATGGGAAAGACATACAGCAGACGACCAAAGAGCTTTTGGAACTGCCGGGTGCAGCTGCCGCAGGTCATGGGCATGGATTCCGCAGGCACAGGCGGGGTAGTAGACAGCTCTCCGGCTTTGAGAAAGTGCGAAGCGTCCCCATCGGTCTGGATGGTAGGGGGGCTTTGGGGGGTAAATTCGGTAGTATCGGCCATGATCTATATTTCCTTTTTGGGTTTTGGCGTGTCCATCCCACAAAGACAGACTACGCCGATTCTCTACCTTATTATAATAGCACAAAATCTTCCCATATGCAAGGGGGAGACGGTAAATTTGGTGGATATGTGGTGAAAAATTTCATGGGATGGTGAATAATGAACACAGGAGAAGGAACGAACGGCCGGCAGGCAACGCTGCTTTTTTGAAAAAGAGGGACTTGACAAACCACACGATGTGTGGTATAATCATACTGTAGACAATGTCAGATGATCCTCATGTAGGACCTCATCACTTGTATCTTTAGAGTGGTTGCTGAAGATGCGAAAGTAAAGCCATCGGTAAGGGTGGTTTTATTTTTTTACAAAACATATTATATTTTTATGAAAAACATGATATAATATCTCTGCGGCGTACCAGAGAGGAGGTCCACATGGGAATCGTATTTGACATCGTCATGACACTGGCTACGCTGTACATGGCGTGGTGGGTGTATAAAGACCACCATCAGCAAGCCTGATCGGCACAGGTGCGTATGCAAGTAGGAGGACACAACCACACCTCACGCCGCATACATAAATCGGTCGAACGTATGCCCCTGTGCCGCACGGCTTGTGCTTCCGTTTCCATCCCCCAAAGGATGGTTTTTGTTTTTTCACACCGCCCCAAAATGTTGTAAAAATTTACGCTCCCGTCACAGGTTTCCGTAGAATCCATCCGGCAAACGTAGTATACTATAGTGTGCTATACTTATATCTTGCTACAAAAAAGGGGAGATACAACCATACGATGCTAACGCTGACAAACATCACCAAAGACTATCTGTCGGGGGACAATACCGTCCACGCACTGAAAAGTGTGTCCCTGTCCTTCGGCAAAAGCGAATTTGTGTCCATTTTGGGACCCTCCGGCTGTGGGAAGACCACATTACTGAACATCATCGGCGGGCTGGATCGGTACACCTCCGGCGAAATGGCCGTGGCGGGCGTGCCCACCTCCGACTTCCGAGACCGGGACTGGGACACCTACCGGAACCACTCCATCGGCTTCGTGTTCCAAAGCTACAACCTGATCCCCCACCAGACGGTGCTGGCCAACGTGGAGCTGGCGCTGACCCTGTCCGGCGTGGGCAAGGCAGAACGCCGCAAAAAGGCCGAAGAAGCCCTGCGCAAGGTGGGACTGGGTGACCAGCTGAAAAAGAAGCCCTCGCAAATGTCCGGCGGGCAGATGCAGCGGGTGGCCATTGCCCGTGCGCTGGTCAACGACCCGGAGATCCTGCTGGCCGACGAACCCACCGGGGCACTGGACTCCGAGACCTCCGTACAGATCATGGAGCTGCTGCAAGAGGTGGCACGAGACAAGCTGGTGATCATGGTCACCCACAACCCGGAGCTTGCCGAACAATATTCCACAAGAATCATACGTCTGCTGGATGGGAAAATCGTCAGTGACGAAGACCGCACCACCCTCCTGCAAGCCAACACCACTGCCGACGACGTACCCAACGACACCAAAACGCAATCTTCTGTAGAGAACGGTCTTGACGGTTCCCTATCGTCAGACACCGCCGCTGTAGAGGAAAAATACAAGCACAAGACCTCCATGTCCTACGGCACCGCATTGGGTCTGTCTCTGAAAAACCTCATGACCAAAAAGGGCCGTACCCTGCTTGTGGCCTTCGCCGGTTCCATCGGGATCATCGGGATCGCCCTGATCCTGTCTCTGTCCAATGGGATCAACGAATATATCGCCCAGGTGCAGGAGGATACCCTGTCCACCTACCCCATCCAGATCGTCTCCCAGACCACCGATATGTCCGGTCTGATGGAAGCCATCGCCGGGGCCCGTGGTGGAGACGAAGCGGAGATCGAGAGCCGGGATCGGGTGTACGCCAACACCATGCTCTATGAGCTGCTCAACGCCATGACCTCCGCCGAGGTCCGCACCAACAACCTGTCCAAGTTCAAGACCTGGCTGGACGACCCGGCAAACGGTGCCGCAGAGCAGACCAGTGCCATCCGGTACGGCTACGGCATCACCCCGCAAATTTACGCCGCTGACACCACCGACGGCGTGACCCGGCTGAACCCCACCTCCATGTTCGACTCCCTCATGCCGGAAGGAGCCGCCGATGCCATGTCCAGCGGGATGACCGGTATGTCCTCCAGCATGACCGCTATGATGGCCACCTCCGGCGGGATGGACATTTGGCAGGAAATGATCGACAACCAGGAGCTGATGGAGCAGCAGTACGAGGTCATCGCCGGACGCTGGCCCACGGAAAAGAACGAAGTGGTGCTGGTGCTGGACTCCCGGAACGAGATCAACGACGTGTACCTGTACGCCCTGGGCTTCAAGGATCAGGACGAGGTGCCGGAGGTGCTGGCCGCCGTCATGAAGGGCGAAGAATACACCGCCAAGGACGAGACCTATTCCTATGACGAGGTGCTGAACAAGACCTTCAAGCTGCTGCTGCCCACCGAACTGTACCGCCGGAACGACGACGGCACCTGGGACTACATGGGCGACAATGAGATCTTCATGCGAACGGCCGTGGACGATGGTCTGGAGATCCGGATCGTGGGGATCTTAAAGCCCGACCCGGAAGCCGTTGCCACCTCCATCACCGGTGCCATCGGATACCTGCCCTCCCTGACGGAATATGTGCTGAACGAGGTGCAGAACAGTGCCATCGTACAGGCGCAGCTTGCCGACGAGACCGAGGACGTGCTCAGCGGCCTGCCCTTTGACGACGGCGAAAACTCCATCCTTTCCGACAGCGAAAAGGCCGACCGGATCCGGGATGCCATTGCCGAAATGTCTGCCGCCGACCGTGCCGCCCTGTACGCCTCCCACATGACCTATCTGTCCGAGGACGTAGCCGCAGCACAGGCCGCAGAGCAGCTTGCCAATGTCCCCGCCGACCAGCTGCCTGCTATGCTCATGGCGCAAATGTCCGCCGCTGCCGAAGCCGGTGCAGACGATGCCATGAACATGGACCCCGCCATGGTGCAGCAGTACCTCAGCTCCATGAGCGACGAAGAGCTGTACAACTACGCCCTCACTTCCCTGACCAAGCAGATCCAGGATGCCTACGCCGCCCAAGCCGAGCAGGACGTGGCACAGCTTTCCACAGAAGCCCTGGCGTTCATGCTGGAGGAAGGGCTGGCAGCACTGGACGACGCCGGGATCCTTGCCGAATACGGCGACTATATGCCCCCCGTGGTGTCCTCGACCACCTATGACGACGTGCTGAACACCCTGGGCTACGCCAACGAGGATCGCCCCAGCTCCATCTACATCTACACCGACACCTTCGAGAAAAAGGATGCCCTGACCGCGCTGATCGCCGACTATAACCAAAGCTGCGTGGACGACGGCCGGGACGATGATGTGATCAGCTACACCGACTATGTGGCGCTGATGATGTCCTCCATTTCCACCATCATCAACGTGATCTCCTACGTGCTGATCGCCTTTGTGTCCATTTCGCTGGTGGTTTCCTCCATCATGATCGGCATCATCACCTACATTTCCGTGCTGGAACGGACCAAGGAGATCGGTATCCTGCGTGCCATCGGCGCCTCCAAGAAGGACGTGTCCCGTGTGTTCAACGCAGAAACTTTGATCATCGGCTTTGCCGCAGGTGCCATCGGCATCGGCGTGACCCTGCTGCTGTGCATCCCGGCGAACCTGATCATCCAGCACCTGACCGACATTTCCAGCCTGGCTCGACTGCCCTGGGTAGGCGGCGTTGCGCTGGTGTGCATCAGCATGATCTTGACCACCATCGCCGGCCTGGTCCCCTCTGCCATCGCCGCCAAGAAGGACCCCGTGGAATCCCTGCGGAGTGAATAACTGCGTGGCGAAGCAGAGTAATTCTTCCTTAAATTTGTTCATAACAGCATTGTATATTCTTACATAATCCCTGCATATTCAAGGACAACAAAAAAGCTAAGGTAATTCCAAAACCTTAGCTTTTCTTTTTGCCATCACGTATTCTTTTGCAAACTATGCCGTTAAAAAAGCTTCACTCAGCCAAGCTGTTCGTCCAGCAAAGCGGCAGCGGCATCCGCATCGGGAGAGATACACAGTGCCACCGTGGTGCCGTACTGCTTGACCACAGCAGCATCCAGCTTCGGCATTTCCCAGGAGTTGTAGTCGGAGAACGCTTCCTTCTGGTCGGCCACCCGCATTTCTGCCAGGGCAAAACCGGCCTCCGCATCGGCTTCCGTAGCAAAGCAAAACAGAGCAATTTCCTCGGGTGTGGCACCGCTGCCGATGTACACGTATTGTTCCTCTGCGTTGTCAATGCCGTACAGCACCGTGACGGTTCCATCGTCGATCAACGCCAGATCGTCGGTGAAGGCAATGTCGTCCAGCAGTGTCTCCGAAACGGCCTTCAGGTCAACGGCGCCATTTTCGGTGGCGGTATCTTTGCCGCAGGCGGTCAGCAACAGTGCAGCGGCCAGCAAGGTCGCCATAGCGGCAGTGCGAATGATTTTGTGCATAAGTGGGTCCCTTCCTTATATGTTCAATGTATATTATTTGTATTTTTATTCACCCTCCGGCAGCAGCGGCACCGTGTGCGCTAAGATGTGATCCAGCACCTTCACGCAATAATCCTTGTTCAGATGGATCCCATCCACGCCGGAATCTGCGGGCAGCACGCCATTTTCGTCCACCACGGCAGGTGCCAGATCCACGAGGAATACCTCTTTTTCAAAGGCAAGCTGCTGCAAATATTCGTTATACAGCGCAATTTTTTCGTTGGTCACGTAGTCGTGGGTGTCGGAAACGGCCTTGGTCACCGGGAAGATTGACAGCATATAGATGAGGCAATCCGGGTTTGTTTCCCGAATGGCATCGATGACCGTGCCGTAAGCGTCGGCAAAATACACCGCATCGGGCCAGCCGGTCTCGTTGATCCCCAGCATGATGTAGACCTTGTTGAACTCGGTTTGCGACAGGGCGGACATGACCGGCACCTTGCCATCGCTCCACAGATCGGCGGGGATCTTTTTGTCCTCCGGCAAATCGGCGGCTTCTTCCCAATCGATCACAGGCTTGGTGAAGACGGAATCCACGGTCAGACCCTTGTAGGTGTAGGACGTGATCCGGGACAGGCCGCAATAGAGGATCAGCCCCTGCATCCGGGAATCGCCGATCAGCACGGCATCGTTCATATAGTCAATGGTCACCGCATCCGCATCGGGGACGGGGCTGGCGTAGTCGTAATCGGCGGGGATCCGCTGGCGCAGACCAACGACCGTGTCCGGTTCCGGCTCGATTTCGGGGGCATTTGCTTCGGCCTCGGTTTCCACGGAGATCATGGTCTCCACGGGGGCATTTTCGCTTTCCTGCACGGCGACCCGCTCCGTTTCGGCATCGGTTTCCGCGGTTTCCGTGGTTTTGACGGGCAAAAAAATGCGTTCGGCATCCTTATCCCGGATCACCAGCAGGGATTCGGCAGCGCTGGGCAGGAATTTTTGGGCGGTAAGGAACCCGGCGGTGAGCAGCATCAGGCAGAACAACAAAGGCAGCACCCGTCTGCCCCTATGGATATGCGCTCGTCTTTTGTATTTTTTCCGTCCGTACCGTTCCATGTCTGCACCTTTTTTCGTGATGATTGCCTTATTAGTATTCCCATGCACCCACGCAATATGTATAGACGCACGGCGACCTAAAAAGTTCCAAATTTCCGCAATTTTCTACCAACTATATTATAATAGGAAAGCCGGGGAAAGTCAATAGGATTTGGATAAAAAAACAAGCCCCGGCACAGGGGCATACGTTCGACCGACTATGTACACGGCGCAAGGGGTGGTGATTCCCTTCTAATGATACGTCACACATACCGGGCAACTTGTTCCGGGCTGGTTCAGTTGCTATTCAACCACTGATCAGTCCTGCTTGTGGTCAAAATAGACCCAAAAAGCCATGTACAGCGTAGCTAACATGGAGATCAGGCTAAGAAAGTTGGTCATGCGACACGCCTCCTTTCCGGTGCGCCGCATGAACAGTATAGCACAAATGATTTCAAAATGCAATACCCAAAACAAAAAAACTACCATTTCTGGTAGTTTTTTATACTTCGCTTTTCTCTAAGTTACCATCTTGGAGTCAGCGAAAGGAGGTGTGCGATGACACGCTCACTAACTTAGCCTACCTATATTATACCACACCGCCCCAACAAAGTCAAGCCTATTTGGATAAAAAAACAAGCCCCACCGAAGGAGCATACGTTCGACCGAATTATGTACACGGCGCAAGGGTTGGTAGGTCCCTTCTAATGATATGCCGATCTGCGGCGGGAGCTTGCACAAGGACTAACTAATTAGTCCTTGTGGTGATCCTTGTATACCCACCACGCCATATACAGCGTAGCGAGCATGGTGATGATGTTACAAGCTATAGCAATCATGTGACACACCCCCTTTCCGGTGCGCCGCAGGTATAGTATACCACATTTTCCAATAAAAAGCAATATAAAACGCAAAAAAGCCACCGTTTCCGATGGTCTTTTTATGCTTTCGTTTCATCCGGGTTACCAAGCCGGATTGGCGAAAGGGGTGTGCTGATGATGATACTATAGCTTGTAACTATATTATACCACACCGCCCCAACAAAGTCAAGCCTATTTGGATAAAAAAAGACACCCCAAACGGTAGGGTGTCTTTTATGTTTAAGTTATAAGGAGTAACTTAAGATGAGGGAGATTAACCAGCAACGATGATGTCGGCAACTACGTCAGCCTTTTCAACGTTCAGGTTCAGCTCGGTGTCATAGATGCTTGCACTGTAGTTACCCTGTACAATTTCCTTGAAGGTGCTACCATGTTCAGCTTCAGCAGTAGCATCGGGATCTGCTACAGGAGTTACATAATATACAGCACCCAGAGTGAAGCTAGAAACAGCCACATCATTGATAAATACTGCGTTCGAGTTAGCTTCGTCCTTACCAGTATGAGACATAACGTTGTCGTAGTTGTTCAGGTTCTTGATTTCCAGCTTGTAGCCCAGACCACATGCCATGCAGTACTCGGTAACATCTGCAGCCTTTACAACGAACCGAGCATCATCAACCTTAACTTCGATCTTTTCGTCCATACCAGCAACGCCAATACCGAAGCCATAGTGAGCCAGAACATTGTGCATAGCGGAATCGGTAGCGCAATCCTTCAGGGATACCCACTCGCCGTCTACCTTTTCAACAACTTCCAGAGTTACACTGTTCAGCTTGAAGCTGTTAGCGATAATATCGCCCAGGCAATCTTCGTTGTCGAATGCAACAGATGCTTCGTAAGTGGTCTTCAGACCGAAGGTACGACCATCGATAGTATCCAGTTCATAAAACAGAGCGGGCAGCTCAGCGGTATCGTTCTCGAACTTCTTAACGGTTACTTCTTCAATACCTTCAGCCTTGTCAGCGATGTCATAAACATAACCAACCAGCTTACCAGAGGAAACTTCATAAATGAAGTCAACATAGTAAGTGTAGTCAGCCTTAACAGTATCCTTGGTCAGAGGAGTAACGAAGGAACCGCCATGGTAGCCATCAGCATACCAGTCGAAACCATCTTCGCCAACTACGTACAGGGTAACGCCCTTAACCAGTTCAGCAGCCTTAACAGCAGCGTAGGATTCAGAGCCATTTACAAAGCCCATGAACTTAGCCAGTGCCAGAGTGTCAAACAGCTCGGAGCCCTTCAGACCATCATTATCATGCATCTTAACAACGTAAGTAGCATAATCCAGGTCATAAATGGAAGCGCCGTAAGCATCTGCGATCGTTTCAACAAAGTTGTGCATGCTGGTGCATTCATCGGTGATGTCAGCGATGATATGGTTACCGATGGTCTTGTAGATATGACCGTTCAGCAGATCGATATTGTTAGAGGTAAATGCATAGTCTCTATTACCGGTCAGCAGATTCATAACGCGAACTTCAGACTGAGTGGAGCCCAGCAGGTAGTAATCACCAGCGATAGCATCGTCATAAGCTGCGTTCAGAACAGTACCATTAGCCTTTTCATACAGAACGTAACCGATCTCGTAAGAATTGTTAGCAAAGAAGGGCAGTGCTTCATTGGTAAGAGCATCGGTATAAGTGGAGTAGATCACGAACTTCTTAGCAACGCCAGTGTCAACCAGCAGACCATAGAAGGGGGTCTGAACAGTGTTCTTCTTAACGATACCGGAGTAAGTGAAGACATTGCTCTTAAAACCAACAGTGGATTCGGTTGCATTGGTTACTACAACGTAGTAATCCTTATCATCCATCTTGGTAACTTCAGCAGTAGCACCTTCCTTAGCAGTGTAAGTGAACTCATCAGCTGCTCTGTCGTAGGTGATAGTCATGGGTTCAACAATACGATAGCCGTCTTCGAAGGTGATCTTAACAGGCTTAGCCTTTGCCAGAGCGGAGGAAACGTTTTCGGTGTAAACACCGTAGGACTGGGTTTCAGCGTCATAGGACTTGATCTGGTACAGAGTACCGAGGTCGAATGCAGCGTCTTCATTGGCATTGGTGGGATAGTATCTGTAGTCGCCCTTCTTCCAGCCGTTGAAGGAGTTGATCTTGAAGACCTTCATAGCAACATCGTCGGTGGAGTAACCGTAAACGGCGATATAACCATCGGAGGTGATGCCAGCGTAGCCCAGAACAACGATGAAGTCGGTGTCAGAGCCAACCAGGTCAGTGTCAACAACGTAACCGTCGCAAACAACAGCGGAAACGTACTGCATGTACTGTTCGTCCAGGATCTGACCAACACGAGTACGGTTAACCAGAGCGTTAGCGTCCTTCATGTGGTAAATGTCACCGTCCAGGTTCGTGTAAGCGATGGGATAAGTAACACCATTGATGGTAACAGTCTTATTAGCAGTGTTATAAGCCTGCAGGATACCAGTGGTGATGTAGGAGTCAGCATCGTCGCCTTCACCAGCGATGATGTGCTTAACGATTTCGATCTCGCCGGTAGCTTCGTTCAGGTTGTACAGAACAACGCCGCCAACAAAGGAACCATCTTCGTTCTTGAAGGTGGTAACGGAGGGATCAACATTTACCCATGCAAAGCCATGTTCCTTGTCGGTGTCATGGTTGGTGTGACCATCTTCTACGAAGATAACCTTCTCATTGCCGCCATCCAGGTCGGTGAGCTTATATGCAGGCTTGTCAGCGTTGCAAGAAGCGCACTTCTTGGTGGTGGTAGAGAACATACCGATACGGTAATCCTTGTAGTTAGCGATTTCTGCAACGCCATCGTTGTCGATGTCGAACAGATCCAGCTTAGCATAAGGAGCAACGCCCTTCAGCATAGCACCGCCGGCATCCTTCAGCAGCTGCAGCGTCTTATACTGAGCAATAACCTTTTCGAGGCCATTGTTGTACCATTCGATGAATTCAGCATCGGACATCCAGTTGATGTCAATGGTCTTGCCGTCAGCAGTTACCTGGAGACGATAGTACTTGTCCAGCTTGCTGTTGTAGTACCATGCAATTTCCCACTTGCCATCAGCGTTCTTCTGCAGAATGTCACCGGTAGAATGGTCGATACCGATGCATTCATTCTTACCAGCAACCTCAAAGAGCTTGTAGTCCTGGTAACCATATACCTTCAGATCATTGTAATAGTAGTTTACATAATCCTTGGTGTATTCCTTAACCAGTTCGTAGTCAGCCAGAGCGTTGGCGATGGGCATGGTTTCGTAAGCCTTGCCAGCATTGTCGGTGATACCATCGTTGAAAGCGGAAGCGATCTTAGCGGAGGTAGAATCAACCAGCGTTACGAAATCGCCGTCAACAGCTTCGAACAGAGCGGTGAATACAGTACCTACAGCCAGTTCATCTTCGTGACCGGTCAGACCCAGTTCGGAAGCCTTAACATAGTAGATCTTGTCGCCCAGTTCAGCGGACTTAGCGTCGATGGTTCTGAAAGCAACATAACCAGCCTTGATCGCAGCCTTAGAATCAACGGAGTATTCATCAGAACCAACGATCATGATGTTCTGCCACTTGAAGTCGATATCAAAGATAGACTTAGCCAGGGTGGTGCCCTTAGCAGTGTTGGCGAACATTGCGTTGTAGATGATGGTAGCTACTTCGCCACGAGTCAGGTTGTCGGTGTAAGCAACGTCAGAGCCAATGCCTTCGGTCAGTTCCAGCTCAACAGCCTTCTGGATGTAGCCCCAAGGATAGGTCAGACCCTTGTAACCCAGGGTACGAACTACCATGGTCAGAGCATCACGATAGGTGATGTTGTCGTAGGGTGCAAAAGTGTTTGCAGTGTAACCTTCGATGATACCGTTCTGGTTAGCGTAGGAAATAGCGCCCAGATAGTTGGCAGCAGCGCCTTCTTCGATATCCTTAAAGGTTGCATTGTTGGCAGTGCCGTCTTCCCACTTAGCATCGTCTACCCAACCGGTAGAGATACGGGACACGAACAGAGCCATCTGATAACGCTGAATGTCGTCGTCAGCACCGGTATCTTCAGCGCTGTAGCCCTTGAAGATGCCATAGTTGGCGAGGAATTCGATCGCGTAGTCCTGAGCAGCATTGGAAGCGGTTGCTTCAACGGCTGCGTCATCTGCTGCAACGTAAGCTGCGCAGGAAGCAGTCATCAGTGCTGCCAGGATGAAGGAAAGAATCTTCTTCATCTTTGTGCTCCTTTATGAAATAAATCTTGTGCGGATGGAAAGGTGCTGCCGTTTTCAACACCTCTCCCCTGCATGGAATATGATACCATATCCCCCGAAATTTTGCAAGCCCTTTTCCCGATGTGAAATATAAGTGTAATATTAAATAGGGTTTAAAATTACAATACAACGCAAAAGAGAAAAAACCACGAGGCACCCCCGTGATTTTCTCTCGCCCTATTGACAATCACCCAAAAATGATGTATAATAGGATCGTGGAAACCGATCAGACGGCAGCCACATGACATGATACTTTAAGTTTTTCTGTGTTAAGGCTGACACCTCAACACCTCAAAGTGGGTCACATCTGTTGCAGCAGACGGCTCACTTTTCATTTTCATCAGCAGAATCCTCTTCCGGGGAGCAAAAATTCATACCGCAGCATATTGACACATTCGACAGAATATGCTATAATGATACCGAACAGAAGTCAAGACACGCAAGGTACAAGGTTACCTTAGACGGCTTCCCCCTACTCCTTTTTGGAAGGGGCACAAAAAACACTTTTTATACCGCTCCTTCTCCGAGGGAAATCTCAACAGAAGGGGGGTGTCGCGCATGGGTCTGGATGCTATTCTTGTAGTATTTACCATTCTCAGTGGGATCGTTGCTATTATTGATTTGATCAAGTATGCGATCGCTCTCGCACGGTGGATCGTTAACATGATCCGTAACGCAAAAAAGTGAGCCGTCTGCTACCAACAGATTAGGCTCACTGGGTGGAAATAGAAGCGATTCTATTCCGTAAATCCTATAGCGTTCAATCTAGGGGGAAGCCGTCATCTTGGCTTCTGTTCTTATTATAGCACAGCACCACGCATTTGTCAAGCGAAAACCAAAAATTCGCTCCATATCCGCCACCACAAAAAGGACACCCTTCGCAGATGTCCTTTTTTCTTCCAAATTCACTGACACATGGGTCGGATCTCGTAGCCCTCTCCCCGGATATAGTCGATCAGATCCCCCAGGATCGCCGGGTTGGTGCTGCCCACACAGTGGAACAAATACACACACCCGTTGTGCAGCCCCATTTTTGCCTTTTCAAGTGCGGCAGCCGGATCCATTTGCTCCGTCTCCACATAGTCGTAATAGGCAAAGCTCCACAGCACCGTGGTCAGCCCCAGCTTCTGCGCCATGGCCAGCGTCCATTCGTTGCAGGCACCGTAGGGCGGCCGCCAATAGATGGGTGCCGGTGCATCGGGATACAGGGCAGACAGCGCATCCTCCAGAGACGTGATCTCCTCGATGAACTTGTTCTCGTCTACACCCGTTGCCATGTTGGGATGGTTGTAGGTGTGGTTGCCCACCAAATGCCCTTCGTCGTACATCCGACCAATGATATCCGCTGCCGTCTCCACATAGTGCCCCACCACAAAGAACAGCCCCGGCACGTTCTTTTCCTTCAATACATCTAAGATCGGCTCCGTCCAGCCGTTTTCGTAGCCGCAGTCAAAGGTGAAGTAGCACACCTTTTCGTCCTGGTTCTTCCGATACACTGCACCGTATTTGTCCAACAGCGCCAGCGTATCTGCCGCCCGGTCCCACACATAGGTGACCTCCCCGGTGGTCAGATCCCTTGTTGCCTTGCCATAGTACCAGTCGGTGCTTTCCCCGGCATCGGAGAACAGCGCATGGGACAGGCTTTTCACATCCGACAGATCCGCAAGCCCCGACCGATCCGGCTTCGGGATGGCATACACATACTTGCCGTTCTGCAAGGTTGCCGTAGGTTCGGTGACGGTCTGCACCGGTGTGGTCTCCGGCGTGCCACCCTCCGTAGTCTCTCCGCTTGTCTCCACAGGCACCACTGTACCCACCTTCGGTCGTTCCACCCCGCCGGTCTCGCTGACCTTTGCGGCAACCGGCCCATTGCTACAGCCCGCCAACAGCAGACTGCCTGCCAGCACCAACGACACGATCATATATAAAGGACGAATCCGCATACCATTTCCTCCGCCACGCCGGACATTCCGACAATATTCTACACAAATATTGTACCACAACAAGGTGGTGTTGTCAAGTGGGTCAGCCAAGGCAGATATGTGGATAAGCTACATTTTATTATATAGCCACACGCCAAAGAAAAAATGCCGCCCTTCCCCCGGTTTCCCTGAACATGACCACACCGCTCTGCTAAGGAAGCCATTGACATCCCCATGGAAATCGGCTATAATATCTACAAATACCCCATCGTCCCGGAGGAATCCCTATGCACCACATCTACGCCGACTGGGCTGCCACCGCTCCTCTGCATCCGGCTGCTATAGAAGCCCTACAGCATTGGCTCACCCACCCCGCTCCCGCCAATCCCTCTTCCCTCCACGCCTACGGTACAAATGCCGCCGATCTGCTCTACGATGCACGGCAGACCATCGCCCACGCCTTTCACCAAGAGGAGGAGGGGCAGATCCTCTTCACTTCCGGCGGCACAGAAGGGGATGGCATCGCCATTTGGTCCCTGCTGCGGCAATACAAAGGCACCCACCGCCGCCGGATCCTGCTCTCCCCCCTGGAGCATCCCGCCGTTCGAGAAGCCGTGTACACCTTCGCCCCACCCATGGGCTACACCGTGGAGGAATGCCGTGTCACCCCCCATGGCACCGTGGATCAGGCAGATTTTGCCGCCCGACTGGGGGAAGACGTAGCCTTTGCGGCAGTGCTGGCAGTACAAAACGAGACCGGCGTGATCCAGCCCATAGAGGAGCTTGCCGCTATGACCCACCACTGCGGCGGTGCCTTTTTCTCCGACTGCGTACAGGCCGCCGGACATATCCCCCTGCCCAAGGGTCCCGACATTTTGACCCTGTCCGGCCACAAATTCGGCGCACCCACCGGCACCGGTGTGCTGTTTGCCCAGCCGGACACGCCCCTGTTCCCTCTCCTCAAGGGCGGCGGACAGGAGTTTGGCATCCGTGGGGGTACGGAAAACAGCATGGGCATCTGCGCCATGGCAGCGGCAGCTAAGGCAGTCACCACCGCCGGCGAACCCCACTGGATGGCACCCACACGAGATCGGCTGGAGGCACAGCTCCTCGAGGAAACGGCTGCCCACGGCCTCCCCCTGACCATCGCCGGACATGACACCACCCGGATCGGCTCCACCTCCTGCATCGTCTTAGGTGACACAAACGATATACCAGTCTCTGCTGGTATGCCAGTCTCTGCTGGTATGCCAGTCTCTGCTGGTATGCCAGTCTCTGCTGGTATGTCGGTCTCCGGTATACCGGAGGGGGAGAATGTGGTGCTGTCCTGCGATATGGCGGGACTGGCGGTCTCGGCGGGCTCTGCCTGTCACAGCGGTGAACGTGCCCCGTCTCCCACCCTGCTCGCCATGGGCTATACCCCCGCTGCGGCCATTCGCCAGATCCGGCTGTCCTTTGGCTGGTCCACCACAGCGGCAGAAATGGAACAGGCGTTTGCCATTTTCACCCATACCCTGCTCCGCCAGTGGCAGCTATAGCACTATATCGGCCAAAAATTGTGAATTCCACCAAAAAGATGTGGTGGAAGATATGGATATTTGTTGAACAATCTCTTGCAAAATGGGAACAGATTGTGTATAATTGTGTATGTGGAAGACTATGCCCGACCGAGCCAAAACCCGGCGCATACGATCCATCACAAAACGCCCAAGGCAAACGCAAGTATGAATAGACCCTTTCCGGCAACCGTACTCCCGTAGGATCACCGTTGTCGGAATTCTGGATTTTATGCACAGGAAGAAAGCAAGGAGGAATGACCAATGAAGCTGTTGGAAGAACGGATCCGTCGGGACGGCAAGATCGGCGCGGGAAATGTATTGAAGGTGGATGGATTTTTGAACCACCAAATGGACGTGCCGTTTTTGTGTACACTGGGCCAGGAATTCTACCGCCTGTATAAGGATGCCGGGATCACCAAGATCCTGACCATCGAGGCCTCCGGGATCGGCATTGCGGCCCTGACGGCACAGTATTTCGGCGTACCGGTGCTGTTTGCCAAAAAGACCCCCACCAACAACATCTCCGGCGACATCTACACCGCCGAGGTCTATTCCTACACCCACGAACGGAACTACACCATTTACGTATCCAAGGATTTCCTGCTGCCGGGAGACCGTGTGCTGGTCATCGACGACTTTTTGGCAAAGGGCAGTGCCCTGTTCGCCCTGCTGGAGCTGATCCGGTCTGCGGGAGCCGAGGTAGTCGGTGCCGGTATCGCCATTGAAAAGGCCTACCAGGACGGCGGTGCCAAGGTCCGTGCCACAGGCCTGCGGGTGGAATCTTTGGCCCGTATCGCCTCCATGAGCGTAGAGGACGGCGTAAAATTCGTAGAGGAATAATTCTTCTATAAATTATTATAAAGCAGCAGCTTCAACGATTTCGCATTTTCGATCAAAACCCCGTCCAAAAAAGCCGGGTTTTCGATACAACAAAATCTTCAGGAGGAACAAAACAATGTTCAAGAAAATCGCTGCGCTGGTCATGGCGATCGCAATGGTATGCACCATGGCAAGCCTGTTCACCAGCTGCGGATCCAATGCAGACTTCAAGGTCGGCGTGATCCTGATCGGTGACGAGACCGAAGGCTACTCCCTGGCCCACATCAACGGCATCAAGGCAGCAGCCAAGGAGCTGGGTCTGTCCGACGCCCAGATCGAATGGAAGTACAAGGTCGGGGAAGACTCCTCTGTGATGGACGCCGCCGAGGACTTAGTTGGTAAGGGCTGCTCTCTGGTCATCTCCAACTCCTACGGTCATCAGGCATTCACCGCACAGGCTGCCGAAAAGTATCCGGACGTGACCTTCATCGCCATGACCGGTGACTTCGCCGGCATCGCCAATATTCCCAATTTCAAGAACGCCTTCACCGCTGTGTACGAATCCCGGTACGTATCCGGTGTCGTAGCCGGTATGAAGCTGAAGGAGCTGCTGGACTCCGGCGAGCTGTCCACCTCCACCCAGCCCGAATCCTTCGACGCTGACGGCAACGTGAAGATCGGTTACGTGGGTGCCTTCGCCTTCGCTGAAGTTATCTCCGGTTACACCGCATTCTTCCTGGGCGTGCGCTCCATCGTTCCCAACACCGTTATGGAAGTGAACTTCACCAACTCCTGGGCTGACGTAGGTATGGAAGCCGCTGCCGCCGAATCTATGATCGCCAATGGCTGCGTCATCATCGGTCAGCACGCCGACACCACCGGTGCTCCCTCCGCTACCCAGAAGCTGCAGAACAGCGGCAAGATCTGCTACTCTGTAGGCTACAACATCGACATGCTGGAGACCGCTCCCACCGCTGCACTGACCTCTGCCACCAACGTTTGGGAAAAGTACTATGAATACGCCTTCAAGGCAGCCATGAAGGGCGACGACATCGACGTGAACTGGGCAAAGGGCTATTCCGCAGACGCAGTAGCCATCACGGCCCTGGGTCCCTCCTGCGCCGAAGGTACTGCTGAAAAGGTAGCCGAGGTAGAAGCTGCGCTGAAGGATGGCTCTCTGCACGTATTTGACACCTCCACCTTCACCGTAGACGGCAAGGAACTGACCACCTTCCCGGTAGACCTGTCCTTCATCGACTTCTCCACCGGCAACGTGATCTACCAGGGTGAGGTCGTAGAGCCTGTACAGAACGGCTACTTCGCCGAATCCACCTTCCGTGCCGCACCGTACTTCAGCGTCATGATCGACGGGATCACCGCAAAGTAATCAAGCATATAGAAAAAAGAGAATCCTGCTTCGGCGGGGTTCTCTTTTTTGACACCATTTTTGGGTGTGGCCTTTGGTGTGGCCGAACGAGAAAAAGATCGAGCATATGTCTCTTCAGGCTATACTCGATCTTTTTTGTGTTTATCTTTCCTTGTCCGCAGTAGCTCCCGGTGCTACATAGCACGGAGCAAAACGCATGCCATTGTCTTCACTCAGTTTACATCGCTTGCGATCTTCTTAAAATCTTTTTCGTTTTTGCTCATAAACACATTTCCGTACCGATACGAATCTTCCCAGTAACAATCGGCCTTGTAATACACGAGCTTCGGCGTGGATCGGATCCAGCACACATCCTCTGCCAATCTGACCTTGTTTTTGCCATCGCTGCAGCGATACAGTGTTCCCGTATAATTGTCAACGTCATAGTCTACCAAGAAAAATGCTGTACCGTCATTGGTTACCAAAAAATCAACAAGGCTTACATCCTCTGCAATGGCTTTCTCAGACTTTTCGGAATAGTAGTACAGCTCAGCCTCATCGGTTACGTAGTAGATATCCTTCCCATCGAGAGAAGCACGGAAGCCCACAACATCCGACGCTAACTTTTCCGCCTCAAAATCCGTTTTGCGGGTGGCACGATAGAGATTGCCGTTGCGGATGTACAAGAGCGTGTTCTGATCCTCGGTCACAAATACATCACTGCAATTTTTGATAACCTCGTGCATTTCTAAATTTTCGTCAATGTAGCCGACACCGTAGGTTCCGTCTTTGCTGTAACGCATCCACGTGTTGACAAAGGTCGTCACAGGATATACATAGAAGCCCTGCAGAGAACTCGTATGGTCGGGGAAAACAGGCTCCATAGAGTCGTAATTCCCGATCTTTACCCGTTCGCCGCCATCCACGCTGATATAGTATTTGGAATCCATGGCAAACAGAATTTCATCGCGCTTACTGTTGAAAAGAAAATCATCAACATCATTGGCAAGCTTCGTCATAGTTTCTGTACCGAGATCGTATGCACTCAGCGCCCCTTTGACAATGCCATATATGGTCCTTCCATCATCGGATACATTGAGACCATAGAAGTCATCAATCAGCGTAGCTGTTTCTTCGTTATCTAAATCCATCGCATCGAAATATCCAGTGTATCCGGAATTCCAAACCGACAAAACGACCAAGAGGTGTTCTCCGTCCGGTGAAAAAGAATAAGACATGATAGCTTCATCCTCATCAAAATCTTCTACGGTATACCCCGGCAGGACCTTTCCGTTCTTGATCTGAAGCGTACAAAATGTGTCTGCATCCATATACGCCAACATATTGCCGTTGTCAGAAAGTGTAAACGACTTCACATCGTCTGCGATCTTCGATACGGAATTCTTGTCCACCAAATACAAGGTGTCATCATCTGTCAGACAAGCTAAGAGCGTCCCGTCTATATCACTGTAACTCTTATAGATCTGACCCGGTATCGTATCCTGCAGCTGTGTATCGTTGTAGAACAGCAAGGTCTCATCGTCTTCGACCGAATAAAGACCTATGATCTGGTTTTCTCGCAGCAGATAGATCTCGCCGGCCTTGGAGCCATGACAGCCCGCCGAAACGGCTATGAGCACCACCACAACAGCCAGCACCCCTACCGCTACACCTAAGACCCCCTTGGAAGGCAACGTGCCGAGCTTACCGAGTACGCCGTTTATGATGCTTGCCGGATCTACGCTGCTGGCATGGATCGGCTGCTCCGGCGGCATCTCCTGTTGTTGCACCGTCGGCTGCTCTGTCGTAGCCTCTGCCTGTAGCTTTGCACCACAGCTGCGACAGAATTTGGCATCATCTGCATTGTTTGTTCCACATTTCTCACAAAACATAGTTGATTCTCCTCTTTCGTTGTCAGATTTTTGTTGTGTATAGCACCACTGCCGGTGTCCGGTAGGCAGCGGATGCGCATATATCCGTCATTCCTGCTTGAGCTTGTGCCCACAATTCGTGCAGAACACGGGATCGTCGGCCAGCTTGGTACCGCAGGAAGGGCAGTAGGCCGTTGCTTTGATGGCTTCGATATCCGCCTGTAGGCTCTGTAGCTTGTCGTTCAACGCCCGGATATTGCCGCACAGCGCCTGCAGCTCCGGTGCCGCACAGGAACCAAACAGCGCAAAGTACTGCTCGCCCAGGGCTGCGAAAGCCTCCTTCTTTGCCTTTTCCGTCTCTGTCACCGCCCGATTCAGCTGTGCCGTATCCGTAAAGTCCTTCGTTTTTTGCACAGTCGTCTGGGTCACCTGCGTCAGCTTTTGCGAAACATTGTCAAGAAAGCCCATTGTATATACCTCCGTTTCTTTACCATGAGAATGTAAGATCGCTGTCCTTGCCGCCTAAGAATCTGTTCAAAGCATACAAATACGCCTGGAACGCTTTGTCATACTGCTGCGAATCGTAGAATGCACAAACTTCGTCGTCATCATACGGATTAAAATCATCAAGTACATCTCCCCACCATCCTGAAATCGTATCTCCTGTACTGTTGAGACAGAATGCGCCGATCTCACCCAATTGCAGTTTTTTGTTTTCTCGATTTACATATGTTCGCAGATATTCCCACGTATCCTTATTTGTATTCGTTAAAAGGAGTACAGCCCCCACGCCATGCTTCTTTTGTATTTTGGCAATGGCCGTTTGCAGCTCCTTGACCTGTGTATCGGTCAAATACAGCAGCTCATCACAAACCGTAGGCGAATTTTTGATATGCTGCACGACAGAATCCGCAAATACATGAAAGCTGTCGCTCGATCCTACGATGCTATTGTTGTCTACGCAGAGATACCCGTTGATATTCAAAAAACTATATCCACTGGGTTTGTCGATCCATTCCGTACCATCGAGTCGAATGTACAGCGTTTCCGGATCGTATGTGCCTTTCATTTTGTAGCTGCCAAGATGGTCGCTTGCATCGCTATCTAAAGAATAGAAGGTAAAGACAGCCTCAATGCTGTGATCCGACTTGACGCTTGTAAATTTCAGATCTGCGCCGTAATCGTTCCAACTATAGTACGTACCGCTCCATTTCTTCGGCAGCTTTACATCAACACACTCGGCAGTGTATTCAATTTCATCCGGCACATATGTCCAGTTCGCCGTTTCCAAGTCATAGGATAATTTTATCAAATATGTGACATCGAATGTGGCAAGCTCCGTTGCATAGGTGAATTGCCCCTTGCAAATGCAGTTCTCCCCTTTTTTCGTCGGATACGACGTTTCTAAGACCAGATCTCGGATGTTATCGCGCTGCATCCACACATATTGATAGTTCCCCCACGTCTTGCCGAATTTGAATCTTCTCTTATCCAGCATATTCATGACGGAATCCACCGTGACCTCAGGGTCTATGTCGGATCTGTAGCGATATGTATAGTCATCCCCCACAGCACAGGATGTAACATACCAACCGGGCTTCTGCCCAGCGTCTTCTTCCTCCGCCTCGTCCGTATATGTGCCATTGTATTGACACTGAACAGAAGCACTGCCTGTAACCTTGACATACTCGTTTTCCAATATCACGGTGCAATACATCGTCGCTTCCGTTTCACCCTTTTCGAAGGACTCGTTCTCGATCCGCACATCCTGCAGCGTCTCTTCGTTGATCACCCATGTATCGTCACCAACATAGAGCATCTTGCCCATCAGTACCTCCTGTGCCAATGCGACATTCGGTCCCACTAAGGGCTTTGTTTCCCATAGATCCGTGTTGTCCACTTCTATATCGGAAAATGTCCAGCCGTCTCCCTTTTCGTAGAAATACGATACTGTGTAATACCGCATGGCATGGACCGTGTTGGTCTGCCCATCAAGCTTCACTTGTATCTCTTCTGTTTTCTCCTCTTCATTGGAGACTCGCCGCAGAATGCTAAAGCTGTTTATGGTAGCAGCCGGATCCCATTCCGGTGCGAATGCCATGACATCCGCTTGGATCTGCCATTCCGGTACCGGATCTACCCCACATCCCTGCAAAAGCGGTAGCATCACCACAGCCAACAGCAGAAGCATATACTTTTGCAAGCCATTTCTATTCCGTCCCATTATCTTTCATTCTCCCAAAGATCACTGGAACCCTTGACCATATCGGGATGCTCCTGTACATAGGCCTGTATACTATCGACCATATTTTCATCCTCAATATCGTGATACCCTGCGAAAACGACCTTTGCTACGGCATCCTTGTTAAAATATGCCATCTGATCTCCCTGTAGTCCCTCCGGATATGATACGGCACCATAATCAAAGAAGAACTGCTTGCCGTTATGCTGCACGTTGATGGCACGTGCAATGATCAACAGCTTTCTTGCAGCACCCTTCAACAAAACGACACTCCCCACCGGGATCCACATATTTTCCATTTCTAAAAGCATCCCTTCATATAGTTTTTGATACATATACGTACATGCTTCGCTTTCCGTGTCGAATGCGATATTGGTCGTTTTTACGCCTCTTTCCGCATAATAAACCGTCCATTTTCCATCCGCACAGGATAAACAAAGCCGTTCGTCATCCCGTCCCTTCCCATCTATGTTGTATAGATGCTGCGGGATCTGTAGTTCCTGCAACGCTTTTTGCAGCATGCTTACATCCATTTAATTCACCTCCACCAATGCGCCCTCGTCCAGCATCATCTCATAGACACTTTTCGGTAGTTGCATCTGTGTGCCGCCACCCGGTTGACCAAAAGCCGGTGCGATCTCCGATACCGTAACGTTGGAGATGGGTTTTGTCACCTTGTAGACGTGGCGTGCCTTGGGATTTTCTACATACGGCAACGCCATTTCTGCATATGTGGTGCCCAGCGGTGCGACATACGTGCCCTCGCCGGTTCCCATTCTGACAAGATGTGTCCCTGCCGGTATGGTCTGGTTTGTTTTCACGCTGCCTGCCACGGCTCCACCGTTGGGCGCATATTCCCCCCACTTGATCGTTCCATATGCCGGATCGTATGCATTTTGGTTTATGAAATTTTCATCCGCTATGACCATTTCCGTGTTGTATGTGTTGTAATTGCCGGACATACGCTGCTGATAGCGAGCCGCATCCGCCTCGGACATTTGATCCGCAAAGGAAGGTTCCTTGATCCCTTTGATCCCACCGGTAAAGCCGCCAACGACAAGATCCCGCGCCATACTGCCGGGAGAAAGGGCGTTCTCTACGATCGCCTCCTTTTGGATGTCTCCCTCCACGGCACCGTAGATCGCAGCACCGGCTCCTCGTGCAACCACACCGGACAAGACACGGGATGTACTACCGATCACCGCATTCGTCCCCACACGCACAGCAGTATTTGTGGCATATAGACCCGCTTGCAAGCCCGTTTGCGCAAGGCCGTTGGTGAGCGCACTGCTGACGCCGCCGCTGATCACGCCGGTCACCCAACCAACGCAGCCACCGACCACAACATCCTTCCCGAATTCGCCCCAGTCCTTGACCCGTAGATCGCCATCCTGCACATATGTATCCGCTATATGATTCGTAGCCGCTGTGATAGCCCCCGTGATGGCACCTGCCACCAATGGCGTTGCTGCACCACCGGTACAAACGATCGCCGCAATGGAGCCGATCGCACACAAGGTCCCCACAACGGCCTTCCAGGTCTTCGCTTTCTTTGCACGCACCTCATACGCTTGCATTTCGGTGATCGTGTTTGCATTTATCGATGTGACACCCACCGCTGCCGTTGCAGAGGCCGTAAAAGCACCTTCGCCAAATCCACTGTCCCCCCGCTCCACCGCATCATATTGCTGCACCGCCGTACCCACAAACTGCACCGTTTTTTGCATGCGCTGCTTGTAGGTATCCAGCTCGTTCACGATATGGCGGAGTCGCCGGTCTATGTTCTCTTCACAGGCCACGTCCCAGTCCAGACCGCTGCGGACCGAGCTTACCGCAAGGCTGGCAGAGTGTACACAGGCCGGCAGACTGTGCAGCTGCGACTCTAACCCACGCAGCTTCTGTATGTCTACCTTTATGTAGGGCATAATATGTACACCTCCTTTCCAAAATTCCACCTTCACGCCTTCGTTTACGGATGTTTGATTTTTTCTTTATCCACTCTCTCGATGATCTCCACCGGACAACGGACAAGCTCCAATCCTCTCTTTTCTTTATATGTGTCTAAATCCGGATAATCTTCTACATCTCTTTCATCGATCCAATATTCCACATATTCCAAATTGGGCAACAGCCGCAGTGCCCTGAGGTCTACCTTTTTGGGAACGATAAACGCTTCAGGCTCGAAAACCCACTGCCAGAGGATCTCCCACAATTCCCTGATTTCCCGTGCTTTTATATCAGAATCACATATATACATGGCTCCAAACTCTTTTATTATTGGGAAATTTTCGTACATTATTTCTAAATCCTCTGGTGTCCATTCCGGGTCAGACGGATCCTTTAGTATGTAAAGCCGATCAAGCCTATCCCGAAGCCAATCGTTCTCGATCTTTTTCCTATACAATTCCTCATATCGTGTTTTGCGAATATAGGCATTGCATAGACCAAAGGGGCTGTCATTGATCGCGGCTTCGATATAATACCCGCTCGGCTCTTCTGACTGTTCATCCTCGTAGTGTGCTCCCGGCACCGATATCTGTAGCGACGTTACAGACTCGATCATCTCCTGCGTGATCTCCTCGTGATCCAATAGGTCGTAGTAGGCACAAATGGCTTCCTCTACCCAATAGGGCAGCGTGAGCTGGGACAATTCCACTTCCTCTTCCAAAAAATGCACGTAATAGTACAGATCGGCGTCGTAGGTCTTGTCATACCCGGCTCTGGCGATCTCTAAGGCTGTCTCTAAGTCGTCGTTGGCATAATGGGTCTGCGCCAGAGCATAATACCCGTCGCCCTCGCTATCGATACAGTTGATACACTGGGAAAATTCCGCAATGGCGGCTGCATAGTCCTCTGCCTCCAAATAGGTGTTGCCCAATTCGTAATGCTCGTTGAACTGTGCCCGCCGCATAGCCGGAAGAATACCAAAGATCACCCCTGCCACCAGCACGACCAAAACGACCAAAACAATGATCACTTTTTTCTTCATGCTTTCCACCTACCTTCTTGTATCACGCAACCATCGCCGCAGCGTCACTCGTCTCTGTACTGTGTACTGTCGGGTGTGGACTCGGGTGCCGGTGTGGGTTCCGGTTCTGCATTTGTCGGAGCCGGTACCTGTACCGGAGTCGCTTCGGGTGCCGGTGCCTGTGCCGGAGCCTGCGTCGTCTGGTTCCATGCCTCCCACTGCGCCCGGCGATCCTTTTCGCCATCGTTGATCAGATACAGCATCCGCTTCTTGTACTGTCCCAGCACAACACCAAACAGCAGCAGCGATACCGCATTGAGCATACCGGCAAAATTGAGCAGCGAACCTAAGATGCTGATGATCCCCCCTGCATAGCAGCAGAAGATGATAAAGCCGGAGATCTCCGAGACGGGATACCCTGTCGTGGCGGTATAGCGAATGTTTTTGATCGTCCGCAGCAGCTTGACATTGTAAAGGATGACAAGCACCAGGGCAAGTACGGGGATCAGCAGCAAGGCAAACAGCGCCGGGCTGGCCTCCAGATCCGTGATGAGCATACCCAGACCTAAAAAGGCCGCAACGATCATGAGGGCGGTACCAATGATGGAAAGGACGAAGAAGATGGTGACCAACACCTTGATCAGCGTCAGCCCACCGGGTTGGATGGACGCACTACTTGCCTGGAAGGCAGAGATCACGATCATCCACATGCCCAACGCATACAAAATGGTGGGCAGATTGGCTATGATCTGGCCAGACAGATCGACATCCCGAAGCACCGACATCACTTCATCTAACGTATAGGCCGCTTCAAAGCCAAACAGATCTATGAGATACGGCGACACGAAATCCAGCAGCAGCATCAGCGGATTGGTCGTCATAGACAGCACCAGCCCCGCTGTGAACAGGATCACCGTTACCAAAAACAGGGGACCCTTCGCCATCTGCTTGACCTCTTTCTGGGTCAGCTCGGCTAAAGAACCGGCAGGCTGTGGTGTAGACGGCATAGGAGCTGCCGATACCGCAGTGGCTGTTGCTACGTTGAGTTGCTTACCGCACTTGGGACAGAATTTGGCACCGTCGCTGTGCTGCGTACCACAATTGGGACAATACATAAGAATACCTCCAAAGTTATTTGATCTTATTTAACCACCAGAAATGATGGGTAAATGCTATAAGTAATACCGTACAGTTGTCTTCCCCGCCGTAGACCTCCGCAGCATCCGCAAGCTTTTCCGCACAGCGCACCATGTCGCCTGCGTTCTCGTCCAGGATCCTGCAGATCGTCTCCTCCGGCACGGCGTTGTATAAGCCGTCGGTGCACAACAGAAACAGATCGTTCCGGCAAAGGGTACCTTTTTTGATATGGGAACGAATGGAATACTGCGTGGGATCCACCCCCAAAAACTGCGTGAGCCGCTGGTTTTTCAGGTCGGGATCATAGAGCACATCGTCCTCGCTCAGGCATTGCAGCCCACCATCCCCATAACGATAGATCCGGCTGTCGCCGATGTTGCCGATGTAAAATTGGTCTAAGGCGAAATACAGCAGGGCGGTGGTGGTGCCGCAGCGGGTGTAGCCCTGCCCACGGCTCCTTTGAAACACCGCTTCGTTCATGCGCTGGATGCAGGTGTCTACATACACCCGTGGCTGTAGGGCATGGCGCTTGAGCTGCTCCACCTGTCCCCGAAGCGTCTCCGCACCGACAGCCGCCGCCAGCTCGCCACCGACCTCGCCACCCATGCCATCAAAGACCGCCAGCAGCACCGGCTCCCCCGATGTGCCTTCGGCGTAGAGTGCCTTGTGCAGCCCCCGATTTTCTACCGGCAGCGATTTGCCCCGGAAGTAGAAGTTGTCCTCGTTGTTCTGCCGCACAAGCCCCGTCCGGCTGATACAGGCCGCTTTGTAGTTGTAGATCATGGCAGCCCCCCGCTTATTTGGACAAGGTGAAATCGGAGAGAATGATCTTCACGGGACTATAGTAAGTGGCCAAACTATTAACATCTCTATCGGAATGGCTGAACAGCTCTATCGTCAGCCGGTCATAATCCGAAACATCCACATCAATATTTTGTGGACGGGTACCACTCGGAAAGCTATTTTCAAATAGCATAACGCTCACATCATTGGCAGTGATACCCCAAATACGGAATTTACAAGTACACACATGGCTTTTGCATTCCTTCGCTAAGGCCGCAACTCCCGTTAAGGTCTTGTACCCATCGCAGTTGTATTGTACCTCCATTTTTGTACTATTGTCAAAATCGGAATCTATATAAATAAACGACACATTTTCCGAATATACATTGTCATAATTATCTACCAATTGCGCATTGAAATTTGCTGTAAAGTATTCGTTTTGATCATCAACACTCCTTGCATTTCCACTACCTCTATGTCTATAGCATTTTGCCGAAACATAGCTTTGTGCAAACAATGCGATGGGCTTGTCGGCGGTGTATTGTGCCAGCAGCTTTTGGATCTGGCTGTCATTCGGCAGTACCGCCGTAGCCTCTGTCAGTGCCGCAATGGCCTTTTCATATTCCCCCACCGACACCGGCTCCCCAACGGTATACAGCAGATCCTGCATGTACGCTTCCTTTTGGGTATCGTACTCCTGCGTGATCTTCCCATAGGCCTCGTCATCCGACCGAACAGCAGCCTGCGTCGTTTCCAGAAGCGAGAACATCTTGGCATATTCGTTGTCGGCTCGGTATTGGTCTGCCTTCTGGATCGCATCTAAAGCGAACTTCATCTGCTGCAAGCTCTCCTGCTTCTGCTTCAGCTCATAGGCATCCGGGAAGATCGTGACAGCTACCCCCAGCGCATCGATGGCTTTGCTGTATTCCTCCACCGTGGTCGGATTCTTGATCTGGCTCTCGATATCGCTTAGATATTCCTTTTTGTAGGCATCATAGGCCAGCTTGATCTTCGAGGAAGCCGTCGTGCTTTCCCGTACATCGTCCTGTGCCTCCTCCAGCGTGTTAAACAGCTTGGCGTATTCGCCCATAGCCGCATAGTTTTCGGCATCCTGCAACGCCACCGCCATGCTTGCCATAGCATCCAGCCGTGTATACAGCCCCTTGAGCTCCACATCCTCCGGCAAAAAGGCAGCCGCTGTCTGGATATAGGCAAAGGCCTGTGCATATTCCCCATCCTGCTCTGCCGCAGTCGCCTTCTGGATATGGTTCAGCTTCAGCTGATTCAATACAACCTGCCGCTGTGCCAGCAGATCGGTGTTCTCTCCCAACAGTGCCGTTCCCGTCTCCAGCAGACTGAGCGCCGTCTCAAAATCCTCATTGGCACAATAGGCGTTGGATTTTTCGATCAGCCCATCCTTGTAGGCCGTCATCGCTGCCACCATCGTTGCCTGGGCCTCTTCGTATTTGCTGGATTTTTTTGTGACCTTATCCAGCTCGGCAATGGCATTTTCGTAGTTCCCCTGCTCGTAGTACTGTACGCCCAGCGTATACGCATCCGCCATTTCACTTCTCGTCAGGGTCTGCACCGTGTTGCCGTTTTCATCCACATAGGTCGTCGGCTGCTCCAGCAGATACATGCCCCCGAGCCCACCGGCTGCCAGCACCGCCACCGCTGCCACGACCCCGATGATGACCCCGGTCTTCTTTTTCTTTTTGGGCGTTTCGATCTCGGTGGTCTGCTTGTCCCCTGCGTAATTGCCCTTTTTGTCCGGCTTAGGCCCGATCATAGAGCCGGTAAAGGGACCGCTCACCGTACCATCCTGCGGACCCGTCTGCGGACCAGTCTGCGCATGGAGCATCATGCCGCCCTCCGTCGAAAGATCCACATCGATGGTTTTCCCATGCAGAGCAAGGATCAGATCCCGCTGCATCTCCTCCGCACTTTGGTACCGGCATTCCTTCTGGTACATACAAGCCTTTAGCACGATCTTGCCTATGTTTTCGTCTGCATCCGCCGGATATGGCAGCACCTCGTTGGTGTTCATCCGCTTGACGATCGCTTCCTGCTCCGCCACAATGGATCTGTTCCCCGCCTCCACATACGGCATTTTTTTGTTGTTCAGGTAATAGTACAACAGGATCCCCAGAGAATAAATATCGGCCGTGTGGTTGTATTCCATCCCCTTGCATACCTCCGGTGCCATGAAGCCCTCTGTACCGGCAATGGTGCCCACGGTGGTCCCGGAAAGCTGCTTGGCGACCCCAAAATCCCCCAGCTTGAAGGCACCGTCGTTGTGGAGCAGGATGTTCTCCGGCTTGATATCCCGATGGATCACATTGTGCTTTTCACAGATGCTCAGCGCATCGCATATGTCGATCCCCATCTGTATGACCTCGTTCCGGGTCAAAGTATATGTGGACGTATAGCTCGTGAGAGAGGTCAGCAGCTCCATGCGGATCACAATGTAATAGCCCAGCGATTCCTCCGCCTGGATGACCTTATAATCCTCTATGTTGGCAATATTTCGGTTTCCCTTCAGCTCTGCCATCAGCATGATCTCCCGCCGACACTGCTCCACCTTTTCCTCCAGGTACGCCTGTACCTCCTCCACTTCCGAACGGGACAGAAGCATCTGGAGCTCATCGTCACTGGTCGGGACAGGAATGATCTTTACGGCATAAAATATACCATCTCGTTCGCACTTGAATACGCTGCTAAAGCTGCCCGCCCCGATCTTTTCCACCGGCGTATATTCCGGCATGCAGCGACGAAGCACGTCAAAAAACTGTGTATCTGTCATGATAAATGATTCTCCTTTATGTACAACTCTCAGAAAGCGCTTATAGATACATAGCACATTCTATATACGTATAACCACCTTCTCGGAATTTGGGGATGCCGAGATCCTGTGTCGGATAGCGGGATGGGGGGTAGCTGTCCCCCCACATCTCCCATCCGTTTTGCAACTTCCCGCAGAACAACGCTGCCTTAGGTCTGTGCGTTGGCCTTTTCGACCTCTTCGTATTGCTTAGCCGCTTCTTCCAGATACTTCGAGAAGTTCATAATGGTCTGGTACTTTTCGTCAAAGGTAGCCTGGAACTTTGTGAAGGCAGCCCGTGTTTCCTCAGAAGCCGTGCCTTCCCAATGGGACCGCAGGCCCTCCACCGTCTTTTGCATCTCCTCTGTGTAGTTCTTGATCGAATCTGCCAGCGATTTCAGAGAGGACGCCTTCTCCTGCAAACTGGTAGAGCTTACTTTAATATCTGCCATATTCTATACCCCTGTCTTTCTATGCCGGTGTCAGCATCAGATGTTCTGTACCGCACTGGTCAGTGCATTTTCTGTGTTGCTGTAATTCTTGGACTTGGTCAAGAGGCTCTCTGCAAATTGCTCCAGAGCCGTTTTCAGCTCCTCAAAATCCGGCCGATAGCTCTCCACCTTGGCCCGGAATGCATCGCTGGCAATGCCCTTCCATTGTGCAGAAGCCAAATTTTCCACCTCTGTGTACAGTCTCTTGACATCCGCATCATACTGCGCTGTCTTATCCTTGATCTGATTCGCAGCCTCGTCCAGCCGCTCTGTCGTTACGGTAAAGCCGTTTGTTTGTGCCATGATCGTTCTCCTTGTATATTATAGTTTTTGCGCTGCCCTTTGTAATGCTTCCTCCTGCCGCTGAATCTGCTCTGCCACCCGTCGAATATCATCTGCCACAGACTCCATCTCCCGGCGCAGCTGATCCAGTGCTGTATATTGTTCGTTGAGCCTTTGTACGAATGCTCGTGCTGTCGTGCCGTCCCAGTAGGCAGGTATGCTTTGCTTCGCCGTGGACAACTGCCGCAGCTCCTTCTGTAGCTGGGCAGCAGCTGTGTCCAATTGCCGGGCCTGCTGTCGCACCTGTGCTATATTGATCCGTATTTCTGCCATTTACAACTCCTTTACCAATACGATATGCATACCGTCTGCCACACCGGCCTCCTGCAGGGTATGGGATGGAGCCAGCAAAAAGCCGGTGGATACCGATAGCATGCGGTACGCTGCGGATACATACGCCGCCTGTTCCACGGTGTTGAGAATGCTGCATATCAGCCCTTGTGCCACCTCCACCTGCATGGTGGCCGGCAGCATAAAATGATAGGTCTGAAAGGAATCGGCGATCCGTATATACACCGATAGCTTCTTTGTCATGCTCCCTCTCCTCCCCCATCGGTCACTGTAAAGGTATCCTGCACAGCCACAAAGTATTGCTCGGCTGTATATGCCTGTGTGCGGATATCCTTATCCATGCGATATACATATGCATTCAGCAGATTTGCATAGCTGTCCCGGAGGACACCATCGGTAAAGAGGATCACAGAGGCTCGCTTGCACAGCAGCACATGCAGTGGCGTGTCGCTATACAGCGGCAGCTCCTCCAGGCCGGCACACGTGATATACACCGGTTCTTCGTGACCGTCTATGAAGCGTGCCAGTCGATCGGCATCGGCATTGGAAATATCCTGATAGAACCGAATGAAATCCGGTATGCACAGGATCGGCAGCACCTCCTGTGCCACACAGTCCTCCACCTCCTGCAATATCTCGCCCAATGCTTCCTCTCTGCCTGTCAGCGTCCATTTTTTGTACACCGTGTCTGCCGGCAGCAGCGACCCGAGCCGATCCGAAAAATCCCGGATATGCTCGCTACAGATATAGATCCGCTTGTGCTGCTGCAAATCTACATAAACCGGCGTTTGCGTATGCAGAGCATACCCGACAGCCAGAGAAGCTGCCGTCTGCGGTGCGGAAACATAGGTGTATGCCGCCTTCGCTATAGGTACCGCCGGCGCTGCAGCCGCTTGCGTCACTACCGGTGCGGGTATGTGCGGTGCAACAGGCTGCTCCTGTACCCGATACCGCTGCAGTACGTCCTCCATGGCCTGGAGCCGATTGCTTCCGGCGGGATCCCGGATCGGCAGTGCGATCTGCATTTCCACCGCCTGGTCATGGTGGCGCACAAACGCACGTCCCTTGCATTTCTGCATGTCCACAGCAATGGCAACGTCCAAAAGATCTCGGTATGCCTCTGCATCGATCATACGCAGCGTGATCACCTTGGCAAGCTGCTCCTGCACCTTATAATAGATCCCCGCCTTGCTGTTGGTCGTCACGATACAGTAGATCCCATAGGTCTGCCCGGAGCTGACCACATCGATGACCTGCTCTTCATAGGCAAAGGCACTTTCCCGGAATTTCACATAGTTTTCCAAAACGACCACCAGCATGGGCAAGGTGTCCGGTGCCTTGTGTAGCAGCTCTGCATAGGCGTTGACCCCCAGCCGCACAAATAGCTCCTTCCGATAGGCAAGCTCCTGCGTCAGCTTTTGAAAGGTCATCTCCAGCTTGTCCTGCTCGCCCGCTACAGCACTGCCGAAATCATAGGTCGTATGCAAAAAGGGCGCATAGGATTTTCCGTGGATATCCAAAATACAATACTGAAACTGCATCGGTGTGTACCGACGGATCCCTTGAAACAGCAGCGATTGCACCACCGTCGTCTTTCCGGTGCCCGCTGCGCCGTAGATCGCCATGTTCCCGTCCTGGAGAAAGCTGTGTATGTGCCAGCTCTGCTTTTGCTCGGTCGGAATATCCATCAGACCAATGGCAAAAGCAAGCCCTTCTGCCAACGCCTCCGCCGGACAATCCTCTACATATACATAAGCAGGTAGCTCCGGCAGCCACAGCGGCGTTTGCGTGTACCCCAGAGTCGCACTGATACGCTGTAGCTCCTTGACAACAGCGGTGATCTGTGTCTCCGTGTGGGTAGGCTGCTGCCCATTCTGCACTTCGTCGTCTACCGCCTCGGCCAGCACATTGCCAATGCTGTCCACCAACCGAACGGTGATATCCTCTGCGTTGCTGTATGCCGCACGTGGCATATACTTCGCACGACAATACCCCGACTGAAACTGCGAAAAGATCTCGTTATAGCCCACCTGTAAATAGGCTGTACCCGGTTTTTGAATAAATGCCGCTTCATCCCGCCGCAGCACCGCCTTGCTGTCCTCCCGCTCTAATACCTTCAGGCAAAACTTGAATCGAGAGTTGCCCCAGATCTGGCTATCCACCACACCATCCGGCTTTTGCGTTGCCAAGATCAAATGGATGCCCAGGCTACGGCCGATCTGTGCGATATTGATGAGCTTCTGCATATATTCGCCATGCTGGTTTTTGAACTGCGCAAATTCATCCATGATAATGATGATGTGCGGCAGCGGCTCGCAGAGCACACCGGCATGGTACAGCTTTTGGTACGAATTGATGTCGATCTTATCCAGCCCCAGCTCCTCTTTCTTTTGATCAAACAATTTCTGCCGCCGTATCTGTTCCGCCTCCAAAGAGACCATGGCACGGTACAAAATATTTTTGGAAAGGTTGGATATCACCGCACTCAGATGCGGCAGGCCTCGGAAGGGTGTGGCAATATCCCCGCCCTTGAAGTCGATCAAAACAAAATTGACATCCTCCGGACTGTAGTTGACCATCATAGACAATATATAAGATTGTAGGAATTCGCTTTTGCCGGAGCCCGTGGTCCCCGCTACGATCCCATGACAGCCATGAAAAGCCTCGTGAATGTCAAATGTCAGAATATCGCCGCCCTTTACCGCCCCGATCGGTGTCGCTAAGGATGCATGGGAGGTCTTGCGCTGCCACCGTTGCAGGATCCCCAGCTCGTGTACATTGCCCGCCCGGAACATATCCAAAAACGCCACCCGATCCGGCAAAACCGCCTGTGCCGCTGCCGGAATGGAAAGCGCACCCAATTTGCGGATCACCTCCTGCAGCTTCCGGGGGTCACAGGTGTCCGGCTCAAAGGGGAGCAGACGGTTGTCATTTTTGTTTTTTTCATATACCCCGTATAGCTCCCGGCTGCATTGGATCACCGCCATACAATCCTGGGGCAAACTGCCGTATTCTTCGGCGATAAACACAAAGGAGACCCGCGTGTCGGTCTGGCAGCCGGTTCGGCAGCATTGGTACAGGGCAGAGTCCTCGATCCCCTGCCGTTCCCAGGCAAAGACCACATAGTAGGTCTCCGTCCCCCGGGCAGCTGCTCCCGCCGGTATGTTGACCTGGTTATACATGTAGGTCAGCACCGCATCGATGGATTTTGCATCGGCAGCAAAAAATCGTCTGCTCGTATCACAGCTCCATACATGGGGCACATCTGCCAAATAGGCATATTTCTGCGCCTGGCTGTCGTTGGAAAACAGAAAGGCCGTATGCACGTTTTGTGGCGTATGCAGGATCAGTAGGCTCGCCATGATGTTTTGGAGCAGACGGTCTGTATATAGCGCTTTGCCAAAGAGCCCGGCGATCCGGTTTTCCCGCAGGGAGATCGTGATCGGTGCAGCTTCGTAGGCGGCATATTTGGTGGCTATCTTCGTCTGTAGCTCGGTCAGCGGATCTGTCTGCATGGAAAAATGCGGCTCCGTGATCTGTACCGTGATATCCGATCGCAGCCGACCACAGCCAAGACGCACCGATAGAAAGTCAATATCCTCTATCCTTCTTTCCCACAAAAACCGTGCCGCCTTTGCCCCATCCCATACCGTGGTCAGCTGCGCCGTAGCGGGAGACTGGTATTTTCCCATCACATCATAGTTATGGTCATAGATCTGCTGGATCGCCTCTTCCACATGTCTGATGTATGCTGTATATTTCGCCTTTCGCAGTGTCTCGGCTGTCGCATCCTGCTTTTCCTGATACCGCCGCAGCAGCCACGGCCACAGCAACGCACCGGCTAACATAGACAAGGCCATCATCGCACTGGTGATCACCGTGCTGTCTACGCCTTTGGTATATGCATTGCCGATGCCGACAGCCGCACTGACCAGCGTGACCAGAGACATCGTCATGGAGGGACCGGCAGACAACAGAAAGGGCACCGGTCGTCGTACCGTAAGAGCCGGCGGTGGATCGATCACAAAATCCTCCTGATCCGTAGAACGATAGATCCGGGGCACCGGTGTGAACATGGGCGGCGTTGCCGTATTTTTCTCCTGCACCGGGAGCTTCGTCCGGCGCGCCTGAGACACCTCGCACGGGCCGACCACACATAGTGTATCTCCCATACAATAGATCGTGCAGTGCAGGATCTGGAGCTGATCCCCCGCCTGCAATGCCGTATCGCTGTGCAAGATCCCGTTGACATAGGTATATGCCTGGGAAGCCGCCTTCATGTACAGCGTTCCCCCCGTCCGCCGAAGCTCCGCATGCTTTTCCAAAACGGCAGGATGGTCGATGCAGATCCCGCTGTCCTTCCGCCGACCAATACCAAGCGTCTCTCCCTCCGGGATCTTGATGTATGCACAGGTCTGCTGCTGCGTCGTCTCCGTATACAGCAGATAGCACATATCGTTCTTGTATTTGCATGTCAGCAGATCGTTTGGCACTAAGACGATGCTGCCCGGTGCGGTCTTTCCGTTCAGGCTCATGGTGATCCCCCCTGTGGCAGGTCTCTCTAAGAGCAGCTTTCCCTCCACATAGGTCAACAAAACCGGACACGCCAGCCCCTCTGCCAAAAAAGAGGGGATCCGCTCCGGATGCTCCAGGATCGCAGCCAACGGATAGGTGATCGTCACCTTATTGTTAAAAAGTATGATGCATTTGTTATCCATTACCCATCACCTGTGCCCTTCTGCGATACAGCAATACCATAGCACTGACACACCCGATGCCAATGCTTATGAGCTGCGAGGTGGAAAGAGAAAACAAAAATCCTCTATAGGCATCCCCCCGGAAAAACTCCGTTGTAAATCGCAAGACAGAATACGAAACACCATATACCGCAAGCAAATTTCCTACACAGCGTGCATGGTTGTATGCTTTGTAAAGCATGAAAAATAGCAGCAGATTTCCCAGTGCCTCCACCAGCTGTATGGGAAACCGTGGAACAAAATTGGCACTCTCGATCAAAGAATACCGATATATAAAACCAATGGGACATTCGATCCCATAGCAACAGCCGGACAAAAAACAGCCAATGCGTCCAAAGCAATGAAATAGCGGAATGAACACAGCGGCATCATCTGCATATTCCGCAGGATCGATGTGTGCGAACCTACAATAGAGCCGTGCGGAGATCCATCCCCCGATCAGACCACCATAAAAAACGCTTCCACCAAAAAATGCTATGATCCTGCGTATGCCACACCCCTGTTGTATTGCCAATACAAGCTCTGATAGGTTGGTGATGGCATACAGCACATGGCTGCCCACAACAACGCCGGGCGCCGCCCACAGCAATACCGTAGTCAATACGAGCGTGTCCTTGCCCTTGGCGTTATGGATCGTCACAGCACCCGCCACCAATACGCCGATCATCGTACAAAGCATATAGGCACTGATGGTGTTGGCACCGATCGTAAGGTTTGGGATCATATTTCCTCCTAAAAATGCCAAAGAGCCGGTACATCCGATGTATAGATGTCCGACTCTTTTTGCAATCCTTATTATAAGCCGCTCGCCAGACCACCTACAACACCGGCACATGCAAGAGTGCAAATAACACTCGACGCAGAACAAATAGTGCCGATAATGCCAAGAACCAGTCCTGCTGTAGCAAGGCCCGTGCCAACATTGGTTTCTTTAGAGATCTTTTTCCCTTTCACACCAAAAATGATGCCCAAAAGTGCCAGAACTGTAGTGAAATACTTTACTACAGGCAGAAAGGAACCGATGATCCCCAAAATACCACAAACCAAAGCCGCTGTTGCCATTCCGTTGGATTTGTTTTCCATCTTAAAATGTCTCCTCTCATTTTTATTTCAACAACCATCTGGTTATGTTGATCATGTGAAAATAAACGTACACCTTTATTTACGAATACATATTGACAAAAAGTAACAGGGATGATATAATAGTTTGTAGATAATTGCAATAAAATAAGCTATTCTGGCAAGGCAATTTTGGCTGGATAGAAATGACAATAAAGGTGTACCTTCGTTTACATTTGGGCATTCGCACACATATTCTGCTGTTTCCCGTCTATTTTTTAGCATTATTGCACTTCTTTCTTCTGATCCTGCAGTATCCAATTTTTGAACCCCGTATGTGAGATCCCCAGCCTGCGACCGGCTTCTCGGGTGGAAATATTGCCACACTGCCATTCTCTTTTCACCTCTGCGTAGTTGGCAGGCCGTTCCATCGCCGTTCTGCCAAAGTGTACGCCACGCGCCTTTGCTGCCTCGATGCCCTCTCGCTGCCGCTGCCGAATGAACTCCCGCTCCGTCTGCGCCACATAGGACAATAGCTGTAGCACGATGTCTGCGATCAGCGTTCCCGTTAGATCCTTACCCTTTCGTGTGTCCAGCAGGGGCATGTCCAAAACCACAATATCCGCTTTCTTTTCCTTCGTCAGAAGCCGCCACTGCTCCAGGATCTCCTCATAGTTGCGTCCCAGCCGATCGATGCTCTTGATCACAAGTGTATCCCCCGGCTTGATTTTTTTGAGTAGCCGTTTGTAGCCCGGCCGCTCAAAATCCTTGCCGGATTGCATGTCACATATCATATTTTTCGGCAGGATGCCAAATTCCTCCATAGCCCGTACCTGTCGCTCTTCATTTTGGTCTCGGGACGACACACGGATATACCCATAGCTTTGCGCCATATCGTTTTCCTCCATAACAAAAAAATATACACCTATATTTTACAACACGGCTTAGAAAAAAACACGGCAGCCATACAAAATGCATATTACAAAGGGTATCCTCCCCCCACATCATATTCCCGCATTTTTTGTTGTAAAACCCTATAGACATCCCCCCGGCAGGTGTGCTATAATATATAGTAACTACGACCCGTGCATACAGAGGCACCAATCGAAATACAAAAAAGAAGGAAACCAATCATCATGAGCGAAAACGCATTGGAAATACGGCATATCACCAAAACCTTCGGTGAGGTGGTCGCCAATCGGGATGTTTCTATGGACATCCGCAAAGGAGAGATCCTTTCTGTGCTGGGCGAAAACGGCAGCGGAAAAACCACCCTCATGAACATGATCGCCGGGATCTATTACCCCGACTCCGGGCAGATCTTCGTGAATGGCAAGGAGGCCGCCATCCGTTCCCCCGGCGACGCCTTTGCCCTGGGTATCGGTATGATCCACCAGCACTTCAAATTGGTGGACGTGTTCACCGCCGCCGAAAATATCGTGCTGGGACTGAAGGAAGGCCGCAAGCTGGATATGAAGGCCGCCATCGAAAAGATCAACGCCATCTGCACCCGCTACGGCTTCGACATCACCCCCGACCAAAAGGTCTACGACATGACCGTCTCCCAGAAGCAGACGCTGGAGATCGTCAAGGTCCTGTACCGTGGCGCAGACATCCTGATCTTAGACGAGCCTACCGCCGTGCTGACCCCTCAGGAGACCGAAAAGCTCTTCCAGGTCATGCGGGAGATGAAGGCCGACGGCAAGTCCGTGGTCATCATCACCCATAAGCTCCATGAGGTGCTGGCGGTATCCGACCGGGTCGCCATCCTGCGCAAGGGCGAATACATCGATACCGTGGAGACCAAGGATGCCACCGAGCTGTCCCTGACCGAAATGATGGTGGGCAAAAAGGTCACGCTGGACATCGATCGGCCGACGGTGACAGAGAAACCCCTGCGGCTGGATGTGAAGCACATCTCCTGCGTCAACAAGGATGGCGTGACCGTGCTGGACGACGTATCCTTTGCGGCACACGGCGGCGAGATCCTGGGTATTGCGGGCATCTCCGGCTCCGGACAAAAGGAACTGCTGGAAGCCATCGCCGGGCTACAGCTGGTGCATGCGGGTGCCTCCATCACCTTCTATGACCCCGAACAAAACGATACCCCCGTGGAGCTGGTGGGACAGAACCCCCGGAAGATCAAGGAAATGGGCATCCACCTGTCCTTCGTGCCGGAAGACCGACTGGGCATGGGTCTGGTAGGCTCCATGGGCATGACCGACAACATGATGCTGAAATCCTACGAGGACGGCAACTCCTTCTTCACGGAACGGAAGGCACCCAAGGCACTGGCAGAAGAGATCCGGGAGGATCTGGAGGTGGTGACCCCCGGTGTCAATACCCCTGTAAGACGGCTGTCCGGCGGGAACGTGCAGAAGGTGCTGGTGGGACGAGAGATCGCCGCTGCCCCCGCTGTGCTCATGACCGCCTATGCCGTCCGTGGCCTGGACATCAACACCTCCTACGCCATCTACCGGCTGCTGAACGAACAAAAGCAGAAGGGCGTGGCGGTGCTGTACGTAGGCGAAGACCTGGACGTGCTGGTAGAGCTGTGTGACCGGATCTTAGTGCTGTGCGGCGGCAAGGTGTCCGGCATCGTGTCCGGTGCAGAGGCCACCAAGGAAAGCGTGGGTCTGCTCATGACCAAGCTGGGATCGGCGCAGGAAGGAGACAAAGCAGAATGAATACTGTAGTACATCAACATACCAAAGAGCCCTTTGTCCGCATGGTGAAGCGGGACGAGGTCTCGATCCGAAAGAAGATCGCCATTCGTGCCATCGCCATTTTGGCAGCTCTGGTGGTAGACGGGATATTTTTGTTCTTAGTGACCGGCCTGAACCCCTTCGGCGTGTACGGCGTTATGTTCACCGCTTCCTTTGGCAGCTTTATGAAATTCAAGTGGGTCCTGCGTGACGTGGCGACCCTGCTGATCGTGGGTATCGCCCTTGCCCCCGCCTTTAAGATGCGTTTCTGGAACATCGGCGCCGAAGGACAGATCCTCATGGGCGGGCTCATGTCAGCGGTCTGTATGATCTATCTGGGCGACCTGCTGCCCAACTGGCTCCTGCTGCTGGTGATGCTGGTGACCAGTGTGCTGTGCGGTGCCCTGTGGGCCTTCATTCCGGCAGTCTTCAAGGCCATCTGGAACACCAACGAGACTCTGTTCACCCTGATGATGAACTACGTGGCAACCAGCATCGTGGCCTGCTGCACCAACTTCTTCCGTGGGGACAATGCGAAAATGGCACTGATCAACATGGGCTCCAAAAAGGGTTGGTTCCCGGACATCCTGGGGCAGCGGTACACCATCAACATCCTGGTGGTGCTGGCACTGGTGATCCTCATGTATATCTACCTGAAGTACACCAAGCACGGCTATGAGATCTCCGTGGTGGGCGAAAGTGAAAACACCGCCCGGTACGCCGGTATCGACGTGAAGAAGGTCATGATCCGTACCATCTCCATTTCCGGTGCCATCTGCGGTCTGGCGGGATACCTGATCCTGGCGGGGAAGGACATGAGCCTGAGCACGGCAACGGCAGGCGGCAACGGCTTCACAGCCATCATCGTCGCATGGCTTGCCAAGTTCAATACCTTCTACATGGCGCTGATCTCGTTCCTGCTGGTATTTTTGGACAAGGGCGCATCGGATATCGCCTCGGCCTTCCAGATCAACGACTATCTGGCAGACATCGTGACCGGGATCATTCTGTTCTTCATCCTGGGCAGCGAATTCTTTATCAACTACAAGCTCATCTTCCGGAGCAGCAAGAAAGGCGGTGCAAACGATGCTGAATAATCTTGTGGCGTGGATCCTCCGTGCCATCCCCTTCGGCACCATCATCATGTATGGCTCCATGGGAGAGACCATCACCGAAAAATCCGGCAACCTGAACTTAGGCGTGCCCGGCATCATGTATCTGGGTGCCTACGCCGGGTATCTCAGTGCCTACCTGTACGAAAACCATGCGGCAAACCCCTCGGCGCTGGTCTGCGTGCTGCTGTCCCTGTTCTGTGCGTTCTTAGCCTCTGCCATGGGCGGCCTGATCTTTAGCTTCCTGACCATCACCCTCCGTGCCAACCAGAACGTGACCGGCCTTGCGCTGACCACCTTTGGTATGGGTGTTGCCAACTTCGGCGGGAAATTCCTGCTGAACGAATCCGGCTACTCCTCCGCCCCCTTCGCCACCAGTGCCTTCAGCAAAGCCATTCTCCCCGGTGCCACCTCCACAGGCGTGTTCGGCAAAATGGTGCTGTCCTATGGGTTCCTTGTATACTTAGCCCTGCTCTTAGCAGTAGGTCTGCACTTCCTGCTGAACCACACCAGAGTGGGTCTGAACCTGCGTGCCGTGGGCGAAAACCCGGCTACCGCAGACGCCGCGGGCATCAACGTCACGCTGTACAAGTACCTGGCCACCTGTCTGGGTGCGGGCATCTCCGGCCTTGGCGGTCTGTACTACATTCTGGACTACAACAACGGCATCTGGAACACGTCGGAGCAGATCCAGGCACTGGGCTGGCTGGCCGTAGCGTTGGTCATCTTCACCACCTGGCGGCCCCTGAACGGCATCTGGGGTGCGTACCTGTTCGGCATCCTGTATTGGCTGTACCAGTACCTGCCGAACCTGCTGGGCATCTCCATCTCCACCTACGCCATCGACTTAGTGCAAATGATCCCCTACGTGGTGACCATTGCGGTGCTGATCATAGTGAGCCTGCGAAAGAAGCGGGAAAACCAGCCCCCGGCCTCCCTGGGACAAGCGTACTTTAGAGAAGATCGATAAAACGATACAACAATGCATAGAAAAAAGGACATCCTGTGCGGCACAGTGGTGTCCTTTTTTGTTATAGATGTTCGCTATACGCCTATGGAAGCATTCAATCTCGCTGCATGCGTTTTTTATTCGTTGGGAACAAACTGAAAATGCAAATGCATCCCCATGCCGTGTGCGATCTTTTTCATGGTGGCAAAGGAAGGATGTGCATTCCCGGTCTCGATCCGGCTAATGTCCGCTTGGGAGATCCCGGTCAGCTCCGATAGCTGCTTCTGGGTCAGGGAATGGGCACGTCGGGCCTCCAGCATGGCTTTGGCAAACTGATACTCCTCTTCCGTAGCCTCCCACTCTGCCCGAAACGCCGGGTCTTGGAGCTGCTCTTGTATGGCATCTTCCAATGTAAGCTTTTTATATTCCATCTCACGTCACCTCCGGTGTATATAATCCTCACGATACTGTAATGCTTTTTGAATCTCTCTCGGCGGTGTTTTGTCCGTTTTTTTGACAAATCCATTCGTCAATACGATCTGCTTGCCCACGAAGAAAAAATACAAAACACGAGTGATATCGCTACCTTGCTTTGTACGCAGTTCAAAAATACCATCGCCTAAAGACTTAGAATCCGGTTCTCGCAATGCATTTCCTGCCGCTTGCAAAACTGCCAACTGACGGTATATTTTCGTCCGCATTTTGACCGGCTGTGCATTGATAAATTCTTTAGCAGGATATTCTCCATTTGCTTTTTGATAAAATACAACTTCAAATTCTTCCATTGTCGTCTCCCACAGTCATCCTATCTCTATTATATGTGAAAAATCCCATTTTGTCAAGGCCTTTTTGCGAAAAACTACGTATCCAAAAGCTGCCAAATCTTCATTTCCCATCCACCAGATCATCGATCACCTGCCGCACATCCGCATAGTCCGCTTTAGGCAGCAAATATGTGTGCCGGAACGTGTCGTCCTTCTGCCAGTGGGTCACCATGTCCGTGTCCACGGAGATCTTCCCGTAGGCGTGGTAGTGCCAGTACTGCCCCGGGCGAATGGCCTCCAGCACGGCAGTGTGGTCCCAGCTGCACCGACCTGTGTCTCCGTTGTGGATCTGGTACGCCCTTGCCACCGGATCTCCCGCCGCTGCCCGTGTCCCATAGCCCACCATGGTCACGATGTACGACCCGATCTCGTAGCTGGACAGCACCAGCTCTCCCGGCCAGTTGTCGAATACCGTCCGTGCATCCTCGTAGCCGCTGCCCCGGATGTTGTATTCCCAGGTCATGACATGGTGGGTGGGATCGCCGCTTTCGAACAGCACCATGGGCCAGCTCTCAAAGAATCGTCCCCCCATGACCACGGTGCGGCACAGCTTCTGCCGGATCAGCTCCACACCGGTCAGCGGCGAGATCTCGTCCCCACCACTGCGCACCAGCCGTGCCATGGAGGACAGTGCCCCCGTGACCACCCATGTGATGCTGTGATCCTCTGCCGCCGCCAGCACCTGCCGTGTAAGCGCCAGCGTGTCCATAGGACCTTCCGGTGTCCCATGCTTGTCTGCCGGGTATCGATTGGGAAATTCTTCGCACAGCGCCGCCGCATACACGCCCCGGGATTCGCTCACCGGCCTCTCAAAGTTGACCCCCACAGGCACAGGCCGGCCGTAGAACCGGTCAATGGCGTCGATGCACCCGGCATAATAGGGGCCGTTGTAGCAGTGGGTCACCGCCAAAAGCTCTGCCTCTCCCTTGTCGCACAGCCGATGGATGAGAGCCAACGCCCCCGCATCGTCGCAGTCCCCGCCAATATCGGTATCAAACAAGATCTGTATAGGTTTTTGTGTTGCCATATGTATATCTTCCTTTCCGGTACACGTAGTGTTACAAACAGTATAGCACATCCGACAAGGATTTGCAAGAGCGTTGTGGTGCTCGAGAAGCGCTTATATATCCTCCCTTCCCCTTCACCTCTCTTTCTCTCCCAATAGTAGAGTTTCATGCCGCATTTCTAACAAAAATCGGTTGACAAGAGTAGCGTTATCTGTTATAATGACAACAGAAACCTACAAAAAGGCGGGAGAACGGATCGATCATGAAAAATTATGCTCAATGCTTTGCGGCAAACCTGAAGCGACTCCGAAAAGAGCGCAAAATGACACAACGGGAGCTGGCTACCGCCGCCGGCTATTCCGAAAAAACCGTCAGCAAATGGGAGTCTGCCGCTGCCATACCGGAGATCGGTTCCCTGTTTCGGCTGGCCGCCATCCTGCACACCAATGTGGAATCCCTCTTCGCCGATGCGGAAAGCTGGTATCTGGGCATTGACGGCGGTGGCACCAAAACAGCGCTGGCCCTGGCAGATGCCACCGGACACATCGTCGATACCCTGTACACCGACTGCTGCAACCCCAACGACATCGGGCTGGACAGAGCCAAGGAGATCTTAGCCGACGCCATCTACCAGCTCTGCCGCAACGTTCGCCTGTCCCAGGTGACCATGTACGCCGGGATCGCCGGGGGTGGCACCGGGTATATGCAGGATGCGCTGCGGTCGTTTTTCCAGACCTTTGGCTTTGCCCGCTTCGAAAACAGCACCGACAACAACAATATCATCGCCGCCGGACTGGGGACCTGTGACGGGATCTCCGTGATCATGGGCACCGGTATCTGTGTGTGGGCAAAATGCGGCAAGGAGACCAAGCGGGTCGGCGGCTGGGGCTATCTGCTGGACGAAGGGGGCAGTGCCTACAACATCGGCCGCGACGCACTGACCGCCTACTACCGTGCCTACGATGGCTCGGGTACCGAAACGCTGCTGACCGAAATGATCGCCGCCCAATGCAGTCCCGACACCCCCGCTACCCTGCTGAACCGCATCTACAGCGAAGGGAAAAAATACGTCGCCAGCTTTTCGCCCCTGGTATTTGCAGCCGCCGAAAAAGGGGACAGCGCAGCCGAGGCCATCTTAGAGCGCAACTTTGCCTACGCCGCCGACCTGATCCGGGTAGCCGCCCAGACCTTCCCCCAAACAATACGCGCGGATACTGACCATTCTGATCGGGTACCCGACAAACTTGATCGGGTGCTCGACAAACTTGATCGGGAGCCGTCCAATACCATCAAGGTGATCTTAGCCGGTGGCATAACCAATCAGCCCTCCTGCCTCCCCCGCCTCACCGCCGCCCTCGCCGATCCCCGCTTAGACCTGCAGCTGCTGCCCTGCGAACCCGTCGAAGGTGCTCTACAGCTGGCAATGACGATGTAACACATAGTGTTACATGGTAACAATACCCACAGCAAGCTCCCCCACCAGAATCTTATATAGAAAGGATCACTACCATGAAAAAAACACATATGCAAGTGCTGCTGCTCGCCTTGTTGCTGCTGTGCCAGACGGCTTGTGGCGCAGCGAACACCACAGATACCACCGCCGCCGACACCACGCCGGAGACCGAGACCATCCCGGAGACCGAGCGGGCGTATTTTGATCCCCAGGGTGCCAGCTACGGTGGTGCGGACTTCACCATCTGGAACTACGACAACGAGCACGACAACGGCTGGTCGGGGATCCCGGACGACCTGTGCGCCAGCGAAGCCAACGGAGACGTGCTCAACGATGCCGTGTACAGCCGGAATTTGCTGGTGGCCGAGACCCTCGATCTGCATTGGATCCTGGAGAAAAAGAGCTCCGGCGTATTCGAGACCCAGCTCCAGTCCCTCATTGCCGCCGGAGACAGCAGTGTGGATCTGTGCTTCCCCCGGCAATACTGCTTTGCCACCATGGTAGACAAAGAGGTGCTGCTGGATCTAAACAGCGTGGACACCTTTGACTTCAGCCAGCCCTGGTGGAACCAAAATGCGGTCGAGACCCTGACGCTCCACGGGCAGCTATACGGCGTGACCTCCGATGCCACCTATTACGACAAGCTCTCCACCTATGTGACCTTCTACAACCGGAAGCTGGCAGAGGACCACGCACTGGGCGACCTGAACGCCATGGTACAGGCCGACGAATGGACGCTGGACAAAATGTTAGACTTAGGTATGGTCCTGTCGGCAGACGTGAACGGCGACGGGCTGCGGGATGAAAAGGATGCGTACCCCATATCCTGCCAAAATGATGGGGTATACATTCTGCTGCACGCCGCCCGGATCCCCATTGCTGACAAGGATGAAGAGGGACAGGTCCGGTTCAACCTCACAGGCGACCTAGCGGTGAACACGCTGCAGTCCATCTACGAGCTGATGGGAGACGGCACCCGGTTCTTCAATCGACAGAAGTACAACCTGACCTTCACGGATGCCATCGCCATGTTCAACGAGGAACGTGCCCTGTTCCTGATCCGACCGGTGCAGTCGCTGTTCAACATGCGGGACATGGATGCCGATTTCGGGATCCTGCCGCTGCCCAAGATCACGGAAAACCAGACCGACTACGGCTCTGCCATCAACCCCTACGCCGCCACCTTCTCCGGCATTCCCCTGTCCGTAGCCGATCCCACCCGCTCTGCCACGGTGCTGTCTCTGCTGGCCTGTGAGTCCTACTACAGCGTGCGCCCGGTCTTCTACGACATCGTGTTAGGCTCCAAGCTGATCCGGGACGACACCTCCGCCCAGATCCTGGACATCGTCTTCGACAGCTCCTTCTACGATCCCGGCCTCCTCTGGAACTTTGGCGGCATCACCGACACGCTCCTGACCAACACCAGCACCAACGTCTCCTCCATGCTCGCCGGCGTTTCCACCCGAGTAGACACCGCCATCGACAAACTAAACGACAAGCTAAGCAATTGAGTCGTACGGCACACGACACGAATACTGCAACAACGTTAGGGAAGGGTCAAGACCCTTCCCTACGTCTTATGGGGAAAATCCCACCAAATTCCCCCTAACATTCTGTTCCCATTCCAAAATACCCGATCGCCGTACCCCCGTAGGCC
>CAYXBQ010000015.1:0-55240 GCA_964463375.1 uncultured Ruminococcus sp. | reverse complement strand
GTGCGGTGAACTGGGGGATCAGGTTGTGCCGCTGGAATACGAAGCCCATGTTCATGCCACGGAACCGGCTCAGCTCGTCCGGCTTCATGGCGGTGATGTCCTCGCCACGGATCAGCACACGACCTGCATCGGCCGAGTCCAGACCGGCGCAGATGTGCAGGAACGTGGACTTACCGGAACCGGATGTACCGATGATCGCCACGAATTCACCCGGCTCGACCTTGATGCTGGCCCGGTTCACGGCGGTGATGACGGTGTCGTACTGCTTGTACTGCTTGATGACGCTCTCGGTTTGGAGCATATATTCTGCCATAATCTCTATCCTTGACACCCCCACAGCGCACCGACCTTTTGCGGCACGACACGCCGTGGGAATGTGTATCCTTTCTTATACTCTATCGAAATATTACGTTATACTTGCTTTTGGGATCATTCTGCTTCCCCGAATTCCCCGCCGGCGCCGCCGTTCTCCAAGGAGTAACGGTACTTGGCGTAGCTTCTGTAGGGCAGGTAGGTGGAGAAGAAGCCGCAGAAGACGGACATGACGATACTGGTCAGGATGGCGTACCAGGGCATATAGAAGACGTAGCGCACGTTTTCACCGCTGAAGTACGGCATCACGACGTTGTAGATATAGAACAGAATATAGCTGCCTATGTAGCTCAGACAGATGGATACCACCAGAGACATACCGGCCATGCAAAGACCGCCCTGGATGTAGATCTGCCGGATCTCCTTCATGATCGCACCAATGGACTGCAGAATGTTGAATTCCTTTTCTCTCTTCCGATAGTACAAGGACTGGGAGTAGAACCATACCAGAGGCGAGATGGCCAGCACCAGCACGGCGATGCAGGTGAACAGCTCTGTATAGTGCTTGTCCGCATCGATCTCGTTTTGCAGTGCTACCCGGCTGTTGGATACCTTCACATCCCCGTACGTTCTGCCCCATTCCCGGACTTCATCGTACAGCAGGTTCACCGCGTCGTTGTCCATATCCCGATCCACATACAGATGCAGCGTGGACGAGGAGGGTGTCTTGCCGGTGACCGCTTCGTACATGTCCGTGGTCATGTAGACAGGTGTAGAACCGCTGGGAATGTCGTAGATGATGGCACCGATGGTGCATTCGATATAGTCAAAGTGGAAGTACTGGATCTGGTCCTTCAGCAGCGCACGGCCCGTCAGGTTGGAGTCTACGGAACGGATCTGCCCGTTCTTCACACCGATCCAGAGCTTGTCCCCGACCTTGTATTTATAGGTGGGCACATTGGAGATGGATTCGCCTACGATGACCACGTTTTCGCCGGTCAGCAGGCTGTTCAGGTCGCCCTTGTAGTCGTAGTCCGCCAGGATCTGGATCTGCTCCTCGGTCATAGCGGTGTATACCACATCGCTGGAGGCACGATAGCCTTCGCCCTGGGTATCAAATTCCGTACCTTCGTAGGTGACCAGGTTCTTGAACGCCTTTACATCGCTGTGATGCACCAGCATATGGGAGCCGATGTGTCTGGCCTCCGTGAAGTTGTTGGTGATCTCTACGGCGCGGATCCCTTCCATGCTGTACAGCTCTTCGCTCATCAGATCGTCATAGGGATAGGGCGAATCGGACAGGTCTACGGTGAACTGGGGACGGGGATACTCTAAGTCTGTGGTGTAGATGTTCGCCATGTACAGACCCATGATGAACAGGGCACAGAACACGATAGCCGTGGTCAGCAGCTCGATATTGTATTTGCGGAACCGCCACATGGAGTACAGCTCGTACTTGGTGGGGAACTTTTCGCCGAAAATGTTCACAGACTGCATGGGAGAAGACACCAGGTTGGAGTTGTCTTCCGTCACGATCAGCGACATGGGGTCCTTCACGGACATGACCTTCATCGGTGTCCACACGGAGCACAGGATAACGGCCAGCCCGAACAGCGCGATCTTCAGGATACACGTGGGGTTGAATAAGAAGCCGTAGCCGGAGGCGTGGTAGATCAGATAGGAGATCAGGGTGGAGATGCCCATGGAGGGGATGAACGTCACACAGGAAATGACGAACAGCTCCCAGAATGCCGTGGAGAACAGCATTTTGAAGTCCGCACCGAAGGTCAAATACACACCGTATGTGAACTTATATTGGTTCATACGGATGTTGTACAGTGCCATCAGCAGGAAGATCGCCACCACCAGCAGCAGCAGCGTGATGAACACAAAGGCCACGCGGTTGGCATCGATGTTGTCCTGGAAGGTGAGCAGGGACGTGGTCTCGATGGAGAAGCTCTTCCCCTCGGTACCGTAGGCCTTTAGCTCTGGTATGTAATCCTCCCGGAACCGCTTTTCACAGGTGTCCAGGTCTCTCGTGAACCGGATATATACGTCGTGGGTCTCGATACCGGTCAGGTAGTTCAGGTTTTCGTCGTGGCGGACCACTTCGTAGATCACGTCACTTTTGAAGACGGTGCCTTCGTCGTTGACCAGATACAGTGCCTGATACTGGTTCAGATCCTTCAGCACCATGTGATAGTTGAATTCTTCTGTCACGTGCTGATATTCTACATTGTTGTTGTTGTCCGCCGAGACGGTCATCATGCCATACAAAACCTGTATGATCATGATGGCGATGAAAAAGCACAGATACTGGGTGAAATTGAAGAACACGCTTTTCCATGCCACGGTCAGACTTCTTTTTAAGTACTCAAATACCTTTTCCAAAATCCGAATGCAGACTGCATTTGTGCAAGCGCCACCGGCCTCCTGTAGCCGCCGATGCTTGGAGAGTCTTTCCTCCTGTGGGTTATTCCCTGCCGCATGGTACATTTGTCCGTGCGCCACACCGGTGGACACACAAAGCCCATGGCGGCAAGGTCTTGAATATTATATATTATAGCACGAATGCACCCAAAAATATGTTGACAATTTGTTAACATCCCCGCCGAATCCACCGTCGAAGATGCCGATTTTTTGACATGTTTTTTGTGCAACATGACGAGAGCATGCTGGCAATGGGAAATATGGCGGCAAAAATGTCCTTTTCGGGGCGACGATTTGTGGAGATCTATGTGGATTTTTGTGCCAACACCTGCGTTTTGCTCTGGCGTTTTGGTCACTGTATATCGTTATTTCCCGAATTTTGCTCTTTTTCGTATTTTCCTCTTGACCTTACGGCAAAAAAACTGTATAATATAGACAGAAAGAACCCATTCGTGAACCATACAGGGAGGTATCTTTACCCATGCCAATCAAAAATCCAAAGTACAAACAGATCGCTATCTATGTTTTCTGCACCTCCGTCTGTATCATTCTGTTTACCATGCTGTGTCTGCATCTGAACGAGGTGGGGGCGTTTCTCCGCAGTGCCGTCCGGATCTTCTCGCCCTTTATCTATGGCTTCATCATCGCCTATCTGGTCAATCCCATCATGATGCGGCTGGAGAAGCACGTGCTGCGGTTCCCGGCTGACTCCAAATGGGGGAAAAAGCTCAAGCGGCCCCTCAGTGTCACGCTGGGGATGCTGGTGTTTCTGCTGATCCTAGCCGTAGCGGTGGGGCTGATCTTCCCGCAGGTGGGGGAGAGCTTCAAGGATCTCCAGTCCCGGATCACCGAATATGTGTCGGCGGCGCAGTCCTTGGCAGACGGCTTTGTGCGGGACTTTCCTTTGTTCAACGGACAATATGAAAATCTGTCGGAATTTATGGACGTGAACGAGATCTCGGCGGACATCAAGAGCATCATCTCCAATTTCTCCGATCTGCTGGCCACGGCGGCGGACTATGTGATCTCCTACGGGAAGCAGTTCGTCATTGAAGTGACCAATGCGCTGATCGGGTTCATTGCGGCGGTGTACTTCCTTTTGGCAAAGGAGCGGCTGATCTCCAAGACGAAAAAGGCGGCGGCAGCGTTTTTGCCCCAGCGGCAATACGTGAATCTGATCCGGGTGCTGCGGTTCACCAACCAGACGGTGGGCGGCTTCATTTATGGGAAGATCATCGACTCCATCATCATCGGCTGCCTGACCTTCATCGCCATGTCCATTTTCCAAATGCCCTTCTCGCTGCTGATCAGTGTGATCGTGGGGATCACCAATGTGATTCCGTATTTCGGACCCTTCATCGGTGCCATTCCCAGTGCGTTCATCGTATTCATCGCCGACCCGCCCATGACGATCTGGTTTTTGCTCATGATTTTGGTGATCCAGCAGCTGGACGGCAATGTGATCGGGCCGAAGATCCTGGGCAACACTACGGGCATGACCTCCCTGGCAGTGCTTGTGTCCATCACCATCGCCGGTGGCTTCTTTGGCTTTGCCGGGATGATCTTAGGTGTACCGGTGGCGGCGGTGCTGTGCGTCCTGTTCCGGCAGCGCACCGACAGCATCCTGCGCAAGAAAAATGCCTCGACCCATGCGGAGGATTACTACGACTATCCCCCCCAGCCGGACTTCACAAAGGAGCCGATCTTCTTCCGTCGTGGCGAGACGATGCCGGAGTCCTGTATGCTGCCGGAAGAGCGGGAGGATGCGGAGAAGTGAGGAGGGCATACGGTCACCTTCCGTGATGTTCACACTTTATTTACCCCCCCCCCGCAATACATATTCACATTTCAAGCGTATACTAAGTATATGTTTGCTATGCCATGCGCTTTCTCACAAATCCCAAAAATACGACCCCGGAGGTATTTCTCATGCATAAACGAATTTGTCTCCTGCTGGCACTGCTCACGGTGCTCCCACTCGCTGCCTGCGGTGGTGGGAACGGTGACCAGAACGAAACGACTGCGACCGACACAACTGCCGTGGATCCCACCACTACGGAGGCCACGGAAACCGCTGTCACCGACGACCTGCCCGACGATCTAAACTACAACGGCGCCGAATTTGCGTTCTACACAAGAGAAAAGGATTTCTACCATTCTCCCATCAATGTGGAAGAATCCACCGGCGAGCAGCTCAACGATGCTCTCTACGACCGCTCCCGCTTTGTGGAGGAACGGTTGGGCGTTGTGTTCACCGAGACCATGGATCCAGCCGACATCTCGAAGGCCAAAAGCATGATCCTTGCCGGGGATTCCACCTACAAGATCGTCACCGGACGGAACGTACATACGGTGCAGTATGCGGCTGAGGGGCTGGCCCGACGGGTGGATTCGCTGGCGTATCTGGATCTGGAAAAGCCCTACTGGAATGCCGCCATCAACCGGAGCCTGACCATTGGCAACAATATGTTCACGGTGGTGGGGGACTACAACCTGACCGCCTACGACTACACCCACGTACTGCTGTTCAACAAGGAGCTGACGGCGGATCTACAGCTGGAAAGCCCCTATGATCTGGTAAAAGAAGGAAAATGGACCATGGATACCTTCCGGCAGTACGGCGAAACGGCAACGGCAGACACCAACGGCGACGGCACCATGGATGTAAACGACCGATATGGGCTGGTCTCCTCGGTCAAGCAGATCCCGCCGTGCTTCTGGATCGGTGCCGGACTGCAGGGGATGGCAAAGGATGATGCAGATATTCCCCAGTTCACCATGGCAACCGATGAGCAGTTCCTGAACGTACTGCTGGAGATCTACGAGCTGGCGTGGGATACGGGAATCTGGTACCACGAGACCAGCACCGACAATATTCCCAAATCCTCCATCGATCTGTTCTCCCAGGGACAGGCCCTGACCATGGATGCCACCTTCTACCACGTAGAGGCCTTCCGGGATATGGAAGCGGACTTTGGGATCCTGCCCTTCCCCAAGTATGACGAGAGCCAGGAAAAATATCTCTCCCGGATCGAAGGCTGTGAGCTGCCCTTTGTGCCCTCCAACCTGTCGGATGCCGAAGCAGACATGGCCGGTGCCGTACTGGAGGCTTTGTCCAGCTACTCCCGGGAAAACGTGATCCCGGTGTACTACGAAGCCTATTTGAAGACCAAAAATACCAGAGACACCGAATCTGCCGAGATGCTGGACATCGTGTTTGCCGACCGTGTGTTTGACCTGAGCGACACCGTTTGGTGCGACCAGATCCGGGATGGCTTTATCTACAAGCTGTTCCAGGCCAACAACCGCAATGTGTCCTCCCAGATCGCTGCCAACGAGGGGACCGTACAGGCCAGCATCGACAAGATCGTGGAAGGCTTTTTAGCTGAATAAATATAAAGCAGAAGTATCCATCCCATGGGGCTGCGATGCTTCTGCTTTTTTGTCGAGAGCTGTATCTCCCCGTTGACAGACTTGTCCCAAATGTGCTATAATGAAGCCATACGATCTGCATAGTCACGGCAGATCCCTACCGTATTGTACATTCCTATCCCACAAAGGAGATTCTCATATGCAAACTTCCGATTTATGTATCGACCATCGCGTGTCCAAAAGGGCACTGCAAGCCTTCCTTGACAACTTCGAGTCCGGACAGAACGAGATCCATACCCTCCAGATCCGGCACCACGACAGCGTTGTCGTCAAGCTGGCACCGGCTCCCTATAGCTGCTCCCACAAAAGAGAGGTCTATTCCCTGTCCAAATCCTTCTGCTCCACGGCCATCGGCTTCTTGGTGGACGAAGGCAAGCTGTCTTTGGACGACCGCATTGTGGATCTGTTCCCCGACAAGCTGCCGCCGGTGGTGTCCGATAATCTGGCACAAATGCGGCTGCGGCACGTATTGTCCATGAACACCGGCCATCCCGGCTGCGTTATGTACCACATGATCCACGCCGATGATGCGGCGAAGGCTTTTCTGGCACAGGACGTGCCCTATGTGCCGGGTACCCATTTTGCCTACAACACCGGTGCCACCTGCCTGCTTGCCTGCATCGTGGAGCGCATTTCCGGTATGCACCTTCTGGACTTTTTGACCTGGAAGCTGTTTCTTCCTCTGGGCATCACCGATATACGCTGGAACCGGGTGCCCGATGGGAACAACGAAGGGGGCTGCGGTATCCATGTGTCCTCGGACGACATTGCCAAGCTGGGGACTTTGTACCTCCACGGCGGCGTTTGGAACGGCAAGCGGTTGCTGTCCGAGGAATGGGTGAAGGCGGCTACCTCCCCGGTCTCCGACAACTCCTGCAACGGCACGCCGGACTGGTGCGCCGGATACGGCTACCAATTCTGGGTCAATGCCAGAGAAGGGTTCCGTGGGGATGGTGCCTTTGGGCAGCTGTGCGTGGTGCTGCCGGAGCACGATATGGTGATCGCCGTACAGACTATGCTGGGGGACATGCAGCGGGAAATGGATGCGCTGATGGAGTTGGTAGAGCATCTGTACGACCATGACGAGGTCGATGTGCCGCTGACCCTGCCGGTTTACGGACCCATTGGTTCCACGCAGGCCTTTGCCGGGTTCGAGAACACCTACTACCGCCTGTCCCCCAATCCCATGGGCTGGACCGGTGTGTATTTCACCTACGACACGGCTGCGGAAGAAATGCACTGGACCTTCTCCAACGGGGTGGATCAGTACACGATGGTAGCGGGCAACGGACACTATGCGGAAAGCCTGGTTTGGACAAAGAAGCTGAAGCCGAAGCTGGTCGATCTGATGTCCACGCCGGATACGGAACGGTGCCATGTGGCGGCCTCGTACCGGGCAGAGGATGGCAAGCTGGTATTCGGTGTGCGGTTCCTGAACTGCCCCCAGCGTGCCACCTACACCTTCACGGCAGAGGGCGACACGCTGCACCTGCATCTGGATGCCGGCGGCTACATGGATGGGGATGCGGTGGATCTGGTAGGAGAAAAGCTGTAATCCAATTGCAAGGCAGAGGGATACTACACGCTGGTGTGGGTTCCCCTGCCTTTTGGTTTTGCGCTGCCTCTTGACACCATGGCAAAAATCGTGTATAATGGTGAAAACAACATCTGCATCAGGAGAATTCTATGGATACTTTGCGTAAGTTTATTTTGGATACCGACTTAGGTCCCGACTGCGATGACTGCGGTGCGCTGGCCATTTTGGATGCCTACCACCGGGACGGAAGGATCCAGCTGTTGGGCGTGACCCACTGTACCTCGGATCTGTACAGTGTCAACGTCATTGCCGCCATCCACGACCACTTCGGTGTCAACACCCCCATTGGGCAGACCACACGGGAGGATTTTCTCACCGGACTCACCGCCTACACCGAACCCGTCTCCAGGCTTTATCTGGAAACGCACCCGGCACCGGCCTATGAACCGGCTCTGCCCCTGCTGCGGCGACTGCTGGCGGAAAACCGGGATGTGACCATGGTCTTCATCGGTCCTCTGAACAATATGCGGGACCTGCTGCTCTCCCCCGCCGACCACATCTCTCCCCTGACCGGCGAAGAGCTGGTGCGGCAGTCTGTGCGGGAGGTCATCGTCATGGGCGGCAACTTCCAGAATTTTGCCCATGGGGAATACAATATCGACTGCGACGTGGCAGCTGCCCAGTGCATGACCGAACGGTGCGCCGTGCCCATCGTGTACTGTGGCTTTGAGGCTGGCGAGCACGTGATCACCGGTGCTACGCTGGAGCAGTGTCCCGACACCCACCCGGTGAAGCAGGCCTACCGGCACTACTTAGGTGGCAAATTCCTGCGCAGCTCCTGGGATCTGGTGACGGTGTACTACGCCGTGGAGCCCGATCTGCCCGGTTGGATCCTGTCAGACGAATGCAGCATCCGCTTCCGGGACGATGCTACGGCAATTGTAGAGCCGGGTACGGGTGCCAGATACGTGCGGTATGCAGATGAACGGGAGCTGGAAACGATCTTAAACGGGATCATTGCACAATAAGATATACAAAGGAGATAAAACGATGCGAAAGAATTTTGGTGCCAAACCGATCTTATACCCCCAGCCGGTGTTCATCATCGGGAGCTACGACGAAAATGGCCGGGCAGATGCCATGAACGCTGCCTGGGGTGGGCTCAGTGAAGCGGACGAGATCACCATGTGTATCAGTGCCGACCACAAGACCACGAAGAATATCCTGCACCGCAAGGCCTTCACGGTCAGCATGGGCACCGCCGATACCCTTGTGGCCTGCGACTATGTGGGGATCGTATCGGGCAATGACGTGCCGGACAAACTGGAAAAGGCGGGCTTCCATGTGGCAAAGAGCGAATTTGTGGATGCGCCGGTGATCGAGGAGCTGCCCATGACGGTGGAATGCCAGCTTTGCAGCTATGATCCCGACACCTGTCGTCTGGTGGGCAAGATCGTGAATGTTTGCGCCGACGAAAGCGTGCTGACGGATGGCAAGATCGACCCCGCCAAGCTGCGCCCCATCGTGTTCGACGGCGTACACCACACGTACCATGTGCTGGGCGAAAAGGTGGGCAATGCGTTCCGTGACGGACTGGCTTTGCGGGAACAGAAATAATCCGTTTGAATATACGTCTATCAAATTATTGTATCATTTTTTGATCGAACAGGGGAGGTTACCGTATGCAAATCACATCCTATGAAGTATTGGGCAAGCTGCCGGATCTGTTTGCCTTTGAGGATGGGCGCAGGGTGCAGTCCATCGCCGATTGGGAGGAAAGACGGCGGGAGATCTACAAATACGCCGTGGAGCTCCAATATGGGCAGATCCCGCCTGCACCAGAGCATTTTCATATCGAACCCTTGACCGTGCCGGGGCGGGCCGGGACCATCAACATCTGGCGCATCACGGCGGGCACACGGGAAAGGCCCGTTTCCTTCACCATGTATTGCCACAGACCGGCGGGAGAAGGCCCGTGGCCCTGTGTCATCGATGGGGACCTGTGCTACGGCTGTATGCAGGATCAAAGCATCGTGCGCCAATTCACCGACAAGGGCATCATGCTGGTCACCTTCAATCGCTGCGAGATCGTGCCGGACATGCGGAATCCTACGAGAGTGGGCAATCTGTACGACACCTACAACGACCTGCAATTTGGTGCCATCGCTGCCTGGGCCTGGGGCTACAGCCGGGTGCTGGATGCGCTTATAGAGCTGGGGCTGGTGGATCTGTCCTGTGTGGCATTCACCGGGCTGTCCCGTGGGGGCAAAACGGCTATGCTGGCGGGGGTATTGGACGAACGTGCCACCATCGTCAATCCGGAGGCTACCTGCGCCGGTGCGTCCAGCTGCTACCGGATCCACATGAAGGCCTTGACAGAGGATGGTGTCGAACAACGGAGCGAGACGCTGAAGGACATCATCAATGCGTTCCCGGATTGGTTTGGCCCCGGCATGAAAGCATATGAGGACGACGAAGCGGCACTGCCCTTTGATGCCCACAGCCTGAAAGCCCTGATCGCCCCCCGGATCTTCTTCGACTGCCAGGCGGAAAGCGACATTTGGGCAGGGCCTGTGAACACGTACCAGACGAGCATCGCAGCCCGGGAGGTATGGAAGCTGTACGGCAAGCCGGAGAACGTGCTATGGTATTGGCGCAGCGGCACCCACGCCCAGCTGCCGGAGGATTTTGATATGCTGATCCAGGTGATCGAGCACGAACGCCACGGCACGCCCCTTTGCGACAAATTTATGAAGCTGCCCTTCACGCCGCCGGATCCGATCTATTAAAAATGGGAAAGTGAGCCGATCTGTTTTTCGAAAGCAGACTGGCTCACTTTTTTTGTGCACAGAAAAAGGCCAGAGAGCAGCCTTGTCACTGCTTCTGACCTTGTGATCTCTATATTACTTCCGTACCACTTCCACGCCTTCGGGAGCGATGATCTCAGCACCGTCCTTGGTGACGGATACTTCGATGATGCCGTAGGGAGTCGGGTAGGTACCCTTGATCCATTCCAGACCGCCCAGATGGGGATCGAACAGGATCTTCTTGCAGCCGGGTTCCAGTACGTGGATACCCATGATGTACTTGGACAGGAACGGTGCGGGACCGGATGCCCAGCCGTGGCACAGGCTATGCCGCAGGTTCTTGTAGCAGAAGGCACCGAAATCGCCGTGGATGTCGTCCTTGCCTTCGGGTACTACATCCGTAATGGGAGCCGCATTGTCTGCCCAGTGGATGTCGAAATCTTCCCAGAAGGTGGTGGCACCCATCTCGATCATCTTGCCCCAGTAATCCTTCATGATCTGGATACCGGCTTCGTATTCGCCGGCATCGCCGATGGCGCACAGGGTGAAATAGCCTAAGAAGGTGGACAGGCCCTCTGCACCGCCAACGGAGATCACTTCGTCAAAGGTCTTCTTTGCGTCGCAGATGCCGCTTTCTACCAGCACACCGGCTGCCTGCTTGGAACCACCAATGGTCTCCGGCACGAAATTCTTCATGCGCTCTGCCATTTCGTAGAACCGGTTGGCAAGCTCGGATTCGCCCACAGCCTCCATGATCTGTCCACCGGCCTGGAACGCCAGACAGGTCAGACCCTGGGTACCGGCGAAGCGCTGTTCGGGGTGATCCTGGGTAGGCCAGTCGAAGAGACCGCCGTCCATAGGGGAGATGATCTTGCCGTTTTCGTCCACGTAGTGTAGGTACCGGCTCAGCATTTCGGCGATATAGTCCTTCTGCTGCTTCAGGTAGTCGATGTCACCGGTTGCCATGTACCATGCGTGATGGCACAGCAGCCACCACAGGTTGTACTGCTGGATGCCGTTCATGCTATCGCTGGTGGGGGTGATCTCCTTCACCAGATCCAGGGACTTGGTGATGACCTCGTTGGGTCCAAAGACGGACAGGATGGTGGCGACCTCGGTGTTCATGTCCCCAGCCCAAACCAGCCGGTCTCTCTTGATCCCGTCCCACAGATACCGCTGCATATTCAGGTGTGCGGTGTAGGCTGCCGTGTCGAAGATGGTATTGACCATGGGATCGTTGCACACGAAGGAACCCTTGTACTCGATGTCCCGGAACACCAAAGTAGCAGCGATGCAGCGCAGGTCGGCAAAGGCATCGGGGGTCAGCAGCTCCACATAGGCAAAGCGGAAGCCGCTCTCGTTGGTCTCATTGGAGCTCCAGCAGCCGGAAACATATTCCATATCCCGGGTGGCGTGGTCGTTGGTGGTACCCTTTTCACCAATGGGTGTCAGTGCCTCGGAAACGCTCTCGCCCAGACGGATGCGGTACTGGACATAGGGCACGCTGTTGCCACGGAAGGACACCATGCAGGTACCGTGGAGCTCTCTGCCGAAGTCCACCAGCACGGCGGCGTTTTCGGTAGCACCTCGGTTGTCCAGCACGCACTTGTCGGCGTAGTTATAAATAGCGACCTGTGCCGGCTTCAGCTCGGTCAGATACTGGCTGCCGGTGACGTTGCCCTTGGTGAGCACCACACGATTGGGGTACAGCACCCGTCTCTGCCGTTCGTCATCGATCCCGGCCAGTCCGAATTTTTCATCAACTTTCATTCTCCATATCCTCCTTACAGGAATTACAAATGCTATATAGATTATAACAGAATATCCTGTGGATGTCAAGGGAAAGCGAAAATATGCCGTCTACATAAGCAAAAGAAAAAGCCGGAAGCAGCAACCTCCGGCTCGTATTCTGCTATTTTACGCGCGTCAAGCCCAATTAGCCAACCTTGGAAACGCTGGTGATGTGGGTGTTCACGCCTTCGTACCAGTACAGGAAGCCTTCTACGTCGATCACGTCACCGGCAACCAGTTCGCCAACGGCGGTGTATACTTCGGTATCTGCGCCGGTCAGGTAGAACTCAACACAGAAGCTGTAGGTAACACCATTGTAGCTCAGGTTTACATAGATGTCGTCACCGGGGGTGTCGTTCTTGTACTGAATGGATTCAACGGTCATGCCCTTGAAGGATACCAGCTGGTTCTGGTGGTCGATCAGTTCGTCGGTGCCCAGCAGAGCGGTCACGTCTACGGGTTCAGCCGTCCAGGTGCCTTCGCCAATGGTAAAGGTAGCGTCGGTGATCTCCACTTCGCCGGACCATTCGGACTTAAAGCCCGTTACCTTGATCTTGGTACCGGTGGTCAGCTTGGCATAGTCTTCTTCAGAGCAAGCCATGTCGTACAGGAAGTATGCGCCATCGGGATCCTGTGCATATACAGTTGCCTTGTCTTCCCACCAGGACTGCTTAGCCTGTACATAGGCTTCGATGGTCACTTCGGAATCCAGAGCAGCGGCAACGTATTCCGCATAGGTCATAACGCCTTCGCTCTTGGCAGCGGGATCTGCTTCCGCGCCGCCACATGCCGTCAGTGCGAACAGGAAGGTCAGCGTCAGCAGGATCGCAAGAATCTTTTTCATTTTTTCATTTCTCCTTCATAAAGATGTTGCAAAGGGTTTACAACTACATTATACACGATTTTTGACTAAAGTCAATAGCGTTTGGACATTTTTAGCGAACTTATCAAATTTCACCCATTTCCCATATCGTCCATTGGTGATAAATATCATTGTCAAAATTCCGAAAGCCCACAGGGTTATCTCTGCCGCTTGGCACGCCGCTTTTCCACCAGCACATAGGCTCCCATGCAGACCCACGCTGCCACCAGTGCCACAAGCAATACCACGGACGGTGTTGGCAACGGACCCATATCCGCTGTGGCAGCTGTCATGGTGCCGCCGAGCTGATCCAGGCGATAGAGGGAGGTCATGTCGTCGAACAGCGCAGCCATGTAGCTGTCATCCACGGTCTCTCCACGGCGCACGGACTTGGTCACGTTTTCGATAAGCTGTCCTGCCGCATCCCGCAAAGACGCAGAGCCGTTGAATACCGGGGTCACAAAGGTGTTCTCCGTGTTGTCCAGCAGCAGCTTGGTGGCGGCCAGCTTCACGTCGTAGTGCAGCTCGTTGTCTTCCCCGGCACGATCCAGGTAGTCCACGTATGCTGCCGATTGCTGTGCCTTGGCTGTCACCGGTGCATAGCCCTCCGTTTGGGAATAGGCGATCTGCACGTCGTTGGTCAGCATGAACTGGGCAAACAGCCAAGAGGCCAGCACCTCGCCGGAATCCCCCTTATTGAAGATACACATGGACGGCCCCTGGGAGATCATGATGGGCTCGTCGGCATTTTCCTGGGGAATGGGCAGCACAGCCGTTTCAAAGGCCACAAAGTTTTCTTCGCTGATGTCGGATAGGGGTGCGTCACTGCCCATCCAGGTGGCTCCGGCTGTGGAGTCGATGGCAAAGATGCACTGCCCGGCGTTCAGGAAGTTGGCGGGATAGCTGGAGATCTTGAAGGTAGAGAAGGCTCCGGCCGCCACTGCATCGGCAATGGTGTAGAGCAGCTCCTCCGTGGTTTCGTGGAACAGATCGATCTCGCCCGCCGCCGTGGAGTACCCTGCTCCCCGCTGCTTCAGCATTTGGATCATCATATTGTCGGTGGACTTATAGATAAACGGGATCATGACCTTCTGCCCGTTCACGGCATACACGCCATCGGCATCCTTTTCCGCCGCCTTCTTGGACACTTCCCACACAAAATCCCAGGTCAGCACCGCCGGCAGCTGGTAGCCCAGCTTGTTTAGGTAGGTCACGTTCACGTAGCAGGCCTCGGTGGAACGCATGAAGGGCAGCGCATATTGCTGTCCGTCGATGATCCCTTCTTCGAGGAATTTCGGGATGATCTCTCCTTTGGTAGGGCCGTCAAACCGCAGCTCGCTGCCGCCCAGCCCATACCGGGGATCGTCCATTAGCTCCTCCAGCGGCACCACCACATTGGTCCCCGTTTTGTAGGTGGCGATGTGGTCCGGGTAGGTGATGCACACATTGGGTGTCGTGTTGGTGGAAATATTCGTGATCACGTCGTTGTAGATCCGGCTGTAGTCCGTGTACAGACGCAGGTTCACGGTGATGTTGGGATAGAGGTTTTGGAAATCCTCGATGGCCTGTTCGTAGATCGCCACCTGGGTCAGGTTCGTATCGTTCTTCGCCCAGAAGGAGATCTCGTACCGGGTCTCCGTGTCAAAGTCCTCCGGCATTTGGAAGGGATCCAGTCCTCTTGCGCCATGGCAGCTGCACAGCATGGGCAACAGCAGTGCCAGGGTGAGAAGCAGTCCCATGATTCGTTTTTTCATCCTTTGGTACCTCCTCTTGCCACACCTTCCATGATCTTGTTGCGGAAAATGAGGAACAGCACGATCAGCGGTACGGAGATGACCACCACTGCCGCCATCATAGCCGGGATGTTCTCTCGTCCAAAGCCGTTCTCCCGGATCTCCTGGATCCCCACGGAAACCAGATAATAGTTCTGGTCGTCCGTCACCAGCCGGGGCCACACATAGGAGTTCCAGCATTCGATGATCTTCAGGATGGTGATGGTGACGATGGTGGGGCGGCAGATGGGCAGCATGACCTTCCATAGGTACCGCCAGTCCGTGGTACCATCCACCTTGGCGGCATAGTACAGCTCATCCGGGATCTGGGCGAAGTTTTCCTTCAATAAATAGATATAGAACACCGATGCCACCGAGGGTAGGATCAGTCCCATAAAGGTGTTGCGCAGATCCAGATCGGTGACGGTGACATAGTTGGTAATGACCACCAGCTCATTGGGGATCATCATGAGGGAGAGAAACAGCGTAAACACAAGATCCCGTCCCCGGAAGCGCAGTCTGGCAAAAGCGAAGGCCGCCGGAATGATCACCACCAGCATGAGTGCCGTAGTCGCCAGTGTAAAGATCACGGTGTTCAGAAAATATCGTGCCAGGGGAACGGCGGTAAAGGCATCGGCGTAGTTTTCCAGGGTGGGGGTCAGGGTGATAAATTTCGGGATATATTCGCTGTTGTAGGTGCTGTAGCTTTTCAGCGAGGTCAGCACCATCCAATAGAAGGGGAACAGCACGAACAGTCCCCATAGGGTCAGGAAAATGTAGACCACTACGTCCAGCAGGGTCTTGCGGGTCTTTGCATTTTTCTCGATTTTTTCGTAGGAAGCTTGCATCGTTCCAAAGCCTGCCTTTCTCAGTAGTGGGTGTGCTTCCGGCTCACCAGCAGGTTGATGCAGGTGATGGTCAGCACGATGGCAAACAGCACGATGGCCGCTGCCGAAGCATAGGACGGATAGCCGCCGCTGTTGCCGTAGAGCATATCATAGATGTAGCCCACGATGGTGTTCATTTCGGCGGCGTTCAGGTTGGTACCAAATAGAGCCACCGCATCGCTATAGGCTTTGAAGGCACCGATGAACCCGGTGATCACCAAATAGAACAGCATGGGAGAGATCATGGGCAGGGTGATCTTGGTAAAGATCCGCCACTTGGGGGTGCCATCGATCCGGGCGGCGTTGTAGTAGTCCTCCTTCACGGAAGCCAGCGCACTGGTCAGGATCAGGATCTTGAAGGGCATGACCACCCAAATGGTGTAAAAGCACAGCACGAACATCTTGGCCCAATAGGGTCCGTCGATAAAGTCGATGGGACCTGCACCGAATATGTTGAGGAACAAATTCACCAGACCATCGGAGTAGGCGGTCTTCTGGAACAGGATCATGAACACCAGCCCCACCGCTAAGGTATTGGTCACGTAGGGCAGGAAATACACGGTCTGGAACAGGTGCCGCAGCTTTTGGATGGAGGACAGCGCCAGAGAGATCGCCAGTGCGATACCGGTGGACAGAGGCACCGTGATGATCACCAAAATAAAGGTATTCTGCAAGGCTTGCAGGAAATAGGGGTCCCGCAGGATATAGCGGTAGTTGTACAGCCCCACGCCCTGGTAGGTTTGGGAGGCAGAATTGTAGCCTTCTTCAAAGGAGTATATACACACGTCCACCAGCGGGTAGACCATGAAGACCACCAAAAACAGGATCGCCGGGAGCAGGTACAACCAGGCTTTTTTGCTGTTGTTTTCCATAGCCGCCTACCTTTCCACCGCAAAGGGGATCCGTTCCTCGGTCGCCGGATCGAACAGGTACACCTTGTTGGGTTTCAAACCAAAGCGGACGGTATCTGCACCGGCGTGGGAGAGCGCATCTGCCGGGATGATACAGCGGATGCTTTCGCTGACGGCACAGGGGTGGGTGATGACCATGCTGCAATCCCGTCCCATGACCTCCACCCTGGTCAGTCCACAGGCAAAGGGGCCGTCGTCCTGTAGCACATAGGCTTCGGGACGGATCCCCACGGTCACATCCCCATCCGGCGCACCGGGCACAGACAGCACCTCCTGCTCACCAATGCACAGTCTGCCCTGCCGCACAGTGCCGGTATAGATACCGATGGGCGGGGTACCTAAGAATTTGGCGACAAACAGATTGGCGGGATTTTCGTAGACCTCCTGGGGCTTGCCCATTTGCTGGAGCACACCGGTCTGCATCACGACGATCTGGTCGGAGATGCTCATGGCCTCTTCCTGGTCGTGGGTGACAAAGACGGTGGTGATGCCGGTCTCCTTTTGGATGCGGCGGATCTCTTCTCTGGTTTGCAGTCGTAGTCTGGCATCTAAGTTGGACAGCGGTTCGTCCAGCAGCAGTACCCGCGGCATTTTGACCAGGGCTCTGGCGATGGCGACCCGCTGCTGCTGCCCACCGGAGAGCTCGCTGGGCTTACGATCCATAAGTCCATCCAGCTGGACAAGCCCCGCGATGTCGTCGGCCATTTTGTTCATTTCTTCCTTGGTGAGCTTATCCTTCCCCCGTCTGTTTTCCAGCGGGAAGATGATATTCTGCCGCACGGTCAAATGGGGATACAGTGCGTAATTCTGGAAGACCAGCCCCACGCCACGGTGCTCCGGCGGCAGTGCGGTCACGTCGTCGTCACCGAAGAAGATCTGTCCTTCGGTGGGTTTTTGCAGACCGCAGATCAGGCTCAGCGCTGTACTTTTCCCGCAGCCGGAGGGGCCCAACAGACCAATGAGGCAGCCATCCGGGATCTCGCAGGTCAAATGATCCACAGCGGTCACTTCCCGCCCGTCCTTCTTATTCCGGCTCGGAAATTTTTTCGTCAGGTTTTGCAGTGTCACTTTCATATCAGCAAGCATTCCTTTGCGTAAGTTCGATAGAAGCATTATAGCACATTTTGCCGCCTTATGCAAGAGATTGGAGGATTTTTGCTTCGGTGAAGTAGTACAAATCATGGGGGAGAAGGACGTGGCTTTTGCACAGGGTATGCCGTATTTCGCTACATATTCCATATAGCACTGCATCCTTTTTGTTGTTTGGAGCTATGTTTTCTTTCAGCCAAAATAATCCACTCACAATATTTTCATGGCAAATCCCGTCTCATTTCGCAGCGGGATTTTTGTGAATAAGGCAGAAAAATGTGAAATTCTGTCGTGCCCTCTTGCAATTTTGCTGTATCTGTGTTATACTGGATACTCCATTGAAATTTGTCTATACTATGAAAAGGAGATGAACTTGTGGCCGGAAATTCTTCCTCATTCCTCAAAAGACTCTCAGCGCCCACGGATATGACCGTTGGTACCCCCTGGAAAAGCATCCTGACCTTCACCCTGCCCATGCTGCTTGGCAACATCGCCCAGCAGCTCTACAACACCGTTGACACCATTGTCGTCGGGAAATATGTGGGGGACAACGCCCTCTCCGCTGTGGGCAGTGCCGGGCCTATCGTCAATCTGCTCCTGGTTTTGTTCATCGGGATCTCTGCCGGGGCAAGCATTATGGTATCCCAATACTTTGGTGCCAAGGATCGAGAAAGCCTGTCCTGGACCATCGGCAACTGCGTCACCGTCACGGCTATTTGCTGCCTGTTCTTGATGCTGGTCGCCACGCCGCTGATCCGGCCGCTGCTGATCCTGCTGAACACGCCGGAATCCATTTTGGATTGGTGTACGGATTATCTGATCATCTCCGTCATCGGTGTGGCCGGTATGGCGTACTACAACATCCTGTCCGGGATCATTCGTGGTCTGGGAGATTCGGTATCGGCGCTGCTCTATCTGCTGGTCGCTACCGTGGTCAACATTGTGCTGGACGTATATTTTGTGGCAAGCCTGGATATGGGCGTGCCCGGTGTGGCACTGGCGACCATCATTGCGCAGATCATCTCCTCCATCCTATGCTTCCTGAAGCTGGCACGGATGCAGGAATTCTTTGATTTCAAGCTGCATTACCTCCGGCCTCGTGGACAGTATGTGAAGACCATTATCAAGCTGGGACTGCCCTCCGGTGCTACCCAGGCGATCTTCTCCTCTGCCATGATCCTGGTACAGTCTCTGACCAACCAGTTTGGCGAACAGTTCATCGCTGCCAACGTGGTGGTCATGCGGGTGGACGGCTTTGCCATGATGCCCAACTTCTCCTTTGGTACTGCGCTGACCACCTACGCCGGACAAAATGTGGGGGCTGGCAAGTACGACCGTGTGGTCAAGGGTGCCCGTCAGGGTACGCTGATGGCGGTGCTGACCTCCACAGTGATCACGCTGGTGATCTTAGTCTTCGGCAAGGGACTGATGGGGATCTTCACGGAGACCGCAGCGCTGGTGGATCTGAGCTATCACCTAATGCAGATCCTGGCGGTGGGATATATCGCCATGGCTGTGACCCAGAGCCTGTCCGGGATCATGCGTGGTGCCGGGGATACCATGACACCCATGTGGATCTCGGTGATCACCACCGTGGTCATTCGGGTACCCATTGCATACATCATTTCCTGGCTGACTACCACGCCGGAGCTGCCCCACGGACAAAGCGTCTGCATCCAGATCTCCCTGCTGTGCTCCTGGCTCATCGGTGCGATCTTGACCTTTATCTTCTACCGCCGTGGCAAGTGGAAGGATAAGGCAATCGCGAAGTAAGACGTTAGAAGTCAGAAGTCGTGCTTCGCATATTGAGAAGTCAAATATTTACATACAAATCGGTGCGGACTCCATGTGGGGTCTGCATCTTTTTTGTACAAAGAAAACGGAGCCTTACCACAAGGGTATGGTACTCCGTTCACTTTTTATATTTCTGACTTCTGACTTTGCTTCAAAGAGAGGTGGTTCGCTCCACTACGAAGCTACAAAATATCCTCTCTCATCTGATTTACTTCATGATCTTGTACAGCTTCATCTGTCCGGGAGCCAGCCAGTCGCCGCCGATGCATTCGTCCTCGGTCTCGCCGTAGAAGGCATCCCAGGCATTGGTCTTCATGTCTACGCATTGGTGGTTCCAGGTGAAGCGCTGGAATACCTTGGTGTCCTTCGGCACGTGGATCTTGAACAGGCCCGATTCAAAGGGAGAGTTGTTCACCAGTGCCACATACTTTTCTCCATCCAGCTCAAACCAGCTCAGCACTGCCGGCAGGCCGTTTTCGCTGGTGATGTTCCGGACGGTATCGCACTTGCCGGCCTCGAACAGGTCGTAGCCACCATAGGCCTTGCCCACGTGGCAGGTGTACAGGTGCTTGGCGTGCAGGAAGAAATCGCCGAACTGGTGCAGGAAGTGGCGGTTCACACGGGAAAGTGCGCCAAAGGTGGGGGTCCGTTCGCCAAACTCATCGATGGCAGGCAGACGATAGTTGGCAACCGGCTCTCTTTCGTAGATGAAGAACCACAGGATCCCCTTCATACCGGAGGCAACAGCGGTGTTCAGCTGCCAACGCAGGTCGTCCTCATTGGGGCAGCGATAGCGGAAGTGACCCACGGACAGCAGCGTCGTCCAGGGAATGATCCCGGTGGCGTCAGCCGCTTCGATGAACTTCCGCAGGTTGGTGAAGTACATCTGCGTGCCGGATTCTTCCGGATTCATCTGGGCATAGCAGTCGTAGCACAGCACCTTCAGGTCGGCTTCCTGCTGCATTTTCTTCGCCCAATCCAAGAAGGTGGAACACTTGAGGATGGTCTCTTCCTGCCCTTCCCAATAGGGCAGATAATTCAGGTGGGGCAGCAGGTGAGGTGCCATTTCCAGCTGCATCTTGTGGGCCATACAGCTTTCCATAAACGTCTTGTCCGTGTTGGGCTCGTCCCCTACGTGGAAGCCCAGCACCGCGGGATGGCTACCGAAATCGTCCAGTGCTGCTGCAAACCGTGCCTTTGCCCCTTCCGGATCCTCCGAAATGCCGTACCATCTGGCTCTGCGGTCGCACAGGATCACCTGGATGTCGTGTTCGGCACAGGCATCCAAAATGTCCAGCATACACTGCTTATCACAGCCTTCCCAGTATTCCGGGCTGTTTGCCATGGTCATGCCCAGATCTGCCCAATCCTTTACGTCCTTAGCCGTCTGCTGTCCCGTCGCCGTATAGTTCCAGAAGCCGATCGGAAATTTGTTCATCATACCTTGTATCCTCCCGTTGTGAGTAGTTTCCTATAGTATACAGGATTCGCCCGGCTTTGTCAAGTGCGTTTTACGGCTCTGCCCTTCTCAGGCGATCTCCCGGATCTCTCCCCGTTTCCAGATCGTTTCGCCGTCGGTCTCCAACACGATCGTCCCCTCTTCGTCGGTGCGATAGATCGTGGCACCGGACATTTCCAAAAGCTGCATGACCGTGGTATGGGGATGGCCATAGGAGTTGCCGGCACCGCAGGAGATCACGCAAATGTCCGGTTCGATGGCCGTGAAGAACTCCAAAGAGGTGGAGGTGGAGGAGCCGTGGTGGCCGACCTGGTAGATGTCGCAGTTAAACAAGGCGGGATCGTTGGCAGCCAGCACGTCGTTTTCGGCTTTCTGCTCGGCATCCCCGGAGAGGAGCAGAGACGTGCCGCCCACATCCACCCGGATCACGGCGCTGACATCGTTCAGATTATCGTAGTTGGTATGTACAGGACCCAGCAGCGTGCAGGTGATGTCGCCGATGGTGTATTGTTCGCCCTGCCTAGCATCCTCCACCGGAATGGATTTTTCTGCCGCCAAAGTGGTGAGCTTTTCCGTGTAGCCGTTGTGCTCCACCAAAGGCATGAGGATATGCGCCACGGGAATGGCGTTCAGTACCTCGTCTGCTCCCCCCACGTGGTCGTCGTGGGGATGGGTCAGGATCATATAGTCCAGCCGCCCCACGTAGGTCGTGAGATACGCCACCAGGGTATCGGCGGCACTGTTTGTTCCGGCATCCACCAGCACCGCCGCATCTCCGGTCAGGATCAGCGTTGCATCCCCCTGCCCCACATCGATAAAGTGGATGGAGGCATTGCCGGTCAGCAGCTCTCGCCGGGGGATCACGGAGCCGGTCTGGGAATAGGAGTAGGTGCCCATTCCCGCCAGCAGTAGGGAGATGATCGCCGTCAGCACCTTTCCCAGCCACGCTTTGCCGGTCTTTTTGATCTGTTGTTTGATTTTCTTTTTGGTTTTGCTATAAGCCATTTGTTATACTTTCCTTTTTTCGTCCTGTTATACAGGTCGTCCTGCGTTACCGGGCACAAAACGATGCCCGCACCACGCCGCACAGTCCATCGGCACCTATACACAAGATACACCACAGGCCCGTGAACCATGGGCAGATCTGACCAAGGAGATTGCCCGGCAGTGACGAGTAGTCCCACACGCCCAGTCCCCACCACAGGTTGACCACGCAGCCGATGGCGAATTCTACAGCCGTAATGCCAAACGCACCCAGTAGGCACCGGATCCAAAGCGGTACCCCTGCCAGGCGGACCCGGATGGCATAGAGCAGCACCGCCGCCAGCATCCCGGCCACGATCATGGACCAATGGGTGTACCCCCGCCACAGGATCTCCAAAAATGCATAGGCCGAGCCGCCGACCATGCCGATATACACATATTCCCCCATGGGGATACGATCCTTTTGCACTATACATCACCCCTCTACAGTCTTGCCGAAAGGGGATGGATCTATACAGGCATGAGACCACAAAAACCTGCATAGAACATGTTCTATACAGGCATTGTGCAGGCTCCGGCATATCTTTGTTTCTTACTTTTTCTTTCTGGTAAGCACCACACCGGCGGCAGACAGACCAGCGGCAACAGCAGCAGCCACCATAGCGGAACCGGTCTGCGGCGCAGCGGTCACGGTCTCGGTCTCTGTCGTAGTATCGGCTTCCGGAAGAGCGGCGACCGTTTCCGCCTGGATCTCCTTCACCAGAACAACATCCACATAGTCTGCATTCACCGACTTGACAACAGGGCCGGCGTTGGCATCCCGGTTGAAGTCCTCGGAGGTGGTAACAGCGATCTCATGGGTCCCTTCCTCCAATGTCACGGTCAACGTCCAGAGCTGCGTCTCCACGCCGTACTTATCCGGCAGCGCACCCATATCGATATCCACGTCATAGCGTTCGCCATCCACCAGCATGGAGGCACCCTTTTCGTCTTCGTTGCTGGTGTCGTAGCCAAAGGTCAGATCGTACTCGCCGTTCACGGGGATCTCCACCGTCCAGGTCACCGTAGAAGCCATCTGCGGTGCATCATTGACACCACCCAGGCCTACGATCTTGCCACCGGAGGCGATCGCCACTTCCTGAATGTTGCCATCCTTGTAATCCTTAGCGGCACCGGTGATCACGCCCTCCTCGCATTCCAGACGTACGGAATAGGCGGCAGAGGCAGAAACACAAAGCAGTGCAGACAGAAGAGCCGCTGTGGTCACGGTATACAGTTTTTTCATGTTGATGTGCTCCTTTTTGGTCAGTATTTTGGTACATGTCATAGTATAGCACATCCCGGGGGCTTTGTCAAGTAGGATTGTATCGTTTCTAAAAAATTTTATTGACCACTCGAAGCGCCTATGGAGCCTGTCAGCCGTTCGAGATCACCTTGCCATGGATATAATCGAAGCACAGCACCCGCTTGATGAGCAGGTAATGATCCAGCTGGTCGCCGATCCGCACCAGCTTCAAAATGCCCAAATTTCGGTCGATGCACATGACGTTGAAGCAGTCGTAGGTCCGAGTACCACGCACCCGCTTGCCATCGCTCCAGCCGTTCCAGCATGTGGCACAGGGGACGATCACGTTGAGGATCCCCGCCTCGGTGCGCCCGAAGAGGTCGTGGTGCTCGTGACCGGCTAAGTTGCAGATGTAATGACCGCCCGCCTCCCGGAACCGGACAAAATAGGGCTCGAACACCATTTGGGGCAGCTTGCCGCACAGGGGGATATAATCATTGTAGGTGTGGAAGGTCACATCATAGGTGTTCTCCACGTTGCCGGTCGCCTCATGCATAGCGGAGACCACCGCCAGCTCCTTCTCCATGGCATCGGTCAGCACCTGCTCCAGCCAGGCGCACTGGGCCTCCTTGTCGTAGTACAGATCCAATACGATGAGCCGGATCCCAGCCTCGGGAAAATCCCGGTAGTAGGTCATAGAGTCGGGGCAATCCATGAAGGTGGCACCCCAGTTTTCCGTGTGGTTGAACAGCAGATCGTGGGCAGATTTTTTCGTACAGGGATGGTATTCGCCATCGTAGTACACGGTATCGTGGTTGCCCACACAGTTGAAGATGGGACGCACGCAGGGGGTGCCTTCCCCATAGCAGTCCGCATAATCCTTTTGGGAATTGCCGCAGTAGTCCCCGGTATGAATGGCGAAAGAGATATAGTCGCTGTAGTGGTTCACGTATTCCACCATGCGATTCCAGAGTTCCGGCACATCGTGCATATCGGACAGGTGTACGAACTGGAGCGGCGTATATTTTTCTGTGGCGATCTGCTTAAAGAAAGCGGTACGGGTAGCCGAGGACTGGATCACATAGGGCTCCATATCTTTGTTGAGGGTGAGGATGGATTCGATCTCCATAGGGTGTACCTCCTGAAATGGGAATTTTTTCGTAGCATGATATGCTACAGCATGGTATCAAGGTTTCATCGAAAACGAGCCGCGCGTCTGTCACCAACCGACCACGGCCCGCTTTTTTGGCTGTATGCGTTTACAGGATCTTCCCTACCAGATAGTCCATATGGGTCTGGTCGTCCACTGCGTTGGTGTCAAAGAACAGGTTGTGGAATACACCGCTGCCGCCCGCTTCGCCTACCTTGAGCACCCGGTTGTCCGCTTCTCTGCCGTTGTAGCCGATGCGCAGATTGGTCACCACCGAGGTGAATTTTCCCTCTGCGGCAAAGGCCACGTGCGCCTTTTCACGAGGGCTGTACCACATGGTGAAGCAGTCGTTGTAGGTGCTGGAAATATTGCCGGCCGTGCGGAAGCCCGTGGAGAAATGGTCGCTGTAGGCATAGTCGTACCAGTTGTTGCCGTTTTTGTCCCAGAAACCAGAAGAACCTTCGTAGTCCGTATAGTCCGAGGTGTACAGCGGATGCACGTTTCGGATGCAGTTGCCGGAGGAGCACAGCAGCATGCCCACATACACATGGGCGATACGCATATTGGTGAAGGTGTTGTCGTAGCCCTCCACCAGCACGCCAATGGAGCCTGTGTCCCCGGAGCCTACAATGTTCACCTGGGTGATGTCTGCGTCGGAGGAGCCGGAGTTGGCACCATGCTTGATGTGGATGCCCACGGTGGTATGCTTGATGGACACGTTGTGGATCGTGGTCTCTCGGCCGCCGTCGATGGAGATCCCTCTTGCCTTGTTCTGTCCGTCCACGATGCCGCCGGCAAAGCCATAGTTGCTGCCGATGGTCATGATGTCGTTGGCGGGATGGATGGCACCCAGCCGCACCATGGCCTCGTCACTGCACCAGTTTTCACCCGCCTGCAAGACCGCATAGTTTGACAGCTGTAGGTCTACGCTCCTTTTGGGATGGGCAGGCGTGCAGATGGGGTTGTCCAGCCGGTAGAGACCGTCGGGGAAATAGATGGTACGATTGGGATTTTCGTCGATCAGCCTTTGGATATCCCCGGAAACGTCTCGGCTGCCATCATTGGGCATATAGTCGGACACAATGATATATGTATTGGTCATGGAAAGCACCTCACTTACTATGTTTTCTTTATTGTTTGTCTCTTGCTATTTTTTCCGCACGAATGACCACACGCAGGGGATGCAGCTCCTCCTCCAGGGTCATGGGCATGGGCTCGCCGTAGCGCAGGTGTCGCAGCAGCAGGTCGAGAAAGTCCCGACAGGTGCTGTGGCTGGTGTCAAATTCCCCCTGGTCTCGATCGGTGTACACATGGCTGTGTCTGCCTCCATCGGTGATCTCTGCCATACCGCCGGTGCCAAAGACCCGCACCTGTTCGTTGCCCCAGCTTGGGAAACTTTTTGGATTGAGATAGTTCATGCACAGCGTGGCAAGACCGCCGTTTTCCAACCGCATTTGCAAGGATGCCGCCGTGTACAGTCCCATCGTATCGCCGTTTTCCACATGGTTCAGGATCTCGTTGCCAAAATGGGTCTGCACAGCTTCTATATCTGTCACATACAGTCCGGTGATATGCTCGATGAAACGCACACCGTGGATGCCCACCCAGCGGATCAGCCCACCGTCGGTCTCCTCATCCTGGGGCCGCTTGCCGGGATTCATGGGGTAGGACTTCTGCGCATACACCTGCACCACCTGCCCGAGCTTTCCGCTTTGCACCAGCTCCCGCAGAGACCAGAAGGGTTCGTAAAACACCGTGTCGGCGATCTCGTGGAATTCTTTGCCGCACCGCTGTGCCGTAGCCAGTACCCTGTCCAGCCCCTCCTCCGTCAGCACCGCCGGTTTTTCTGCGTACACATGGCACCCGGCCTCCAGACACAATATGGCATCCCGCTCCTGGTCGATCCGGCGGGGGGAACACAGGGATACCATATCCAGCTTGGTTTCGGCAAGCATCTCCGGCAAGCTGTCGTACCGGGGGATCTTTTCGTGTCCCGGCAGGTTTTTCCACGCAGCCTCCGACATACACACCGCTGCGATCTCTCCGTCCGGGTGCGCCTGTAGCCGCCCATGGATCTGGTGTCCGTTCATGCCCTGTAGCCCGATCTGTAATTTTGGTTCCATAGTCAATCCTCCCGCACCAGCACATCGGTGGGATCCTGCCAACAGCGCACCATATCCTCAACCAGCCCGGACACATACACTGCCTTGTCGGTCTTCACCAGCCGTTCTGCCGGGAAGGCACGCACAGTCTCGTGCTTTTGCAGATAGTTGATCACTCGGGTATGTACGCTGGCCGCCCGGATACCGCAGGGGTATTCGCTGACGACATCAGAAATAGTAGCGGCAATGGCGGTCTCCAGCTTTTGCAGATCGTTGGCAAAGGGGTCGCCGTACAGGATCCGGGTACCGTCGGAAAGCACCGCCACGGCCTTGCCGTATTCGGTATAGTCCGCCGGCAGCAGGGAACGGGCAAGGGGTGTGTCGCTTTGGGCATAGTACACGTCCGCCTTCTCGAAACGGAAGTGGTAGGTGGGATTCAGGCTCACATCCACGGCGTGGGAGGTCAGGTAGTGCAGTTCTGCCCCATCCGGCATAGTCAGGTCTACTTTACAAGTGTCGTAGTTTTCAATGTCGTTGGCACGGTACAGCTCGCCCCGAATGGTCGCCGGTGTGGCCGCTTCCCCATCCTTGCCCAGCACGAACAGCATATTGTGGAGATAATGTGCCGTGGCGTTGTTGGCAATGCTATCGTAGACGGCGTTGCCTTGGCTATCCCGGATCTTCCCTGCCCAACCGGAACCACGGTGGTAGTAGGCAAAGTCCCGCGGCCACAGGATCATGGATTTCATGTCGATGCACCTGCCGAACTTGCCGCTCTGGATGTCTTTTTTGATGGCAAGGGTCACCGGGCTGTAGGACCACTGGTAGCCGATGAACACGAACTTTCCGGCTTTTTCACTTGCGTTTGCCAAAATTGCAATGTCCCCTTCGTCGGCACACAGGGGCTTTTCACACAGCACGTTGGAACCGGCTTGCAGTGCTGCCAGGATCTGTGGCGTATGGAACTGGATGGGGGTCACGATGACGGTCAGATCCGGCGTTTGCTCGGCAAGCAGGCTGTCCAGGGAATCGTACACCGAGATCCCGGCCTTTTGCAGATCCGCCAGCCTGGGGGAAGACGCTGCAAAGGGGTCTGCCACACCCACGGGAAGGATGCGGTCGTCCTGCCGGTCTAAGATATAATCTGTATACATTTTGCCGTAGCCGCCGATCCCGACTAAGGCAAGCTTGATTTTGTCCATAGAAAATGCTCCTTTCGGCTGTAAGGAAGGTCGTTTTGTTCCGTCTTCATTATACACAAAATGCCGTCGGATTGCAAGAGGAAACTGTGTTGTTTTGGCAAAATCCTGCGTCCGGGCAGCAAAAAAGGCACAGCATTTCCCCATGGAAATACGATGCCTTTTGGAAATTTATTTTTTCATGGAATATCGCCCGTCCATGGCCTCTTCCAGTGCCTCTGCCAAAGCGGTGATCCGGTCTGCTGCATCCGGGTCGTAGATACGGTCGTGGGCCTCGGTGGGATCGTCGGTCAGATCGAAATATTGTCTCCGATCGGTATCGGTGTACCAGATGAACTTTTCCACGCCGTGACCATTTTCCTTCGCTGCCATCCACTGACAGGAGCCGCCGCCGTAGGTGTGTTCCCCGTGGAGCAGAGTGCGGCTTTCTTTGCCGAACAGGTTGATACCGTCCACGGTGTCCGGAATGGGCAGGCCGCACAGAGATAATAGCGTGGGCATGACGTCCCGCAGCTCCGATAGTTTGTCGGTCACACAGTCCCCGGTATACCCGGCCTGCTGCAAGGCTTCGTGGGAGGCGGAAACGAGGAACGGCACATGGGCGCTGCCTTCGTAGGGTAGGCTCTTGCGGAACAGGCAGTGGTCGCCCAGCAGCTCGCCGTGGTCGGACACAAAGGCGATGATGGTATTGGACCGATCCAGCCCCTGTGCGAACAGTGCGTCCCGCAGTCGGCCGATCTCGTAGTCCACGTGGGTCATAGCGGCGTAGTAGCCCTGCTGTGCCAGCTCCATCAGCTCCGGGTCAGCGGGACCTGTCTCACTGTCCACGATCCGTCCCCGTTTTGCCAGCCGCTCTCGGTCGTCCCAGTCCCCTGTTGCCGGTGGCGTCAGCTTTTTGCCACGATACATCTGCCAGAAGGGCTCCGGTGCATCGAACGGGGGATGGGGGCGCACGTAGGATAGGGTCAGGAAGAAGGGCTTGTCCCGGTCACGCTTCCGCAGAAAATCGATGGCACGATCGGTGACCCAGTGGGTGGGATGGGTATATTCGGGATAGGGCCAGGGACGACCCACCCAGGAATTGCAGTCGATGCCGGTGGTGATGGGATCGGCGTCGATGCCCAGTTCACCCTGTAGCCAATAGAAGTAATCGTCGGCGATGCGCTGGTTCTGGTTATAGGGCATATCGGCGCGGCGGTAATAGTGGAGGTAGCCGTCGTGGAGATCCACGGAATGGTAGCCCACACTGTTGCGCAGGGGATGGACGTGGAGCTTTCCGGCACAGTGGCATTGGTACCCCGCCTCGGCAAAGGATCCGGCTATGGTATGGGGATAGTCCCAGCGCACGCCGTCCCGGTACCCAAACCGCCCGTGATGCTCCTGTGCCATACCGGTATACAGCCCCGCTCTTGCCGGGATGCAGGTGGGTGTTGCCGAATACATATGATCAAACCGAAATCCTTCGGCGGCAATGGTGTCCAGATGCGGTGTTTTCACGTCCGGGTGACCGGAGCCCCCTAAGCAGTCCCCACGCCACTGGTCGGCGATGATCAGCAGTACATTTGGTCTTGGCATTGTGTTTTGTCAACTCCTATGTTCAGAAAAATACGCAGCGTATTGCCGTTTTCCCCAGCGTATTTTGCAATTCTTTTATTCGGAAATGGCTTCCATCCACTGTTCCAGCTTCTTTTCGATGCCGCTCTGGCTGCTGGCCATCTTGGAGGCAAAGTTGCCGCTACCATTGTTGATCACTTCGGATACGATACCGAACACGTTGTTCAGGGAGCTGTTCATGATACGACCGATGTCGAAGATCAGGTTGCTGCGGACGATGTCGAATACCTCAGACTGCAGCATGGAGTCGGTGGTGTTGTACTTCACCTTGTAGCAGGTCTCGAAAATGGCGGGGATCACAAGCTGGTTGCCGGCATATGCCATGTATTCCATAACGGCGGCACTCATCGTCGGATCCTTGGCAGCCAACGGGATCGCCCACAGGGAGTAGGCATTGGAGGTGCAGATCACGTAGTCGTCCTGCACTTCGTCAAACTTGGGATAGGGTACGAAGCCTACGTCAAAGTCCAGATCCCGCAGCTCGGAGCTGATGAGGCCCAGCGGGAAGGCATAGAACAGCGAGCGGCCTTCCTTGAATACGGTGGCATCGTCGCCGATCTTGATGAAGGTGGTGTCCGGGGAATCGTGCAGGAAGGCGGTCCACTTTTCCACCAGAGACACAGTGCGCTCCGACATATAGTCCGGGTCGATGATCAGCTTGCCCGTGTCATCTGCGGACACAGATACGATCCCGGAGGACAGCGCCAGTGCCTGTACCTGGATACTGTCGATGGAGAAGCCGAACTGGTCGTCTGCTTCCTGTGCCTTGCCGTCGGAGTTCAGGTCGATGTAGGTGCCGGTGGCCATTTCGGTCATCTTATCAAAGGTCCATTCGCCGGATACCACCAGCTCGTAGGGATCCTCCAGACCGTAGTCCGTCAGCAGCTTGCCGTTGAAGAATATGCCCTGGCTTCTGCCCAGAGAGCTGGGTGCAATGTCGCCGGTGGCAAAGTACAGCTTGTTTAAGATCGTGGCCTTTTCAATGAGGGATTCCCGCCACCAGGGTGCCTGGAAATCCAGATAGTCGTAGTCCAGCATATTGAGGAACTGCTCGGTATAGGTCAGGGCACCGATGTTGTTGCTGTGTCCTGCCACAAAGTCATAGGCAGCGTCCCCGGCTGTGTTGGCGTTGCGCACCAGATTCATCCAGTTGTTGTCCCCGGCACGGCCGTTTTCCTCTAAGAAGGTCAGGCTCACGTTCAGGCGGTCGGCCACCAATGCGTTGCGCTTGTAGATGGCATCGTTGACGGTCTCACCGGTCATTTCCTCGGCATCAAATTCCACGTCCTCATAGTGCTGCCAGCCCAGTACCGTGATCGCACTTCCGCCGTAGTCCAGATCCTCCGGCAGACCCAGCGGGTACCCGGTCTCCTCGGTCTCTTCGGTCTGTGCGGTGGTATCCACTGTGGTGTTGTTCGCTTGGGTCTCCTCTGCTGCATCACCGCATGCGGTCAGTGAGGAACCCAAAAGCAGTGCCGCCAGCAGCAGGGACAGCATACTTTTCTTCTGCATCATCCTGTACATTCTCCTTTTTTCGATCATACAAAGCTACTTTAAATTATAGCAAATCATTCCGACTTTGTCAAGACAAACATTTCCACGAATTACCAAATAATTCTGTCATTATCGTACAATATCTATGCATCCTTCCAAAAGCCATCCAGCATATGGCCTAAGCTGTAGGGGTCTGCCGTATAGCGAAGGTGCTGCCAGTGGGCAGGAAACAGCAGCTTGGTGCCCGGCTCGTTGTAGCGGTCGTCGATGAGCACCACCACGCCCCGGTCCGTCTCCGAACGGATCACACGCCCCGCCGCCTGCAAGACCTTGTTCATACCGGGATAGATGTAGGCGAACTCCTGTCCGTTTTCCGTGTGGTTCTGGTAGTATTCTGCCATCAGGTTCCGTTCCGGGGAAAGACCCGGCAGACCTGTACCCACCACGATGGCGCCGATCAGCGAATCCCCCCGCAGGTCGATCCCTTCCGAAAACATCCCGCCCAGCACGCAAAAGCCCACAAGATGTGGATACTTCTGGGATTCGAACACCCGCAAAAACTGCTCTCTGTCGAAAAGAGTCATGCCGCTTTTTTGCCGCACGGCGGGGATGTGGGGAGCCATCTGCCGAAACAGGCGATAGACCACCTGCAGGTAGGCATAGGAGGGAAAATACACGATGTAGTGTCCCACGTGGGCAGACACCACCTGCTCAATCACCGCCGCCACCTCCTCGGCACTGTCCCGTCTGTCGCTGAATCGGGTGCTGGTACCGTCGTACGCCACCAGACACAGGTTGTCCTTTTCGTAGGGGGATGGCAGGTCTAAGTACACGCTTTTCTCGGAACCGGTCACGCTTTGATAGTATTCGATGGGCGAAAGTGTGGCGGAGAAGAATATCGAGGCCCTGGCACTTTTCAGCATGGCATCCAGCCGCTCCCCCGGATCCAGGCATAGGATCTGCACCGTCATTTCCCATCCCGGCAGGTTCAGGGTCTCCGCTTCCGTATCGGCACGTTCTGCGGGCATCTCTCCGGTGGCGAGGAAGCAAAAGCGTTGATCGGCCACCTCGGCGGCATGGCAAAAGCTAAGTATGGTCTGCCGCAGCTCCACCAGCTCTCCGGCGAATTCGTGCCGCCCACGGATATGCTTCCACAGAACGCTATTGAGTCTGCCAAAGCGTTTGGGAATGGAGATGGGGATCTGGCTGGAGCGCACGTAGCCGATCTTTTTTTCCACCTGCTTCTTGCCCGTGCCCACCGTGACCAGACTGGCCTCCTTGCCGCACTGCAAAAACAGCGTCCGGAACCATTTTTCCACCGACACCAGTGCTTCCTCGAACTTCTCGTCCCCTTCGAAAAATTTGTCCTTCACCTGCCGCAGCCGCTGGATGTCTCGATAGGTCATGGTGGCGGAGTACATATCCCGGGCACGGTCGGGCAGGTTGTGTGCCTCATCGATGCAGAACACATATTTCTCCCGCCGGTTCACGTCCGCAAAATACCGTGCCAGCCGCATTTTTTCGTCAAAGACATAGTTGTAGTCACACACGATAAGGTCGCAGTATTCGCTGAGGGACAATGCCAATTCGTGCGGGCAGACCTCGTGCTTGCCGGCCACCAGCTTGATCTGCTCCGGTGTGTAGATATTGCCGCCTGTGAGCAGCTCGATCAATGCATCGGCCTGTCTGGCAGCCGCCGGACGAAAGGTGTTTTCCCAGCCGCTGTCCTGTCTGCATCCGCAAATGGGACACTTCATCGCCATGCTGGATTCCCCTTCGATCTCCCCCACGCTGCACATCAGCTCCTTGGCCAGCAGCAGCATGGCACGCATATGGGGCGCATGGGCAGACAGGGTGGCAGCGGCATCTAAGGCAGCCTTGCCGGTGATGGTCTTGGCGGTGGCATAGAAGATCCGGTCGCATTTGCCCTGCCCCAATGCCCGCAGCGCCGGATACAGGCTGGAAATGGTCTTCCCGATACCGCAGGGTGCGGAGACGAACAGTCTGCCACCGGTGCGGATGGTGCGAAAGGCCTCTTTGATGAAATCCTCCTGCCCGGGGCGCATGGCGGGATAGGGGAACGGCAGGGCTTGCAGCTCGTCCACACGGAGGGAGAGCCGCTCCTTTTGGATCCGCAAAAACGGCATGGCACGGTGGATAAGTCCTTTGACCAGTGCGGACAGCAGCGTATAGCCGAAAAGGGCACGCCAGATCCGCTTGGCACCATCGCTCCGGCGCACAAAGGTGATCTGCACCGCCACCTGCTCCACGGCACTGGTCTGGCACAGCATAAAGGCATAGCAGGCGGCCTGGGCAAAGTGGGACGGCACGGAGAAGGGATTGGGATTGTTCTGGAAGCTGGCAAGGGTTTTGACCTCTTCCACGGTATGGAGCTGCCCATCGAAGGAAATACTATCGGAGCGGCCGTGGAGCTCCAGTGCCATGCCCTCCACCGTACCTGCCCACGCCAGCTCCACCTCGGCACTACCGCCTGTTTCGCACAGTCGATCCACAGCCCGATTCACGTGGTATTTTTCCCCCACGGCAGCCGCATCGTGTAACGATGGATCGTGTGACGATGGCTCATGTGACGATGGCTCATCCCTTTCGGCAGCGGGCATGTTGTCCGTTTCTTCCGCATCCAGCAGCCGTTTGAAGCCGTATTTTTCGGTGAACAGCGCCGGCCGATCCACGCCATAGGCATATTTTGCCAGCTCTGTGACTGTGACGACCACTGTGTCCGTCTCCCGCCGATACTCCATGCTCTCATGCACTCCTTTTTTTCTCACACGTGGTGGATATGTTGTGGATATTATAGCATACTTCGCGGGATTTTTCAACTGCGGAAAACCACTTGACATTCCCGGACGTAGTGTGTATAATACTATATAGCCGAAAGAAAAACAAAGAATAAAGGAAACAAAAACCATGGTATTAACGCCTAAGGAAACCACCGTGGCTTACCGCTGCCCGGAATGCGGAGCCCTTGTCATGAGTATGGTGGGCGTGTTCTCGCTGACCGCCGATATGATGCGCCTCAAATGTCCCTGCGGGGAATCTGCTTTGGAGATCATCTATACCAAAGACAAAAAGGTACGCCTCACCGTTCCCTGCTTCGCCTGCCCCTCTCCCCACACCTACCAGATCTCTTCCCAGATCTTCTTCGAAAAAGAGCTTTTCGTTCTCCCCTGCGCATACTCCGGACTGGACATCTGCTTCATTGGCAAGGCAGATCAGGTCCAATCGGCTGTGGCAGAGGCGGAAAAGGAGCTGACCGAGCTGCTTGGCGACACGGACTTTGAGACCTATGCGGCCTCCCGGGGCGAACGGGGCGAGCTCAGCGATCCCCAGGTGTACGAGATCGTGCTGTATGTGATCCACGAATTGCAGGACGAGGGTGCCATCCACTGTCACTGCCCGGACGGCAAGGGCGAATACGTGGTGGACATCTTCCAGGACATGATCCGGGTGACCTGCAAAAACTGCGCCGCCTCCGTGGAGATCCCCACCGGCAGTCTGACCCAGGCCAACGACTTTTTGGAAAACTGCACCCGGCTGGATCTGACGTAAGCGATCAAAGGTTATCCCATGCACATTCGTCTCCCCTGGGCATATCCTAATACCAGAGCGGCAAAGGCAGCTGCTCGCCGTTCCCTTGCCATGGGGGATCGGAAATAGAGGAAGGATCGTGAACGGTCCTGCGAGGGGAAAGGATAAAATATGGGATGCTTCTGTAATATCTTCGAGAACAACGAATGGATCTGGATCCTGCTCCTGCTTGTGATCCTGTTCTGTAGCTGTTGTAACTAAGGTTACAAAGCTTGCTGTTGTAACTGACGTTAACAAAGCTTGCTGTTGCAACTGACGCATAGGGCCACATGGGTCGTCCTCGTTTTGGGGACGATCTTTTTTTGCGTTTTTTTGGAGCAATGCGCAAGAAAACAGTTGCAATTCCCGGGAAAATGGTGTATAATGATGTTGTATTCTGTAACGTTATCATAAGAAAGGATTATGCAAATGAAAAGATCTGCTTCTTTGCTGCTTGCCATGCTGATGATCGCTTCTCTGCTGGCCTCCTGCGGCGATGGCAACACCGAGACCACGGTAGATACTACCACTACAGATGTAGTAACTGAATCTGTGGAGACGGAGACCGAGCTGACCCATGGGCTGAGCGGCTACGACTTTGGGGGCGAGGACTATGTTTCTCTGGTGCGTACCGAAAAGCTGACCCACTTTACTGCGGAGGAATACACCGGTGAGGCCCTGAACGATGCGGTGTACAACCGGAACACCCTTGTCACCGATGAATTCAACGTGGCGTTGTCCTTTGTGGATGTGGTCAGCGACCGGACGACCTTCAACAACACCATCAGTGCCAGCATTTTGGCGCAGGATCAAGCCTATGACCTGATCGTACCGGACTATTGGTGGGGGGCCGAGGTCAACGGCTGGTTCTTCAATCTGAATGCCATCGATGTGCTGGCGCTGGACGAGCCCTGGTGGTGCGGCGGCTGGAACGAGGCTGCTTTGATCGATGGGATGCTGCCCGGTGCGGTGGGCTGGTACACCCTGGACATGATCTCCAACATGAACGCCATTTTCTTCAACAAGAATCTCTACGAGGCCTCCGGGCTGGACGGTGCCTTTGGGCTGGACGGACTGTACAACACCGTGCGGGAGGGAGACTGGACCTGGGATCTGTACAACAAGCTCTGCACGGCTGCCACGCAGGATCTGGACGGAGACGGTGTCATGACCGACAAGGACCAATACGGCTCGATCTCCGGGCTGCAATCCGGTCGTGCGATCCTGTGGAGCCTGGGCATGGAGCTGTGTCAAAAGGAGAGCGATGGTTCTCTGACGCCCACATTATCTACAGAAAAGAACTATGATATTTTCAAAAAAGCTCTTGCCTTTTACGAGGACAGCGGCAACGGCTATGAGCTCAGCGGCAATCTGTTCATGGGCGACCAGGTGATGTTCAACATGTCCGCCATTGGCTCGGCTGCGGGCTTCCGGGATATGGAATCGGACTTTGGGATCCTGCCCTACCCCAAGTATGACGAAAGCAGCGAATACCGGAACCGGAACTATGGCTCCTCCTATTTTGCCATTCCGATCACCGCCAGAAACACGGAGCTGTCCGCTGTGATCTTAGAGGCACAAAACTTCTACAGCTACAGAGATGTTCGTCCCACGTACTATGACACGGTGCTGAAGGCGAAGGCATCCCGGGACGAGGACACCTGCGAGATGATGGACCTGGTGCTGGAGACCTGCTACATCGACCCGTTCTTCATTTACGGCACGGTGCTGAACGCCGTAGCAGACATTCCCTTCAGCCTGGTAGAGAGCGGCAAGGACACGTACATGTCCCGCATGGAATCCTTAGCCAAGTCCGTTGACACCAGTCTGGACAAGCTCGTCGAGGCCCTGCAACAGGCAGAAGTGCAGTAAAGTCAAAAGTTGCAACGGGAAACCAAACCGATCCGATAGTGATACCAATATAGGAAAACAAAATGGGTGTAAGACTTATGTGAGCCTTGCACCCATTTCTGATTTCTTACTTCTAACTTCTTACTTCTCTACAACGATGGTCTTGATCTCGAACGGATGGAATGCTACGTTCACCTTGCCGTCTACGATGGGCAGCTCTACGCCGTCCTCTTCCAGCAGGTTGGTCACGGTCACACGGCGGGCACCGGGCAGAGCGAGGGTGCAGCTTGTGGTATTCCGTTCGCATTCGTACAGGCGCAGCACATATGCATTCTCGATGTCCTCCGCAGCCTTCACCGCTTCACAGATCACGTTGGGGGCATCGATGGTGAACAGGGGCTTGTTCTCGACCACACCGGGGATCACCACAGGCTTGTAGTTCAGCTCGTAGGCCGGGTACACCACGTTTTCCGCAGCAAAGGCTCCCGTGTGGGGCAGCAGGCTGTAGGTCATATAGTGTACGCCGTTGTCGGAGATAGGGTCGGGACGATAGCAGCCCTTTTGCAGGGTCAGACGCATATCGGATTCTTCCACGGAAATGCCGTACTTGCAGTCGTTCAGCACCGCCACGCCATACCGAGATTCGGACAGGTCGGACCAACGGTGGTTGCAGACCTCGAACTTGGCGGCCTCCAGAGAGGTGTTCCGGGTGGTGGGTCTTTCCACGTGTCCAAACTGGATCTCGTTCTTCACAAAGCCGGCGCGGATATTCACGTCAAAGCCAGCCTTCAGCAGTGCATGGCTCTCGTGCCAATCTAACTTCACTTCGTAATCGATCCGGGGGTCGTTGGCGTAGAACACGGTATCTACCACAGCCGTAGAGTTCTTGCTCAGCTTGTAGGTGCTGCGTACACGGTATTCCACAGCCCCATCGGCCACCACTTCGTGAGACAGCAGCTCGGTGACGGCAAAGAGCTTCTGGAAGATGTCATCCTCGATCTCCCAGTTGTCGTAGTCGGTACACAGGCACTCGCCAAACCACAGTGTACCCAGTGCGGCACCACCGGCCTTCTTCACTTCTCTGTTCACTCTACGGTCAACAAGGGAGGAGATATAGCCGTGGTCGTCAAAGGTCACGATGTACAGCGGTGTGGTCAGCACGTTGCCGTTTACCGAGAAGGCACCGGCAGCAGCCTTTGTTGCCCCGGCAGTCAGCGTCAGCGTACCCATGGCGGGGATGTTTGCTTCTACAACCGTCTTTTCGTTGCCGTCCATATCGGTGTAGGTCTGGGCGATGGCATCGGCAAAGGTGTGTGCGCCGTCCAATGTGGTGTGGTCGTGTCTTGCAAAGGACAGGGGGTTGTACAGGGACAGCTTTGTGTCGTCCGCCGTTGCCATCGTGGCAGCATAGTTGTCCGTGATCCCGTTTGCCTTGGCGATCAGCGCACGCATTTCCGGGAAGGCGATCTCGTACACCTTGGGGATGCTGGTGCCGGGCAGAATGTCGTGGAACTGGTTTTTCAGCAGGATCTTGTACATTTCGTCCCGCTCTTCTTTGTCGGTCTTGCCGGTCAGCACACCGAAGAGCTCCATGGTGCGCAGGGCGATCTCGGCGTTGCGGTTGTTCTTTTTCACGTCGTGCATCTGGGTCAGGGTACCACGGTGGTATTCCAGGTACAGCTCCCCATCGTACAGCGGCAGCTTGTCCCGACGCTCTTCCAGCTTCTGCATGAAGGAGCTTGCGGTCACCGGCTCGATGGTAGGCATACCGCAGAGATCCTTCACACGCTTCATGTATTCCAGCATACCATAGGTGGGTCCTCCGCCGCCGTCGCCGTAGCCATAGGCCACCAGCCGGCTGTCGTTGGAATGCTTGTCCCGGATCTCGTTGACCGCCATGTTCAGGGTGGGAACATCGGGGATCACGTGCATCCGGTTCAGGTGGGTCATGACCTCACTGCCGTCGATGCCACGCCATACAAAGGTGTCTGCCGGGAAGGTGTTCAGGTCACTCCAGGACATTTTGGTGGTGTAGAAATACTTGACACCGGAGCCCAGCATGATCTGGGGAATGGCGCCGTTGTAGCCGAAGGTATCGGGGAGCCAGAAGGCATCGGAGCGGTAGCCCAGGTTCTGTTCGGTAAACCGCTGGCCGTACAGGAACTGCCGTACCATGGATTCGCCGCCGGTGACGTTGCAGTCGCATTCCACCCAAACGCCGCCGTTGGGCTCATACCGGCCCTCTGCCACCTTCTGCTTGATGCCTTCAAAGATGGCGGGGTAGTAGTCCTTCATCCAGGACAGGTGCAGGGCAGAGGACTGGATAAAGGTGTAGTCCGGGTACATATCCATCAGGGTCAAGGCTTCGGCATAGGTACGGGCGCACTTGCGGATGGTCTCGGATACCGGCCAGAGCCATGCGGTGTCCATGTGGGAGTGTCCCATCAGGCCGATGAACCCACGGGAACGGTCGCCGCCGGGATGCTTTTCCAGTGCCGGTGCCAAAAGCGGTAGGATGGTCTTCGCTGATTCCCGCAGCTCATCCACGGTGGCACAGGCTGTATCCTGGATCAGGTGGGGGAAGGCGTTCATGAGGCATTCGTGTGCCTTCATAGCGGTGAAGTTATTCTCCGGCAGCCGGGCGATCTGCAATACCGTAGACAGATCGAAGCAGAAGTCCCGGAAGGTCGTGTCCAGCACGCACAGGCGGATCCCGTGGAAATGCTTGGTGAAATCCTGCTGTGCCTTGTCCATGCCGTAGCAGCTGTAGGGAGAGCAGCCCAGGCAGTCGTGCCCGGCGTAGCATTCGAAGTCTAAGGTGAAGCTCTCACCTGCCTTGGCATTGTCGGTGATGAACATGGCAGAGTGCATACCGCCGAGGAAGTTGTTCTTGGAGTTGATGATGCCGGAGGGCTTGCCGTCCCGGTAGCACAGGATCTCCACCGCTTCCGCATCGGGAATGGCACAGAGGATCTGCCCGTCCGCAATCGCAGGCACGGTGATCTCGCAGTGGAGCCAGAGGTTGCCGTACTCGTGTCCCCACGCCGCACCGGGACAGATGGGGGTCATGTCGGCCACAGCGGGAGGCAGACGCAGATGCTCGTCGGTTTGGTAGCCGACCACGTCTTCTACCGAGCCGATGGGCAAAAAGATGTTGGCAGCGTACCGTTCCAGCACGTTATCGAACTTGCGATAGGTCCGCTGGATATAGGGAGTTTGATTCATCATAGAGTTGTCGTCCTTTCGTATGGATTGGATGTTAACCATATTATACCATTGGACAGCCGTGCTGTCAAGGGAGAAGGAAAGAATTGGGAGATTGGCGTGGCTTCTCGCTCCCAACTCCACGCCCCACGCCCCACACTTCTCCCGCCTCATTTCTCATTCCCAATTCAAAAATATTCCCATACCTACTTGACAACGGTGCCGGACTGTGTTATAATACTATAGAATTTTATGAAATCTATCGGAGGCTGTACTCATGGAACACATCAAGACCCTGAAGACCCGTAACCTGTGCAAGAGCGTGAAGAAGGGTGGCTGCGGCGAATGCCAGACTTCCTGCCAGTCCGCTTGCAAGACCAGCTGCGGCATCGCCAACCAGAAGTGCGAAAACGAAGCTGCTAAGGAAACCAAGTAAGAACCACAAAATGCCGCCGAGTTTATGGCGGTATTTTTTTCTTCCTATATATTTTTGCTAAGGAGCCAATCATGATACATCAATATACATTAGGCGGCTACAACATCGTGCTGGATGTCTGCTCCGGGGCTGTACATCTGGTCGATGACGTGGCCTACGACATGATCGCCCTGTTCCAGGAACATACCAGAGAAGCGGTACTGGCGCAGATCGGCGAAAAATACATCGGTAAGGATGGGATCACGGCAGACGATCTTGCCGAATGCTATGCCCAGATCGAGGATCTGCGGGACAACGAGGAGCTGTTTGCCCCCGATACCTTTGAAGATATGGCGGGGTATCTCAAGAACAAAACCGCTGTCGTACAGAGCAACGGCCGCTGTACGACGGTGGTGAAGGCACTATGTCTGCACATCGCACATACCTGCAACCTGAACTGTTCGTATTGCTTTGCTTCTCAGGGGAAATACCACGGGGAGCGGGCGGTCATGTCCTTTGACGTGGGCAAGCAGGCGTTGGATTTCCTTGTGGCAAACTCCGGCACCCGGCACAATCTGGAGGTGGACTTCTTCGGTGGCGAACCGCTGATGAACTTTGACGTGGTCAAGCAGCTGGTGGCCTACGCCCGGACACTGGAGAAAAAGCACGACAAGAACTTCCGCTTCACCCTGACCACCAACGGTATGCTCATCGACGACGACGTCATCGACTTCTGCAACCGGGAAATGAGCAACGTGGTGCTGTCGCTGGATGGTCGAAAGGAAGTACACGACCGGTATCGGGTGGACTACGCCGGCCGGGGCAGCTGGGAGCAGATCGTACCGAAGTTCCAAAAGCTGGTAAAGGCAAGAGAAGCCTATCCGGACAAGACCTACTATATGCGTGGCACCTTCACCCATGCCAACCCGGACTTCCTCGAAGATATCAAGACCATGCTGGACCTGGGCTTCACAGAGCTGTCCATGGAGCCGGTGGTGTGTGCGGACGGGGATCCCTCTGCCCTGACCAAGGAAGACCTTGCCATCGTTATGGAGCAGTACGAGAAGTTGGCCGAGCTGATGATAGAACGGGACAAAGAAGGCAGACCCTTCACCTTCTACCACTACATGATCGACCTGACCGGCGGTCCCTGCATCTACAAGCGGATCTCCGGCTGCGGCTCCGGCACCGAATATATGGCAGTGACGCCCTGGGGCGACCTGTACCCCTGCCACCAGTTCGTGGGGGACGAAAAGTTCTTATTGGGCAACATTTGGGACGGCGTAAAGAATACCGAGATCCAGAAGGAATTTTTGGGCTGCAACGTATACGCCAAGCCGGAATGCAAGGACTGCTGGGCAAGACTGTACTGCTCCGGTGGATGTGCTGCCAACGCCTACCACGCCACGGGCCACATCACGGGCATCTACGAAGCGGGCTGTGACCTGTTCCGGAAGCGGATGGAATGTGCCATTTTGGTAGCAGCATACAAGGAAATGAACGGCGAGACCGTTGGCAGTGCTGCCTGCGACTCCTGCGGGGACTGCGGCGACTGCGATGATGAAGTGACCCATGGACACCCCCATCTGTGATTTCTGCGACCGATATGCCAAAAGTGGTACGATACGCCTGCACATGCCCGGCCACAAGGGTGTGACCGACCACAAAGGTGTGGCACTGACAGGTGCGGAGCCCTACGACATCACGGAGATCGCCGGTGCGGACAGTCTCTATGAGGCCGATGGGATCATTCGGGAGAGCGAAGACAATGCCACTGCCCTGTTTGGCTGTCCTACTTTTTACTCTACGGAGGGTTCGTCCCAATGCATCCGTGCCATGCTGTATCTGCTGTGTCTGCAAGCCCATGCCAAGGGGGTGCGGCCTACCATCGCTGCCGGGCGCAACGTACACAAGACCTTCGTCACGGCGGCGGCCCTGCTGGATGTGGATGTGGTGTGGCTGACCGGGGCTACGGACACCTCCTATCTCTCCTGCGCCCTCACGGCGGAGACGATCGAAAACCATTTGGCAAGTGCCGATCCTCGTCCCACCGCGGTGTATCTCACCAGCCCCGACTATCTGGGGCATATGGTGGACATCGCCGAGATCGCAGACGTGTGCCATCGGTATGGGGTGTATTTGGCGGTGGACGGTGCCCATGGGGCGTATCTGCACTTTCTGCCGGCGCCCTGCCATCCCATGGATCTGGGTGCCGATCTGTGCTGTGCCTCTGCCCACAAGACCCTGCCTGCCCTGACCGGCTGTGCGTATTTGCATATCGGCGTACCGGAGATGGCAGCAAATGCCAAAGCGGCTCTGGCCTTATTTGGTTCCACCAGCCCCTCGTACCTGCTGCTTGCCTCCTTAGACCGGGTGAATCGGTATCTGGCGGAGGGGTATCGGGAGTCGCTTGCTCGATTGGTGGAACAGGTGGCAGTCTCCAAGGCGGTGCTGTGTCGGGCAGGTTGGATGCTATCCGGCGAAGAAGGCACCAAGCTCACGCTGCGCACCCGGTCCTATGGCTATACGGGGACCGAAGTGGCGGTATTTTTGCGGGAGCGTGGGATGGAATGTGAGTTTGCCGATCCGGCGCATGTGGTGCTGATGCTGACCCCGGAGAACGGGTCGGATGCCCTGCCACAGGTGGTGGATGCGCTCTGTTCCCTGCCCCGCCGCAGCAGCTTGCCGGAGGTCGTGTGGTCATACCGGCTCCCGGAACGGGTGGTCTCGATCCGAGAAGCCATGTTTGCGCCCTGGGAAGAGGTGCCGGTAGCCCAAGCGGTGGGTCGTGTGCTGGCCGGACTGACGGTGGGCTGTCCCCCGGCTGTGCCCATTGTGATCAGCGGCGAACGGATCGATGCTACGGCGGTGGCTATGATGCAATACTACGGCACGGAAACGGTTCGTGTGATTCGAGAAGTATAAAAAAAAGAGGTCGGACATACGCCAAAAGCTGTGCGTATCTCCGGCCTCTTTTTCGTTTTTCGGCGCTTGTTCATATTTTATTTACCCCCCCGCAATATTTGTTCCATCTTTTGTGCTATAATGGATTCGATTTTTGAATACACACGGAGGTTACACCATGCAAAAACGGATCTGTATCCTGCTGGCTCTGCTCCTTGCGCTCCCGCTGACCGGCTGCGGTGAGGACACTGCCACCACGGACACAAAGGATACGACAGAAGACACCCAGACGGTAACGGATGCAACGGAAACGGAAAACGAAGGCGAAGACGATCTGCCGTCCGATCTGCACTATGGCGGTGCGGATTTTGCGTTCCACACACGGGAGAAGCCCTACTTCCATGGGAATATCAATGTAGAAGAATCCAACGGCGAACAGCTCAACGATGCGCTGTACAACCGGGCACGGTTCGTAGAGGAGCGGCTGGGCGTTGTCTTTACGGAGACCATGGAAGAAAATGGCAACAACAAGGTGAAGGCTATGATCCAGGCGGGGGACACGACCTACAAGGTGGTCACGGCACGGAACAGCGAGACGGTACACAATGCCGCCGAGGGGTTGGTTCGTCCCATCGACACGCTGACCTACGTGGATCTCACCAAGCCCTACTGGGACGATTCCATCAACAGCTGCCTGACCATTGCCGGAACTGCCTTCACAGCCGTGGGTTCCTACAACCTGCCCTCCTACGACTTCACCCATGCGCTGCTGTTCAACAAGGATATGGCAACGGATCTGGCGTTGGAAAGTCCCTATGACATGGTGAAGGAAGGTCGCTGGACCTTTGATGCGTTCCGGCAGTTTGGCAGCACAGCCATTGCAGATACCGACGGCAACGGCACCTTTGATCTGAACGACCGGTATGGGTATGTGGGTGGTTCTAAGCAAATTGCCCCAACCTTTTGGATCGGTGCAGGTGTACAGGGGATCTATAAGGATGAAAACGATATTCCACAGTATACAATGGGTTCGGATGCAAAGTTTATGGATGTGCTTCTGTCTGTATACGAGCTGATCTGGGACACGGGGATGTGGTATGTAAAGTCGCCAATGGACGTGCTGCCATATTCCTCACAAGATCTGTTTTCCCAAAACCGGGCACTACTGATGGACTCTACCTTCTATTATGTAGAATCCTTCCGGGACATGGAAGCCGATTTCGGGATCCTGCCCTACCCCAAGTATGACGAAGAGCAGGACAAATATTACTCGAGGATCGAGGCCGGTGAGCTGCCCTATGTGCCGGTGATCCTGTCCGATGCAGATGCCGACATGGCCGGTGCGGTACTGGAAGCCCTTGCCAGCTACTCCTACCAATATGTGATCCCGGTGTACTATGACACCTACCTGAAATCCAAAAATACAAGAGATGAAGAATCCGCAGAGATGCTGGACATTCTGTTCGAGAACCGTGTGTTTGACCTGAGCGACACCGTTTGGTGCGACCAGATCCGGGATGCGTTCATCTACAGATCCTTCTCCACCAACAACCGAAACCTGACCTCCCAGATCGCCGCCAGCACCAAATCGATCCAGGAAAACATCGACAGTGTAGTGGCCGAGTTTATAAAAGAATAAAAATGAGGTCGGACATACGCTGCATACAAGCGTAGCTCCGGCCTCGATTTTATTTTTCGATATCCTCCAGCAGCACCTCAGCCTCCACATTGGTCGTTCCATTGGCACGGGTGGTGCGCAGGTAGTCGATCCCGTCCGCTGTACCACGATAGACCTTCAGGGTCTCCCCAAGGGGTGCCTCCGACTGGAAGTGCAGCAGCAGGGAGATGACCCGCTTGCCCGCCATGGTATCCAGGTAGCTGCACAGCATATCGGGGTAGCGGGTGTTGTTCATGTGGCCGTTCATATCGATGTCGGCGTAGGTCACGGTATGCTCGCCCACCAGGCTCCAGGACACCTCCGGCGAGACCTTCCTTCGGCCGGGGAAATCCAGCTCCAGGGGAGGCTCTGCGCCATACACGTCACCGATCTCGGAAACTCTGTGCAGCTTTTTGTCCTGCACACCCACCAATGCCCAGGTCGAGGTCGCCTCTGCCACGATGATGTCGTCCCGCAGGATCCGATAGCATCGCAAAAAGGTCATCCCACGGGAGGGGCAAGGCCAGGATTGGACGGTGATCCTCTGGTGGCTCAGGATGGGTGCGTAGGCACTCATCCGCATGCCTGCCAGCACAAAGGCAAGGCCACGCTCCGTAAACAGGGTATCGTAGGACAGCCCGGCCTTTTCCATTTGCCAATTGGCGGCATCCTGCATGTACCGCAGGATATGGGAAGCCGACACGATCCGGTTCCCGTCCACGTCATTGGCACCCACGATATATTCTCCGCTCCACATCATAATGCAATCTTGCGCTCCTTTTTTCTGTTTGGGTTCAAGAAAATTGGCTGGTACGCCCCCCATTTTCGGGAATGCGTACACAGCCAATCATACTTGCAGTCTATTTCTTACAGCGTGTTGTCGGAGCCCAGAACATTCTTGATCTTGTGGGATACGATGTTCTTTACCTCGGTACGGGCTACAGACAGGTAGGTTCTGGGGTCGAACACACCGGGCTGCTCGTGCAGTACACGACGGATGCCGGCGGTCAGTGCCAGACGGATGTCAGAGTCGATGTTGATCTTGCAGACAGCCATGGAAGCGGCCTTACGCAGCTGTTCCTCCGGGATACCAACAGCGTCGGGCAGGTTGCCGCCGATGGAGTTGATCTCCTGTACGTACTGCTGGGGCACAGAGGATGCACCGTGCAGAACGATCGGGAAGCCGGGCAGTCTCTTGCCAACTTCTTCCAGGATGTCGAAACGCAGCGGCGGGGGTACCAGGATACCGTTTGCGTCTCTGGTGCACTGTGCGGGGGTGAACTTGTATGCGCCGTGGCTGGTACCGATGGAGATCGCCAGGGAGTCCACGCCGGTGCGGTTCACGAAATCTTCCACTTCTTCGGGACGGGTGTAGGAGGAATGCTCAGCGGAAACATCGTCTTCCACGCCGGCCAGAACGCCCAGCTCGCCTTCTACAACAACGCCGTGTGCATGTGCATATTCCACGACCTTCTTGGTCAGAGCCACGTTGTCTTCGTAGTCATGGTGAGAGCCGTCGATCATAACGGAAGTGAAGCCGCCGTCGATGCAGGCCTTGCAGATCTCAAAGTCAGCGCCGTGGTCCAGGTGCAGTGCCAGGTCGATGTCTGCGTCAGCGATAGCAGCGTGAGCCAGCGCCAGCAGATATTCCTGCTTTGCATACTTTCTTGCGCCTGCGGAAACCTGCAGGATAACGGGAGAGCGCAGTTCGCCAGCGGCTTCGGTGATGCCCTGCACGATCTCCATGTTGTTGATGTTGAAAGCGCCGATGGCGTAGTGGCCTTCGTAGGCTTTCTTGAACATTTCGGTAGTAGTTACCAGTGCCATAATGAACCTCCGTGTTGTTTTCAGATGTATTTCTATTTCAACTATAGTATTATACTCCACTTTTTCCGAAAAATCAAGCGTCTTATGCAAATATGAAGGGAAATTTACAATTTCGGTGCGGGAGCGGGACCCCGTGGGTTTCAAACTGCTGTTGACACTGCGTTATGCTTTTCTACTGGCGTAGGGGTTTGGGTTCAACTGGCGTACGGCTTGCTGACGTGGTTTTTTCCGATTAATATCGGAAAAACAACACGTCAGCAAGCCCAACGCAGTGTCAACCCGCCGTACGCCAGTACAAAACAAAAAACGAAAAACGAAAGATTTCGACCAAAGCCCCAATGCAGTTGGAACCACGTGCGTACCCTGCAAAAGGGGTTAGGTAAAGGGATACCCCCTTGCCCCTTCACAATTTACAATTTATTTACATATAAACTTTTTGTAAACTTTTGTGAATAAAATGTAAATTCGCAAAAAAGGGGATTGATTTTTCCTTAGGTTGTTGACTTTGCCCGCTTTTTATGGTAAAATTTTATACTGAACTAAATTCGCTCTCCGGGCAGAATGGCGGGATTTTTTTGTGCAGTCCTGCTATATCCTACATTTTGCAAACCCATTTTGATCTTGATCCCTGGAACCTGTCCCCCTGCCCCGGAGCGCTCGGCACAGTCTGAAGAATGGAGTGACTACGCACATGGTGAAACCGCAGAAGGTCGGAAAGAACATACGAATGAGCTTTTCCAAGATCGATGAGGTGCTGGAGATGCCCAGCCTGATCGAGGTGCAGAAAGAATCCTTTGATTGGTTCCTGCGGGAAGGGCTTATGGAGGTCTTGGAGGATGTTTCCCCCATCACTGATTACTCCGGCAACCTCTTTATCGATTTCGTGGGCTATTCCCTGGATACTAAGCCCAAATACCCCGTTGAAGAATGTAAAGACCGGGATGTAAACTACGCTGCTCCCCTGAAGGTGGATGTCCGTCTGTCCAATAAGCTGACAGGCGAGGTCAAGCAGTCCTCCATCTTTATGGGCAACTTCCCCCTCATGACCGACAAGGGTACGTTCGTCATCAATGGGGCTGAGCGTGTCATCGTCTCCCAGCTGGTCCGTTCCCCCGGTATCTACTACGATACGGCCGTGGACAAGACCGGTAAGCGTACCTACACCGCCACTGTGATCCCCTATAGAGGCGCATGGCTGGAATATGAGACCGATGCCAACGACATTTTCTATGTCCGCATCGACAAGAACCGTAAGATCCCCGTGACCATCCTGATCCGTGCCCTGGGTATCGAGACCCCCGACGAGATCGAGGATGTATTCGGGAACGAGGTCAAGCTCACCGCGACCCTGGAAAAGGATACCTGCGAATCCGAAGCACTGACCAACAAGACCTCCATCCGGGATGAAGCCCTGAAGGAGATCTACAAGAAGCTGCGTCCCGGTGAACCTGCCATCGTGGAATCCGCCGAGATCCTGATGAACGGCCTGTTCTTCGATCCCAAGCGGTACGACCTGATGCCCGTTGGTCGCCACAAGTTCGACAAGAAGCTGGCACTGGGTGCAAGACTGGCCGGACATACCCTGTCCCGCCCCGTGATCGCACCGCTGACCGGTGAGCTGCTGTATGAAGACAATGTGACCCTGACCCAGGAGGATGCCGATGCCATCGAAGCTGCCTGCGTCAACGAGGTCTATCTGAAGCTCAATGAGGACGGTGAAGAGATCAAGGTATTCGGCAACGGTACCGTTCGTCCCGCTGACGTACTGGGCTATGACCTGAAGGACGTTGGCGTAGTGGAGAAGTGCCGTCTGGATGTGCTGCTGGAGATCCGGGAAGAAGCCGGCGATGATCCCGAAGAGATCAAGGCTCTGGCCAAGAAGCGTCTGGCTACCCTGTGTCCCAAGCACATCACCAGAGAGGATATTCTCTCTTCCATTAACTATCTGCTGGCATTGTCCCATGACGTGGGTGTCACCGACGACATCGACCACCTGGGCAACCGTCGTGTCAGAAGCGTTGGGGAGCTGTTGCAGAACCAGCTGCGGATCGGCTTTGCCAGAATGGATAAGATCATCAAAGAACGGATGAACATCCAGGACAACGAGGCTCTGTCTCCCCAGACCCTGATCAACCCCCGTCCCGTAGACACCGCCATTCGGGAATTCTTTGGTTCCTCTCCCCTGTCTCAGTTCATGGACCAGAACAACCCCCTGGCGGAGCTGACCCACAAGAGACGTCTGTCTGCACTGGGTCCCGGCGGTCTGTCTCGTGACCGTGCATCCTTCGAGGTCCGTGACGTACACTACACCCACTACGGTCGTATGTGCCCCATCGAGACCCCTGAAGGTCCCAACATCGGTCTGATCTCCTATCTGTCTACCTACGCCCGGATCTCCAAGTACGGCTTTATCGAGGCCCCCTACCGCAAGGTGGTCCATGAGACCATGGAGGACGGCAGTGTTCGTCACAGAGTTACCGACGAAGTACAGTACATGACTGCCGACATCGAAGACAATTTCGTAGTGGCACAGGCCAATGAGCCTCTGGACGAAAATATGTGCTTCGCCAACAAGAAGGTCACCGGTCGTCACAAGCAGGACATCGTGGAAATCAGTCCCGCCCGTGTGGACTTTATGGACGTATCGCCGAAGATGGTGGTATCCGTTGCTACAGCCTGCATCCCCTTCCTGGAAAACGACGACAACTCTCGTGCGCTGATGGGTTCTAACATGCAGAAGCAGGCTGTGCCGCTGCTCACCACCGACTCTCCCATCGTGGGTACCGGTATGGAATACAAGGCTGCCATCGACTCCGGTGTGGTCATCGTTTGTGAAAACAGCGGTTGGGCTGAGACCGTTACGGCCGATGAGATCGTGGTACACTGCGACGACGGCCACAAGGACACCTACCGCCTGATCAAGTTCAAGAGAAGTAACCAGGGCACCTGCGTGAACCAGAGACCCATCGTGGCACAGGGCGAACGTGTGGAAGCCGGACAGATCATCGCCGACGGTCCCTCTACCTCCGACGGGGAGATCGCACTGGGTAAGAACGCCCTGATCGGCTTCATGACCTGGGAAGGCTACAACTACGAGGACGCCGTACTGCTGAACGAGAGACTGGTCAGAGACGACGTATACACCTCTATCCATATCGAAGAATATACCCACGAGGCCAGAGACACCAAGCTGGGGCCGGAAGAGATCACCAAGGAGATCCCCAATGTGGGTGAGGATGCCCTGAAGGATCTGGATGCCGAGGGGATCATCAAGAAGGGTACCGAGGTCCGTGCCGGGGACATCTTAGTCGGTAAGGTAACGCCCAAGGGTGAGACCGAGCTGACCGCCGAGGAAAGACTGCTGCGTGCCATCTTTGGTGAAAAGTCCAGAGAAGTGCGTGACACCTCCCTCCGTGTGCCCCACGGTGAAAACGGTATCATCATCGACGTGAAGGTATTCACCCGTGAAAACGGCGACGAGCTGCCTGCCGGTGTCAATAAGTCCGTTCGCGTATATATCGCACAGAAGAGAAAGATCTCTGTGGGTGACAAGATGGCCGGTCGTCACGGTAACAAGGGTGTCGTATCCCGGATCCTGCCCCCCGAAGACATGCCCTTCCTGCCCGACGGTACACCGCTGGACATCGTGCTGAACCCCCTGGGCGTGCCGTCTCGAATGAACATCGGGCAGGTGCTGGAGGTACACCTGGGTATCGCCGCTCGGAAGCTGGGCTGGAAGATCATGACCCCCGTATTCGACGGTGCCAGCGAAAAGGACATCTCCGACTGTATGCGCCTGGCCGGTATGGAACGGGATGTACTGCCCAACGAAAATACCCGTGGTAAGAATATTTTTGAAGAGATCATCGACCCGGATACCGGCAGACGTGACCTGCGTCCCATCACCGGCGAAGAACGGGAAGATGCCGCATATCTGGAATCCCTGCGCAAGGAAGGCAAGCTGAAGATCGTGGATGGTAAGACCATTCTGTACGATGGCCGTACCGGTGTTCCCTTTGACAACCCGGTCACCGTGGGCATCATGTACTACCTGAAGCTGCACCACCTGGTTGACGATAAGATCCACGCTCGTTCCACCGGTCCTTACTCCCTGATCACCCAGCAGCCTCTGGGTGGTAAGGCACAGTTCGGCGGTCAGCGTTTCGGGGAAATGGAAGTATGGGCACTGGAGGCCTACGGCGCTGCCTATACGCTGCAGGAGATCCTGACTGTCAAGTCTGACGACACCATCGGCCGTGTGAAGACCTATGAAGCCATCGTCAAGGGCAACAACATCCCCACACCCGGCGTACCCGAATCCTTCAAGGTATTGGTGAAGGAACTGCAGGCACTGGGTCTGGATATCAATGTGCTGAACGACACCGGCGAAGTCATTGACCTGGGCACGCTGGGCGAAGACGAGCTGGAGGGACCCAATCTGGTTTCCGATGAAAACGAAGTGACCGCCGATGATGTGGGCGCTTCCGTGGAGACCGACGACCTGTTCGATTCCTACATCGAAGAGAGCATGGACGATGAGATCGAGGAAGAACCCGATGACGCTGCTCTGCTGGCGGCGGACAAGAACGGGTTTGGCGACTTTGGGATGGATGAGTTTTAAGAAATGCGGACACGGCGGTATGACAAGCCGAGCATGCGATAGGCTGCGCTTGTCGTACCTGTGCCTGCGACCCTTTGCACGTTCATAATTCCCCCCGAAAAACAGAGATCACGCCGTCGGGAGCGCTTTTCTCCCGATCCGGCGGAAACTATACAAGAGAAGGTATACTGCTGATGGAACGCAATATATTCAATTCGATACAGATTGGTCTTGCTTCTCCCGAAATGATCCGCAGCTGGTCCTACGGGGAAGTCAAGAAGCCGGAAACGATCAATTACCGTACCCTGAAAGCGGAACGGGATGGTCTATTCTGCGAGCGCATCTTCGGGCCTACCAAGGACTGGGAATGCCTTTGCGGGAAGTACAAGCGGATCCGGCACAAGGGTAAGATCTGTGAAAAGTGCGGCGTACAGGTCACCCAGAAGAAGGTAAGAAGAGAAAGAATGGGGCACATCGAGCTGGCGGCTCCTGTTTCCCACATTTGGTATTTCCGTGCCATTCCCTCCCGTATGGGGCTGCTGCTGGACATTTCTCCCCGGCTGCTGGAAAAGGTACTGTACTTTGCCTCCTACATCGTCATCGATCCCGGTGACACGCCGCTGGCAAAATATTCCCTGCTGAAGGAATCCGAATACAGAGAAGCCCAGGAACGCTACGAGAACGCTTTCCGTGTCGGCATGGGCGCACAGGCTGTCAAGGAGCTGCTGGACGAACTGGATCTGGACGCACTCTCCGAGTCTCTGAAGAGCGAGCTGGAGAAGGCTGCCGGACAGAAGAAGGTCCGCATCGTAAAGCGGCTGGAGGTGGTCGAGGCCTTCCGGAAGTCCGGCAACAAGCCCTCCTGGATGATCCTGGACGTAGTGCCGGTGCTGCCGCCGGATATCCGTCCTATGACCCAGCTGGATGGTGGCCGCTTTGCTACCTCTGACCTGAACGATCTGTATCGCCGGGTCATCAACCGAAACAACCGTCTGAAGAGACTGCTGGAGCTGCACGCACCGGACATCATCGTCCGCAACGAAAAGCGTATGCTCCAGGAGGCCGTAGACGCACTGATCGACAACGGCCGCCGTGGTAAGCCCGTTACCGGTCCCTCCAACCGCCCCCTGAAGTCTCTTTCTGAAATGCTCCGTGGTAAGCAGGGTCGTTTCCGTCAGAACCTGCTGGGTAAGCGTGTGGACTATTCCGGCCGTTCCGTAATCGTCGTAGGTCCCGACCTGAAGATCTACCAGTGCGGTCTGCCCAAGGAAATGGCCATCGAGCTGTTCAAGCCCTTCGTTATGAAGCGGCTGGTGGAGACCGGCAAGGCTGCCAACATCAAGGAAGCCAAGAAGAAGGTCGAAAAGGTCAATCCCGATGTATGGGATGCCCTGGAAAACGTCATCAAGTCCCACCCCGTGCTGCTGAACCGTGCGCCTACCCTGCACCGTCTGTCCATCCAGGCCTTCGAACCGGTGCTGGTGGAAGGTAAGGCGATCAAGCTGCACCCGCTGGTGTGTAAGGCCTTCAACGCCGACTTCGACGGTGACCAGATGCCTGTACACGTGCCCCTGTCCGCAGAAGCACAGGCCGAAGCCCGGTTCCTGATGCTGTCTGCCAACAACCTGTTGAAGCCCGTAGACGGTCGTGCCATCGCTGTTCCTTCGCAGGATATGGTGTTAGGTTCCTTCTACCTGACGCTGGATAAGCCCGGCGAACCCGGTGAAGGCAATGTGTACCGTGACTTTGACGAGGCTATGATGGCCTATGAAAATGGGCTGCTGGGTCTGCACGCACCCATCAAGATCCGTGTGTCCAAGGAAGTGGACGGCGTGATGCAGTCTAAGCTCATCGATGCTACCCTGGGTCGTCTGATCTTCAACAAGCCCATCCCGCAGGATCTGGGGTATGTGGACAGAACCGATCCCGACAAGTTCTTTGATCTGGAGATCATGTTCGTCTGCGGCTCCAAGGAGCTGGGCAATATCATCGACCGCTGCATTCGTGCCCACGGCTTCACCACCACCGCTACCATGCTGGACAACATCAAGGCTATGGGTTACAAATATTCCACCAGAGCTTCTATCTCCATCTCTGCTGCGGATATGATCATCCCCAAGGAAAAGTACACCTTAGTTGCTGCTGCCGAAAAGAAGGTAGACGAGATCGCCAAGCACTTCCGTCGAGGCGAGCTGACCGACGAAGAACGGTACAACAACGTCATCGAAGTCTGGGAACAGACCACCAAGGACGTCGTTGCTGCCCTGCAGGCCAACTTTGACCGTTACAACTCTATCAAAATGATGTCCGACTCCGGTGCCCGTGGTTCCATGACACAGATGCGTCAGCTGGCCGGTATCCGTGGTCTGATGTTCGCTACCAACGGTAAGACCATGGAGCTGCCCATCAAGTCTAACTTCCGGGAAGGTCTGAACATTCTGGAATACTTCATGGCTGCCCGTGGTGCTCGTAAATCCCTGTCCGACACCGCTCTGAAGACCGCTGACTCTGGGTACCTGACCAGACGTCTGGTTGACGTTGCCCAGGACGTGATCATCCGGGAAGAAGACTGCGGCGCCACTGCCGGTATCTGGGTTTCCGACATCAAGGAAGGCAATGATGTGGTCGAAGGCCTGAAGGACCGTCTGGTGGGTCGTTACACCGTCGGTGCCGTGTGCCATCCCGAGACCGGCGAGGTCATCGTGGAAGACAACCATATGATCTCCGAGGAAGAAGCCTCTGCCATCGTCAAGGCCGGCGTTACCGAAGTACAGATCCGTACCGTACTCCAGTGCCGTTCCCGCTATGGCGTTTGCGCCCACTGCTACGGCTCTGACCTTGCCAACGACAGACCGGTCAACGTGGGTGAATCCGTGGGTATCATTGCGGCACAGTCCATCGGTGAACCCGGTACCCAGCTGACCATGAGAACCTTCCACACCGGTGGTGTAGCGGCTGCCAACATCACCCAGGGTCTGCCTCGAGTAGAAGAGCTGTTCGAAGCACGGAAGCCCAAGAAGACTGCCATCGTGTCCGAATGCGCCGGTACTGTCTCTATCCAGGACGTGAAGAAGATCCACAACATCACCATCACCCCGGACGACGGTGGGCTGGAGCCTGTGGTATACCAGATCCCCTTCGGTACCCGTATGGTCGTGGAAGACGGTCAGCACGTGTCCCCCGGTAAGGAGCTGACCGAAGGTGACAAGAACCCGGCGGATATCCTGCGGATCAATGGTATCGATGCTGTGTACAACTATATCATTCTGGAAGTACAGAAGGTATACCGTTCGCAGTCCATCAACATCAACGACAAGCACATCGAAGTTATCGCCCGGCAGATGACCCGGAAGATCCGTGTACAGGAGGAAGGCAACACAGGCCTGCTGTCCGGTTCCATGGTGAACGTATCCGAGTTCTTAGCTGCCAACGAAGAGATCCAGCGTCGGATCGATGCCGGTGAATATGACCTGATGAAGGCCACCGGCGACGCTGTTCTGCTGGGTATCACCAAGGCCTCTCTGATGACCGAATCCTTCCTGTCCGCTGCCTCCTTCCAGGAGACCACCAAGGTGCTGACCGAAGCGGCTATCCGCGGCAAGATCGACCACCTGCTGGCACTGAAGGAAAATGTTATCATCGGTAAGCTGATCCCCGCCGGTACCGGTATGGACATTTACCGGAACATCGAAGTGGAACACACCGTTGAACCCACCTCTCCCTTCTTAGATCTGGATCTGGACGACTTTGAAGCCGACTACGATATGGATGACGAGGACGACGAGGAGTATCTCGACAAGGATGACAGTATGGGTCACGGCGACCTGCTGGACGGTGACGATGAGGACGACTCCCTCCCGGCCGACATTGTTGCCAACGGCGATGACGACGAGGAGACCATCCTGTAATTTCCGTTTGTTGACTTTATAGAAAAAGCGTCTCGTACCCCATTTTGGCGGTGCGCAGACGCTTTTTGCGTTTTCGTCAGTTTTCGGCAGATTTTCGACGGGATTTTCGTCTTTGTGCATCATTCAAAATGCTGTTAAAATGGGGTAAAAGAATGCATATTTCTTGTGCAAGTGGGAGAATCTAAATCTGTGTAAAATACCCCCTTGACAAACATGCGGGAATTTGCTATAATGAGACAGTACGTTCCAGAAGAGGGTTTTTCTATGTCCACTTTTGGCGTAGCTTCTCCAGTATCATCTCTCCTGGAGAAAATTTTTGGAAAACACATTTATTACAGAAGAAATGGAGGATACCAAGATGCCTACTTTTAATCA
>CAYXBQ010000014.1:0-58606 GCA_964463375.1 uncultured Ruminococcus sp. | reverse complement strand
GGTGTAACCTTTCCTGAACTCCCCGGCCTAGCCGGGGGTTTTCGGTATACAAAAAAGAATACCGCAGCAGTGCTGCGATATTCTCACCACAATTATTCATTATTCATTTTTTCGTTATTCGCTTTTTTCATCTCCTTCACGTCCTGGTACAGACCAATGGCGATGGTGATCAGGGCAAAGGTGTTGCAGATGAAGCTGGGCAGGCTGAAATGCACCGTGCCGTAGATCAGCCACAGCACCTGCGCCGGGATCGCCATGAGCCGGATGTGGATGGGCTTGGTACACCAGAAGCTGACCACTGCCGAGCAGGAACCTAACATGGGCAAAAGACTGATGGGACCTTCCCAGGTGAGCAGACAGGAGCCGACGGTCAAGGCCAGGAACAGCCACAGCCACAGGATATTCGATGCCCACTTCTTTCCCTTATTGTAGAAAACGCTCTCCCGCCCGATAGCCAGCACGTTCAGTGCCGCACCGGAGTATGCGCCGATGAGAAAATAATGTACGAACCACAGCACGTCTGCCGTGAATTTAGCAATGAGGATGTGCTGTCTCTTGCGGCCCAAAAAGATCACACAGGACACCGCTACCGCCAATACGCCGATCACCTGGGCTACGATATTTCCGATCTCGCTGTTCATGCTTGTTCCTCCATCTTATGTAAAAATGCTTCGTCCGGCTCGCCGTAGTCGGGGATGTCCAGCAGTACCCCGCCCTGCATAGCCGATTCGTGTGCCACCAGTCCCGGAATGGTGAACCGGGCAGCCTGCCATGCGTGGACCTTCGGCAGCTTGTTCTCTGCCACCGCCGTGCAGAAATCGTCGATCAGCAGCTGGTGGGACGCCATATGCCCGTTGACGTTTGGCATATCCTTGTAGGACTGGGGCAGTCTTGCCACCTCTTCGGCCTGGATAGGCGCAAAGCTATTCCACTGCCAGGTGTGGTTGGCGACCTTTTCCTTGAAGTCCACCTCGTCCCGATGTGCCGTCATGTCCGCCGGATTCACCGTATCGCTGACATCGGTCAGGTCTACCCCGCCGGGTCTGAGACTGGTGACGATGTGCTGGGCATTGCTGAACTGGTAGGAGCCTTTGGTGCCGTAGAAGCCGGAGATATACGAAGACGGTGCCTTATAGCCGATCCGTCTGCCTTCGCTGACTCTGGCCACCCCGCCGCCGGACAGCTGCATCAGGGAGAATTCGTTGGAGAAGGTGTTGTCCCAGGGGTTCTCTCCCACGGCATAGGGTGTGTTCTCCTCGGTATCCTTGTAGCCCACCGCCGACACCTTCACTGCGTGTTCGCCGATGGCATAGAGCAGCATGGCCGTGGAGTGGGTGGGATAGAAGAAGGGCGGCAGTGCGGAGTTGGGTCTGTCGTCGGTGAAGTTTTTCGGGAAGTGGGACAGGTCGTGGAAGTATTGGCTCTCGCCGTAGACGAACTTGCCGAATTCTCCACGGTCGTAGGCCTGTCGGCAGTACATGGAGCAGGGGTAATAGATGCAGGTCTCGCCCATCATGTAGACCTTTCCGGTGGCCTTCACCGCTTCGATGATCTCCCCGCATTCCGCCGGTGTGGTCGCCATGGGTACGGCCGAGTACACGTGCTTGCCCGCATACAGGGCCTTCACCACCATGGGGCCGTGGAGGTGCCGCTGGGTGAAAATGGCAACGGTATCGATAGCGGGGTCTGCCAGTGCCTCCTCGAAGGACGGGCAAACGGGGACACCGAACTTTTTGGCATAGCTTTCGGCCCGCTCAGGGATCACGTCACATACGCACACGGATGCCACATTGGGGTGCGCCTGGAACAGCGGTACAAAGCTCTGGGCAAAGTCACCGCAGCCGATGACGGCTATATGGATCTTCATGGTATTCTCCTTTGTATCAAAACAGTCTATCTTTCGTATTTTGCGCAGATTTTCTGCATCCTATTGAGTATACCGCATTTTTGTGTTATAATCAAGTGAAAACGCAAAATTTCTCCCTTTTTTTCCAAACTTTTTTTGCCCCATCTCCAACCTTTTCCCCCGCCCGGTTGTCTATTCTAACAGAGCGAAAAAAATCACAACGACTTGGAGGTGAGCCTATGGCGGAAAACTACACGAATCTGCCCGACGGGGCGTTGGTCTCTCTGACGCTGCTGGACAAACCGGAGGCCTACAGTGCGCTGGTGCGGCGGTATCAGAAGCTGGTGCTGCATTGTGCGTGGCGTGTGCTCCACAAACAGTCTTTGGCAGAAGATGCGGCACAGGATGCCTTTGTGGCAGGATGGACGAAGCTATCGACCCTGCGGCAGCCGGAGCGATTCGGCACCTGGATCTGCCGCATTGCCACCAATCACGCCAAAAACATGGCAAAGCGCTGCCCGGAGATCACGGCAGAGGACAGCGATACGCTCCTCGCCTTGGCAGAACGGCAGGACTACTGGCATTGGCAACAGCAGCAAGCCGAGGAAGCGGTCAGCGATGGTCTACGGGATGCACTGAACCGAATGAGCGAAAAGATCCGCACCATTTTGGAGCTGCACTATTTCGAAGGACTATCTGTCTCGGAGATCGCACTACGGCTATCGATCCCACAGGGGACGGTGAAATATCGGCTGTACCAGGGACGAGAGCTCCTACGAACCACATACAGAAAGGACGACAAGGCTATGGAAAAGTTTGTACAAGCAGTGATGGAAAAGGTAGAGGCGTTGCGGCAGTGGGGCTACAAGGAATACAAGCCCGGCTTTGCAGAGGCATACCACAGCGTGCTGCATGACATCGAACAGATTCCGGAGGAGGACTACGAAGCGGAGAAAAATTCTGCGCTGGCGGACGTGCTGAAAATGGGTCTGTGGTGGCTGCCGGATGGGGAGATCGTAGACCGGGACAAGCACATCGCCCGGATCCGGGAGTGCCTGACGAAATGCCGCAACGAGGACGTGATGCAGTTTCTCGTCTCCCACGACCACGACAAATATAGCGGCAAGGAGCGGCTGGACTTCATGCGGCACACGCAGATCCCCGAACTTGCGGCGGCTGGGTATGTGCAGGCTCTTGGCTACACCTGGTTCTGGCTGGGATGCTACTCTGCGGACGAGGGATTGTTTGACGATGAGAAGGAATGCTACCACAAGGTACTGGAGCTCCTCCAGCCTTCGGATGTATATTACGCCAATGCCCTCTCTGCCCTACAGTGTGTCGCCCTGCGGCAAAAGAACTACGGCAAATGGAGTTTCTGGACCACCGGCGAGCAGTATCGCTATATGGATGGCAAGCTGCTGTTCGATATGCAGCCCGGCTTCAATCGTGGCAGCCTGACCGTACCGGCGCTTACCCATCCCATGTACTACCTGAGCCGGTGCGACAACCAATTTCCCGATGGTTCCATGCGGGTGGGAGAGAGCCGTATCTCGGACAGCGGAAAGGTGACCATGACCTACGAATGCGACCACTGTACCGTGGAGACCCCGGCAGGTGTGTTCCACGATTGCCAAAAGTGGACAGTGACCGGTGACAAACGGGGACTGCCGGTGGTCGGCTACTGGAAGGACGGCGTGGGGCTTGTACGGTACGAAAGCCCGGATGATACGACAAACGGTATCGCACTGGCGCTATGCGATTATACCGTCACCGGGGAAGGACTGTTTCCGCTGGTCACGGGCAACCGCTGGAAATATGTGCTGACCGGCTTTGATCCGTATTTGGAAATGTACGACGAATATGCAGTCACCTATGCGGACGAGCAAAAAGCGGTGCTGTCCAATGTCATCCTGGCAGAACGCACCGGATACGCCGACACCTGGCAGGGACAAATGCTGGCGGTTCGGGAGACGTATGTGGCATCAAGTGGGGAAAAGGAATGGCTGGCAAAGGACGTGCGTCCCATTCTGACCCACGCCGCCGAGCTTGCCGTGACCCCCTACGAAAAGGTATCCACCGAGCTGGCACAGCGCATCATGGAGGAGATCTACACCACCGATCCAGAGGTCGATCCGAGCTGCGCTTGGAAAGGACACTGGAACTTCTTCTCGCCGTTCTATTTGACGGAAGTAGAAAGCAGCTGGAAGCTCACCGATCATCCGTATCACTTTGAGTGGAAGGACACACCGCTGGTCTACGCACCCATGCTGTTCACCTGGCTCTGGGACATTCTCTCCGACGTGGCAGGGCGGCTCTGGGACGACAAATGGGTGGACGGCTACACGGATTCCTTTGATTTTGAAGGCATCCACACCGACCTGTCCGTGGAGGAGCTCCCCTCGGTCACGGTAAGCGGGCACACCTACGCAAAGGTACGCCGGATCCATCTGCAAGCCACAGGTCTGCACGGTGGCATGGGCTATCGTGGCGGCAGGATGACCTATGACTTTGCACCCGGTGTGGGCATCGTGGAGGTGGAGCATTTCTACATGGACAAGGAGACCGAAGTCTCTGCCCGGTATATCCTGACGGAAGCAGAGGGCTTTGGGGACGGCTACTGCCCCATCTTCGAGGGAATGCGCCGGGTATATCAGCTGGACAACTGCCCGGCAGAGATCCGTGCCGGCACCACCTACGCCATCGAACGAGACGGGGACGGCAAGCTGGTATGCATTGCGGCACAGATCGGTAGTCAACTACGTTGACCGTCAGCTTCATTGACCGTAAACGTGTTGGCGATAGGCAAGAGAAACAATGCCATGCCAAAAAGGAAGGCAGACCATAAACCCAAAATAACCCAGTGGGTTTTTCGAGAAACCCAAAATAACCCACCGGTTTTTCCGAAAACCCAAAAAACCCTAAAGAGAAGTATAAAGAGAAGTATAAAGATAAAGAGAAAGAGAGTGTGAAGAGAAAGAGAAGTGGTGCCCTGCGGCACTGCACACACACGACAGGGGTGGATATGGATCTTTTATGGGGGAGACGATACGCACGGTCGGCAGAAACCGCAGTCGTCTCTCCGTGCTACACCATTCTCTCTCCTGTTCGCGGCAGATGATCTGTGGAAAATCCCGCTGTCAACCGCAAGAAATTCTCGTCAACCCCTTGCAAATGCGGCTGGAATGTGGTATAATCTTCCCTGCATGACATACTTTTTTCATACATACGAAAGGATTTTGACATGGGAAAATTCTGGGCTGATTTCAAAACATTCATTTCTCGCGGCAACGTCATCGACATGGCAGTCGGTGTGGTTGTCGGTGGTGCGTTCTCCAAGATCTCCTCGGGTCTGGTGAACTACATCGTATCTCCTCTGATCAGCTTGCTGGTGGGTGGTCTGAACCTCAGCGACTGGAAGCTGGTACTGAAGGAGGCCGTGATCGTGGACGGGGTGGAGCAGACCGCCGAGACCGCCATCCAGTATGGCGATTTCATCCAGACCATCATCGATTTTCTGATCACCGCCTTCGCCATCTTCTTAGTCCTGCGGATCATGATGCGCTTCAAGGACAAGATGCACGAAAAGTCCACGGCTGAAGCTGCCGCCAAGAAGGCCGAGGAAGAAGCCGCTGCCAAGGAAAAGGCCGATGCAGAAGCTGCCGCTGCCGCCGAAGCTGAAGCAAAGATCCGTGCAGAGCGGGAAGAAGAGCTGCAACTCCTCCGGGATATTGCCGCTTCTCTGAAAAAGTAATGACACAAGAAAACATCCCCATCGCACTTATTTCGGTGCAAAAGGGATGTTTTTTGTTTACTTATTTTTTGGTGCGTTCACTGCCACAGCTTACGCAGTGTGTACAGTCGCCGCCGCAGTGGGGCTTTTTGCGGTTTTTCCACATATGCCCCACCGCCAGACCGGCGCAGATACCGATCAGGGCAAGCAGTACGATATTGCCGATCATACAAGTGCTCCGATCCCATACACCAGAAGCGCACAGAGCCACGCTATGACGCATTGACCGACCACCACACCTACGGCCCAGCGACCACCCAATTCCCGCTTGATCGAGGCTACAGCGGCCACACAGGGCGTATACAGCAGGCAGAACACCAGCAGCGATGCGGCAGACAAGGGAGTCAGAATCGTTTCGATGCTGCCGCCCACCAGCACGGTCAGGGTGGAGACCACGCTTTCCTTTGCCATGAACCCGGCGATGAGAGAGGTGACGATGCGCCAGTCCCCAAAGCCTACGGGAGCAAAGATCGGTGCGATGAACCCGGCCACAACAGCCAGGATACTGTCCGCAGAATCGGCCACGATGTGCAACCCAAAGTCAAAGCTTTGCAGGAACCACACCACCATGGATGCCACAAAGATCACGGTGAAGGCACGCTGCAAAAAGTCCTTCGCCTTGTCCCACAGCAGATGCGCCACGTTTTTGGCACCCGGCATCCGGTAGTTGGGCAGCTCCATCACAAAGGGCACCGCCTCTCCCCGGAACAGGGTATTCTTCGAAACCAGCGCCATGAGGATGCCCACCAGGATCCCAAAGAAGTACAGTCCCACCATGACCAGGCCGCTTGTTTTGGGGAAGAAGGCATCGGCGAAGAAGCCGTAGATGGGCAGCTTGGCGGTACAGCTCATGAAGGGGGTCAGCAGGATGGTCATTTTCCGGTCCCGCTCCGACGGCAGTGTACGGCTTGCCATGACACCGGGTACGGTACAGCCAAAGCCAATGAGCATGGGTACAATACTGCGCCCGGACAGGCCGATCTTCCGCAGCAGCTTGTCCATGACGAAGGCCACTCTTGCCATGTAGCCGCTGTCTTCCAGCAGGGACAGGAAGAAGAACAGCACCACGATGATGGGGATAAAGGACAGCACAGAGCCTACGCCCCCAAAGATCCCGTCGATCACCAGCGATTGCAGCACCGGACTGACCCCGGCACCGGTCAGCAGTCCATCCACCGCACCGGTCAGCCAGTCGATGCCCGTTTCCAATAGTCCCTGGAAGAAGGCACCGATCACGTTGAAGGTCAGCCAGAACACCAGTGCCATGATCCCGATAAAGGCGGGGATGGCGGTGTATTTGCCGGTCAGGAAACGGTCGATCTTCCGGCTGCGGAGATGCTCTCTACTCTCCACCGGCTTGACCACCGTCCGCTTACATAGCCCGGTGATGAAGGAGAACCGCATATCCGCAATGGCAGCTGCTCGGTCCATGCCGCTTTCCTGCTCCATCTGCACCAGAATATGCTCCACCATCTCCTGTTCGTTTGCGGTCAGCCCCAGTGCCTTTGCCACAAGTGCATCTCCCTCTGCCAGCTTGGAGGCTGCGAACCGCACGGGGATACCCGCCTCTGTGGCATGGTCCTCGATCAGGTGCATGATGCCGTGGAGACAGCGGTGTACCGGGCTGTCCTTGGCACAGAAATCCGTCCGGCCGGGCTTTTCCTGGTACTTTGCCACGTGCAGGGCGTGCTCCACCAGCTCCGCCACCCCTTCGTTTTTCGCCGCAGACACCGGCACCACCGGGATCCCCAGCAGCTCCTCCATGGCGTTGATGTCCACGGTACCGCCGTTGCCCCGCATTTCGTCCATCATGTTCAGTGCCAGCACCATGGGGATGTCCAGCTCCAGCAGCTGCATGGTCAGATACAGGTTCCGTTCGATGTTCGTAGCATCCACGATGTTGATGATGCCGCAGGGATGGGTGTTCAAAATAAAGTCCCGGGACACGATCTCCTCACTGGAATAGGGGGACAGCGAATAGATCCCCGGCAGGTCCGTGACCTTGGTCTCCGGATGGGATAGGATGGGGCCGCTCTTTTGATCCACCGTCACGCCGGGGAAGTTGCCCACGTGCTGGTTTGCGCCGGTGAGCTGGTTGAACAGTGTGGTCTTGCCGCAGTTCTGGTTGCCCGCCAGTGCAAAGGTCAGCTCCGTTCCCTCCGGCAGGGGATTTTCGGTGGCCTTCACATGGTATTTGCCGCTTTCCCCCAGCCCCGGATGGACCCGGTTCCGCTCTTTGCCCCAGACGACCGTTTCCGTGTCTGCCATCTTTGCCGGTGTATTTTCTTCCATGGGCACGATGGTGATCTGCTCCGCATCGGCCAGCCGCAGGGTCAGCTCATAGCCGTGGATCCGCAGCTCCATGGGGTCACCCATGGGGGCATATTGTACCAGCGTGACCTCAGCACCGGGAAGCACGCCCATATCCAAAAAATGCTGCCGCAGAGAGCCTTCGCCCCCTACCGCTGTGATCACTGCCGATTTGCCGACAGCCAATTTGTCAAGTGTCATAGTTCCTCCATAGGGACAAATTCATCTACTAACATGATAAAGCAACAGCGGCCATTTGTCAAGAGCAACCTATAAAAAATATGACGAAATTTTGCGGATTTAGACATAAACTTTTTCTTCGTACAAACCTGCAAAACGTCACAAAAAAGAAATTCGCCCGAAAAGACCAGTCCTCCGGTCTTCCGGGCAAATCTCGATTTACTTTTGCATCTTCAGCACGATACCGTCGTTGCCACGGATCGTCACCACTACGTCGTCTCCGTCCCCGGCGGTCACAGACCCATCGGTGTACAGGGTCACATGGTCCCAGCCGGCTGCCGGAATGGTCACGGTGCGCACCTCCGGCGTGTAGTTGATCAGCACCAGCACCACGCCATCGTTGGCATTGGTCGGATGCTCGGTCATGCCCACAAAGGGGGTGTCGTCGCCCACCATGGTGAACTGCTTGGCGGGATTTTGGAGTGCCATAGCCTTGTAGAACTTGTAGTACGGGATGGCAGTGGGGCCGCTGATCACGCAGGCATCGCAGCTGGCCTTCAGCTCCAGCGGATAGGCGCAGAAGTACACCGTGCCCTTGCCGTATGCATTCTTGGTGAACACGGGGCGGCCTTCCTGGTCGGTCGCCAGCACCTCTGCCGTGGTCGCCTCCATCTGCATCCGCACGGGAGACCACATGCTAAAGTCCGTGCCATCGGCCAGGCGTACCGAATCGCTCTGGGTCCGGCGGCATCTGGTCTTGACCTTGACACCGGTGAACTGGGCAAAGGGAGACATGAGCGCATCGTTGATGGACACATACAGAGTCGCACCGTCGTCGTGTACCCGGCGCAGCAGCTCTGCCAGCTCATGGCCCTCGATGGCAGCGTTGGTGGTGAGGGACGGCAGGAAGTACACAGGGGCGGTCGGGATCGCATCGTGGCACCAGGCAAAGGTGATGTCCACACCGGCCTGCTTTGCCAGAAGGAAGGTCCCATAGGCGGTAGCCCAATGATCCTGTCCAGAGGTCAGCACGCATACGCCATCGGTCAGCATGGGCGGCAACGCATCCAGCCCATTGGCAGACAGTTCTTCCAGCATGGTCATGAAACCGGTCATGGCGTCGCCCACAGGCTTCGGGGAACCATCCAGCCGGAACAGACCCAGTTCTCGTTCCACGGAGTCCCAGTCGTAGGGCGTGTGGGTCAGCTCGGACTGCTCGTTGGCGCACCACCACACGAACCCACGGAGGTCATGGGCCCAGGCGGAATACAGTGCCGTGTGGATGTAGTCGGCGGCAATGTCCTCGTCGGCGATCATGGGACCCAGCGTACCGATCTCCTCCACAAAGCAGGGCTTGCCACCCAGCGAAGCGTACAGCACCGATTCTGCGGTGGAGTGCAGGATGGACTTCATCTGGTTCAGAGGATCGGTGTCGCAGTGGGGGGTGAACAGGGGATAGGGGTGGGTGCAGAGGATGTCCAGAATTTCGCCCTGGTCCTGGGCCGTCCAGCTGCCGTTGGGATTCAGCCCATGCATACCGGATACCACCGGCCGATCGGGGTCTTCTAACTTGATGGTGTCGGTGATCACAGTGGCCCACAGGTAAGCACCGTTTTTATCCACGCCACCCATGCAGTTGCATTCGTTGCCCAGATCCCATGCGGCAATGGCGGGCTTATCCCGAAAGGTCTTCACCATATACCGGACAAAGCGCACCTGCCAGCGAATGACCAGCGGATCTGCCAGCAGATTCTTTCCGGAGAAGGCCTCCGGCATATGCATCCTTCCGCTCATCCAGCCGGTGACCAGCCCCACGATCAGCCGGATCCCGTACTTTTCCGCCAGGTCACAGAACACGCCAAACCGCTCTGCCATCACTTCGTCCACGCCGGCCTGTCCCGCTTCGGTGTGGGGCAATGGATCCTCTCGGAGCCGTAGCTCTCTTTCGGAGTTGCCGCCGCCCTTGTGCATCCGCAGGGGCTGAAAATCGCTCCACAGGGGGAAGACCCGCAGCACGTGTATTTTAGCCGCCGCCAGTCTGGCAAAATCCGCTTCCACCACATCGGCACGCCAATCCGACCACATATTGGTCCCGGCGTGGGATGCCCAATAGTTGCAACCGGTGAAGAATTTGCCCGATTCAAAAATTTGCATATGTATATCCTCCTACTTCTGACACATCCATACTGTGTCGTTTGCCTGTATTGTATCATATCCACCCCGATTTTGCAAGATACTTTGTGAAAAACGATGTGCAATTGCGCCCGCTCCATTGACGCAGGGGAAAAAATGTGGTATACTGGTGGCAGCGTATTGGCAACGGAAGGAGCTTTCAACTGTATGAAAATCGTATACTTAGGCAACAGCATCACCCTGCACGGTATCGCCCACGACATTGGCTGGCACTGGGAATGGGGCATGGCGGCCTCCGCTTTGGAAAAGGACTACGTCCACGTGCTGAACCGGCGCATCGAGGAAAAGACCGGGGAACCGGTAGCATATAAGGTCGCCAACATCGCCACATTCGAGCGGGATCCGGAGAACTTTGACCTGTCCTTCTTCCAGGATTTTCGGGACTGGCAGCCGGACGTGATCATCCTGCGGATCTGCGAAAACACACCGGCAGACAAGATCGATGCCTTTGGGAATGCCTATCCCCAGCTGATCCGGTATCTTCAGGAAGGTAGTGCGCCGGGAAAGGTACAGATCTATGCCGTTGGTGCCTTCTGGCAGGACGACCAAAAAGAGGCCTACATCCGGGCTGCCGGAGAGATAGCGGGGGTGACCTATGTGAGCCTGGCGCATCTGCATTCTACGGACTATCAAGCCATTGGTCTGTTCGAGCACGCCGGTGTGGCTGGGCATCCCTCGGACAAGGGTATGGCTGCTATTGCAGAGGCGATCCTTGCTGCTATGCCGCTGTAAGGCATAAGTCAATGCTGGCGAACAGAAAAACAGGTGATTGCGTACACCTGTTTTTTCTATGCATGGATATTTATTTGCGCAGCGTGAATTTGGATTCTGTGCCCTGCCGCAGCCGTTTGAAGTTCTCTGTATGCCGCAGTGCCACAAAAGCCACCATGACCGCCACGATCCCCACGGAAACGCCATCCGTGCCGGTGAGCCACAGCAGAAACGGACTGATGAGCAGTGCCACTACCGTGGACAGGGACATATATTTTGTGGTGAGCAGCAATAGGATCATGACAAGCGTAGAGAGTAGTCCCACCTGCCAATCCATCACCCATAGCAGGGACAGGGTCACCAGAAAGCCCTTGCCGCCACGAAAGCCGTACCACACCGGAAATGCGTGTCCCAGCAGCACGAACAGCCCCGTATACGCAGCCCCACGGCTCCACAGGTTCCCGGCATTTTGGAACAGGTAGGCAAATAGGCAAGTCACCAATGCGCCTTTGGTCAGATCCAGTGCCAGCACCCACCAGGCATACCGGTTCCCGAAGGTGCGCTTGAAGTTGGTGAAGCCTGCATTGCCACTGCCGCAGGTGCGAATGTCCTGGTGGTAGATGGCTTTTGAAAAGGTGATGGCGGGGTTCCAGCTACCGGCCAGGTATCCGCATATCGCTGCCGCCAAAGAAAGGAGCATACTCATAGGTCACACCAGCTTGATCAAGATATAGTCGTAGATCTCCTGCCCGCCAGCCATACAGTAGACCTCCTGCATGGGATACTTCTCGTGGATGTATGCCTCCACCTGTGCCGCTTCTTCTGCCGCTGTTCCGTTTCCGTAGAGCAGGAGCCACACGCCCTCTCCCGCCTCGGTCAGCTTGTCGATGGTGCCACAGGTGGCCGTGCGCCGGTCTGGGTCTGCCGATAGGATCTCTTTGCCCACAAAGCCGATGTACTCGCCGGTATGTATCCCCGCCGTTTCCCGCACGCTTCGGGACACCGCCGCCGTCACCACACCCTCCATGCCCTCGGTCAGCTCCTGTGCAATGGTGTCTGCATCGCCGGAGTCGTAGGACAGCATGGACAGTGCCGCAAAGCCTTCGCCCAGCGTCCGGCTGTCGATCACCCGCACATCTGCCGTGGGATACAGCGATGCCGCTTGCTTGGCGGTCAGCAGGATATTGCCGTTGTTGGGCAAAACGAAGATGGTGTCCGCATTCACCCGGTCAAAGGCTTCTATGAAATCCTCCGTGGATGGATTGCAGCTTTGCCCGCCGTTCACCAGCACATCTGCCCCCCTCTCCCGGAACAGCTGCCGGATCCCTTCCCCGCTTGCCACCGCCACAACACCGAATGCCGTGTGTTCCTTTGGCTTTTCCGCAGGCTTTTGCACCATGGTACTGCTATGCTGCAAGGACATATTCTCGATCTTGACCTGCAAAAATTCCCCGTATCGCTGACACAGTGCCAACACCTGATCGGGGGTCTTTGTGTGGATGTGCAGCTTGAGCAGGCTGCCTTTTTGCCAGATCACCATGCTGTCGCCGATCCTTTGCAGTGGCTCGGTCAGACAGGCGGTATCGAAGCTTGGGATATCCGTCTTTCGGTTTTGCAGCCGCAGGAGCAGCTCTGTGCAGTAGCCGTAGGTCAGCTCACTGTCCTCGTTGAACCGATCCAGATCCGACGTGGTCTGTGCGGGGGATGGGTGGGACAAAAGGGTCTCGTCTGCCACATCGGTAGCGACCATACCTTCTAAGATGTACACCAGTCCCGCTCCACCGGAATCCACCACACCGGCCTTTTGCAGCACCGGCAGCATCTCCGGTGTACGGGCCAAAGTATCTCGTGCAGCTGCCAGCATGGTGTGCAGTACCGCATCCGGGCTCTCCCGCTCCATGGTCTCCACCGCCTCCACCGCACAACGATACACCGTCAGCATGGTGCCCTCCGTGGGTTCCATAACGGCACTGTAGGCCTGGTCGATCCCCCGGTGCAGGGCGTGCAGGAACGTGCGGGTCTCCAAGGCTTCGGCCTCCCGAAATCCATCGGCGATACCGGCGGCGATCTGGGATAGGATCACACCGGAGTTTCCTCTGGCACTGAGCAGCATCCCCTCTGCTATCCGTCCCGCCACCTCCGACAGGGTGCCATCCTGTTCGCCGCAGGACTGCATACCGCCGGAAAAGGTCAGGTACATATTCTCTCCCGTGTCACCGTCCGGGATCGGGAAGACGTTCAGCTCGTTGATCTCCTGCTTATGCCGTTCCAGATTGACCAGTCCGCCCCGGAGCATCTGGGCAAAGCGGGGGCCATCGATCCTGGTTTGCGTTGCTGTCATGCCTTATACCTCCACCCTATAGGTCACCGGTTTGCCAAAGCCCCACACACCAACGGTATCCGGTCCAACGGATGCACCGATGATGGGGCCGATCATGCCCACATACACATCCGAACAGGGGATCTCCTGCCGTACCAGTGCCACCAGCGCATCCACCTCTGCTTTGTCACAGTCGGCGTGACCTACGTAGACCACCTGGTCCTCCGGCGACAGGATCTGGGCTTTCAGCTGTGCGACGATCTCCCGGAAGGAGTTCTGTCGGCCTCTGACCTTTTTGATGGGCGTTTGTGTTCCGTTCACGTCGGCAATGAGGATGGGCTTGACACCCACCAGGTTGCCAAAGAAGGCGGAGGATGCCGACACTCTGCCGGATCTGCGCAGGTGCTCTAAGGTGTGTACCGTGGCAAACTGCTGGACATTTTTCCGCACCGACAGGATGTGCTCGCGGATCGCCTCGGCATCCTTGCCCGCCATGGCCAGCTTCGCAGCTTCCACCGCCAGCATCCCCTCGCCTAAACTGGCGTTCAGGGAATCGATGCAGTAGAGCCTAGCATCCGGATAGCCCGGCAGCAGCTTATCGGCCACCACCTGCCCCGTATGCACCGAGCCGGACTGCTTACTGGAACAGCCGATGTACACGATATCGTACCCGGCTTCCAGATACCGGGTGAAAACATGGGTGAATTCCTCTGCGGATGTCTGTGCCGTGGTGATGCGCTTGCCGCCACGGATGGTGTCATAGAGCTTGTGCGCCTCTTCTCTTGTCCAGGTCAGGCGGGCGGGGGACACCTTTCCGTCCTCGATCACGGACATTTGGCAATAGTCGATCCCATATTTTTCCAGCAGATCCCCACCCAGGTCGGCGCAGGAATCGGTGATGATCTTTACGTTTCGCATAGCGGATCCTCCTTCACGAATGTGTTTTACGCCTCTTGTAGGATGTGCATGAATTCTTCGCCGGTGATGGTCTCATGCTCGTACAGATATTGTGCCAGTCGATCCAGCGCCGGCCGGTTCTCGAGCAGGATCTGTGCGGCTTTTTCGTGCTGCTTTTTCACCAGTGCCACCACCTGCCGGTCGATCTCGGTCTGGGTCTCCAGGGAGCAGGACAGAGAGCTGTCGCCGCCCAGGTATTGGTTGGTCACGGTCTCCATGGCCACCATATCGAAGTCGTCGCTCATGCCGTATCGGGTGATCATGGCACGGGCCAGCTTGGTAGCCTGCTCAATGTCGTTGGAGGCACCGGTGGTGATGCTGCCCACGGCGATCTCTTCGGCTGCTCTGCCGCCTGTGTAGGTGCAGATCTTGTTCTCGATCTCTTCCTTGGTCATGAGATAATGGTTGCCTTCCTCCACCTGCATGGTGTAGCCCAGTGCGCCGGAGGTACGGGGAACGATGGTGATCTTCTGCACCGGTGCGGAATTTGTCTGCTTGGCTGCCACCAGTGCGTGCCCGATCTCGTGATAGGCCACCACCATTTTCTCCCGGTCGGTGAGGATGGCGTTTTTCTTCTGGTATCCGGCGATGACCACCTCAATGCTTTCCTCTAAGTCTGCCTGCGATGCCATATTTCGGCCGCTGCGGACAGCCCGAAGTGCCGCTTCATTGACGATATTGGCAAGCTCTGCACCGGAGGCACCGGAGGCCATACGGGCAATGCGGGTAAAGTCGATGCCGGGTTCGGTCTTGATCTTTTTGACGTGTACCCGCAGGATCTCTTCTCTGCCCTGTAGATCCGGCAGCTCCACCGGCACCCGTCTGTCGAATCGACCGGGTCTGGTCAATGCCGGATCTAAGGTTTCCGGACGGTTGGTGGCCGCTAAGATGATCACGCCGGTGTTGCCCTCGAAGCCGTCCATTTCGGTCAGCAGCTGGTTCAGGGTCTGCTCCCGCTCGTCATGACCACCGGAGATGCCGCCGGAGGAACGCTTACCGCCGATGGCATCGATCTCGTCGATGAACACGATACAGGGTGCTTTTTCCTTGGCCTGCTTGAACAGATCCCGCACCTTGGAGGCCCCCATGCCCACGAACATTTCCACGAACTCGGAACCGCTCATGGAGAAGAAGGGCACATTCGCTTCCCCGGCTACGGCTTTGGCAAGCATGGTCTTACCGGTGCCGGGAGGGCCAACCAGCAAGATCCCCTTGGGCATGGACGCACCGATCTCGCTGTATTTCTTGGGGTCATGCAGGTAATCCACGATCTCGGTCAGGTTTTCCTTAGCCTCGTCTTCCCCTGCCACATCGGAGAACTTGATCCCGCCGGAGGACTTCACGTACACTCTGGCATTGGATTTGCCCATGTTGAACATCATGGAGCCGGAGCCGCCGCCCGCTTTGTCCATCATCTTTCTGGTGAGAAATTGTCCGATAAAATAGAACAACACGATGGGCAGTACCCAGGATACCAAAAAGCTCAGAATGGCATTGGGCTGCTCCAGGATCTCTCCGGAGAAGGTCGCGCCTGCCCGATACAGCCGTTCGGTGCGGTCGGGGTCTTCTACGATAGCGGTCTTGTAGATCTTTTCTTCGGCTTTATCGGTGAAGGTGATCTGGTTTTCCGCTTCGCTGATCTCCACCAGCCCAATGTTCCCTTCCTCCGTCATTTGCATAAAGGTACCGTAGTCCACCTGGATGACCTGCCGCTCCAAAACCGACGGCATGACGATGGAGTTGATCAGGATCACCACCACCAGCACGATCAGGTAGTAAAACAGTATGGGTTTGTTTGGTTTTTTGACTTCATTCATGCTTGTTTTCCTTTCTAAATCCTATGCTATACTACGTGATTACTATCACGAAAAACGATGTCTCCACTTTTCCCGCAGTTCCTCCATATCCGGAGTTGCCAGCGTGTGGCCGAACTGCATATTGGGGTAGATCCGGCGTACCCGTTTGTCAGGGTAATGCTTGTCGTACCATTTCCACAGGCGATTGGTAGCCGGGATCCCCTGCATACGGCTATTCATCCGGCAGATGACCAGTGTAGACTGGATGGTATCCAACGTGAAGAACACCACGCCAAACCGGGTCAGGGGAACGGCGAGGGTATCCGGGATATAGGACAGCAGGTCTAAGATCACCGGATACAGCGTTTGTCCCCAGCACAGTGCCAGCACGCCCCAGAAGGAGCAATACAACAGGCTGATCCGGCCATGGAGGTTCAGGGGCAGCTCGCTGTAGTCCCAGGACACCGTGCCCACCACCTTTTCCTGTACCACGGAGCAGATGTACTCATACGCCCCACCGATCACGGCACCAACGGTGAACAGCACCACCGGCGGGCGATCCAAAAACGGCAGCAGACCCAGCGTCATAAGTACGGCACCAAAGCCATACACCAAATTGAAGGGTCCCCACACCAGTCCCTTGCGGCTCTCCAGCTTATGGTACCGGAACAGGCACCACAGCATTTCCACCAGAACTCCCAGCACGCACCCGACAAAAAAGATGCCAAACAGGGTATAGATATTCACGCCTTCATATATGGATCGTACAAACATATCGTATTTTTCTCCTTTCACCATGCAAGCTGTCGTCATCCGCTTACCTTTTCTGCCCAAGCATCGTCCTGTCGTGTCCGTTCGTATACTCGGGCAAGTCGGGGACGGTTGTACCGCTGGATGCAGATGAAGGGCAGGTTGAACACCACCACATACAGCACCCAGAAGACCACGCCGCCCAGACCCGGCCACAGCTCCATACAGTGCATCCCGGCGACGCACAGCAGAAAATGTACCGCCTCTGCCACGCAGGTCTCCTCCAGCAGCCAGCGCAGATCCTCCTCGGTGCAGCCTTTTTGGAGTTCCTTCCGGCGCATCCATTTGGTCATGACCCGGCTCATATCGGGCACCTGGTTCATCCAACGGCGGATCCCGATGGCGTGATAGCACTTGCCGTCGTTCTCCCACGAAAAGGCACGGAACGGGAATGCATCATACCGCATCCAGCTTTTGGGGAGCATACGTCCGATGGGAAACGCCACAAGGCTGATCCCGCACAAATAGAGAAAACTGGCAAACCACTCCATCCTGCCTACTCCTATTCCTTCTCTTTTTTCTATCTGTATACAGTATACCGCCGGAATCTAAACTGAAACTAAACTTCCGCTTTTCGGCACGAAAAAAACTGCACCATTTTCCGGTACAGTTTCCTTTTGTTTTCCAGCATTTCCGCTATTTTTTCACGCTATTCCCCGGCAAGCGGCAGTACGATGGTGAACGTGGTCCACTCTGCATCGCTGTCCACCGAGGCCGTGCCGCCGTGCAGCTCTGTGACCTTCTTCACGATGGCCAGCCCCAGCCCGTTGCCGACTCCTGCGTGAGACTGGTCGCACTGGTAGAATTTGTTCCACACCCGTGCCAGCTTCTCCTCCGGGATGGGACTGCCGGTGTTGGCGATCCGCACGATGAGGTGGTCGTCCTTTTCTTCCGTTTGCACGTGTACGCTGCCATATGCCGGCGTGAACTTGATGGCGTTGTCCAGCAGATTGATCCACACCTGCTTGAGCATTTCTTCGTTGCCGGACACGTAGTGCTCATCCAGCTCCACCTCCAGCTCTAAGTGCTTTTTGTCCCACTTTTCGTCCAGCAGCAATATGGCAGACCGGATCTGCTCCGACACGTTGAAGGGCACCGCATCGGTCAGGATCGTCTGGTTTTCCACCCTCGTCATGTTCAGCACATTGGTGGCCATGGCAGAGAGCCGCAGGGATTCTTCTTCGATGATGTCCAAATATTCCGCCTGCTGTTCTTCTGTCAGGTTGCCCTTTTTCAACAGCTTGGCAAAGCCGGCAATGGACACGATGGGAGTCTTGAACTCATGGGAGAAGTTGCCCACAAAGTCGCTGCGGAGCATTTCGGTATTCTCCAGCTCCTCTGCCAGCTTGTTTACGCTGTCGATCACCGGTCGGAACACGCTGCTTTTGGAAAACACATCCGTCGGTACCAGCCGATTGTTGTATTCCCCCTGCGCCAACCGATTGATGTGGTTCACTAAGTGTCCAATGGGGTCGATGGAGAATTTGGTGGTGAGAAAGGCCGCCAGTCCCCCCATCAGCAGGCTCACCAGCACCGTCAGCCACATGAGCGCATAGGCACTTCCCGTTTTTTCCAGCGCCGCCACCTCCGCATGGGGATACACGCCAAAGTAGATCAGCAGTGCCACGATCCCCGCCGCAAGCAGAATGGACAGCCAAATGATCCCGAAGACCACTAAGGAATAGAACAGATTCAGGGAACGCCGCTGCTTTTTTTCCTCTGCCCGGCGCTTCTGGGACAAGGGATGGGGGATACGCAGTCGGGTGGGATTTTCTTTTGGTTTCATACGTTTTTCACCGCCTTATAGCCCAGTCCCCGCACCGACTCGATGGAGAACTCCCCCCAGCCCTCGAACCGCTTCCGCAGTCTGCCGATGTGTACCGTCACAGTCTGCCAGCCGGTCTCGCTGTCTGCCCCCCAGATCTCGTCCATGAGCTGGATCCGGGTGAAGATCCGGCCGGGATAGGACAGCAGCTTGTATAGCAGCAGAAATTCCTTTTGGGGCAGCTCCTGGGTCGTCCCATGTCCGGTGACGGTCAGGGCATCGTAGTCCAGCACAACGCTATCGCTGTTGCCCACATCCCCCAGCACGATCCGCCGTTCGCTGACGATCCTTGCCCGCCGCAGCAGTGCTTTGATCCGCAATAGCATTTCCTCCTCATCGATGGGCTTGGTCATGTAGTCGTCCGTGCCCACCAAAAAGCCCTTTTTCTTGTCGGCGGGCAGCTGCTTGGCGGACACCATCAAAATGGGCAGGTTGTTGTCCCCCTCTCGCAGGACCTTGGTAAATTCGTAGCCATCCATCTGGGGCATCATCACATCCAGCACCACCAGATCGATGTGGGTGCTGTCTAAGATCGACAGGGCTTCCTCTCCGTTTTCGGCTGTGGATACGGTGTAGCCGGCATTTTCCAGAATGGCACGCAGCAGTGTGCGGGTATGACGGTCGTCGTCTGCTACCAGGATATGGAACATGAAAAACACCTCGTTCTTTTTACATTCTTTCGATATTCTACCATAGTATACCACCGAATTCTAAACTGAATCTTAAGTCAACACGGATCAAACCGAGATTTTGTGCCGAAAAGGATGAAATTTTGGCACGTTTTCAACCTTAGTCCGTGTGTACTTAGCGAAAAAAGGGAGTCGGACCGTACCCAAAACCAGACGATCCGGCTCCCCATCCTGCACGGGTAGTTTTCTTCCGGTAAGTTACTTATGCTTGAACTCGATCACCACGTCGCCGTCGTCGGAAAGCTGCATCTGCATGGTGCGGATATAGCGATGGAAGAACTGCTTCTTTTCCGCTTCTGCCATATCGATCCGCGTGGCTCGCAGTGCTGCATGGAACATTTCGTTGACGTTGAGCTGCACGTGCTCGTCTATGTACCGGTACATTTCCCGGAACAGGGCGCTGTGCTTGATCTCCTCTGCGTTGCCGGAGTAAAAATCGTCGATGTAGCAATAGAAAATGCCGGAGCTTACCAGGGCCGCTTTCATATCGGGTCCGCACTTCTCCCGTTCGATCATCATCAAAAACCGTGCATTCGGCAAGGATTGTATCAGTCCCCAATAGTCGGAATCGCTAGATACGATGATGAAGGAATCCACCTGGTTCTGGTAATGCTCCTTGCAGACCCGTGTGGTCAGGTGGACGTCCACCAGGCTCTTATTTTGCTTCACACGCTCGATGGTCATATGCTCCACGGGAATGGTCGTAAACCTTTCCAAAATGCTCCAGGCCGATGCGGTGTGGATGTCGTCAAACAGGATGATCAGTGCGATCTTCTGGGTATATTCGGTATTGAGATTTTTAAGCGTTGCTACCAATTTATAGGGATCGGAGTTTTCGCAGTCCACCACCAGCACGACCTTTTCGCTGTCCTCGATGTAATCGTAAATATTGCCCTTGACAAAGTCGCCTGCATCGGAGACCTTGCTGAGCTCACCGAAATAATCGTTGTTCCATTTGTATAAGAGCGTGGCGAATTTTTTGTCATTATAGAGAATATTGCCTTCGTCCGTGGGCGTCCAGTGGATATACATCTGGTAGGGATAGAATGGCAAATTGCTGTAATACAGATCTGATGCCACCTTGGTGCCCTCTTCGGTAAGACCATTTGGCATGATAAAAATATCTCTGATATAGCCCCAATTGATCCAAAGCGGAAACAGGGGCTTGCAATTGTTGATCCGGTCCGACAGTAGTCGATTGATCTCTACGATATGCTGCGCCAGCTTGGTACTGGATTTTTTGATGAAATTGACGCCGTCCGTGTTGAGCTGCTGCAGACTTTCGGCAGGCACGTACTCCGGCATCGACAGAATGGTGCGATATTCCGTACGCATTTTGTCATTGATATTTTTGAAGTTACGCTCGATGGCTGTCCGGATGATACAGAGATGCCGCACGATCCGGGCCGATTTGTCCCCGTCTAATTTGTCATAGACTTCGATCTGTGGTGCTTCGTAGGGATTGTCAAATATACGCTTTGGCACGCCGATCAGGTATGCGACCTTGGAGACCAGCTCATAGGTACTGTGGCTAAACAACGCATTGTCGTTCTCGTGCATGGGTTCTGAAATATTGTTTGTGTCCATATTCTTCTCCTTTGTATGATATGAGGGAAGCACCCCTTCTACAGTATAGCATATTTTTGTCCGTTGTGCAAGGTGAAATGGTGCGTAAAAAAGCTGCCACATACAGAAATTTTCCGTACGCAGCAGCACATGGCTTCCCTTAGAATCGCTGGGATGTATATTCTCTGTCCACGGTGATCACCGCATTGTACCCTTCTCCGATCCGGCGGGTGATCTCCTCCCGGATGGCACGCACCAGCTCGTCGTCGGTCAGGGGCATATCAAAGGAGGCCGCCACGTCAAAGATCAGGTTCGTGTGGGTGATGCCAAACACGGCGCGGAAGTCGTGCATGGATACCGGCGAGCCGTATTCCCCGGCAATTTCTGCCACCACATCCTGTACCTGGCTCCGCAGCTGGTTCACCGCCGGATCCGAACGCTTCACAGGGTCTAAGTGGATCACCAGATGCATATTGCCGTCTTTGGCAAAGTCCGCTTCGATGTTGTCGATGATGTCGTGGGACACCATGATGTCCTGTTCGGCATCCATTTCCAGATGCACCGAGGCAAAGTACCGATCCGGGCCATAGTTGTGCAGCACCAGATCGTGGATACCGATGACCCCTTCGTAGCTGCGGAGCCGACCGATGATCTCCTTCACCAGCTCCTTATCCGGCGGCGCGCCCAAAATGGTGTTGACCCCTTCTATGATCAGCTTCACACCCATGACGAAAATATAGACAGCGATCCCGCAGCCCAGCACCGCATCGGTTTTCGGCCCGGTCACCGGTGTCAGCAGCATACCGGCGATCACCGCAGCGGAGGCACACACGTCTCCCACGCTGTCCATAGCCGAGGCACGGAGGGAGGCAGAATCGATCCTTTTGCCCACCACATGGTAAAACAGTGCCAAAGCGATCTTCACTGCTACCGAGCCTGCCATGATCACCAGGACCAGCGGGGTGATGCTTACGGCCTCTCCACTGCCGAACAGATCCTCTACGGAGCCGGTGAACAGCTCGATGCCCAGCACCGTCACCAAAATGGCGATCCCCAGGGAACACAGGCTCTCCATCCGGGCATGGCCATAGGGATGCTCTTTATCCGGCGGTTTGGCGGCGAACACATAGCCCAGCAGCACCAATATCGAGGATGCCGCATCGGTGATGTTGTTGACCGCATCGGCGATCACAGCCACAGAACCGGATAGGAGCCCGCCCAGCAGCTTCAGGGCAAACAGCACCACGTTGACGCAGATCCCCACGATCCCCGCACGCCGTCCCAAAGCCAAACGCTCTTTTGTTGTCACTTGCAGTCACCTCCCAAAGTGGGGTTTCTTCTCTGCCCTCATGCTTCTTTAGTCAAAAACGAATCCATCTCCGGCAGCCCTTCGATCCAGGCGCACAGCTCGTGCCATTCGGGCAGCTTATGGTTCCGTCTGGCATAGTATATGTTGACGAGCGTCTCATAATTCAGAGTGCAGGTACGCATCTGGTGGAAGCTGGAGGGCAGCAGCTGGATCATGTCGTCCCACGCCGCTCTGTCCTTCGTCGCAACAAACACCTGCCGTCTTTCCTCCAGCACAGCGATCACCTGATCCAGGCATTCCAGCGCCGCCGGGGTCATCCGTTCGCAGGAGAAATCCTCCCGGCTAAAGGGCTTTGCATGGATCTTGTGCATGGTGCTTGTGGAATTGGCAACGGTGGCTACCTTGTAGGTATCGTATTCCTTCCACCAATATAAGGGGGCCGTGATGTCCACGGAGACAAAGATCTGCCGCAGGAATTTGCGATGGTCACTCCCGGACTGCACCAGCTTTTTCGCCAACGTCCGGTCTGCTTCTCCCACCACAAAATCCCCGTCTTCGGCAAAATAGCTGTCGCTTTTGTCCCAGGAGGACATGGGATTGCGCATACCACGCAGGGCATTGTCCAGATTCATCACGGCGGTTCTTTCCAATTTTATCATATAACTATATCTCCCTTTGCTCGATCTGTTCCACTCATTCCACGCCCACGGCCTTCAGGTACATTTTGACCCAGGAATTGTTCAGTGCGGCCTGTACGTTGTTGACGAATACAATATCCGTCAGTCCATAGTCCTTTAAGCTGTCATAGACGTTCATGTCGGTGTAGCGCACGTCCACCACGATGATGTTGCCGTAATGCTCACACAAAAACGGCACGAAGGCATTGCCGAAGGAATCCTTGAATACCAGGATATTCAGATCCTGCGGGTTCTCCGGTACGTTGATCACGGTGTAGGGATTGTCCCCGGCGATAAAGGATACGTAGTTGTTGCCGTAGGGTGTCAGGCAGCTGTTGTAGGTGTTGACAGCCCCGGTGGCCGAGGTGACGGTCATGGTCACGGCCTTTTTGGTGGTCCAGGATTCGATGGTATCCTTGAAGTTTTTCACCCGGCTGTCCTTGGTGAAGGTGTACATGGAGCCGCTATAGCTGTCGTTGATAATAGCATAGTTCATATCCGACAGTTCCGTAGGCGTGAATCCGCAGGATGCGGCGAAGGCACGATAGGCGTAATAGGCACCCAGCTGTGTCCAGTGGTGGTCGCTCTTGAAGAACAGGTACTCGTCCCGGTGGCTGTACATTTCGCTGTACACATCCACGAAGTTGATTTTGTCATCCATGAGTGCGCCGATCTTGTCCTGGATCTCGCCCTGGTCTGCGATCTTGGCCTGCACCTCCGGATTGTCGATGACCATGGAGGACACCGGCGAGATCACGGAGCTGACCTGCACATTTTCTCCAAAGAGGGACTGGTAGTAGGCAAGCGCCTGTGCATAGTATTTCGCCGAGGATTCCGAGTAATATGCCGGGGTGTACACGCCGTCTCCGTAGATGAACATACCGTTGGTCAAGAAGTCGGCGGTGGCATTGTCGGTGTTCTGGTTGACGTTTGTCACGTGGGACACCACCACCTTGCACTGGGCTGTGATCCCGTCACCGGCTTTGCAGGTCAGCGTGCATTCGCCCTCTGCCACGGCCTTTACGTCGATGCCGCCTTTGGGATTTTTGGAAATGGCGGCGATATTTTTGTCCGAGGTGGACCAGGACACCGATGCGCCCTGTCCGTCGGAGGTGGTCACGGTGGCGTACAGCACGGAGCCACTGCCCACTGTCAGGCGCAGGGTCTCCTTGCTCAGCGTCAGTGCGGATATGGTCTGCTCTGCCGGTTCCGTTTCGGGAGCAGTGGTTTCCGTTTCCGGGGCAGGTGTTTCCACTACGTCTGTCTCAGACGTGTCCGTCTCCGGTGCATCTGTCGCAGGTGCGTCGGTCTCCGGTGCAGTTGTCTCGACTGCATCTGTTGCAGGTGCATCCGTCTCCGGTGCATCGGTTTCCACTACGTCTGTCTCAGACGTGTCCGTTTCCGGTGCCTCTGTTTCCTTTTCCTGCAAGAGCTTATCCAGTGCATCGGCCAGAGCGGCGGCATCAGATTCTTCCACTTCGCTGTGTCCACCACCGGCATTCAGCAGCGCAAACTGTCCGTCGCCACCCATGTCGTAGGGCACGCCCATGAGGGTATCCATCTCCTTAGACAGATCCACCAGCGTATCTCTGCCCAAAAAGGTATCGGAGAAAAAGGACGACCAGCCGGCAAAATAGGAGCCGTCCGCCAGCGCAGACCACGAGAAGGTCGGGACACCTGCCAACGTGCGCTGCTCTAAGAGGGATTCGGTGGGGCGGTTGGGCTGGAACAGGTTGGCGGCGGTCACACCGGTCAGCAGCACTGCCAAGGTGATCACGGTAATTTTATCGATTTTTTTCATATGGCACTATCTCAATCTTAGAATCGGAAATACAAAAATGCGCTGTAGGTGCTGCCCGCCATCATGATGGTGCAGACAGCGAGCAGAAGGACGGTCAACACCGTCTTGCCCACCCGCAGCATATCGTATGCACGGTCTTCCCCGGCAAGCTGGACGGTCTTGCGCTCGATTAGACCACCCACGGTCGGTGCCAACGGACAAGCCAATACGCAAGCCCCAAGCAGCAGCCACAGGTGCTCGTAGAATACCGAGGTGGTCAGCATGTCGGTCAGTCCCGTGGTGCCGATGCCGATGAGGTAACCGAGATTTGGCAGCAGATCCTTATCAAAATAGAAGATGGCAAAGCCCACCACGGTGATGACGATCGTGTACACATGGGACAGAAGCCACTTGCCTGCCCTTGCGAGATGCACCAGGATCGGGGGACACTCCGGCCAGCTGTCGGCAGGTGTGCGCTTTAGGAACGGCAAAAATGCGGATTTTTCCCAGGTCAGCAGTACGCCGTAGAACAGACCCCACAAGATGAAGTTCCAGCTGGCACCGTGCCACAGACCGGTCAAAAACCACACCACAAAGATGTTGCGCATTTGGTCGTGGCGGTTGCCGCCTAAGGGGATGTACACGTAGTCCCGGAAGAAGGTGCCAAGGGACATATGCCACCGCCGCCAGAATTCCGTAGCGGAGCCGGAGATCAGCGGATAGTTGAAGTTTTCAAGGAATCGGAAGCCGAACATTTTGCCCAGTCCTATTGCCATATCGGAATAGCCGGAGAAATCAAAGTACAGCTGCAAGGTGTAGAACACGGCACCCAGCCAACGCCCAGCCACGGTCACTTCGTTTAGGCTGTACAGCATGGTCACGGCTTCGCCCAAATGGTCGGCGATCCAGATCTTTTTGGCAAGACCCATGGAGAAGCGGAATGCGCCGTCCAGCAGCAGGGGCACATCCACGGTGCGGTCGTCCAGCTGATCCTCGATATCCTTATAGCGGACGATGGGACCGGCGATGAGCTGGGGGAACAGGGACACATACAGCAGCAGCCGTGGGAAGGAACGCTGCACCGGGGTATCGCCACGATACACGTCGATGACGTAGGACATGGTCTGGAAGGTGAAGAAGGAGATGCCGATGGGCATGGCAAAGGACAGCACCGGAATGGTCACGTTGAAGATGGTGTTGACCGTACCGGTGAGAAAGCCGAGATATTTATAGAACACCAGCACCCCCAAATTGGACACCACGGCGGCGGTCAGCCACAGCTTTTTGTGGGTCAGGGAAGCCGATCTATCGATGGCAAGGCCAAAGCCCCAGTCGCACAGCACCAAGGCGATCATGAGGAACACATACACCGGCTCTCCGAAGGCATAGAAGAACAGGGAGAAGACGGTCAGCACCCCACGCCGCCAACGGGAATTTGGCCAGATATAGTAGAACAAAAACAAAAAGGGCAAGAACCCATAGAGGAAAAGCAGATCAGAAAAAGGCATACACGGTCTCACTTTAACGAAAGTTAACGTTGATCCAATCGAGAAAATGCACCGAAAAGGCTGGCATTTTGGGCACGTTTTCAACCTTATTCAACGTTAACTTTAGTATACCACATTTTCGGCGGGATGTAAAGAGGATGGGGAAAATCCGATGTAAGTTTACATTTTGTGCGCATCCGGGGGAAAGGTGGCAGGGCGGTGGATTTTTTTGCAATTTTTGGCTTTTCTTATTGACAAAACGTTTCGTATTGTGTATAATATAGGGAAAGAAAGCGAGGTGCGATCGAATGAAAAAACAAATTTTGAGCATAGTGCTCACATTGTGTATGCTGCTGACGGTTCTGCCGTTGACTGCATTGGCAGCGGATGCAGAAACTTGGACGAACGGTACCCAAACCTATACATTGGAAGACGGTGTGCTCACGATCACCGGCACCGGTGAGATTTCCATAGATTGGCAATATAGTCTTGATAGGTGTAGCGTCACATCTGTCGTCATATGTGAAGGAATTACGGGAATCGATGCCTACGCATTTTTAGAGTGCGAAGCTCTCACAAGCATCACGATACCGAACAGTGTGACAACAATCGCACCATGGGCGTTTAGACAATGCTCTGGCCTCACAAGCATAACCATTCCGAACAGTGTAACAACAATCGGAGAATGCGCGTTTTCTGGTTGCACTTCGCTCACTCAAATCAATATCGATGATGGTAATACAGTGTATACAAGTATCGATGGAGTCGTATTTAGTAAGGACGAATCAAAAATTATTATCGTGCCTGGGGGCAGAAACGGTGCGTACACGATACCGAACAATGTGACAACAATCGAAAGAAACGCGTTTGATGGGTGCAGCGGTCTCACAAGCATTACCATTCCGAACAGTGTGACAACAATCGGAGAATGCGCGTTTGATGGGTGCAGCGGTCTCACAAGCATTACCATTCCGAACAGTGTAACAACAATCGGAGGATGCGCGTTTTCTGGTTGCACTTCGCTCACTCAAATCAATATCGATGATGGTAATACAGTGTATACAAGTATCGATGGAGTCGTATTTAGTAAGGACGAATCAAAAATTATTATCGTGCCTGGGGGCAGAAACGGTGCGTACACGATACCGAACAGCGTGACTTCCATCGAAGAAGGAGCGTTTGCAGGTTGTCATGTACTCACAAACATTACCATTCCGAAGGGTGTAATAACTATTGGGGGACGTGCGTTTTTACAGTGCACTGGTTTGACAAGCGTCACTATACCAGATGGTGTAGAAACAATCGGAGACTATGCATTCTATGGAGCTAATTTTTCAAGTATCGTTATTCCGAATAGTGTCCGGACTATTGCAGCTTATGCATTTGATCAATGCCGGAATCTTACGAATGCATATTATTTAGGTACAAATGAGGAATGGAATGTGCTCCTCCCCAATATTGGAGGAAAATACTCGCTGCTTACCAGTGTCGTGAAATGTATAGTTTATAATGAGTCCGTAAATCTGGTCTACGACGGAAACAAAAAGGAAGTATACACAAGCCAAACCGATGGTGTAACGGTGAAATATTATCAGGGTAAAAATGAAGTTTCCCCTATCGATGCAGGAACGTATACCGCCAAGGTTGGTAACGATGCAATCGGCACCTTTACGATCACAAAAGGCGAACAAAATGCACCGACAGGGCTTGTAGGCACAGCGGAAACCATTTACGACAAAGCAGACGGTACAATCACCGGCGTTACAACCGAAATGGAATACCGCAAGGAAGGCGATACAGACTATACTGCCATCACCGGTACAGAGATCACCGATCTTGCAGACGGAACATACTATGTCCGCTACAAAGCAAACAATAACCAAAATGTTTCCGCTGATACGCCGGTAACGATCGGCAAAGGCAAATGTGGTTATTACACCCCTATCACCTTCGATCCCAACGGCGGCACAGTGGGCACAACCACCGCCACCACGGATGCGAACGGCAAGCTGACCACCATCCCCACCCCGACCCGGAAGAATTACAGCTTCCTCGGTTGGTTTACAAAGTCCGGCGAAATGATCACCACCGAAACGATCTTCACCGAACACACCACAGTCTACGCCCATTGGCAAATTTTGTCCAGCAGTTTCCTCCCCACGTGGCAAGGCTGGGAGCTGATCGACAAGATCGTTGCCGCCAACAAGAAGAAGGACGAACCTGTTGAGACGGAACCGGAAGAAACCGAGCCTGTTGAGACAGAACCTACCGAAACCGAACCTGTCGCAGAGCCGTGGAACAACCCCTTCTCTGATGTGGCTGAAACCGACACATTCTATGATGCGATCAAATTCGTCTACGAAAACGGCTACATGAACGGTATGTCCACCGATACCTTTGCACCGGATGAAGGTCTGACGAGAGGAATGCTGGTAACGGTTCTCTATCGTGCCGCCGGTGCGCCTGTGATGGACGAAGCAAATCCGTTTGTGGATGTAGCAAATGACGCATGGTACTACAATGCCGTAGTTTGGGCAAAGTCCATTGGCCTGATCAACGGCATTACCGAAACCGAATTCGCACCGGATGACGAACTCACCAGAGAACAGCTTGTTACCATATTCTACCGGTACGCAGCATTCTTAGGCTACGACCTGAGCATTGGTGAGGACACAAACATTCTCTCCTACGAAGATTTCGCAGATATTGCAGAATACGCCATCCCCGCTATGCAGTGGGCGTGCGGTGCCCGTTTGATCGATGGTGCAGACGGGAATATGCTGCCCAAAGATAACGCCACTCGTGCGTTGGTTGCGATGGTACTCTATGGGTTTTATGCATAACGATTTCTAAATACAAAAACAGCACAGGGAACGAAAAATCGAACGCTGTGCTGTTTTTTGTTTGCTTAATATTTCTTATCCTTATCGATCCGGTATTCCACCGTGTATGCGTCCTCCGTGGCATCCTGGATCCGCAGTACGATGGCGTCCCCCATGGCAAGCGTGACCTCGATCTGGTCTGCTGCGTCTGCCAGTACGCTCTGCCGCCCGGTGACCCGGCTCACCTCGTACAGGCGACTGGTCTTCTTCAGGGGCAGCGTGATGGTCTTGTCCGTGGTGAAGTCCCGGTTCAGGATCACCAGGTAGGTGTTGCCGTATGCGTCCTCCAGCTCGCCCACAGACACACGGTTCGGCAGAGGTGCCGCCAGCCATGCGCTGTCCACAATGTCGTCTGCCAGCCCGGTCATGTACGGAGAACCCGGCAGCAGGTCGGCCGAATGGAACACGTATCTCGATTCCAGTGCCATCAGCGTGTTGCCCAGCTTCCGGAATTCGCCGTGGATCGCCTTGGTCTCCTCGAAGAAGATGCTCTTCTGCCCTGCTTCGTCGATGACGGAATCCACGCAGGTGAACTGCTGCAATGCCTTGGCACCGTACAGCACGGCGGCGTACATCATCATCCGCACCATGGGGAACTCGAAGTGGGCATATCTATGCAGGTTCACAGCCTGATAATAGAACCACAGGGGCAGGTCGTGTCTGGCGCAAAGCTGCCGCATTACCCCTAAGTCGCACCACATGAGGGAGTCGTCCAGCTGCTTTTCGTCCGTGTATCCCGGCAGACCGATGGGATAATAGTCCAGAGACAGCATGGGCGGGTCGATGATGTTCACATAGTCGTACAGGTATGCGCCAAACTGCCCGTTCTGCCAGGTAAAGATGTCGTTATAGCTGGGGATCGCCACCGTGAAGGGGCAGCGTGCGGGGTCTTCCTTCTGGAACAGATCCACCACCCGCCGTGCCTCGACCAGCTGCTCATGCCGATAGGGCTCGTCCCAGATGTAGTAGCCCACGCAGGATTTGTAGCCACGCACATGGTCCACCACAGCCTTGGCATTGTCCCACGGACCACGATCCTGGTGATACCCCTGCATCCCGCCAAACACGGAGAAGTCCTGATACAGCAGATCGATGTTCAGCTCTTCGCAGATCTGCAGTGCTTCTTCGGCCTGTTCATGAGAAGCCCAGCCCAGCTCCAGCATGGTGAACCCAGCCTCTGCGCAGTTCTCCAGCACGTCCCGCATGTTCTCCCCTTTTGCCGAGAAGGTGGAGAGCACGAAATTGTCCTGCCGCCATACCCGATGGGGATTGCCCAGGGGATACCGGTTCAAAATCTTATGTTCCATTTGTCAATTTCCTCCATGTATGAGATCTCCCAGCAGTATACCACATTTTGGGGCAGATTGCAATAGGTCTTTTGATTTTTCTTGCATACGGCAAGCCACCATGTCGGGAAGACGTATGCAAAAAGAACGCCTTCTCTGCGAAAGCGTTCCTTTCTATTTTTGATCCTGTTGAAAAGTGCCGCAAATCCACAGCTTATCCCAGTTTTCCACAGGATCTGTTTTATTCTTTCTTTTTACCAAGTCGTATCTGGGTCAGAAGCACACCGGCAAAGATCAGCGCACAGCCTACGTAGCCCCGTGCCGTCATGCGCTCGTGCAGGATCAGCGCACCGCCGATGACGGAAAACATGGATTCCATGGACAGGAGCACCGATGCCATAGCCGGGTCGGCATTCTTTTGTCCCAGGATCTGGCAGGTATAGGCCACGCCCACGGACATGAAGCCGCCGTACAAAATGGGCAGCAGTGCGGCCTGCACATCGGCGAAGGATTCCATGGTCGCCTGACCGGTGGCAATGGTAATGCCCCAGCTCGCAAAGCTCAGCACGCCGCACACCACGAACTGCATCTGCGCAAAGTGCAGCGAATAGATCTGATCCCCGAATTGGTCGATCACGATGATGTGTACAGCAAACAGCACCGCACAGGCCAGCACCACCAGATCCTCCGGCGAGATCGAAAAGCTTTCGGATACAGAGACGAAAAACAGTCCCACCGCCGCCAGCAGGATCCCAAGCCAGGTGAATAGCCCCGGCCGCTTTTTCTGAAACAGGCCGATCAGCGGGACGATGACCATGTATAATGCCGTTAAAAAGCCCGCTCTGCCGGAGCCATCCGGATACCCCGCCCGGTTGTACAGCTCGATGCCGTACTGCTGTAGGGTAGAGGCGGCAAAGAGCAGTACCCCGCATACAGCACCCGCCACCAGCGTGATCTTGACCCGCCGGGGATCGTCTGCGCCTTTTTCGAACAGGGCGATCACCGGGAAGAGGGAGGCAGACCCCAACAGGAAGCGGATCCCATTGAAGAGGAAGGTGCCCACATGGTCAGAGCCGGTGGTCTGTGCCACAAAAGCAAACCCCCACACAACCGCTGTGACCACCAGAAAAACGATCCCCCGCAGGTTGGTTTTCTTTTCGTTCATATAAAAGTACACATCTCCTTTTTGTCAGGTAATGACTGTCAGATCCTGACTGTCAGGTAATGACTGTCAGATCCTGACTGTCAGATCCTGACTGTCAGATACTGAGCATCACAATGGACGCTGTGGCGATGGCGATCCCGACCGCTTTGGTCTTGGTGCATTTTTCGCCCAGGAAAAGGAGGGAGATCAGCACGGAGACCAGCAGTACACCGCCGTTGGTCATAGCATACACGACCGCTACGTTCACCTTAGACAGGATCCACATGAGGATGTTGACCGCTACGGATGCGGACAGGGACGAGGCCAGCCCCCATGCCAGACAGGTTTTGTTCAAATGGAAGGCAGAACGCAGTGCGACCCCCGGTGCAAAGGTCTCCCCCTTCTTGGGCAACAGCAGCATCAGGAAGGACAGCACCGCACCCGTACCAAAGGTGAACACGATCATGCCTGCGTTTTCGGTATTGCTTGTCATAGCCTGCTGGCTGTTCATGAGAATGCCGTAGATCCCGTTGGCGACTCCCAAGATCGTGCAGGACAAGATAAACCGCAGCGTGGCTTTTTCGCCCTTCTGGGGCTTATTCAGGATCAGGAACGACAGGAACATCAGCACGATGGCGATCCACTGCACGAGGTTCAGCGTGTTCCCTTCCGCCACCACCGACCACAATACCGGGATCAAAAGACCACCGGACAGCATAAAGATCATCACCAGCGAATAGGGTCCCATGGATGAGGACTTCAGCAAAAATTGGTTGTACGTGGTCAGCACGATACCGTTTGCCAAGCCAAACAGGATCGTAGGCAGAGACAGAGGCATGGGGAACCCACCGGTCACCGCCGTGAACACCAGCGTGAACACCGTGCAGACACCGCCGTACAGCACCGAGAACACCGGCGAGGTCTTGCCCGGATCCCCCGGATAATGCTTTCCGAACTGGCTACACGCCAAGGACTGACAGGTGTAGATGCCGATCATGAAGATAAGAATCAATGTAAATATCATAGCATTCTTCCTTTCCGAAAAAAATACATAATGCCCTGTAAGTATACCACAAAATCCCGCTTTCGTCAAGGATGATCCCACCGTTTGCAGAAATTTATTTTGCGCCCCTTGCCGATACACCGACAGCAGGCCGATGCTTCTGCCTTTGGCATAAACTTTCCCCTTTCATAATAAAGAAAAAGCCAAAAGGTGGTTGTAAAGTGATCGAAAATATGGTATAATATAGGTGCAGAATCGGATCGATGCTCTGCATAGAGGAAAGGAGATTACCCAATGCGTGTTTTGATGATCAATGGTAGCCCCCACGAGCATGGGTGTACCTACACAGCCTTGACGGAGGTGGCAAAGGCTTTGGAAAGCCAGGGGATAGAGACACAGATCCTCTCGATCGGAAATCTGACCGTTCGGGGCTGTTGTGCCTGCGGAGGATGTCGAAAAGCGGGCAAGTGCGTGTTCGATGCAGAACCGGGGGATGCGCTGGTCAACCGGATCGCCGCAGAAGCACGCCGGAGCGATGGCTTCGTCTTTGGTTCTCCCGTGTATTACGCCAGCGCCAATGGTTCCCTGTTTGCCCTGCTGGATAGACTGTTCTTCTCCGCTTCCGATGCACTGCGGCACAAACCGGCGGCAGCTGTGGTCTCTGCCAGACGTGGCGGCACCACAACGGCTCTGCACGATATTGAAAACTACTTCACCATCAACCAAATGCCCTTGGTATCCTCCACCTATTGGAACATGGTGCACGGTTCCAATGCCGAACAGGTCGCACAGGACGAGGAAGGTCTGCAAACCATGCGGAATCTGGGACGGAATATGGCATGGCTGCTCCACTGCATCGAGGCCGGCAAGAACGCTGGCTTTGTGGCACCTGAAAACGAAACGGCCCTGCGTACCAATTTCATTCGATAATGGCTCCACGGGAATATAGAAAGTGAGGTATACGACATATGATGTTCTTTAATGGTAAGAAAAAGAAAATGACCCCTGAGGAGCGGAAGATCTATGAGGCACTGGAAAGCTATTTCTTTGGTCTGCACTTCAAGAAATACCTGATCTTGTTCTCCATCTGGCTCGTGGTGCTGATCGTGGGCTACGTGCTGGAATTCACCGGGCACTGGAATTTCGTCCTGTCCCTCCTGCACCTGCTCTGGTCCCTCTCCGGCCTGACCTGCACCATCATCTTCAACCACCACAGCGACCGCTTCGCCATGGCGCATCTGCATGACCCTGTCCGCTACGTCATGGTCGGTGAGGACGATGCAGAAGCCACCGAGGAAACGGCACCGGATGCTGAACATGCAGCTGCCGAAACCGAGGCACCCGCTGCAGATGCACCTATCGAGGATGCTGCACCTACGGTTTCGGAGGCTCCGGCACCTGAATCTGGATCGGAAGAAAAGTAAACATACAAACCCCCCGCTCGATATGCTCCTGCGGGGGGATTTTTTGTACCTATTGTATTCGCTTATTTGCTATAGCTATCCGTCAACGTGTCGATGGCACTTTGGATCGCCGTTTCCACAGAGGCATAGCCGGAAGCAAAGCCTTCGCCCTTCACCACCCAGTCTGCCATCTTGGTGCAGATGCTACCAAAGTTGTGGAGGCAGTTGAAGTCACAGTACAGGGTGTTGAAGATCAGATCCAGCATGGCTACGCTTTCTGCATCTCTGGCGGTCTTGCCCTTCAGCGTGGTCTCAAAGGCTGCCGGACGCACCGTGTCGTAGGCCGCTCTTGCCAATGCTTCCGTCACATATCCGTTGAACGCCGGATCCGTCACATTCTTCGGCATGGCGATAAAGCAGTCCACCCAGCCGCTGACCAGGCTATAGTAGGTATTCTGCGTTGTGTCGTACTTGGGCATGGGCAGGATGGCAAAGTCGTCCTCCATTTCCCGCAGTGCCGCCGTGGCCGTCTCCACCTTGTGCAGCAGGAACAGACCCCGTCCTTCCGGGAACATATAGTGGGTGGAGGACTTATTGTCCGTGTACTGGTAGCAGGGATCGTACAAATGGTGCATCTTGTCCATCACGTCGATGGTCTTTTCGTTCATCAGATTCACCACCAGATTGCCCTCGTCGTCGATCTCCGACATATGGATACCGCAGGAGGTCATCAGTGCATTCAGCGAGTCGTACCCCGTCTGGATCACGATGCCGGCAAAGTCTTCTTCATTATATTTATTGTTGCCGTCCAGATCCTGGTTCAGCCCTTCCCCCATGGAGAAGAACAGATCATAGGTCCAGTCCCCGTTCTGCACGTCCGCATACAGATCCTCCACCGCAAAGCCATAGTCGATACCCAGATCCACGTTGTAGAACACGCAGAAGGGCGCCTGGTATACCGATGCGGCGATGTCGCCGGTGGTGAAGAAGAATTTGTCCTTGATCTGCATGGTGTCATACATCAGCGCACTCCACCACGGCGAGGTCCAATCCACGGCACTGCTGCTGTCGGCGATCTCGTTCAGGTCGTACAGCACCCCGTTGGTACCCAGCTGTGCAATGGCTTTGCCCAGAGCCGGGCCGATGATGAGCTGGTAGGTCTCGTCTCCCGCCATGACGTTGTTCTGGAACTGGGTGCAGCCCGTTGCCGCCGGTTCCACCTGTTCATATTGCAGCAGCACGTTGGCCTTTTCTGAAACCTGCAGGTCCCGGTTGTAGATGGCATCGTTGATAGCATCCCCGTTCAATTCGCCCACGTGGATGTTGATGTGCATATACGCATGGTCGTTGGCATCCAGCACCGTGTAGGCTCTGCCATCGAACTGCTCTTTTTCCAGTCCTTCCAATGCCGTAGTCTCTACCACCGTTTCCTCGGCTGTGGTATCGACAGCTGTGGTATCCGTAGTGGTCGTTTCCTCTGCTGTATTGCCGCAGGCCGTTGCCGAAGCCGTCAGCAGCAGTGCCAGCAGACACAATACGATCCGTTTTTGCATATGGGTATCACTCCTTTATTCTATATAGTTTCCAATTTCTCGTTAACCATAGTATACATCATACTGCCCAAAAAGTCAATAGTGTTTTCACATTTTATGCACCAATTATGCACCAAAGAAAAAGCATCCCCCATATGCTTGCACATACAGGGGATACAAAATATTCGATTCATTTTCGGAAGTTAGAATCACAGATCCTTTGCCAGCTTCAGGATGCGTTCCTCAGCCTTAGCGCACCACAGACCGCCTGCTTCCTTGCAGATAGCGTCCAGATCGGCAAACAGGTCGCCAATTTCGGTGCCCTTATTTTCTTCCGCAGCCTTACCGAAGTCTTCGATAGCGGTCATGGGCAGGTTGATGTGGGTGTATACCAGCTTCTTACCACCCTTGATGTGGGGCAGGTTGTTGGTGGTCTCGGCAACGGAGTCCAGACCGCCTACGTGGGTGATCATGCCGGCCGGATTGATCTTGCCTTCGGTCATCAGCTTGATGGATTCCTTCATGTCCTCGGTGTTACCGCCGCTGGTACCAACGATGTGGGTAGCGCCGTAGTGGACGTTGTAGAAGTTGAACATAGCGGAGAACTCGGTGTTGGTGGGGCCGGCGAAGAAGTTCAGGCAGCCGTCACGACCCAGCAGAGCGTCGCCCATTTCCACAACGGACTTTACAGGGGCATATACGAACACGTCGTCAAAGCCGGCGCCGTCGGTCAGAGAACGGAGGTATTCTACGGGATTTTCGACACCGTTGGTGTTCACATACATCAGCTTTACGCCATGGGCAGCCGCATCCTCTACGGTGGTCAGTGTAGCAGCTCTTGCCAGACGAGCGTCATCGATATCGGTGATCACCAGCAGCTTCGGAGGATTGCCGCCGTGGATGGCATAGTCTGCACAGCCCAGACCCATAGGACCTGCACCGGCTAAGATCGCCATGTTGCCTCTTTCCTTGCATTCCATCTTGTGAACATAGGAACCGGGTGTGGTGTGGTAGTTGGCGTGGAAACCACCAACGATACAGGACATGGGTTCGGTCAGGGAGCCATAGAAGTATGCGTCACCGTTGTAGGGCAGCAGGCAGCCCAGCTCCATGACTTCGTGGGGAATGATCACGTAGGTAGCGTCGCCGCCGATGTACTTATAGGAGTATCCGGGAGAAGCCAGAGAGCCATTGTAGTTCAGTGCGGGCTGGATCACGAACTTGTCGCCGGGCTTGAACTGATCGGCCCACTTGGCACCCACTTCTACGATCTTACCGCAGAATTCGTGACCAATGATCACAGGATTTTCTGCCACATCGTTGGGCACTCTCTTGTGATCGGAGCCCTGGGAAGAAGCCTTGTAGGAGGACATGCAGATACTGTCGGAAATAACACAGGCTAAGATCTCATCGTCCTGGATAGCAGGCAGCTCAAACTCCTCCAGACGCAGATCCATTTTTCCATACAGTCGTACAGCTTTGGTTTTCATTCGTAGTTCCTTCTTTCTTTTTATGTGAAATATTGAAAGCAAATGGGATGTGATGCCACCTCTTTGCGAAAAAGAATCGCCGCAAAGCCTTGACACCGGATCAAAAATGATGTATAATAGAAGCAAGGAAACCTGTAAGATGTATCGTCTTACGGTTGCCGATGTGAAGTGGATACACGACTCGGTGAAGAGCTGGTTACTCTGTCACCGAATGTGAGCCAGATCTGTGTTCGGACAGACGGCTCACTTTTTCTTTGTACCCTTGTTTTATCTAGGCAGCTCCACAAAGCCGACCTTCCGTCTCACCTTGGACATGGTGCGGGATGCCATGTAGGAAGCCTGCTCTGCGCCATTCTTCATGATGGTCTCCAGATAGGCCTTGTCCTTCATGAGCCGGTCGAATTCGCTCTGCACAGGGGCCAGCGCATCGGCACAGGCTTCGCCTACCGCCAGCTTGAAGTCACCGTAGCCTACGCCATCGAATTCGCTCTCGATCTCGTCCATGGTCTTGCCGGTGAAGGCAGCGTAGATGGACATGAGGTTTTCCACCCCGTCCTTCCCTTCTCCACGGCGGATCTCACTGCCGGAGTCGGTGACGGCTCTCTTGAACTTTTTGATAATGGTATCCTTAGGGTCCAGGATCCGCACGACTGCGTTTTCGTTTTCGTCGGACTTGGACATTTTTTTCGTGGGATCGGCCAGAGACATGATCTTGGCAGACACCGTGGGGATATAGCCCTCCGGCACCACAAAGGTCTCGCCGTACACACCGTTGAACCGTTCAGCAATGTCTCTTGCCAGCTCCAGGTGCTGCTTCTGGTCCACGCCAACAGGCACCAGCTCCGTCTGGTACAGCAGGATATCCGCTGCCATCAGAGCCGGGTAGGTGAAAAGTCCTGCGTTGATGTTGTCCGCATTCTTGGCACTCTTGTCCTTGAACTGGGTCATACGGGACAGCTCGCCGAACATGGTGTAGCAGTCCAGTATCCAGCCCAATTCAGCGTGACCGGGTACATGGCTCTGCACGAACAGCGTATTCTTTTCCGGATCCAGGCCGCACGCCATATACAGCGCCAGAGTCTCGTAGGTACGCTTCCGCAGCTCTGCCGGGTTCTGCCGCACAGTGATGGCGTGTTCGTTCACCACGCAGTACAGGCAATGGTATTCCTCCGAGAAGGCATTGAAATTCTTGATGGCACCCAGGTAGTTTCCGATGGTCAGAGAGCCGCTGGGCTGTACCCCGGAAAACACAACTTTCTTATCCTTGAACATGGTATATATCCTTTTCTTATTGTATTTTTATATAAAATATTTATTTCCTCTGTTGTTCCCGCATCCTGCGCAGACGCTTCATCACATCGTTTTCGCCCCCGCCAAAGGTATCGTGGAGCAGGCGGTACTCGGCGTACAGCCCGTCATACAGCGCCGCATGGGCTGCATTGGGACGATAGATGGTCTGGGGTTCGCCGGTCATATGGGTCACAGCCTCGGTCATGGTGGGATATGCACCGGCTGCCAGGGCACCATAGATCGCCGCTCCCATGGCACTGCTGCCGGAGACGACCTTTAGCTCCATCCGCAAAATATCGGCATAGATCTGCATCAGCATGGGGTTCTTGCCAGCAATGCCGCCGGTGACCAAGATCTCATCCACCCGGAGCCCATTATCCCGGAAGTTTTCCACGATCCGGCGAGTACCATAGGCGGTGGCTTCGATGAGGGCACGGTAGATCTCCTCGGCTCTGGTTTGCAGCGTCATACCGATGAGCAGCCCGGACAGTGCAGAGTCCATGAGGATACTGCGGTTGCCGTTCCACCAATCCAGTGCGACCAGCCCCGATTCCCCCGGTGCCAGCTTTTCGGCCTTTTCGGTCAGGAGCTGTTGGAGAGAGACACCCTTTTCGGCAGCTTCCCGTTCGTAGGCAGCCGGTACGAAATTCTCGCACAGCCAGGCGTAATGGTCACCCACGCAGCACTGACCGGATTCGTAGCCGTAGTAGCCGGGGATCATGCCTTCCCACGCTCTGCCGCAGATACCGGAGAACTGCTTGAACCGATCCTCCACCAGCATATGACAGGAGGACGTACCCAGGATCAACAGCATTTGTCCCGCTTTGGTGATCCCGGCGGCAGGCACAGCGGCGTGTCCATCGATCCCGGCAACTGCCACGGGACAGCCCTGCCACAGGTGCAGCTTTTCCGCCCAATCCGCTGTCAAGCCACCGGCACACGCCCCAATGGGCAGCACGTCCCGGATCCACTTTTGACCGGCATCCTGTAGGATCGGATCCACGGCGGTAAGGAACTCGTCGGTGGGAAAGCCGTCTTCGGTATAGCAGCATTTGTAACCGGCCATGCAGGTGCTGGTGGTAGGACGGCCTGTGAGCTGCCACACGATCCAGTCACCGGCCTCCACAAAGCAGTCGGTATCGGCATAGATCTGGGGTGCTTCTGCGGCCAGCTGGTACAGCTTGGGGATGAGCCATTCGCTGGAGATCTTCCCCCCGCAGGCCACCAACCATTTTTCGCCCCGTGCTTCTGCCACGGCATTGATCCGATCGGCATAGGCAGCGGCGGCGTGGTGCTTCCACAGCTTCACGTAGGCATGGGGTGCATGGCGGTAAGCGGGCAAAAAGCACAGGGGTGTACCGTTCTTTGTGGTCGGCAGCGGTGAGGAGGCGGTGAAGTCGATGCCGATCCCCAACACCTGTGCAGCAGGCACGCCGCTATCTGCCAGCACCTGGGGGATCGTACCCAGCAGCACATCCAAATAGTCCTTGGGATGCTGCAGGGCCCAATCCGGCGGCAGCTTTTGGCACGTGCCATCGTCTCCGTCAAACCGATCGTCCATGACCCGGTGTGCATATTCCACCACGGCACTGCCCACGGTCTTCCCGTCAGCGACCCGCACCAACACGGCTCTTCCCGACAAGGTCCCATAATCCAACCCGATCACATACCCTTCCCGCAACGCTCTGTCCTCCTTACACTGCCAAAAAGCACAAATTCACTACAGGATTATTATACAACAGACACGCTGTAAAGTCAAGTGCTTTTGCCATCAAGCCACACTTCATTTTTTCTGCGTCCATAGAGAAACCGCTGTACAGGCAGCGTTGCCATTGTCGTATCGGCAAAAAAGACTCCCGGTCGAGAGTCTTTTTCAAATAATCAAAGGGGCATGGTATGTCTGTAAGCCGGGTTCTGTTAGAGATGCCAAGCACCTCCGTCCGTTATCTATCTGGGACGACTGTTGCCAGCACGCCTCAAGCCACCTATGCCGCTCTGCCGGGCCGACAGCTGTACCACACTTGCGCACGATACAGGGACACAAACGGTGTTGCTCCGGATAGGGTTTACATTTGCACGCAGTTACCTGCCATGCCGGTGAGCTTTTACCTCGCCTTTCCATCTGTACCAGCGTCCCAAAGGAACACTGGTAGTCTATTTCTGTTGCACTTTCCCGGGAGTTACCTCCGGCGGACGTTATCCGTTATCCTGCCCTATGGGGTCCGGACTTTCCTCATGCCAATACCTTTCGGCAACATGGCACGCAACGGACAGGCATACCCTGCTTCTATTAGTATACAGGAATTTCCCCCATTTGTCAAGAGTGATTTTTGACAGAATACGCCACCCGATAGATCCTTTCTTGTATGCTGGGGACTAACCGTGTGCGGGGACAACCGTGCGCGGAAACAAGAAAAAGCAGGACACACCCATGAAGTGCATCCTGCTCGGATAGTCGTTATTGTTCGATCCCCCAGATGAGGACTTTACCGGCGGTGGAGCTGTCACTCCAGGTGTCGTAGGGGCAGACAAACTGGTCACCGATGGACATGGCAATCTGCACGCCTGTGCCGCTGGGAGCAAAGCCGGTGTCGCCGCAGGTACCGATCTGGTCCCCACGCTGCACGATCTGGCCCACCTCGGCTGTGCTGCTGCCCATGTTGTAGTACCAGGTACGCAGACCCAGACCGTGGTCGATCACCACGATGTTGCCCGTGTAGTCCAGTACGCCGACATATGCCACCTTGCCTGCATTGGCGGCATACACACCGGTCCCGGCTGTGGCACCGTTGGTCACGCCGTTGTTCCGGTAGGTGTTGGTCTTGTCACCGTTCAGCACGATCTCCCTGCCAAATCCACGCAGGATCTGCCGACTGCCGGGCATACCGTTCACGCCGCCCAGACCTTCCATAAAGTATCCGGAGAAATACCGGGTCGTCTCCGATGTGGCTGTGATCTCCGTGATCAGATCCTCAAAGGCCGCAATGCTGTCCGCCGTCCGATACAGGTTCAGCATCGTCGTGGATACGCTCAGGTTCGAGGTGCCAAAATCTATGGATTCCACCTGCAAATGCGTGGTCTGTGTGGTACCGCCGTAGGTGAAGGTCATGGCGTAATCCCCTGCTGTCGCATCCGGCTGGATCGGGATCAGCGCCACCGCATATTCCCCTTCCATGTAGAAGGTGGGCGTGAAGCCAATGGACGGCTCACAGCTGAACTGGATCTTCTCCGGACTGATGATATTCAGTGCCGTCACCGCCACGAACCGTCCCGGCTTTACGCTGTCCATACCCAGATAAAACTCGGCAGGTGCTGTCACCAGGCTGTTGAACTGATAGCTCAGATCCCCGCAGTAGGAACGCTGGGGGTCGTCGTACCACTGGGCCGTTACGGATACATGCAGGGTCGTGTTGGCATCAAAGGAGAAGCTGGTGTTCAGGTCGGCGTACATGCCGTCGTACAGCAGATTTCCCTTGTCGTCCTGGATCTGCAAGGCAAAATAGTCCGGCTCCTGGTCAAAGGACAGCTCGAACCCGCCCTCCAGAGAATAGCTCTCCACCTCCGTGGATACCAGCGAAGAGGTATCGGAGATCACATAGTCCCCGGTATAGTTCTTGTACCGCCATTCTGCTGTATCGGGAGAGACCACTCTGTCCCCGGACAGGGTCAGCACCGGCATGGCAGCGGCTTCATAGATGCTCTCCGCATACTCCGTACCGATGAATTCCCGTGCGTCCTGCTCGGCGATCTGGTACACCAGACCCTCGTGGTCCACAAAGTAGCATGCCTGGGGATTGGGGTCAAAATAGTAGGCATAATCGTTTTCCTTGACGTTGTTGGCAAGGGTCACCTTGAAGTACTGCTGCCCCGTCAGCGAATCCGGCAATGCCACGATCTTGGTGGCATTCTTCTGCATATTCAGGAAAAACAGGATCATGTTCTCCGCATCTGTACCGTCACTGCGCACGAAGCGGTAATTCTTCCCGTTCACATCATCTATAGACAGCACCACGGCTGTTTTTTCATCCACAGGGGCATTTTGGGTCTCTTTATAGCTGTTCACCGCTACAGCTGTGGGGATCAGGCACAGGAGCAGCAGCACGGCCAGCACAATGTATTTTTTCACGAAGGCGTACCATACCTTTCTTTGGCTCTATGAAAACCGGTGCATAAATACTGCACGGCGTGTATATTTTTTGTAAGCAAGCATCCATTGGGTGTACTCCCGCCACAGGGACACTTTTCTGTTTCTATTATACACGGAAGATCGGGAAAAGTCAAGGTCATTCGCATAAAACATTGTCGGGAAATTTTCCATATACGGGATCCGGCCGTTTTCTCATAGCACATGGCATCGACAAAGGTCAAAAAAGATCCCCCGGCACGGTCGTTTGAAGAACGACGATCGTTTGAAGAACGACGATCGTTTGAAGAACGGTCGGGAGATCCTCTTTGCAAAATATACTATGTTAGCGATTATTCTACATCCACAAAGGTTTCGGCGATCTTGTCCACGGCGCTTTCCCACTTGGTGATCTGGGAAGCCAACCGAGACATAAAGTCGGTGCGGTTGTTGGTCACGTAGTCCCGCATATCGTTCAGCACGCTCACGCCCAGCTGCTGGCACATGAAGCCGAGGTCACAGTAGTAGGAGCTGCGGATGATCTCCAGGCAGGCTAAGGATTCTTCGTCCCGGATCGTCTTGCCGTCGATACACACGTCCATGTAGGCGGGCATAACGGTCTCATAGGAGATATACGCCATATCCTCGATGACACGGCTGACCATGTCTGCGTCGGCAATGGACAGGGGGAAGCACAGCATGGTGCCGACGTTTGCCTGTACATGGATGGCGTAGTCCTTCTGATTTTCGTCGGCCTTCGGCATGGGCACTACGCCAAAGTCAGATTCCGACTGGCGCATCCGTTCTACGCACTTGATGTTGGCGACCCAGAACAGCGCCCGGTCCTCCGTAATGGCCTGCTCGGTCCAGTATTCTCTGGCCTCCGTGGCGGTGCTGGTACGGTCGATCAGGAAGGAGCCGGTCTCCACCGACAGCACCTTTTTGATCCCATCCATGATGTTGGCAAACTGTTCGGTGTACATTTGCAGGACGGGCAGGTCGTTTTCATCCTTGCTGATCATCTTATAGCCGGTACCGGAGATGAAGCAGTCCACGCAGAAGTTGTTGGAGATCAGCCCTAAGGTGTCGTCCTTGGTGATGGCACCGTCGCCGTCTAAGTCTGTGGTGACAGCGGATACCATTTCGCAGACCCGATCAAAGGTCCAGCCGCCATCCAGCACGATCTCGTACAGATCCGGCAGGTCATAGTTCTCGTGTACCACCTTATTGAAGATCATGCAGGGGGTGGCACCATAGGCGTGGATGTTGATGTCGGAGAAGGCAAAATAGTTCTTGTGGTTGATGGAGCTGCCTTCCAGCATCAGGTCGTTCCAGTAGGGCTTTTCCAGATCGATGTTGGGCAGCTCCCGCAGCTCCATCAGGTTCCCCTTGCTGGCCTGCTGGACACAGAACTGGGCGTTGATGTCGGCGGCTGCATAGGTGGCATCCCCAGCCATAACGGCCTTTTGGATCTCATTTCCCACGGTGCCGTCCCCGCTCAAGCCCGTGTAGGTCATTTTCAGCTTGTACTTTTCTTCCAGTGCGATGGTACGGTTGTAGATGGCATCGTTGACGATCTCCCCGGTCAGGGCTTCGCCGATGAAGTCCTTGTTGGGCTCCACCTCGCTTGCGATGTTGTACAGGATCACAAAGTCCGTGCCGCTGTAATCCTTTGCCTCCAGCATGGGATCATAGGACGGCTCGGTCTCCGCAGGGGTGGTATCGGTCTGGGTCTGGGTCGTGGTATTGGCAGTGGTCTCCGTGGTATTGCCCTCCCCACAAGCGGTCAGGGGCAGCACGGCCAGCATGGCAATGAGCAATGCCAGAATGCGATTCTTCATGGGAAATATCCTCACTGTTTCTATATTTTATGGATAATAGCTTTTATTATTATACAATAACTCGCCAGTTCTGTCAAGTATTTTGCCAAAATCTGCGGGATACAGGCTCCCTGTTACTCCGTCCGCAGTAGCAGCTGTAGGGTCACCTCCCGGATATGGTATCCCTTGGGCAGCAGGGCACGCAGGGGGGACAGAGAAGCACCCGCCGGTCCCGCACCGACAACAACAGCATCATACTTCCCTCTCACCGGGGTCATCAAGCTTTCCTGGATCTGCATAGCTATAGCCTCCTATTTGTATTTTAGTCTTTTTCCCCCCAATAGCCGTACTTCTTCCGCTTGCTGACGAAGAACGCCACCGTCAGGCACATGGCCATACACTCCGATGCGCACTGGGAGTACCAGACCCCGTCCAGCTGGAAGAAGATCGGCAGGATCAGCACCATGGCGATCTGGAACACCAGCGTTCGTAAAAACGAGATCACAGCCGAGACCACGCCGTCATTCAGTGCTGTGAAGAAGGCAGAACCAAAGATGGCGACCCCTGCACACAACACCGTAGCGGCATAATACCGCATGGCGGTGATGGTCAGCGACAGCAGTTCCGGGTCATAGCCGGCAAAGATCATGGACAGCGGCCGGGCAAAGCCAAATGCCAATCCCGACAGCACCGCACCGGAGGCGACCACGATCACCAGACTTTTGCGAAACAGCCCCGTCAGCTCTTTCTTGTTGGCGGCACCATAGTGGTACCCGATCACCGGTGCTACACCGATGGAATAGCCTAAGAAGATGGCAATGAACACAAAGCCCACGTACATGACCACCCCATAGGCCGCCACCCCATTCTCCGGGTCGAACCGCATAAGCTGATAGTTGTACAGCATCCCCACGATGGACATGGAGATATTGGACACCAGCTCCGACATCCCGTTGGTGCAGGCCTGTAGCATGGCGCGCCCGTCCCATACCGTTTTGCCCAGATGCAATAGGCTGGTGTTTCTCTTGGAGAAGAAATAAAAGAAGGGGATCACGCCGCCGATGCATTGTGCCAAAATCGTTGCCAGTGCCGCACCCGCCACACCCCAGTGCAGTCCCACGATGAACAGCGCATCCAGCACCATGTTGGTCACACCGGCTACCACCGTGATGGCCAGACCCATGTGGGGCTTTTCGGCGGTGATCAGAAAGCTCTGGAACATATTTTGCAGCATGAACGCAGGCAGCCCAACCAGCAGGATCCGACCATAGGTCAGGCAGTGGGGCAGGATCTCCGGCACGGCTCCCATCCGGATGGCGATAGGCTCCAGCAGTGCGATACCGAGGACAGCCAGCACTACGCCGCAGCCCAGTGCCGTATAGGTTAGCATGGAGAAGATCCGGTCGGCTTTCTCCGGCTTCCTCTCTCCCAGCGTTTTGGACACCAGCGCCGAGCCGCCGGAACCAAACATAAAGCCGATGCAGCCTAAGATCTGGGTGAACGGCATGATCAAATTGACGGCGGTGAACTCCGCTTTGCCTACAAAATTGGTCACGAACAGGCCATCCACCACGCTATAGATCGAAGTGAAGATCATCATGACGATGGAGGGGATGGTGAACCGGATCAATCGCCGGTAGGTGAAATGGTCAGAGAGCTGGATATGCAACGGTGCATCCTCCTATAGATAATTGGATAAATCGGCTTTATTATAGACGATATAGGATCGAATGTCAAGGGATAATAAAATTTTCGGCACAGAAACTAAATTCTTCCTATTTTTCGCATCCAACTCTGTGAGGAACTGCCCCGGATCCCACGAGAACAAAAACGACCGGATCCCCTGCTATCCGAGGACCCGATCGTCGTTATTCGATATTATTTTTCCATCATAGCCTTGACCTGGCTAAGAGCAGCTTCTACACCGGTCTTCTTTTCGGCGTACTTGGCCAGCTTGGCTCTTTCCGCATCCACCACGTTCTGGGGCGCACGGGATACAAAGCTTTCGTTGGCAAGCTTGGCGTTCACTCTGGCAAGCTCGCCTTCCACCTGCTTCAGCTCCCCTTCCAGACGGGCCAGCTCGGCAGCAAAGTCGATCATGTCGGCCAGGGGGATGTAGATAGCGGCAGCATCCGTGATGATCTGTACGGCAGTGTCGTCTGCGTAGCTGTCCACTAAGGTCACAGAGGAGGCAGAGGCCAGCCGTTCAAAGTAGGGCGCGCACTCCGTGAAGATGTCGCCATACTTGGTGGTGATGTACATATGTGCCTTCCGGGAGGGAACTACGCCCATTTCAGAACGGCGGGTACGTACCGCACGGATGGCATCGATGACCTTTTCAAAGCCATCGGCTTCGGCAAAGGTGGGGATATTTTCGGCTTCCGGGAAGGCCTTGATCATGATGGAGCCTTCTTCGCCCGGCAGACCCTGGAAGATCTCTTCCGTGATGAAGGGCATGAACGGGTGCAGCAGCTTCAAGGTCTCCCGCAGTACGTAGGCCAGTACCTTCTGTGCCGCTACAGACCGGGCAGAACCCTTATCCTGCAAAGCGGACTTGGTCAGCTCGATGTACCAGTCGCAGTATACGTCCCAGATGAAGTCGTACAGGCCGGACAGGGCGATGCCGATCTCGTACTTTTCGATGTTGTTGGTCACGGACTTCACACAGTCGGCAAACTTGGTCAGGATCCACTTGTCCGCCAGAGACAGCTCGTCCTCGGCAGGCAGCGTGATCTCGTCGATCTCCAGATTCATCATCACGAACCGGGCAGCGTTCCACAGCTTGTTGGCAAAGTTCCGGGCAGCCTCGATCTTTTCGTCGGAGAACCGCATATCGTTTCCGGGGCTGTTACCGGTGGCCAGGGCAAACCGGAGAGCATCTGCGCCGTATTTGTCGATGATCTCCAGCGGGTCGATACCGTTGCCCAGAGACTTGGACATTTTTCTGCCCTGTGCATCCCGCACCAGACCATGGATCAGCACCGTATCAAAGGGCACCTCGCCGGTGTATTCCAGTGCGGAGAAGATCATACGGGATACCCAGAAGGTGATGATGTCGTAGCCGGTGACCAGGGTGTTGGTGGGATAGAAGTATTTGAGGTCTTCGGTCTCTTCCGGCCAGCCCATGGTGGAGAAGGGCCACAGCGCAGAGGAGAACCAGGTGTCCAGGGTATCGGGATCCTGGGTCATGTGACCGCCGCACTTGGGGCAAACCTCGCAGCCGTTCTTATCCACAACGGTCTCGCCGCAGTCGTCGCAGTAGTAGGCCGGGATCCGGTGGCCCCACCACAGCTGCCGGGAGATACACCAGTCCTGGGTATTTTCCATCCAGTGGAAGTAGTTCTTGTCGAACCGTTCGGGTACGAATTTGGTTCTGCCGTCCCGCACTGCTTCGATAGCAGGCTTTGCCAGAGGCTCCATGCGCACGAACCATTGCAGGCTCACCATAGGTTCAATGGTGGTGCCGCAGCGGTAGCAGGTGCCGACCTCGTGGTTCAGGTCTTCGATCTCCAGCAGGTATCCACCGGCACGCAGGTCTTCCACGATGGCCTTACGAGCTTCGTAGCGATCCATACCGGCGTACTTGGGGTAGTTTTCGGTGATCTTGGCATCCTCGGTCAGGCAGACCTCGATGGGCAGGTGGCAACGCTTACCCACTTCAAAGTCGTTGGGGTCGTGGGCAGGGGTGATCTTTACGCAGCCGGTACCCTTGTCCAGCTTGGCGTGTTCGTCTGCCACGATCGGGATCCGACGACCTACCAGCGGCAGTACGCAGTAGGAGCCGATCAGGTGCTTGTACCGTTCGTCGTTGGGGTTCACAGCCACAGCGGTATCGCCCAGCAGGGTTTCCGGACGGGTGGTAGCCACTTCGATGTAGCCAACGCCGCCCACCAGGGGATACCGGATGTGCCAGAAGTGACCCTTCTGTTCTTCGTAATCCACCTCGGCATTGGAGATGGAGGTCTTGCAGTGGGGACACCAGTTGATGATGCGCTCGCCACGGTAGATCAGGCCCTTGTCATACAGCCGCTGGAACACTTCCCGCACGGCCTTGGAGCAGCCCTCGTCCAGGGTGAAGCGTTCACGGGACCAGTCGCAGGAGGAGCCCATCTTCTTGAGCTGTTCGATGATCCGGCCGCCGTACTGTTCCTTCCACGCCCATGCCCGCTCTAAGAAGCCGTCACGACCCAGGTCTTCCTTGGTCAGGCCTTCCTTACGCATAGCTTCCACGATCTTGGCTTCGGTGGCAATGGACGCATGGTCTGTGCCGGGCAGCCACAGGGTGGAGAAGCCCTTCATTCTCTTATACCGGATCAGGATGTCCTGGAGGGTATTGTCCAGGGCGTGACCCATGTGGAGCTGACCGGTGATGTTCGGCGGGGGGATCACGATGGAATAGTGGGGTTTCGATTTGTCGATCTGGGGGGTAAAGAGCCCCTCGTCGCACCAGGACTGATAGATCCGGCCTTCAAAATCCGACGGATCATAGGTCTTTGGCAGTTCTTTCTTCATTTTGTATATACCTCGTTTGGTTGGATTTCGTTTGCTGCGGTTGTGGAGGATCAAAAAAGTCCCGACATCGACAGTCATGTGACCATCGATATCAGGACGCAAAACACGTGGTACCACCCGATTTCGTCCGCAAAAGCACACGGACGCACTCTCTGAAGGGACCATACGATCCCCGCTCTCTGTAACGGGAGAACCCGGCCTTGGGTACGCATTTCGCAGACACAGTGGGTGTCGCAGAAACTTCCCACAAAGCGGCTCCGGGACTACTTCGGCTGTGCTTCTGTACAGGTTTCCAGCTTCTCCTGCTCTCTGGGACAGAACCGACCAGCGTACTGCTTCCCTTCCACGCCTGTTTGGGTATTGGGATATAGAGATAGTATAGCACAAATCCGCCGGCTTGTCAAGTGGTGGCGAAAATTTTTTCTATGGGAGAAAGTTCCGAAAATTTCCTATGGTGGCAAAATCACGGGAAAATGGGAAAGTCGGATATGCGGTATATTTCCGACCCACACCTTGTTGGAATATTTGATATCTTCATTCTGATGTATCCGCAGTGTTGAGCATTGTTGTACAGTGCTGCATATTGCGCAGTGAGACTCGCAAGAAAGATCAAAATGATCATATAGATCCTGCAAAAGAAAAAAGTGAGCCGTCCGTTTGCATCAAGGTGGCTCACTTAAGTGAAAGTGGATTAGATATTTTCGATATATCTATCCATTGATCTAAGGGATTCATTCTGAGGCAGCCGATGTATCGGTCACCGGTAGAGGGGAGTATTTCGCGATGCTTCCCTCCACTGTTATTATAACACCTTCGTGCGCACTTGTCAAGAGGAAAATATTTATTTTTATGGGGGCAGCGTATGTTGTCGCAGCTGACCTACGGAACCACGGTGGTCACTCACCCATTTTCTTTTTCCAAAACAAAATTCCCTTCTCCTATTGCAAAACCGCACCAAATCTGGTACAATACTGTCGTACAACATATACTCGAAAGGATACCAATACAATGGATATGGAAAACAAGGTCCTCGCTTCTGTCGGGGGCAAGAACATCACCGAACAGGATGTGACCATGGCGATCATGCAGATGGGTCAGAGAGGACAGAACTACAATAGTCCCCAGGGCAGAGCCATGATCTTAGACCAGCTCATCTCCCGGAAGCTCTTCCTCATGGATGCACAGCGCAACCTGTACGAAAGAGAACCCGCTTTCAAGGAACAGCTCACCCGTGTGAAGGAAGATATGCTCACCAGCTATGCTATGCAGAAGGCACTGGAAAAGGTTCGTGTCACCGAAGAAGAAGCCAAAAAGTACTACGAAGAACACAAGGATCAGTTCGTCTCCGGCCTGACCTTCAATGCCAGCCACATCTTAGTGGACAGCGAAGACAAGGCAAACGAGCTGCTTACCCAGATCAAGGCAGGGGAGATCACCTTTGCGGAAGCGGCTGAAAAGCACAGCACCTGTCCCTCCGGTAAGAACGGCGGCAACTTAGGTGACTTTAGCCAGGGGCAGATGGTGCCGGAATTTGAAAACGCCTGCGCTGCTATGGAAGTGGGCGAGATCTCCGCACCGGTGCAGACCCAGTTCGGCTACCACCTGATCCAGCTGAACAAGAAGGAAGAGGGCGGCGAAATGTCCTATGAGGACATCAAGGCAGACCTGATGAACGCACTGAAGGAAGAAAAGCAGCAGGCCGCTTACCAGAGCAAGGTAAATCAGCTCAAGATCCTGTATCCTGTGGATAAGTTCTGATTGTACCCGGATATTACAAAAATACACTTTTCCTTTTTTCCGAGGTGTGATAGGATATACGTATGGAAAAAAGACAAAGTGGACACCAAACAGGAGGAGGGTGGATATGGATACACAAATCACACTGAATTTCAACGAGAAAAAAGGGTTCATCTGCGATATGGACGGCGTGATCTATCACGGGAACCGGATCCTGCCCGGCGTGGCAGAATTCATCCAGTGGCTCCACGACGAGAAGAAGGAATACCTGTTTCTCACCAACAACAGCGGCTATACCCCGAAGGAGCTGCAGCAGAAGTTAGCCCGGATGGGTCTGGATGTGTCGGAAGAGCATTTTTACACCAGTGCCCTGGCGACCGCTGCTTTTCTGCGGGAACAGGCACCGGGCTGCTCGGTCTTTGCCATTGGAGAAGCCGGACTGCTCAATGCGCTCTATGATGCTGGGATCACCATGAACGATGTGAACCCCGATTATGTGGTGGTAGGCGAGGGACGCACCTATTCTTTGGAGACCCTGACCAGAGCCACCAATCTGGTGCTACAGGGTGCCAAGCTCATCGGCTGCAACTCGGACGTGTCCGGCCCCATCGAGAGCGGTATCGCACCGGCCTGCAAAGCACTGATCGCACCCATCGAAATGGCAACCGGCAAGCAGGCGTACTTCTGCGGCAAGCCCAATCCGCTGATGATGCGCACGGGACTGAAGCTGCTGGGCTGTCACTCCGGCGAGGCTGTCATGGTTGGCGACCGGATGGACACCGACGTGATCTCCGGTCTGGAGAGCGGCATGTCCACGGTACTGGTCATGACCGGCGTATCCACCAAGGAGACCCTGAAGACCTATGCATACCGGCCTACGGTGGTGCTGGAAGGGGTAGGCGACATCCCCATGCTGGCACGGGAGCAGGCGTAACATAAGAAAATGACCGGCGTGACCATGCGTCGGTTTTTCTTTTGACACATGGCCGCATCTACGGTATAATGATCGGCATAGAACCATTCCCGGCGAAAACCTGTACAAGCCCTATTTTGGTCCCCAGTGTCGGGAATGCGGCAGCCGGACGATCTGCAACGGGTGTGCTGGTACTGTAGAATAATAACAAAAAAACCGGCGCAGCGATGTACGTCGGTTTTTTCATGTGTTATTTACGCATTGATACTATAGATCACTTCCGAATCAAAGGTAATCCCGGCACTGTGGGCCTCGATCAGTGCGGTGTAGTCTTCCTGGCGCAGGGCAGAATCGGCGTCGGCTTGCCAAGCAGGACCTGCTTCTCCGGCGTAGTACATGATGTGGTAGCCGTAGTCGGTGTGGACGATGCCGGTGTCCCCTTCCTTCCGGGTGGGATCGAACAGCCATGCGTCAAATTCCGGCACCATATCGCCTTGGGAAACGTGTTCGTACAGGCCGCCGGTGGTCTGAGAGCCCGGGTCTTCGCTGAACTGGTATACCATAGCGGCAAAGGTGTCCACATCAAAGCCGGTGGCTTCCCACTGGTCGTAGATGGTCTGGGCAGCGGATTCCGCATTTTCGCCATAGGTCTCATCGGTCAGCAGCAGATGGCGCACGTTCCGGGTGGGAGCGTCGTCACGGGCTGCGGCAGATACCAGATAATATACATCATAGGTAGCCCCGCCGGATGCATCCACCACGGTGGTCTCCCCCGCTTTGGCAGAGAAGGCCCAATCGCTGGCGGTGTTGCCCACGTTGGCGGTGATCCCGTTTAGCAGCAAGGCAGACAATGCCGTCTGTGCTTCCTCTTCCGTCACGCCCTTTACATCGGTGTAATATGCCAAAATGGCATTCTGGAAGTCCTCTGCGGTGGTGCAGGCAGCCATGTTGTCGGCGTATTCCTTGGCCTTGGCACCGGCTTCGGTGATGTTGCCGATGGGGTTGCCGTTTTCATCCGTTTCGATAAAGTCGTTCTGCTTGATGGTGCAGGTGATCAGATCCACGGTCTGGTAGGAGGATTTGTGGGCTTCGTAGTAGTCCTCGTACTGCTGCTCGGTGTAGGTCAGACCATCGTTGAACTGGGCATAGTAGTTGCCGCTGAGGGTGACCAGCTCCATAGCATCCCGCACGTCGCCTTCCTTGACACCGGAGCCGAACATCGCCATCAGGTAGGTGTCCATGGTGTAGCCCAGCTCTGCGGCGGATTCCTCCATGGCATCGAGGGTGCTATCGATGGTGGCCATATCTGCATCGGTCAGGGTCACGCCGGCTGCATGGGCCGCTTCGCACAGTGCCAGCACCTCGCCCACGTAGGATTGGGTCAGGGTCGCCATGTAGTCGAACCAGGTGATGCCGTTTTCTTCATCCGCATACTGGGACTTCAGCGTGTACTTAGTGTCCAGCCCCATTTGGGTAAAATAGGAGGCGTACTGGCTGTAGTTGTAATAGAAGAAATAGTTCATCATGGAGCCGTTGACGGTGAAGTTCTCACTTTGGGCTGCCACCTCCCGGCGCAGAAAATATCCTCTGTCTGCTAAGTTGTTGTAGACCACCAGTCCAATGACCAGGACTGCCACCACAGCCACGGCGATGGTGATGAGTATGGCATTGCGTTTTTCCTTGCGGCTGTCGGGTACTGTATTTTCCACAGCCGGATTTTGCATATCCATAGGGTTAGAATGCTCCTTTCGTATTGACAAGATCGATCCGCTGCATCGATGTACGCAGCATTTGTTGTAACCTATATATTATAGCACGAATCCCGGCAGAATGCAATTCTTTCTCCGTGAAAATTATGTGAAAATTACATGGGAAAGGGTCCCGCAAAAAAAACTAAAAAAAATTGCAAGAAATTTTGAAAAACCCCTTGACAAACGAGGATGGATGTGGTATCATATATAAGCACCGAGCAAGAGAACAAAAACGAAAGCTCAGAGCAAAGAAAATGCGCCATTAGCTCAGTGGATAGAGTGCCCGGCTACGAACCGGTAGGTCGCAGGTTCGAATCCTGCATGGCGCGCCAGATTAGGATGGTATCATGAACATGGTTCCATCCTTTTTTGTATCATTTTTTCGGAGGTGTTCTCATGGAACGCATTTGCAAATTTTTGAAGGAGGCCGAGACTTATTATCTCGCTACCGTGGAAGGTGACCAGCCCCGTGTGCGGCCCTTTGGTACAGTAAATATTTTTGAGGGAAAGCTGTATATCCAGACTGGCAAGAAGAAGCCGGTAGCCAAGCAGCTGGCCGCCAATCCGAAAGCAGAGCTTTGTGCCTTCCACAACGGTACCTGGCTGCGGATCGCCGGGGAGCTGGTGGAGGACGATCGGGTAGAGGCAAAGAAGTCCATGCTGGATGCATACCCCAATCTGCGTGGTATGTACGATGAGCACGACGACAACACCGAAGTCCTGTACTTCCGCAACGCCACCGCCACCATTTCTTCCTTCTCCGCCGCACCCGAAACGATCCAGTTCTGACAAGCGTTACATACTGCCCTGCCCCGGTAGGTCCTATGACCCGGCCGGGGTTTTTGTTGTTGTAAAACTGTCTCTGCTTCGTCAAAATTCACGTTTTATTCATATATATTCCTGCTATGTTCACATTTATGTGGTATACTGTAAGCAATTTTCCAAATACGTGTGCAACAAGTAGGAGAGATTTTGTCATGAAAAAAAACTGCATCCTCACGCTGCTGCTGGCGGCAATGCTGCTGCAACCCATGGAACTCACCGGCTGTTCCGGAGACACCACGGAGACCGAGACCTCTGCATCCACCGAGGCTGTGACCGAGACGGTGGGAGAGACGGCGCTGTCCGATGACCTGCCGGAGCGAGACTTTGCCGGTGCCGAATTTCGGATCCTGTCCTACGATCCAGCGCACTGCAACGGGATCCATGTGGTGAAGGAGTCCACCGGCGAAGGGGTCAACGATGCCATCTTCAAGATCACCAACGCCATCGAAGAACGATTCAATGTGGTCATGACCGAGATATTGGACTGGGAAATGTGTACAAGCGGGATCCAGAAGACCATTTTAGCCGGTGACGATGCGGTGGAATTGAACCTGCCCAGCACCAACAGCTCCTTTTCCTTTTTGCAGAAGGACTGCGTGCTGAACTACAATATGCTGTCTTACATCGATTTAGACAAGCCCTATTGGGTCTCCTCCATGAACAAGGACTTTCCATTGGTGGGCAGTATTACTATGCCTTTGGCGGGCTGGATCTGTCCCACCTGGACTACACCCACATGATGGTCTTCTCCAAGGATATGGTGACCAACTATAGTCTGGAAAACTTCTACGATCTGGTGAAGGAAGGCAAGTGGACGCTGGACAAGATGGAAGAGGCCATGTCCGTGGTGTCCTATGACCCGGATGTGAAGCAGGACGAGCCCACGGACATCTATGGCTACGTTGCCACGCCCAAGCAGATCCTGCCCAATTTCTGGGAGGCCGCCGGTGCCAAGTCCATCGACAAGGATGAGAACGACAGCCTGTACTACGCCATTCCCGGCAACGAAAACTTTGCCACCATCGTAGACCATATCTTCTCTCTCCTGTGGGACACCGGCTACTGGAAGCAAACCAAGGATGGAAACAACACAGACCCTCAGATGCCCACGCTGCTGGAGGAAGGTCGTATGCTGTTCGGCGACACCACCTTCCATTATGTAAAAACTCTGCGGGACATCGATGCCGACTTTGGTCTGCTCCCCTACCCAAAGTGGGACGACACCCAGAAGGATTACATGAGCCGTGCCGAAGGGGGGATCCGCTGCCCCATGGTGCCCATCACCGTCTCCGATCCGGAATATGTCAGCATCATCATGGAGGCTCTGTCCTTCGCCGGATACACAGAACTTCTGCCGGCCTACTTTGAGGAAGGTCTAAAGGGCAAGGTCAGCCGGGACGAGGAATCGTCTGCCATGCTGGATATTATCTATGCGACCCGTGTATACGACCTGGGCGACTGCGTCTGGATCAACGACATCCGGGACGGCTTCATCCACCAGATGTTTGCCAACAACGACCGGGAGCTGGTCTCCAACGTGGCGAAAAACCGCAACAAGATCGAGACCGAGCTTGCCGAAGCTATGGAGATCGCCAATCAGTAAGGAATACAAAAGCACAGCCTTCGTACCATTCCACATGGCACCGGGGCTGTGTTTTATGGTTTGGGTATCCGACAATGCTGCGGTCAGGTACAGAAAAAGATCCGCACCCTATGGAAACCATAGAAATACGGATCTTTTAAGCATTTCTCTTATTTCTTGTTCTGATCGGCCTTCTTATCCAGAGCCACGTTGCGGAAATATACCACCAGGTTCAGGGATACGATCACCAGGTTCAGGATGTAGAATGCCAGAACCAGCCAGTCGATGGAGGGAGCCATGACCTTTGCGATGATGCCGGCGATGTAACCGGTGATGATCAGCAGGATGAACCACAGGCTGGTGCCCTTAGCTGTGCCGGCTTTGTATGCCTTGGTCAGGTTCATAGGCCAGGACAGACCGAAGCAGATCAGCATAATGATCTCAAAAATACTCTTTCCCATGTCAGATCTCCTTATATTGTACTTTTTTCACACAGCTTATAGCATACCAAATTTTTGGCAAAAACGCAACCTTTTGCAAGTTATCTGCATATCTTGTGTGAAATTTACATTTATTTTACTTATTTAAGGTACTCCATAACTTTTTTATATGGTACAATGAAGCATAATCTATGCCATACCAAAAGGAGGAAGACCATGAACCGTGTGCTGATCGTAGAGGACGACCCCATGGTGACGATGATACTGGGGCAATATGTAGAGCGGCAGAAGGGCTTTTCGGTGGCTGGTACCTGCGACAATGGGGAGACGGCGCTGGCGTTTCTCACAAAGGATCCGGTGCCGCTGGTGCTGCTGGACGTGCGTATGCCCGGCATGGATGGCTTCACCCTGCTCCGGGAGCTGCGGTACCGGCAGATCGACACCGACGTGATCTTAGTCACAGCGGCCCACGACCGGCAGGCACTCACCATGGCGCTGCGCTGTGGCTGTATTGATTATCTGGTGAAGCCCTTCACCTATGAGCGGTTTTGCCTTGCCATGGAAAAATACACGGCGCTGACCACGGTGCTGTGCGGGGGAGATACCTTCCCGCAAAAAGCCATCGACCGCCTGTTGGGTACATCCCAACAATTGGGCACATCCCAACGAAAAAGCGGCGACCACCCGCCCAAAGGGATCCAGGAAAAGACGCTGGCTCGCATTTTGGAATATATGGAAGACAACAGCGGCATCTGGCACACCGGAGAGGAGATCGCCTCCCATGTGGGGCTGACCAGCGTGACCGTGCGGCGGTATATGCAATACCTGGAGGTCAGCGGCAAGGTCACGGGAGAAATGGACTATGCCACCGGCGGCCGCCCCTGTATGCGCTACCAGCTGTGATCATTCCCCGGTTTCCCGCTCCTGGCGGCAGATCTCTGCATCCTTCCGGAACAGCTCGGACAGGGCCGTAACGCTTTTGTCCATCTGTTCCTTTTCTTCTCCGTTGAGGTTTTTCATAGCCCGCAGCACCTCATGCACCAGCTCCCCGATCATGGTCTCCAGGTAGGCACGACCTGCATCGGTGATGGAAATATAGACCTGCCGCCGGTTTTCCCGGTTGTGGGTACGGATCACGTATTCCTTATCCTCCAGATCGTTCACCAGCTTGGTGAGCTGCTGCTTGGTGATGCCCATTTCGTCGGCGAAGCGGGTCATGGTCACGGGCTGGTTGTGGTATTTCCGCAGGGCGTACAGCATGGAAAACCCATGGGAATTGGCTTTGTATTCACTGGTCTCGATCTCATGTCGGTGGATCAGGGCGTAGTAATCCACCATAAAATTCAGAAAATCCTTAGCAAACTGCAGATCTTTTGTATCCATGTGACCTCTCCTTATGCTTTTTGCGTTCTCGATATATTTTTGTATATAGATAAAGCTGATCCACATCAGCAAAAACGAACCGGGATCAGCGGTATCTATAGTATACCACATTTTTTTCAATAAGTCAACAATCTGTTGAAAACCTGCGGGAAATATGGTTGATCCCGTTTTCGTCCTATACAAAAATCCCTCCGACATACGATTATGTCAGAGGGATATATTTATGTGGTTTTTTCCCGCACCGCTTGTAGAGCCTGGATCTCATCTTCTGTCAGATACCGCCACTGCCCCGGTTCCAGCGTTACATCCAGCTCCAATGGGCCGAAGCGCAGTCGTTTCAGGGTCAGGATCTCGTTGTCCACCCCATGGAACATCCGCTTGATCTGGTGGAACTTCCCTTCCGTGATGGTGATCTCCCCGGACTGCGGCGTGTCCAGCACCACTTTAGCAGGCTGCGACGTAAAATCTCCCAGCTCCATGCCCGCTTCCATCTGCGCTTTTGCCTGCTCCGACAAGGGGGAAGCGCAGGTGAAAGCGTAGGTCTTGGTCACATGGTGCTTGGGCGAGAGCCAGTCGTGGGCACCGGGGCCGTCGTTTGTGACCAGCAGCAGGCCGGTGGTGTCGATGTCCAGTCGCCCGCAGGGGAACATACCCAGCCGGGTACAGGCAGGCGGCAGCAGATCCATGACCGTTCTGCCCCTATCCTCGGTGGCACTGACGTATCCCGCCGGTTTGTGGAGCATGATATATTGATACCGGCTCCACAGCACAGGCTTGCCATCGCACAGGACCGAAGCAGTTTCGGCGATATGCTTGGACGGATCTCGGACAGGGGCACCATCCACCGTGACCCGCCCACTGCGCACGAGCTTCCCTGCCTCACTGCGGGAACAAAAGCCGGATTCGCTAAGATATTTATCAAGACGCATGGTTCAACTCCAACATAGCAGCATCGCCGTCAGCACCGCACCCAGGCAGAAGAGAAAGATCAGTCCGCTGCAAAAGCCGATGGTGAAGGAATGCCAAAATTTCATGAAAAAATGATATGCCCGCATACGAAGCCCTCCCGATACGTGCTACCAACAGTATGCACCGAGATGGGGGCAGCTATGCAACGGACCTACGTATGCAAGTTCGTTACATACTTCCAAAGGAAACAAAAAACCGACAGGATGAATCTGTCGGTCTACAGCGGTATAGGGATTCGAACCCCAACATACAGAGTCAGAGTCTGCTGTGCTACC
>CAYXBQ010000013.1:0-62331 GCA_964463375.1 uncultured Ruminococcus sp. | reverse complement strand
TATACCATATTTTTGCTTTCTTGTCATCTCTTTTTTTCGTAAGCGATTGCCGTGACCGTTTGGTGTTGACAAATAGCACCATACGGTGTTATAATAGAGTTGCAAGAAAATCGACATCATGAAAAAGGAGAACAACATATGGAAATGGTATCTGCCTTGGAAGTCTGTTTAGAGGTAACAAAGAAGATTGAAGATTGTTTTGACAAGCATCATGCCTTGGCAAGACAAATCGAAGCCTTTGACGAAGAGATCGCAAAATACGAAGCAAAAATTAATCCAACAAAAATCATGGGAATCCGATTCGCAATAGGTTACGCATTCATAGCATTTTTCGTTTATATGTTCCTATTTATCAAAATAGGAGACCAGATCGCCTATAACATCTCGATGTTAGATGCTACGGTTTATACTATTTTTGGAGGCATGGTGATCGTAGCAGGTATACTATCTATTTTCTCCAGCATTCTATGCACTTCTCTGCTGAAAAAGCGTAACTTAAAAAAACAACAGGAAGTTGTCCACTACAAAGCAAATATGGAACAAGGCTTAGCAGACTTGGAACAACCGCTCCAGGACCTTCTCCATTCTCCCGAAAATGAGTTGTGTAAAAATCTTATTCCACCGGATTATAGGAAGTCCATCATCATTGAGAAGTTTATTTACTTCTTCCGCAATGGTCATGTGACCACCATGCAGGAAGCTGTGATTGCCTATGACAAATTCCGGCATGAAAAGAAGATGGAACACTATGCATCCGAAGCTGCTGACAATGCCAGAATCGCTGCCAATAATACCGCCAATATGCAAAAATCCCTCAATGAACTGGAAGCCATCGCCGCCTACAATACTTATCTAAATATGAAAAATAACAGCTAATTCTATTTATTTTATATTCTTTATTTAGGCCAATACAAAAAAAGGATCCCGTGTTTCCACAGGGTCCTTTTTCCTTTGTTTGTCCGGTTTATTTGCCCCCAAAGAGCTTGCCCAGATCCTTAAGCGTATCCATATTCCCGGCAAGCCCGGCAAGATCGTCTAAGTGGAGATCATCCAGCTTCAGCTTTGCCTTGATCCCGGTCACAACGCTGTTGATCTGTTCCTCCGGCAGGTCCACGCCCAGCAGCTTTTCCAGTGCCTTCACCGGCTCCTTCTGGAACTGCGCCATCAGCTCGTCGTCTGCCTTTAGCTTGTTCACCACCTGCTCGACCAACGCCATGATCTTTTCTTTGCTCATTTCCATATGTTGTCTCCCTATATAATAAATGTAGATTTTATGCGAAAAATCTATCCGTTATCGCACCCGGATGTCCCCCAGCAGACCCACCGGTTCGCAGGCAATGAACATACCCAGATAATCCGGCACCGCATAGGCCGGGTGGGACGTGGTCACTACGGTGAGCTGCACCTTGCCCTGTCCTTCGATGGCATAGCGATAGGGCGGTGCGATCCGGTGACCCAGGGGCTTGCCGTCGATCCAGACCCAGGCAGCCTCGCCCACCTGCCCCAGATCCAGCTCCGTTGCCCCCGCCGGCAGCGTCAGCTCGGTCTCGTACTTCACGTAGCCGCAGAACTTCTTATGCCGCCGCACGATGTTGTACAAGGTATCCGTTTCTTCTTCGTTTTCGAATACGGAGAGATCGGGTGTTGCCGGATCGTAGATCTCCGATGCCGCAAAGGACAGCTTCCACTGGCCAACCCCTGCTTTTGTCCAGTCAGCGGTGTTTTCCGCCCACAGAGGCAGGTCGGACACGTCTCCCATATCGCCGAAGAAGTACAGCACGGAGCCATAGGGATCCAGATGCACCGGGATCTTGCCATCCTGGGTGGTCTGCTGCCATGCACGGTTCTCCATGGGATCGTATCGTACCACAACGGCTTCATCAAGATCTTCCAGCTGCAATACCCCATCGGCTGCCATCTCTACCCCTTCGTTGGTCACAAATACCGCATGGCCGCCATTTTTCGTGTAGTGGTACACCCGCAGGTCTCTGCCACCTTCGCCGGTGAAGCAAACATCCGTCAGGCCGGCACGGCGCAGCTCGGTTGCCAGATCGGCCAGCGGCACCACGTGGAACAGCGCACGCACCTCTGCCGGGAGCACGTCGCCTTCCACGGTTTTCTCCGGCGTATCGTTCATGCACCACACGGGTACTCCGGCGCGGGCGAAGGCGGCGAAGCGGTCGATCACGGCGGCGGGCAGTGCCTTGGCATAGGGCAGCACGAACACACGATAGTTCTCCCCGTTCAGCCACAGACGACCGTCACGGACTTCCATATCTGCCAGAGAATCGGCGGGGATCACGTCAAAGTCGATCTGGTTTTCCGTCAGCACCTTGCCGGGCTTTTCAAAGGGCATACACCCTTCCCCGGACCATTCGGCAAGGGCATGGTAGAACACGGCGGCGGCAGCATGGTGCAGGCCATCGGACAAAATGTCGGACACCCGGTCCATGTATCCCATGAGCTTGCCAAAGGAGCGGAACTCCGGATTGTGGCCATGCTCATAGAAGTGGGGATAGCAGTCCTGGTCGGGGTACTTGGGCGTGAAGGAATGGGGCACGTAGTTGTTGATGCCACGCACCAGCATATGGTCGGTGAGCCACTTCATCATCTTGATGCCCTCCGGCCAACCGTAGGCACCAAAGATCTCGCACATGGCACGACCCTTTTTCAGCGGCTGGATATGTCCGTGGGAGGAACCTAACTTTGCCAGACCAAAGTGGAAGAAATCTGCGTCGGAGATGTCGTAGTGGCAGGGGACCACGATGTTGTTGTGGCTCATGCCGGGGACGATCTGACACAGCACCACGTCGATGCCCGCCATATCCTGTCCGTTCAGGGAGCGGAAGAAGTGGCCGCCGCTGGAGAAGCCGGTGTGTCTATCGTTGTCCTCCACCACGTGCCCGATGTATTCCACCCCATGGGCACGACACCAATCGCCCAGCTGGTAGCAGAAGCACTTTTCATACCGCTTGGTCACCACTTCCATAAAGTCCACCCGCAGCTTCGGGGCGGTATCCGAGGGGAACCACAGGGTGGGCAGGTCGGTGAGCCAGCTTTCCCCATGGCGTACGGCCAGATCCTCCTTGACAAATTCGTTCCAGGGGTATCTGCCCTTGGAGTTGGTCTTGCCGTTTTGCAGCATCCACACGTCTCCCATGATGAAGGGCTCGTCGCTGAAGAAGCCACGGAAGGTGTTGCCGAAATATTCCTTGAACCGCTGGTAGTGGGGCTCGTACACCCCTTCGATCTGCACGTGTACGCTGTCTTCCCGCAGCATATCGATGAAGTTGTCGTTCATGGGCTGGTCGATGAGCATGAAGATGCGCCAGTATCCTTCCGGCACATCCCAGTTCACCATGCCGGTCTCCGGATCGTAGCAGTCTGTGATGTCCACCGCTTCGCCGGTCATGCGCTGGTCGGGGCTGTCGGGGTACCGCTTGCAGGCCACCACGCCCACCATGTGATTATCCGCACCCATTTGCAGCCACAGGCCCATGAAGGCAGAGATGTCCTTCGCCGGCCCCAGCACGTCGATGTGCCGTTCGGTGATCTGCCGCTTGCCCAGGTGGGGATATTTTTCCTTCAGCAGACCGCCCGCCTGTCCGGTGGGGAACCGCTTGTCGTCCAGGAGCCAAAATTCCATGCCCAGCTTTTTACATTCGGCCAGGATCAGTGCCACATCCTCAAACCATGGCTCCTTGCCAAAGTCCTCGTAGGGTCTGCCCTCCACGCACACGGAGCGGATGCCGCTTTCGTAGATCTTATGCAGCTCGGTCAAAAGGGTCTCGTCGTCCTCCCCATGCTGCCAGAAAAAAGGAAAAATATGGTTGGCATGGTTGCCGGACAGGGACTGTTGCAGTTTCGTTTTCATAGGTATATTTCCTTTCGCTTATTGCTTGTTGTAGGTGCCAAAGGCCGTCAAGCTGACCAGCCCCGGCTCGATCCCCGTAGGTGTCCCTACGATGCGCAGCCGCAATGCATAGGCCACCACCGGCTCGAAGGTGCGATACTCGATGCACAGATCCTGGTCGTTGGTGGACGCATCCACTGCGGTACGCCATGTGGCTTGCGTATGATCAGGCGCATATTCGATCACATACCGGAAGGGTCCCGGCAGGATACCGTCTAAGGTCTCCATACCGATGTCCCGCCAAATGAGCCGCACGGCAGAGACCAGAAAGCCGGTGTTTCGCTCCAGCGGGATCACGATGGTCTTGTCTGCATCCGCCGGGCAAGGCTGCCACCAGGTGAGAACGCTGTCGTCTACGGCATAGATCGGTTCTCGACCGGGCATGGCACTGCTGGCATAGGGACGGCGCAGGAAGGTCACCGGCACAAGGCCTGCGTCATTGCCCCTTTCGGGATGGGGCAGCACTCCCGGCGCGTACTGGGGCACCTCTGTGACGGCCGGGCAATACAGCTCCCCATCCGCATCTATGCCCACCGGATCCATGCCGATGCGCCGTTCGTATTTGTGGTTGTAGCAAAATATCGTGGTATAAAACGTCCAATAGGTGCCGCCGGGGCCCGGTACGATGCAGCCATGTCCGGCACCACGGAGCAGTCCACTGCGCTTTTCCGTAAAGGGATCGTGGCGTTTCTGGTTCACAAAGCCGGACAGCGGTCCCTCTGTGGAGATGGCAACGCCGTTGGCATAGCTGCTGTATTCTGTCCCACAGCCGGCGTAGAGCAGGTAGTATCGACCGCCGATCCTCGTCATCCATTGTCCTTCGATCCAGCCCATGCGTCCGTTTTCGTTGTGCTCGCCGATACACTGCCAGGTGCGGCGGGGGTCAAATTCGTTGATCCAAACCGGCTCCGTGCGCAGTCTCCAGGGCTCGTCCGGACAAAGCTCCGCACCCCAGGTGCCGCAAATGCATTCCACATCCGGGTCGCCCTCCTTTGGCATACGACTGCCGTGCCAATAAAAGTACAGGTGTTCGCCATCCTCTTGGGTATCCGCCAAATAGCAGCCGTCCAGCGCAGCCATGCGGTTTCCCTTTGCGTCTGTCAAATAGCCACACAGGGAGAAGGGACCCAGGGGATCGTCCGCCACATACACCTCCGGCATACCGTGGCCGCTTAGGTACCATTTTCCCCGGAACTGCACCACTGCCGGGCTATAGCGAAGATGGGGCACACCGATGTCCACATGCTGCCAATGCACCAGATCGGTGGAAACATATGCCACGGCGTAGCTGGGGTAGAGGATCCATTTGCCCTCGTGATAGACCACGCTGGGATCGGAAATGGAGCGATAATCCGGCATAGAACGGGGATCCTCTTTGGTCATGCTGACATCCAGCCAACGGCCGCTGGGGATATCCGCAATGGGCAACGGATTGCAATAGGTTTTGGGGCGCATCACCTTATCTCCTTTCATGGGCTTGCTTCTTTACGGCAGCTTGGCGTAATCTTCCATGACCTTATCCATTTTGGTCAGTATGGTCTTTTCCGTGGCTGCCAGCTTGGACACGGCCTTGCTGTATTCGCCTGTGGAGCCTAAGAAGCCACGGATCATATCGATGGGGCCGCCCAGCAGGTACGCATAGATCGTAGCCAGATCGGGATTGATGGATGCCATCAGCAGGTCTAACATTTCTGCGGTCTCCAGGTCTCTGGAATACTTGCCCTTCAGTGCCACATCAAAGTAGGCCGGGGTCACCAGACGATAGCTTTCTGCCGCCAGTGCCTCCAGACCGACCGCTGCCAGCTCGGTATTCTGACAGGTCGCCGGAATGCCAAATACGGTACTGCCGTCGTGGATGGTGGCAGAGTATTCGCTTTGGGTCTCGTCCAGCTTGGGCATGGGGATGATGGCAAAGTCGTCCTCCATGTCCCGGAGATAGGTGGTAGCACCCAGCATCCAGGGCACGAACAGGGAGATCCGGTTCAGCAGAGGCACCATGATGGTGTCGTCGTTGTATTCGCCACGGAAGGTGTTGTTGTTCTCAAAGATCAGCTTGTAGGTCTTTTCCAAAAAGGTCATCATCCGCTCGCCGTTGCCGTTGTACTGTAGCTTGCCGCTTTCGTCAAAGGTCAGAAGCTGGATGTTGCAGCCGCCCACGTAGGCATCGGAGCCCAGCATCTTCTGGTTCCGGTAGTAGTTGCCGAACAGGTCGCCTTCGTCTGCTTCGCCATTGCCGTTGCTGTCCTGGTACATTTCGCCGCAGATGGACAGCATGGTGTCCAGTGTCCACTTGCCTTCCCGCACCGTTTCAAACAGGGACGGCCCATCCGGATAGTGTTCTTCGTACAGGGTGCGGTTGAAGAACATGGCGTAGGTGCCGGAGATCATGGTCTGTGCCAGCTCCCCCATGGAAAGGAAATTCCGACCGTACAAAGCAGAGGTCTCCATAAAGCTGTCGTTCCACCAGGGCATAGCAAAATCCAAATAGGGCAGGGTCTGCTGGTCGATGAACAGTCCTTCCACCGTCAGCGGTACGGTATACGCCATCATATTGGCAATGATCTCGTATTCGTCCGTGCCGCCCAGCACCGTCTGCCGGATCAGATCCTGGTCACTGCCGTGTCGTGTGGTATCGGACAAACTCGTTTTCATCACCACATTCAGCCGTTCCATGACCAAATTGTTCCGCTCGTACACCGCATCGTTGACCACTTCCCCGGTAGCCTCCTCGGCGTAGAACTCACTGCGCACATCCTCGTCACCGCCGCGGGCCTGGATCCGCAGTGCCGCACCGCCAAAATCCAGATCGTCCGGCAGGGTGTCCTTGGCATTCTTTCGACCGGATCCTTCTTCCTCCGTCTCCGCAGCTGTGGTGGTCTGGGTATCCGTGGTGGTCTCCGAGCCCTGTGTGGTTGCTGTGCCACTGCCGCAGGATGCCAGAAGCAGAGCCGCCAAAAGAAGAGCGATGCTGTTTTTCACGTGTTTCATGTTGTTTCCTCCATTTGTATTCAAAATACCGTCTCATTTCGAGAACAGTTCATCTTATCACGCAATTGTGAACAATCAACGGGGGGGGGTAAATTAATTGTGAATTTTATTCCTCTGCCAGCTTTCGCAGTGCGTCACCGGTGAGCCGTTGGGTGGTCCATTCGTCCATGGGAGCTGCACCCAGCCGCTTTTGGTAGAAATCTAAACTGGGTTTGTTCCAATCCAGGCAGCTCCATTCCAGCCGCCCAAAGCCACCGTCCACGGCTTCCTTAGCCAGGGCACGCATGAGAGCCAGCCCGATGCCCTGTCCCCGGTATTGGGGCAGCACGAACAGATCCTCCAACCAGATCCCGGCACGGCCTAAAAAGGTGGAAAAGTTGTGGCAGTACAGTGCAAAGCCGGCAGGTTTGCCAAATCCAGCCGATTCATCTTCTACGAATGCCAAATTGACCTTAGCCATGCCTTTTTCAAAGATCCATTCTCGCAGCAGTGCTTCGGTGGCGACGACCTGGTCTTCCATATGCTCATAGACCGCCAGCTCGTGGATGAAGGAAAGGATGGTGCCAACGTCCTCCGGTGTGGCAGGACGGATCATAATATTTGCCATAGGGATGCTCCTTTGGGGTAGTGATGTAGTACCTACAGTATACCACAAACGTACCCGGTTTTGCAATGGGTTTTGTGGAAAAGTACGAAAAATACCCAAAAAAACGCCGCAAATCCTGGACAAAGCCTGTGGCATGCTGCCGTATAGCTGCCCACATTTTGTCAATAGAAAATGGGGATGGTATGTCGAGGTAAAAATACCCAAACCGGCGGGGGTAGACCTTTCGAATTTCCGTGGAGATTGCCATTGTACAAACGGCATTTTTGCTGTATAATAAAGACAAACCAAATAGGAGATGTATGCAAAATGAAAAAAAGAAAGATCCTGGCGCTGCTGCTGGCGGCACTGCTCACCTCTGCGACCTTTGCTTCCTGCGGCGAAGGCGAGGCGGAGACCCAAGACACCACGGCTGCCGATACCACGAATGCAGAGACGGATGCGGTAGAGATCGAAGGGGAGACCACCCGTGCCCAGATCCAAGACAATCTGCCCGATAAGGATTTCGGCGGCAGAGATTTCCATCTGCTGACCAGAGCCCTGTTCTACGACGACTTTGTGCCGGCGGAAATGACCGGTGAGGCCGTCAACGATGCCCTGTATGCCCGAAACACCAAGATCATGGAGAAGTACAACATCACCCTGAGCTACACCGCGCCCGAATGCGAATGGGGCACCTCTGCCAACGACTGGAACCAGATGCTGGAGACCTCCGTCATGGCAGGCGACGGTGCCTACGACCTGGTGGCCGGATACGCCGCAACCCTGCCCAACATCGTTACCAAAAATATTCTGCTGAACTGGCATGACGTGCCCTATGTGGACCTGAGCCAGCCCTGGTGGAGCGAGACGGTTTCCGAAGCCCTGACCGTCAACGGCAAGCTGTTCCTGCTCACCGGCGACTATTCCCTGTCTCTGTGGGACAACATGTTTGGGTTCTTGTTCAACAAGCAGGTGGCACTGGACTATGGCATCGAGGACCTGTACGGCTTAGTGCGGGACGGCGGCTGGACCATGGATAAGCTGCAGGAATTCTGTACGGCGGTATCCCGTGATGCCAACGGGGACGGCAATTGGGACGAAAACGACGTATACGGTATAGTCTCCAACTGGTCCACCAGCATCGACTCCTTCCAGATCACCTGCCAAATGGACATCGTTTCCCACACGGACGACGGCGGCTTGCAGATCACCATGATGTCGGAAAAGGCTGTGGACATTCTGAATCGTGTCACGAATCTGTACAATGCCTCCCACGGTGCCTATGCCTATTCCGAGGGCGGCGACCTGACCACCTACGACAACATGTTCGCCAACAACCAGGCGCTGTTCTACGCCATCTTCTTTGACAACATCACCAACCTGCGGGATATGGAGACCGACTTTGGCGTGCTGCCGTACCCGAAGCTGAACGAAGCACAGGAGAACTACGCCAGCACCTCCCGCGACAACTTCGATCTGTTCGCCCTGCCCCTGGACGTAAAGGATCCGGAATGCTCCGGCATCATCACCGAGGCTATGTGCGCCGAATCCTATCGCACCGTGATCCCGGCCTACTATGATGTGGTGCTGAAGACCAAGAGCTCCCGTGACGAGGAATCCGCCGAAATGATCGACCTGATCCGGGACAGCCTGACCTTTGACTTTGGCTACCTGTGCTCCAGTTCCCTGAACGGCATCGGCCATATCTTTGTAGATATGGTGCGGTACAACAAGAGCGACCTGGCCTCCACCTATGCCGCCAAGGAATCCGCAGCCCAGACTGCGCTGGATGAAATGCTGGCATCCTATGGGTATGGGAAATAAGCTTTGAGATAGAAAGAGTCCTCTCTCCGGTGAGGGGACTCTTTTTGTGTCGTAAAAAATAGTGACAAGAGGTCTTGACAAAGACGGAGGATGGGTGTATAATAAAAACAAGGGTATGGAATGCCACACCCTTGTTCGGAAACCGATAAAACGGCTACGCCGATATGAGTTAACATAGGATTCATGTGTTGTAGCTGCAACACGATCCAGTGAGCCCAATCTGCTGGTAACAGACGGCTCACTTTTTGTTATCTTCATGCTTTGTACGGGCATTCTCACGCACTTCTTGGATCTTATCCGTAATGGTAATGATCGAAGCGATGAGCCCGAATACAGTCGCAATAAACACAAAAGCTTCCATTTCATATCTCCTTTCACAGGGATTCCTGTAAAAAAGAGCTTGAAATCCATCACCCCTTCCTGTACAAACGCTAATTTCTACAGGTATACACACGATATGTATCGGAGCAGCCGTCTTTGTTTGTCGGTTTCTGAAGAATAGTATATCACGAATGTATGTTTGCGAATTTTACCAAAAATACCTGTCCCGCCCCCGTTGCAAAAACCGTCCGGCTGTGCTATAATGAAAGAAAAACCTACACGCCATAGGAGGATCATATGGAACTATTGAAAAAACTGGCAGCCAAGGATGCGGACAAATACGGCAAGCCGCCGGTGACCATTGCGTTTTTGGGCGACAGCGTGACACAGGGGTGCTTTGAAGTGTTCGAGGTGGGGGGCGGCGGCATCGATACCGTCTATGCACCGGAGAGCAATTATGCCTCCAAGGTGGCCACGATCCTGCGGCAGCTTTGCCCCGGTGCCCAGCTGAACGTGATCGCTGCCGGGATCAGCGGCGACAGTGCGCCCAACGGCAACAACCGTCTGGACAGAGACGTACTGCCCTTCAAGCCCGACCTGACGGTGGTCTGCTACGGTCTCAACGACTGCGGCGGCGGGGATGCCGGGATCGGCCGGTACACAGACGCACTGGAAAGCATTTTCACCCGGTTGCAGGCTGCCGGCTCCGAAGTGATCTGCATGACCCCCAACAGCATGAACTGGAACGTGAGCTGCCACCTGACCGACGAATGGGCGAAAAACTTAGCGGCCGCTTTTGCCGAACGGATGAAGGACGGTACGCTGGATCGGTACGTGGATGCTGCGAAGGCGACGGCAGAAAAATGCGGCGTGCCGGTGGTGGACTGCTATGCCAAGTGGAAGGAAATGGAGGCCGCCGGTGTGAACACCACGGAGCTGCTTGCCAACAAGCTGAACCATCCCACCAGAGAAATGCACTGGCTCTTCGCCTGGATGCTGGTGCAGCAGATCATTGGGGAATAAGAATTATAAAGTAAGAGATAAGAAGTATCCCATCCAGGAGAACGCTTATCTCTCTTTTTTTGCAAAAATTCTCCTTTCCCCCTTGACAACGTAACAATGTTATGCTATACTATACCCAGCAGCGTAACAATGTTACATAGCAGGAGGTGATACCATGGAGGAGCTGATCTCCAAAAAGGAGGTGCTGGCGAAATACGGCATTTCCTATGGGGCCCTGTACCGGTGGAAGCGCATGGGGCTTTTGCCGGAGGATTGGTTCATCAAGCAGGCAACGCCCACGGGACAGGAGACCTTTTTCCCAAAGGAACGCATGTGTGGACGCATGGAAGAGATCTTGGCACAGAAAAACGACAATTCTCTGGAGGCCCTGGCGGCACAATATCGCAACCGAACCGAGAATGTACAGCTGGTGATCCGGCACAAAAGCGGCAGTGGCGTCAGCACCTTAGAGCTGTCCGACATTGCGTGGATCGGGCTGTCCAATGGCGCAGATCTTACCCAGATCGTCCGGGATCTGGCAGCAGAGGCAGCAGCAGACGAAAGAAAGGATAACGTATGAGCAACAACATCAGTATCAACGGCAGCGGCAAGGTGAGCGGCGGCACCTACGACAGCGTGAACATCAACGGCTCCGGCTGCGTCAACGGTGACCTGACCTGCCAGACCATGACCATCAACGGCTCCGGCAGTGTGCAGGGCAGCCTGACCACAAACGGTTCCTTTACCATCAACGGCAGCGGCAGCGTACACGGGGACATCAACGGCAGGGGACATATCAGCATCAACGGCTCCGGCAAGGTGACCGGCTCTGTCCATTGCCAGGTCTTTCGTTCGGCCGGATCGGGAACGGTGTACGGCGATTGTGAAGCGGAGGAGATCACCATGGAAGGCGGCGGTCGTGTGGAAAAGCTGCTCAACGGCGAAAACATCCGGCTGGTGCTGTATCCCCAGTGCCATATGCACATCGGCTCCATCGGCGGCACCAACATCACCGTGGAACACAAGCCTTCCCAGCACAACCGTAGCCGAACCTTCCACTTCTTCGGCATCTTATCCGGGAGAGACGACGACTCCGGTCTGCGGCCCTGTGGCACCTTGGAGACCGACACCATCGAAGGGGACACCATCACCCTGACCTGCGCCAAAGCAGCCAGAGTCAGCGGACGGATCGTGAAAATAGGTCCCGGCTGTCGGATCGGTCGTGTGGAATACACGGAGACCTACGAAGCAGACGAGGATGCCACCGTGGACGAGCTGGTACAGCTGTGAATAAAAACGGATAAAACAAAAAAGCTTGTCCACTGCGACAGGCTTTTTTATATCCTTCATTCTAAACTATGCCTACACAAGAATGTGCAAATAATACTTGACACGATAGACAAAAAATGCTATAATATGCTTGTAATCTACAAACAAAAGACGGCTGCCTCAAACCATACGTTATCGCATGGTACCCACGTGAGAACGACACGTGCAAACGTGGGAAGAGGAGGTAAAAATGTTCGTTCTCCGGAATGGGTATACGACTCACAAAGGAGGCGCTGCATGGAAGCTTATATTTTCGTGGCTACCACGATCAGTCTGATCGCTGCACTGATTTCCATCGGGAAAGACGTGTATGCTCTGGTCAAGATGATCAAGAAAAACTGTGAAAATAAAAAGTGAGCCGTCTGCTACCAACAGATTTGGCTCACTGGGTCAATGAAAGTTTGGCGACTTTCATTTGTAAAAATCCCATCATAGTCACGTTTGAGGTAAGCCCTTAACTCAACATAGTTGAGTAACTCAACGAAGTTGAGTTGGTAGGTTACCGAAGAGGTGGTGCTTTTCTTGTACCACCTCTTTGTCATTATTATAGCACAGTTCCGGTGGCTTTGTCAACCCATTTCCATAAAAAAATCGACCGTCCCCAGGGTAAGGAACGGTCTTTTTTAAACCTTGCAAAGGTTGCCTTGCAAAGGTTGCCTTATAAGGTTATGGGAAGGGATATGTATACTTATCTCTTCTTGGAAACAGCGTAACCAGCAGCGGATACGATAGCAGCAACAGCGGCTACGATACCAGCGTCGAAGGTCTGGGGAGCAGCGTCAGCAGCGGGAGCTTCGTCAGCAACAGCTTCAACGGTTTCGGGCTCGGTTTCAACAACCATAGCTTCTTCCAGCGTTACCTTTGCGAAGTTGCCAGCCTGCTTACCAGCGTCACCGGTACAACCGGAAGCCAGCTGGGTGTGGATGTAGTCCTGATCGTTACCCCAAGAGATAACCAGGCAGAAGCCGTAGGTGGAGCCTTCCTTAGCAGCTACTTCAGAGAAGCCAGCAACAGGAGTACGGAATTCATAAATGATGTGGTCGCCATCAACGAATGCTTCGAAGTCGTCAGCGGAAGCAGCGTAGTTCTTTTCAGCCCAAACATTGGTGATCTTTTCTTCGGAGTCGGAGGTCAGACCGATACCATATTCCAGACGGTCGCTGTCAACAGCATCAGCTTCAGCCCAGTTGATCTGCAGAGCACCGGAGTACCACATAGAGGACGGATCAGCGCCCCAGGTGTTGTTGTAGCCGTTGGCATCTTCGAATTCAACATAGCCGTAGATGTACTCGGAGTCCCAAGACATACCCAGCTTGAAGTCCAGATTCATAGCAGCGTCAGCGTTAGCGTCGTCGTTAACAGCAGTGGAGATCCAGCTCTTCTTAACGTCGATTTCGCCGTATTCGCCTTCGGTCCATTCGCCATCGGGAGTCCATTCAACGGTGTCAGCGATACCCTTGATACCGAACTTGATGTTGCCGCGGTCTTCTTCAGCAACGTTGCCAGCAGTAGCGGTAATGCCCATAGCAGCTACGAGCATAGCGGCCAGGATGAGAGAAAGAGTCTTCTTCATTTTAATACCCTCTTCAAAATGAATATTTTTCCGTATGGGAAATACCCTGCTCATAGGATACACCTATGATTTTTCCCTGCGGTTCGTTGTTATTGTATCACACAATTCATAACTTGTCAATATTATTTCGTGATTTGCAGTTTCAATTTCCGATTTTTCACAAATTTGTTTCACTTCGTTTACATCCACGTCACATTCCAATGACAAGGTGCAACAAAAAAGCCCTCCAAATGGAGAGCTTTTTGTCAAATATCAAATATAGCTTAGTGCTTCTTAGCAACAGCGTAGCCGGCAGCGGAAACCACAGCAGCAACAGCAGCGATCACACCAGCGTCGAAGGTCTGGGGAGCGGTAGCAGTGGTGGTAACGGTTTCGTCAGCAGCGGGAGCTTCGGTTTCAGCTTCAGTCTCTACGACCGGTGCTTCAGCCAGGGTGATGGTGGCGTGGTTTTCGATGGACTTACCGCCGGTGATACCGGAAGCCAGCTGCCACATGTTGTAGCCACCGTTTTCCATGGACCAACCGAAGGTGAAGCATACCTTGTACTGAGCGCCAACAGTAGGTGCTACATCAGAGAAGGTCTTGAAGGGAACGCACAGCTCGTACATAACGTTGTTGCCATCGAAGGTCACTTCGAAGTAATCCGCATACTGTGCAACGTCAGCCATAAAGCCGGAGCCCTTCCAGTCAGCCCAGTTCATGGTAGCCTTGTCGCCGGAGTCGGAGTACTGACCGATACCGATTTCCAGACGGTTGTCAGAACCGGTTTCGTTTGCGTCAGATGCGCCGAACTGCAGGATATCGCCATCCCAGAAAGAGGGGTTAGCAGCGGTGGTGAAGTTGAATCCGTCGGGGTCAACGTACTGCAGGCACAGGTACAGGTTTTCGTCGTCGTAGGACATAGCAACCTTTACGTCCAGAGCAGCGGTCTTGGCGTTCTGAGAGCCGTCACCATTCTGGTCACCGCAAACGGTGGAGATCCAGGTGTCCTTTACGTCGATGTCATAGTACTCGCCTTCTTCGTACTTGCCATCGGGGCTCCACTGGGTAGTAGCCTTCTTCACTTCGAAAGCAACCTTACCCTGGTCAGCTTCCCAAACTTCGGTCTGGGCAGAAGCAGCCAGAGCCATGGTACCGGTCAGCATAGCGGCCAGCAGTACAGCAAATGTCTTTTTCATTTTGATTTTCTCCTTATAGAATGATTAATTTCCGCCCACCACGCAATATGAACACGGTGAACTACAGGTTGCTACAATTATAGCATACCCGTCCGCAAAAGTCAATAGGTTTGTCATCTTTTCATCATAAAAAATAATAGATAAAGAGCCTTTACAAATGTATGTATATTGTGTGCTGTCACAAAAGGCAACTGGGTCGGGTGGACATATGGGTCCGTCCGGCTCCGTTTGGGTGCCCATCAGATCTCGATCAGCTCCTTGGGGCAGTTTGTCAGGTTCTCGGTGCCGTTTTCGGTGATGTACAGCATATCCTCGATGCGGCAGCCGTACTTCCCTGCCACGTAGATGCCGGGTTCCACCGTGATGATCTCACCGGGATGCAGCACTGTCTCGCCCATGCCGCCGGACACGCCCGGTTGCTCGTGGATCAGCAGCCCTACGCCGTGGCCTAAAGAGTGGCCGAAGCAGCCCTTGTAGCCGGCACCGTCGATGATGTCCCGTGCGGCCTTGTCCAGATCGGCGTTGCGGACACCGGGAGCAGCCAGCGCCAGTGCGGCTTTTTGTGCGGACAGGACCGTGTTGTACAGCTTCTTTTGCTCGCTGTCTGCCTTACCGATGCAGATGGTACGGGTCATATCGGAGTGGTAGCCGTTGACCACAGCGCCGTAGTCCATGGTAAGGAAGCCCTTTTCCAGCTTTACGGGACGGGGCACGCCATGGGGACGAGAGGAGGCGGTACCGGACACGGCGATGGTATCGAAGGAGGGCTTTTCGGAGCCGTGCTTTTTCATGTAATATTCCAGCTCTGCCGCCACCTCGATCTCGGTCATATCATAGGAGATCACGGATAGCAGGTGGTGGAAGGCACCTTCGGCGATGCGCTGTGCGGCGATGATGTTGTCCACCTCGTCTCTGGTTTTGGCGCAGCGGATCTGGGCGAACATATTGCCCACCGGCACCCATTCGATCTGGGGCATTCTTCTTTGCAGGTCACTGAGGGCGGCGCAGTGGAGGGAGTAGTCCTCGTACCCGATCCGGCGGCAGTTTTGTTCGTTGACCAGGGATTCCAGTGCCGGTTTGCCGGGTTCGCATACGTGCAGGCCGGTGAAGGAATCCTCCATAGCGGCCTCGGTGTACCGGAAATCCGCAAAGACCCATCCATCGGTCCTCGTCAAGAACAGGTACCCATCCGGATTGTCGAAATGGGACATATACAGGTGGTTCTCCGGCGACCGAACATACACCGCATCCAGGTCCAGCTCGGTCATTTTCTCATACAGTCTCTCGTAACGGACGTTTTTCATGGTTGTGTTTTGTCTCCTTTGATGTTGATGATACTTTATTTTTCTGTATCTAAATCCAATATTTTCTTCATTTCTTCATGGCTATATGTGATCGGATCTTTGCGAAATTCTCGTATGGCTCTTTCGTAACAGAGTCTGTCCCATAGATCTTCCCACCACGTCAGGATCTGCTGCCGTATTCGCTTTCCCATATAACTTCTTCCTTCTCTACCCTCTTCTCTTCGTGACCTTCCGCATATAGGGTCTCTCGATCAGCCGTTTGCAGCGGTTAAACAGATCCGTGCGGTCCTTGATGGGCGGTACGATCACGGTAAATAGACCCAGCTGCTTGGCACAGGCGGCGTCGGTCAAAAGCTGGTCGCCTAAAAACATGGTCTCCTGCGGATCGGCTCCCATTTGCTTGAGAGCCTCCCTTGCCACCTTGATACCGGGTTTTCCTGCGTCGGCGATGGCAACATAGTGCAGGGACCGGTTGAAGCGGTCTACCCGGTCGGCGTGGTTATTGGACAAAAAGCCGATCTGTACCCCTTCGTCTGCCAGCATCTGGAAAAAGGCGGTCACGTCCGGGGTGGGCTCCGGGTCGTCGTAGGTCACAAGGGTATTGTCGATATCGGAGAGGATATACCGGATGCCGTGCTCCCGCAGCAGTGCCGGTGTGATCTGGCGGAAGGACGGCAGCACCAGATCGGGCACAAGATATTTTTCAAAAAGCATTATTTAGTAAGTTATACATAAGAAATAAGAGATAAGAAGTGGGTACTCTTATCTCTCATTCCCTATTTCCTGTACGTTTTATTCTTCCGTTGTGTTGGTTTCTTCGGCGTTGCTGCAATCACAGTCGCAGCTGCAAGCTTCGGCAGGTGCTTCCTCGGTCTCGCAGCAGCAATCCTCTTCGCCGCAGCAGCAGTCCTCAGCGGGAGCAGCCTCGGGGCAGTCGCAGGTGCAGGTCTCTTCGCAGTCGCAGGTGTCCTCTGCCACAGGTTCTTCCTCTGCCGGTGCGGGAGCGGGCTTGTTGACCTTCAGGCCGCAGATGGGGCAGAAGATGGCGTCGTTGGAGATCTCGTTGTTACAGCCTTCGCAAACGACTACGTTCCGCAGCACAGACAGCTCCTTCTGGCAGTCGGCGATGGTGGCCTTGATCCGGTCGGCCTGCATGATATAGGTGGCGATCTCCTCGGTGTTGTCCAGGTTATCTCTTTCGGCGGTATAGAACAGCCGGCCGATGGACTTATAGCAGTCGGAGAGCTTGGCTTCCTCGGACTTGATGGTCATGTTCAGCTTAGCGATGGTGGTCAGCTCGCCGGTCTTCTTTACAGTCTTATCGGTGATGTCTTTGAAATTCTTTTTCAGGGCTTCGTAATCAAAATTGAATTCCATAGTGGTATGCTCCTTTCCAAATGAAACAAGATAGTTGGGTCTTCTCTCTGGTTCTATTATACACCAACAGAGCGCAAAAGTCAAATGAAAATTTGATGTGAATATGATGAACAAATCCTTTTTCCGTTCACAATGGTACATCGTATAGGGATATCGAAGGCTGTGCATACTATTCGCAGCGGAATACCGCAGTGAAAGGATGAAAAAATCATGCAGATCGATGCCAAGACCTATCGAAAATATGCCGCCGCCCGTGCCAAACGCTCTCCGCTGCTCCGGGACATGTGTGTTGCCTATCTCTCCGGGGGGATGCTATGTCTTTTGGCGCAGCTTCTCCAAAACGGTTTTGCCGCCATGGGACTGGACAAGGAGCTGTCCGGCACTGCCACGTCCGTTTGTCTGATCGGTGCGGCGGTACTCTGTACAGCACTGGGTCTATTCGACCGGATCGCCAAGGTCACGGGTGCGGGCACCCTTGTTCCCATCACCGGCTTTGCCAACGCCGTCTCTGCCAGTGCCATCGATGCCCGCAGTGAAGGCTTTGTATTGGGCGTAGGTGCCAAGCTCTTCCAGATCGCCGGACCCGTCATCGGCTTTGGTCTGTCCGCCGGTGTGGTATACGGACTGGTGTATTGGCTGCTTACGTGAAGGGAAAAAACGCTGACATTTTCCAATTTTTTGTGGGAAAGTTATAGCAAATCCGGTGCAGATATGGTATAATAATCGCAAAAGGACCCACTCTTCCACAAAGGAGACTGCTATGACAAACGAAGCTTTATATACCTATATCACCTCTCACGCCCACCATGCCTTCCGCAGACCCGCACTGCCCTCCCGTGCCGTGGAATACCAAAAGGCGGGACTGACGCCGGCAGAACGGATGTCGGCACGGTTTTGCGAAATGGCGACGGAGGAAGCGAAAGATCCCCACATCCTGCCGGGGCAAAAGATCGTGCTCATGCGTACCCTGCCGAACGGGCCGGACGTGCTGACCCCGGAGGAATGGGACGAGATCAAAAAGGACCACTTCATCCACGAATCCGGCTATATCTCCAACATCTGCCCCGACCACCTCTCCCTGATCCGCACCGGCTTCAAGGCGGCACGGGTGGGAGCGGATCCCCTGTCTGTGGCGGATCTGGATGCCCTCTCTGCCCTGTGCGAAAGCTATCGGCAAGAGGCCATGCGCACCGGTCGAGACGACGTGGCAGAGGTGCTCGCAAAGGTGCCGGAATATCCTGCCGAGACCTTCCGGGAGGCACTGCAATTCTTCCGCATCATCCACTACGGACTATGGATGGAAGGAGACTACCACAACACGGTGGGGCGGTTTGATAAAAACATGATGCCCTATCTCCGGCACGATCTGGACGAAGGTATCCTGACGCTGGAGGAAGCACGGGCACTGCTGGAAGACTTTTTCCTGTCCTTTAACATCGACAGCGATATGTACACCGGGATCCAGCAGGGCGACAACGGCCAGAGCATGATGCTGGGCGGCAGACTGCCGGATGGTGGGGAACTGTGGAACGAGCTGACGGAAATGTGTCTGGAGGTCAGTGGCGCGCTGAAGCTGATCGACCCCAAGATCAATCTGCGGGTGAACAAGGACACGCCCCTGTCCGTGTACGAAAAGGGCACCGAGCTGACCAAGGTGGGGCTGGGCTTCCCCCAATATTCCAACGACGACGTGGTGATCCCGGCGCTGGTGAAGTTAGGCTACGATCCTGCCGATGCAGCGGACTACACCGTTGCCGCCTGCTGGGAGTTCATCATTCCCGGTGTGGGCATGGAGATCGCCAACATTGGTGCCCTGTCCTATCCCCTGTGCGTAGACCGTGCCATCCGCACCCTGTCCAACGATGCCACGGTGCAGGACATGAAGATCGCTGTGGCAAGAGAAATTCGCCGGGAAACGAGTGTCATCATGGACAAGGTGCAGAACGTGTGGTTCGTGCCGTCTCCCTTTATGAACCTGCTGTACGGTGGCAAGAACATCGCCGATGGTGCCAAATACAACAATTTCGGGATGCATGGGACGGGCATTTCCTGTGCCGCAGACTCCATGGCGGCATTGGAAAAATATGTCTTCACGGAAAAACGCTGGTCCCTGTCCCGGGTGATCGAAGCACTGGACAAGGATTTTGCCGGGGAAGACGAAATGTGCGCTGCTCTGCGGTATGAGTCTCCCAAATGCGGCAGAGACGAGGGTGCAGACGACTATCTGGTGTACCTGACCGAAGCGTTCTCCAGCTCCCTTGCCGGACGAAAGAACTGTCGTGGCGGGATCTGGCGTGCGGGCACCGGCTCTGCCATGTTCTATCTGTGGCACGCAGCGGCACTGCCGGCTTCTCCCGATGGCAGACGGAAGGACGAGCCCTTTGCCGCCAACTATTCCGTCAGCATCTTTGCCTCGATCCAGAACCCGGTGGACGTGGTGCGCTCTATGACCAAGCCGAACCTGGGCAAGGTGATCAACGGCGGCCCCCTGACCTTAGAATTCCACGACAAGATGTTCGAAGGAGAAGATGCTATTACCAAGATCGCCACGCTGGTGCGGTACTTCATCCGGTCCGGCGGACACCAGCTGCAGCTCAATGCGGTGAACCGGGAACGGCTGCTGGATGCACAAAAGCACCCGGAAAACTATCGGCAGCTCATCGTGCGGATCTGGGGCTGGAGCGCCTACTTCTGTGAGCTGGACAAGGAATTCCAGGACCACGTGATCCGCAGACAGGAATATGTGCTGTAACGATGACCCTCACCATATTCGATCAAAAGGGCTTTGCCCTCCACGACGGACCGGGCATCCGCACCACGGTATTCTGCAAGGGCTGTCCGCTCCGGTGCCTGTGGTGCCACAACCCGGAAGGCCTGTCGCCCACACCCCAGCTTTGCGTGAAGGAAAATGCCTGCGTTCACTGCGGCAAATGTAGAATACCGTGTACCCATCCGGACTGTCAGCCCTACGGCCGTTGTCTGCACATCTGTCCCGCCGGGTGCATCTCGGTGGCCGGCAAAACGGTGGACACGGCAGAGCTGGCACAGTCGCTTGCCAAGGATAAGGATATATTCACAGCATCCGGTGACGGTGCGTCCGGTGGCGGCGTGACCTTTTCCGGCGGCGAACCCCTGCTCCAATGGCAAGCGGTGGTGGACTGTGCCAACCGGCTGCGGCACATGGGCATCCACGTTGCCATAGAGACCAGCGGTCACGCCACACCGGAGGCGTTTCGGCAGACCATCGATGCCATGGACTACGTGATCATGGACATAAAGTTAGCCGATCCCGCAGCCCACAAGCGATACACCGGGGTGGACAACCGCTATATCCTTGCCAATCTGCGCACCCTACAGGAGAGCGGCAAGCCCTGTATCCTGCGCACGCCCCGGATCCCCGGCATCACGGACACGGACGAAAACCTCACCGCCATCCGTGCGCTGATAGGGGACACGCCCTGGGAGACGCTGCCCTACAATGCGCTGGCAGGGGCGAAGTACAAAAACTTTGGTATGACCTATGGAATGGATGGGCTGACGCAAACGTGATCCTCCCTTGCCCCACAAAAAAATACGCCCCCTATACGGTAGATGCGGTATGGGGGGATTTTTTTCAGGCACCACCGCACAATTCTGATGGTACAGATGCAAGCAGATGTGCCATCAACGTGCATTGTGCGGTGGTGTCCTTATTTTTCTATTTTCTCCTGTTGCAGATCCACGATCTCGTGCGTATTCTATATGTCACGTGATAAATACCCCAAAGAAGGAGGTGGAACGTATGACCGAAGCCGAGCATGTGCTGGCGCAATACGGTACGCTGGTCTATCGGGTGTGCTACGTCCGGCTGGCCTCTGTGGATCCTACGCTGGTGGACGACGCATACCAGAACGTGTTTCTCTATTGGATGGAGCATCCCCCCAAGGTCGAGGCGGAAAGCGAACACGAAAAGGCATGGTTTCTCCGCTGTGCCATCCACCGCTGTACCGATCTGTATCGCAGTCGCAAGCGGTATCCGCTGGAAGAGATCCCGGAGACCACGCCTTGTCCCACCGACGACACCACCGAGGTCATGGATGCCCTGCTCTCTTTGCCGGAGAAATACCGCACGCCACTGTATCTCCACGGCGTATGCGGCTTTTCCATCCGGGAGACTGCCCGTGCCATGGACATGACCGAAGGGGCACTGCGTATGCGCCTGACCCGTGCCCGACGTGCCCTTGCCGCTGCACTGGAGCTGGACTATGACCGGCCGGATTATGCCCGAAAGAAGGAGGAAATTCTATGAAACACGATCTGCTCACTCCCATGGACGATCTCACCCTGACTCCGTCCGAAGCACTGAACGAAACGACCCTTGCTAAGATGCAGGAGGGAAAACAAAAAACGCCTGCCACGAAGCGTATGCCACGGCGTGTGCTTGCCTGTGCCGCTTTGGTCTGTGCGGCGTGTATGCTCATGTCGATGGGCTACCGGGTGTTCTCGTACCTGGCCTACGTGCCGGGTGCCGGTATCGTTTCCGGGGAATTGGAAAATACCTATACACTTGTCGAAGCAGTGAAGGAAAACGGCTACTATGTGGAGGCCATGTCCCTTGTACCCAAGGAAGACGGTACGTGGTCGGTACACGTGATCACCAATCGTCCCACCTATCCCCACCGTGACGAAAATCCCGTACCGCCGCTGACCCTGACTGATCCCGATGGGAACACGGCCACCATTCCCTTTTCCAGTGGCGGCAGTGACAACGTGACCCGGTATGCCGGTGTGATCGACCATGCAGTTCCCGGCACGTACACCCTGTGCATCGAAGGCACCACCTACACCGTGGAGCTGGCATCTCTGACCAATTCTCCCTTTGCCGACTACAGCTACCCCACGGACAACGGCATCACGCTGATCTGCTTCCCCATGTCGGAAGGCTCGGATAAGCTGGTGTTTGACGTGATCTTAGAGCCGGAAAGCGAAAACATGGCGTTCTGGCAGTCCCATGCCAATTCCGTCTCTGCCAGCATCGTGGGCAATGTGACCGTCACCGATGTGGAAGGCAACACCTATGTGACCCACAGCCAAAGCAGCCGCACGGTAAGTACCCCCAACGATACGTCCGATATGCTGTCCTACAAGTTAGAAAACGTCCTGACCATGGACAAACGGCTGTCCGCTCCCGTTGCCTCCATTGCCGTAGACAAAGTCGAATTGCGATTTGGCACGTCCATCGCCGTAGAGGAGCTGTTTGATCTGCCGGAGACCGCCTTGACCGTACCGGCCTTTGGCGAAACGGTGGAAACGGATACCGTGGTGTGGGATATTGGCGGCGTGCAGCTGCATATCAACGCCCTGTCCGGCTTCTATGACGAAAACAACCGTACCTATACATTCGGCATGGACGGCACGATAGACCACCACGACTTCACGGAAAACGTCACCCATGTCCGTATCGAGCCTGCCTATGCCGCTGCGGATACGCCAGAGGTTCGGTATGCCGGCAGTTCCAGTGGGTCCACGTACGACAACATCGTAGCCTATCACAAGGACATCGTGGGTCTGGGAGACAAAAGGATCCGCAACGGTTCCATTGATGTAGACTTTGGAGAGGAGATCCTCGTTTCCCCGGCTGCCCTGCACCTGACCCTCTCGGGAGAATGGCACATCGATTTTACCAAGTGAATCCAATACAAAAAAACCGTAGGTAGCCCCTGCGGTTTTTTCATGTTCATGCTCTGATCAGATCCGTATATCATCCCTTGTCATCGCCCACTCCAGCGCATCCAGCAAAGCTTCCACCATTTTGGGATCCTCGTGTACACGTGCGATCTCATCCAGATGGAACCACCAAAAGCTGTTCATGTACCGTAGTAGTACCGGAAACGCCGCTTTTTCCGCTTCGCTGAACGTGTACGTCTCTCCGATATAGCCCATGTTTGTGAGAAACAGCTCCATTCGCAGCGCATCCAAGTCTTTGTCGTATAGATACAGCCGACTATTGTTTTCTCCAAACAACCGCTTGTCCGCATCGCCCCACAGTGCTTCTCGCATAGCATAGTTTAAGATCGGCTCTCTGCCGCACAGATTGAAGTCGATCAGTCCGGCAAAGCGGTCGTTTTCGTCCAGGAGAATATTGCTGCTGTTCAAGTCTGCCTGGAAACAGGACGTGGGCAACGTGTCGTACAGTTCCCGTACCTCGGCTTGTCGTTTGTAGAATAGACTGCGCAGCGCCTCCGTCCGTGGCAGATATGCCGGCAGATTTTTTCGCACATAGTCCGCAAACCTTTCAGCGCACTCCGTTGCCTCATCCGTGGTATCCGGCGCACAAAAGGGTTCCAGCAAGCAATAGGCAGACGGCCAATCGACCACATCCAGTCGGGCAGACGCAACCTTGCCAAGGGAACGCAACACATCCGGCATGAAGGACTCGTGTCCCAGCGCATCCGTATAATGCGCCTCACCTACATCCTCCGCAATGGGGTACGCAGCAAATTCTTCCGCATAGGTGTAGTAATCCCGCCCGTCTACCGTGTCCCGATGGATGTATTCGCCAAACCGATTTGGCACCACCGCCGGGCAGTAGATCCCCAGCTGCCGATATGCTTCCATGAGCCGGAACCAGCCTTCGATCCGCCGCTTGTCACTAAAGGTATTGGACACCCGTTTGATCACCAACTTTTGCTTGCCATCGTCCACGATATACACCTGCCTGTAGTCGTCCTCTCCACGACACAGGTCTACGGTTTTGCACTGGATATTGTCGCCTGCATAGTATAAAGAAACGGAATACTCCATGCTTTTTCTCCTTTGGTGTGTTTTTCACCGCACAATTCTGATGGAACAGATGCAAGCAGATGTGCCATCAACGTGCATTGTTCGGTGGTGTCCTTATTATACCGGATATTCCTATAGCTGTCAATAGATTTGCAAACGTGCCCTGCATATTCCCACAAAACCTACCCATACTAATGGCAACCCCCAAAAAGGAGAACTGCCATGCCCGTTACCGACCTGCATACCGCCGATTTTGCCGCCTTTGCCCATGCCGACACGCCCGTGCTGGTGGATTTTTATGCCCAGAACAGCGCACCCTGTCGGCGTATGGCACAGGTACTGGACACCGTTGCCGCCGCCCGTCCCACACTGCCCATCGGTCAAGTGGATGTGGACACCGAAAAGACCCTTGCCAACGCATGGGTCGTGCGGCAGACACCCACGCTGCTGCTTTTGCAACAAGGAGAGCTGACCCACCGCTGGACCGGTGAGATCCCGGCCGATGCCATCCTGTCCGCCGTAGACACCGCCAGCCTTGCACCCACCGCAGAAAATGCCGAGGTCACAAACGCTGCCCCTACCGCTACGCCGCCGACACCGCCGCTGTTCTGGAACGGTACGCTTTCGCCCCACCTGTACAACGCCGCCATCCCCGACCTACCCGACGGCTCGTCCCCCGTGTCCCCGGAATGGCCTATGTGGTAAGAATGAAATCACGTCCATAGAAAATGCCTGCCGGTACTGTTTCATACGCATTACCGCAGGCATTCTCTATTTTGTCATTTAGTGATCATCCGGCACAATCGCCGTAAGCTCCGTTTCGTGGCTGCCTTCGATCACGTAAATGTGTACCCAATTCTCCCTGTCCTTGCCTAAGTATCCCTTCCATTCCTGCAAGATCTGCACCAGCTGTGTCTGCATACCCGGCAGTGCTTCTCCTAAGTGCCGCAGTCCTCGCACCTCCACCGTGATCCCATCCATCTCTGCATGATCTGTCATGCAGCGCAATATCTGTCATGCAGTCCCAAAAGGCATCCCAGTTTTCTCCGTAATACGCCGGAAAATCAAAGGGTTTTTTCAATATCTGATGCATGTCAGCGTAATATCTTACATCAGAAAAATCAAGTACTACATTTTTATCGAACGAATACATGGCTATCTCCCTTCCCTTTTGCGCATATTTTACCATGCTCCGGGGAGGTTGTCAAGCCCCTCTCACTTTCCACCTACCTGCACCATGGGCGACGCACGCTTGTCTCCGATCCATACGCCGGCAGCACGGACCCATTTGCCGTCCTTCGCCACGTACAAATTCGACTGGGCTACCGCCAAACTGCCACTGTCCGTCCAGGGGGAAACGGCACTGCGGTTGTTCACGGCACACACCCGATAGACAACACTTTTGGCAGAATTTGGCAGTGTGTCCCGAAACTGGGTGGAGGTGCCGCTGTACAGGCTCTTGTAGCTACCGCCATTGATGCACCGCTCCAGCCGATAGCCCGATATGGTGTTCAGCGGATCCGTGACCCCGTTCCAGCGCACCAGCACCCTGCCGCCCGCCAGCAGCAGCGAGGTGGTCAGTCCCGTTGGTGCCAGCGGTATGGCTGCGTCCCGGCTCACGGTCTGCCAGGGCGTGGTGTATCGGTTCCGGGTCACAAAGGCTCCCTGGTCGTACCCATTCCAATCCCGGGGGAAGGAACGATATTCCAATACCAGACACACCTCCTTCCCCACGATGGTGCCATCCGTCTGTAGGGTGTAGTACACATAGGTCTTATCCGAGAACAAAGCCGTTTCCGTCACCGTCTGTCCGCCGCTCTCCCGCACCCGCATCGTCATGCCCACCACCCAGCCGTTGCAATCGTCTGCCGCCGTCAGGTTCCACCGCACCGTGTGGTTGTAGTTGCCGTACAGGGTGGGCATACCGGTCAGGGTCAAGGTGGGCATCGTGGTGTAGGCACCGGGACTGAGCCTATATTCCGTCTTTTTGTTGCCGTTATAGGTCATGTTGATCCGGCTGTTGGCGGGCACGAGGGCATAGGTCGCTGTGTCGGACTCCTCTAACAGATAGGGCACCACGCACACCGGATCGTCCCAGCCTTCCCGGGTGGTGAAAGCATATGTGGTGCCGTTCACCGTGCATTGCAGCAGCGTGGTCAGGTCCCCTTGCCCGGTGGTGCCCGGATACCAGCCCACCACGATGTAGAGCTGCTCTCCCACCCCATTCCGGTACAGGGCAAATTGGAAGGCCGTGCCGCCCACCTTCAGTGTATTGCCCAGATACTGCCCCACGCAGGTCATGGTCGTGCTTGCATAATCCCGCATGCTTTACGCCTCCTCTGCCAACAGAATAAAGATCTCGCCGTCCTCCATGGCGGCAGGCAGTGCCGTGCCATAGCGGATATTGCGCACCGTGGGAAGCCCTGTGGTGTCGTTTTTCGCATACAACAGCCCCGTCATGTGGCAGCCGCTCTTGGGCACCAGCGCAGTCCCGGCGATCCCCCCAACGGAGCCTGCCTCAGCCGCATAGGACACCGCATCCAGTCCATCGATGGGGGAGTTCACCGCACCGCACACCGTCCCATCCATGCGCTTGTCCTGGATCATGGCAGCTGTCACCGCCACCGCATTCCCCGGCACCGTCACCACCGCCAACAGCAGCTCCCACATCGTGTCGTTTCGGGTGATGCCGCTTTGATCCTCTAAGAAGCACAGGGTGAACTTGCCATCGGTCCTGTGGAGCCGCAGGGTCACCAGATAGCTGTGTCCGGCTTCTACATAGGCAGTGGCAGTCTCCTGTACCCAGCCCATGTGGCCGTCGATCCAGCCGCACCCCGCCGTGACCTGTACCCGCATCCCTTCGCCGGGCTGTACCTGCAAATGCCCCGCCGCCGGTCGTACCACCCCATCGGTGTAAAAGCACTGCATCATCTGGGCAAAAAATGCCGCATCCACTGCCTTGTCCCCCTTGGGAAATCCGTCTACTGTTTCTACTACTGTAGTGGAATCAAACATCCCACCCAGCACATCGATCGTTGTCTGCATATTCTTCCTCCTTTAATATAATATTGTGCGTACCCGATCCACCGTACCGCCGAAAAAGGGGTAGAGCTTCACCGTGCCGCCTTCGTAGACCACATCCACCGCCGTCAACCGCAGGGCACAACGGATCCCCAGCGTGTCGCTCTGGATCTCGCAGATGTCCCCCAGCCGGTAGTCCGTGCCGTAGCGGGGGAGGGCGGCGTGTTCCCCCATGCAGGTCAGGCGGGTGATCTCCTGCTTACCTGCCAAAAGCGCCTTGCCTCTGGCTTGCAGTGCCGCCTGATAGGCCGCCGTGGTATCAAACTGACTGGGGCGTATGTCTGATGCTTTCACGTAGCTCTCCCGCCGCCAGCTGTGTGGGCCTGTGGTCTCCGCCTGTACCAGCGTACCGTCACTGCCTTCCACATAGAGCCGCTCCAGCACCGCCGACCGGTACACCTCCGTCTCCAGCCCGGCAATGTTGCCGAAGTCCTCACTGAAGATCGCCCGACTCACCCCCGGTCCGCTGTCCAGGCTCCGATCCACCCCGGCATACACGCCAAACGCCAGCCCGCCGTCCTCCGTCATCTCGATGGTGTAGCCGGCACCGTAGGGCAACAGCAGTGCGTGCAGCCACTTGCCAAGGGAGCTGCCCCGGGAAAGCGTCACCTGCACCGTATCCTCTCCCAGAGAAGTAGACGTTGGCAGCGTCAGCTCCATATCCCCTGCCCAATCGGTCACCGCTTGCCGCACCACCTGTCCCACCGTACCGGTGTAGACCGTATCGGCGCTGGCCACTCTGTCGTACAGCAGACACGCCAACAGCCGCCCCTCGATCCGCAGCACATGGTCCCGACACACCACCGATTCGATGCGCCCGCAGTACTGCCGGTCACAGAGATAGGCCGCCGCCGTTGCCAGAGACAGCAGCTCTCCGCTGGTGTACGCCGCCTTGTACGCACCCATGGTCAGGGGCAGCTCCACCGCAAAGGTACCGCATTCCCCCAGCCGCAGGGACCAGACCACCGAGGTAGCCGTGTCCATGGGGGGCGATATGGCCTTGCGTGCGGCATCCAAAAAGTATAGCTCCATCTGCCCCCTCCTTTAGCCGAGCCACTTGTGCCAAAGCTGCACCACCATGGCACCCACGGCCCGGATGTCTCCCCAGAGCGTCAGTGCCAACCTGCGCAAAGCTGCCACAAATGTAGTCCATGCCTGCTTGACTGCATCTCGAAACGCCCGGATGCAAGCCTTCCATTTTTCCATATGGTATCCTCCTTTTCGTTTATATGCCATAGTATAACGGCGTGTAGGCCAGCTGCACCGATAGGTTCGCCAGTCCCGTTTCCGCCGTCACCTGTACCGTGTTCTCCCCCACCGCCAAGAGAAAGAAATCGCTGTCCCGGTGAAAGGTGAAGGAGCGCACACCGTCGATGGTCAGATCCTTGCACCGGGGACGGGTATCGATCTGCGCCGTCTCCCCATCGGCCAACGTGGTCTGCAAGCGGATGTATCGCTCTCCCAGACAAATGGCAGGATTGACCACCGCACCGCCCCGTGCCGTCAGCTGCGCCACCAGCCCGCAGTCCGCATCCCCCGGATTCACCACCAGTGCAGTCTCCGTTGTCCGGTAGAGAGACGGCGTCATGCCCGCACCCGCCATAAAGTTCAGCGGAAAGGTGAACAGCGGCGTGGTGCTGCGGAAATGCACCTCCCTGGATACCGCATCCCGGAAAAAGGGATCCGGTGCCACAAAGGGCAGATATACCTCCGTGGGCGTGTAGAAATTCGCCTGGTGGAAGCGGGGCTTGCCGCAGGGGATCACACCGATACACCGGGTCACCTCCCCCAGCGTGATCTCCATTTCCAACGTCTCCTTGGGATCCAGCATACTGCACAGCAGCCGCCGCAGCTCCCCTTCGTCCCCCACAAGCTCACCGGTCAGGGACAAATGCCGCTCTCCGAACCGCCGGTTCACCGGATGTCCGCCGGCTCCATCGGCATAGGGCTCCGTCTCCACAAACAGCTCCGTGGCACCAAAGCCGTTTAGGCCATCCTCCAAAAGCCGCATGTGGGCTTCCTTCTCCGGCGACACCAAAAACGTGCGACCTCTGGCCGGATCCGTGATCCGTATTGCATATGTCATCGTTTACCTCCTTTGTTCTATATTCGTAAAAGCAGCTCACTCTGCCGCTGCTGCGCCCGCACCTGCGCATAGGGACTGCCACGCCCGCTCGTCCTCGGCTCCTGCACGGACGCAGCCATGGTCTCTCCCATCGGCAACACCGACATCGGAAACACCGATACCGGAAGCACCGGCATCTGCCGCAGCTCCAGTGGCAGCGACAGCGTCATCTCCTCGAACACCGGCAAAGCCTCCAACAGCGTGAGCACCGCCTGTGTCCGTTCCTGCAAAGCATCCATGGGTTCCTGTTCCATAATATTCTCCTTTCCAAAGGGTATCCGGCAGCTGTACCGCCCGTTTGGCCTGCCGCAGCCGATACCGCAGTGTGTCATCCTCGATCTCCCGCAGATCCAGCTGCCGCAACCGCACCACCCGCATGAACACCGTATCCGGCGGCAGCTGCCGAAGCAGTGCCAAAAACCGGTGCCAGTGCAGTGGCGTTTCCAACAGATCGATCCCATAGGCCGCCCGGAAGGATGCCACGATCCGCTCCCCGTCGTACCAGAGATCGAAGTGGGGTCGTCCCGGCACCCCTTGTCCGGTCGTAAAGCCATAAAAGGCAAGCAGTGCCGTCAGTAGCCTTGCCGGATCCACCGCCTCTGCCCCCGCCGACACCGCCAATCGGGAAAACAGCCGTGTCCGCACCACCATGGGCAAGGTGCCGTCCTGCAAAAGCTGCCAGAACAGCAGTACCGCCCGATGATCCGTCTCCACCGGCAGCTCCACACCGTCCACCAGGATCGTGCCTGCGTTGCCTCGATACCAGATCGTGTTCTCTATCATTTCCATCCCAGTGCCGCTCCCATTCTGCGATAGCGTCTTTCTGCCTCGTCCAGCATCGCCTCCAGCCAATCCAGCTGTGCATCCACATGATCCATGAAATCGAGATACGCCAGCGAATAGGCGGAGGAGCAGCTACGACCACACAGTGCCGCCCCCACGCCCTCTCCCCAGATCGTATCAAAGAAATCTCGCAGGATCTCGCTGTGGGCCGCCATTTCTAAGTCCGCATCCCCATCCTGCCGCAGTCTGGCCAGTGCCGCCCTGCACACCGTCAGTCCCGTGATCAGCCGGCACATATCGTCTGCATCCAAAATATCAAACCGATATACCTTCCCATTCCATTTCCATACACAATTCCGCTCCATCTCTCCTCCTTTCCCCACCCATAGACCCCGTGTATAGGCTCCATGGGTGGTATTTTTTTAACCTCAAACCGCCGTGAACACCCCCGCCGAGACCACAAAGGTTCCCTGGATCGGGGACGTGACCGCGTGCAGGGTGCCGGTGTAGACCAGGGTATCCGTGCCTTCGCCGCATGCTGCCGGGATCACCGAATAGGTGCGCACCGAGGCATGGCATACCCCGGACACCTCCGTTTCGTCAAAGAGATCCACCGTGCAGATCTCCACCCAGGCATCGCTGCCCGTCAGCTCTCTGTCTGCGATCCGCCGCAGGGGTGTACTGGCCGCACAGTGGGTGTACACCTCAAAGGCATACTGCACCACCGGCGCATACCCCGTCACATCCGTCCGTTTGACACCCTCATGGATGTACCGTCTGTGATAGCAGATCGGCCGCAGAGACTGGGTGAATTCCGTGAACCCCTCCCCGATCAGCGACCATACCGGCTGCTCCGTTGTGCCGGTGTTCAGATAATGCCGCCGCTGCGACCGCCCCACCAGCTTGTTTTCTTCCATATATCTCACCTCCTTTCAGCACGCTATCAGACAATACCCCGCCCGGTAGACCACGGCACTGCCCTTCTCCAGCTTCTCGATCCCCGGCAGCTGTACCAGCTTACAGCCCACGCTCCTGCCGGAGAAGGTCTCCAGTGCCGCCGTAACCAGCCCAAACCGATCCAGTACCGCCACGTGTGCCGCCGGATCACTGCCATCGATGCGGATGTATACCCCAAAGGGGATCTCCTGCCGATAGGTGCCGTCCACGTAGGATCGGGTCACCACCGCCTCCGTCCGCAGCCGCACCCAGCCACTGTAGCCACCCTCCACCGGCAGCTCGCCCTCCGCAGACCCCGGCAGAAACCGCACCGCTCCATCCAGTGCCTCGTTCAAATGCTCACATAGCTGACAAAGCAGCCCTCCAAGCTCCTGCATGCTTCCTCCTTTCTGTCATGCCGCCGTGATCTGCCAGCCACATAGCAGCCCCAGTCCCGACAGCACCGTCACCCGTTGGATCCGATACGAGACCACACCCGGCTCTGTGACAGCCCCCGGCACCAGCAGATCTCCCGGCCCGATCCCCGTCTCTGTCAAACAAACGACCTGTCCCGCCTCATCTACGATCCGCACGCTGTGGGCAGTTAGCCGCAGCTGTACCCGATCCTGCCTGCTCCCATCGGCATCCGCGCCTACCACCACCTGGGCATCGCCGCCATAGCAGCCGTACCGCTGCCAGATGGGCTTGTAGTCTGCCGTGTAGCGGCCGCTGCGGTGAAAGATCGTCCATGTGTTCTCCATGTGCTATCCTCCTTATACCCAGCCACCGGCCAGTCCCGCCTGCCGCAGATACGCCACAGCCCCCGCTGCCACCGGCATCCCATGGACCCTGAGCAGTCCCGGCGCCAGTGTGGTGCGTGCGCCGCCGCTTTCTGTCGTGGTCACCGGCTTGTCCAGTCCCGCTTCCAGCTGGGCACATACCGCCAGCCGCACCAGCTTCTCCTGTGCCGTGTCCAGATCCCCCATGGTGCGGGGATACAGCAGTGCGAGGATGGTCTCCTCTGCCCGCCGTATCCCGGCCGCAAACAGGGGTCGAGGCAGGGTGCCGCCGTAGGAGGACTGGTAAAACGTATAGTCTACCATCCGACCTGTCCTCCTTTAGCCCATGTATCGCACCGCCAGCTCGGGATATACCGTCTTGAAGCCGTAGAGCACGTCCATGGACAGCATCTCCTTCTTGTAACGGAGGTCGTAGCCACGCACCACACGGAGGGACAGACCGTTCCAGGTGGTCACATAGGATTCCACGCCCGCCGGTGCAGACAAAGGTCTGGTGACAAAGGCGAAGGCATGGGGATGGAACACTAAGTTGGCATCGTGGGAGGGAGAAATGGTCACGGTCTTGCCGGTGGCACCGGTGTATGCGGGCGCGATCTGCACCTGCACGGTGGTGTCGCTGCCCATGGCATTTGCCACGACGGTATAGGTCTGCCCTTCGATCGTCAGAATATCCCCGGCGCATACGCTCTTGAAGTTCATGGAGCTGGCACCCGTGATGGTGATGGTATTGCCGGAGACAGCCGAAACGGTCATGGAAATACCGCTGCCCGCCAGAGAACCCGCTGCATGGTGTACCACGGCCTGGCTCATGTAGTGCTCCATGCCGAAGACCTGCCCAATGGCACCGGTACGCAGCGCCGTGTTGTCCCCGCACTTTTCCGCATTGACCACCGCCGGGATCTGCTTCAGGTGGGAGGTTGCCAGCGGGCTCCACACAGCGGCACGACGGTCGGTAGGCACCCTTGCCTTGTCCAGCGCATAGGCAGCCCCTGCCAGGTCGTCCAGTCCATCGGGAGCCGTACCCGCAGTCCCTGCCACCTGCCAAATGTCCTTGTAGAGTGCCAGACCGTCTCGGTTGATCTTTTCGGCCAGTGCCGCCGCAGCCGGTTCGATGAATACCCGGCGCACCGTCTCCTCGTCGTAGGCATCCCAGGCAGTGATGGCGGCATCCACCGTAGCCAGCTTGTCCAGCTTCACCTCCACGGCCTCTTCTTTGATGGCCTGGATCTCCACCCCATCGGTCTGGTCAAATTCCTTGGCCTCCAGACGCACCGGACGACGGATCAGCACCGAATCCCCCGGATGTGCCACGTTTTCGTCTCCCGTATCCCGATATACCAGAGACGGAAATACCAGATTGTCCGTCAGGCGGGTCAGGGTCTCTCTTGCGATCTGCTGTACTGTAAGCATGTTGTTCATATGTTTTTTCCTTTCTGTTTTGAAAAATTGTAGTTTTCGGGGTATTTTCCCTCTGTTTTGTGTGACCGTGTTCGGTCAAGAACCGTTTTCCGCACGTCCTATGCGGTAGATCCCATCACCCCCTTTCGATGGCGTGTGTCGTCAACGCTTGCCCATGACCATGGCGTAATACTCCCGGTCGGACATACTGCCGGGGTCCCGTCTTTGGGTACCATGGATACCGCCACTGGAGCGTTCGCCACCTACGGGACCCATGGAAAGCCCGAACAAATAGGGATCGGACACCATGAGCTGCTGTACCGCTTCCTCCACGCCGACCACACCCTCGTCGTCCGCCTGTACATGGGACAGATCCAGCACCTTTGCCGCCAGCGCCGGGTTTTTCGCACCCATTTTCGCCAGCACGTACCGCACCTCCCCATCGATCCGCACCTGCCGCAGCTTGGCCTCATGTGCCGCCTGTAGCTGCTCGATCGTCTCCGACACCTCTGCCGGTCCAACGACCGTAGCATCATCGGGCGTGACCCTTTCCATCTCCTGCTCGTCCATCTTATGCACCTCCTTTCGCTATCAATGCTTCTCCGTACCAACGCTTGCGGAACTGCGCCGGTTCCATGAGTCCCGCTTCGACCTCCCGCAGATCTCGTGCCCGCTCCGACTCGGCATCGATGAAGTAGCTGTCGTCGTAGTCGATGCGGATCCCGCCGGGTGCAAAGGTCTTGCCCAGCATCCGCACAGCCAGCCAGAGCAGCGGTCGGAGCACATGGGTCAGATACGCCGTCACGTTTTGGGCGTGCTTGCTACAGTTCTGCCGCATATCCTGCCGTTCCCCGGTGTACTGGGTGGCGGTCATCGTGGTTTTCGCCATGGCACTGGAGAACAAATAGTGCTTGGTACCCAGACCGCAGCGGAAGGACAGATAGTCCAGCTGTGCCTGTACCGCATCCCGGTTCTCCTCGGTGCGCAGGGACGGATTGTGCTCCTCGATCAGCGGCGTATCGCTGAGGTCACTGTCTCCCACCGTCATGAACAGCTGCTGTGCCACGTCGTCGGGGGTGTACAGATTGCCGCTGTCGTCCCGCTGGATCAAGGAATGGTTGATGAATACCTTCTTGCCCCCCAGCCGCAGATCCCGGCAGAAGTTGTTGAACGCCAGATCCACGCCCCGCAGACAGTCCAGGGCATCGCCGTAGATGGATTGTCCCAGACCGCCGCAGTGGGCCGTGGTGTTCTGGATGTTGGGGGTCAGGATGGCAAAGAAGGGATAGGGACAGCCGGTGCGGATCTCCCGGGACGGCATATCCGGCAGAGAGACCTCCGTGTACTTTCCCTTCTCCCGGCAGAAGTACCGGTTGTGGATGGTGTAGCCGTCGGTCTGCCGCAGGTGTACCTCTAAGTAGTCGTAGTCCTTGCCCCGTAGGGTGATCCGGGAGACAAAGGCCGCCTCGGTGATCTGCCCGCCTTCCACGGAAATGGGAATGATCTGCCCCGCATCCACGAAGTCGAACCAGATCCGCACCGGGTGTCCGTCTCGGGAAAAGCCGTGGATCCCACGCTCCTGCCCCAGCCATTCCCGCAGCAGCACCGTGCCCTCCGGATCCTCTCCCACAAAGGCATTGTCCCCGGCGCGCCATTCCTCTGCCCCGATCCCATCCACCCGGATCAGACAGGCACCGGTACCGGTGGCAAAGGTCTTTTCCACCAGATAGTTGCTGCGCCGCCAGAAGTCCCCCTCCGACAGCACCTGCTCCACCCAGGCCTCTGCCTGTGCATCCTCCAGCCGGAGATAGGTCCGGTCGTTCAGCAGCAGCGTTGCCCAGTCCTCGCATACCTTCTTTGCCATCCGCAGACCGTACATCCGTCGTCTCACCGGATTGCCAAAGGCGGCACTTTCCAGGTAGGTGTGGAAGCCCTCCACGCTGCCTCGCCACCAATCCTCCCACACGCCGATCTTCTCATACATTCGCGGATCCACAGCACAGCCGTAGTTCTCCGCCACCAGTTCCATAAGCTCTTGTTCGATCATTGTTCTCGTTTTTCTCCTTTCCTGTTTGCAAAATTTTCCGTTCACACCTTGCCCATATACCGCTCAATGGCATATTCAAAGGCATCCAAAATGTCGATGTCCGATGTGAAATCATCCTTCCGCCGATCCTCACCCTCCACCCACACCGCCTGCGCCAGTCCCTCTGCCAAATGGGGACAGGCCGGTGTCAGGTGGAATTTATGCCGGTTCATGAGCCCCAGCACAAAGCTGATCCGATCCAGTATCGGCCGCTTGGCACAGTCCAACACCTGGGGAGAGCCGGGGAGCCTTGCCATCGCCCGCCGCAGTCCGTTGATCAGGTATTGGGCTTCGCTGTCGCAGAACATGTACTTCAGCCGTACCCCCGGTGCCATCGCCCGTACCCGGTCACAAAACCGTTGGCATTCGTCCTGGATCCGGCCGGGATCGATCTCGCCCTTGCCACCCGGTATGGCATGATCCGCCAGTGCCACAATGCCGCCCGCCTCCGGAAAGCCCACCGCCACAAGCGTAGTTTTCGAGCGATTCCCGCCAAAGTCCACGCCGATGTTGATGTGCCGCAGGGGCGGGAGCTGGTCTGTGGCCATGGTGAAGACTGACCGGTCGTCTGCAAAGATCCGGTAGATCAGTCCCTCTGCCGCACAGCGCTGGCCTAAGATGTCCCGCCGGTACCACACCGAATCCGGGTCGTATTGCGCCACGATCTCTGCCAGCCGCTCCTCCGTGATCACCGGATTGTCCCGGATCGTGAAGTGGGCATAGTTGTAAAAATGCGCCTCCGTGGATGCCGCATATTTGTCCAGATAGTCTCGGTAGATGGGAGAGGCCGGTGCCGATGGGTTCAGATCCCAGAATACCTTCCGTCCCTTTGCCGCCAGCTGCCGGTTGAACGCCTCCTTGATGAAGCTGTCGTGGTGGTGGTTGATCTCCGTGGCGATCCACATGCCGTAGGAATTCCCCCGGATCCGCTTGTAGGCATCCGCATTTCGTCCCCCGCAGAAGATCACCACCCGCTCTCCCACCGCCGTGTCTACATAGAGACATTCGTTCCCTTTGTACCGTCCCCAGTGGCACCGCCCCGCAAAGATCCGCTCCAGCCCCATGCCGTTGCAGTCCCCAAGGTTCAGCCGTGCGTTTGCTATGGTGGAGCCGGTCGCCAAGTGGATCCGGTCGGGAGAATGCTCCAGGCAGGCGGCAAACACGAACACATTGTCCACCGTCTTCCCGGCCCGCACCGCCCCTTCCGCAACGTTGATCACAGAGTCCATGGCACGCCGCATGTACGCCCGGTGCTTCTCCCCAAATTGATAGCTCCCTATTGCGCCTCACCAGCCCTTTCGTCAAAGATCTCTCGCCGCAGCTGTAGGATCTCTCCGTCCGGCACCCCGGCTATCACCGCCGCCGTGTCCTGCTTGCAAAGCTCAAAGTAAAGCTTCATCGCCTGCACGTTGCCGTCTGCCGTGAGCTTCAGCAGCGATGCCCAGACCCACGGCGCATGCATCTCTGCCATGCCTTTGGATAGCCGCACCACTTCCCCCGGCAGCCGCCCCTCTCGCAGCCAGCCATCCCAGATGTCCCCATCCAGCGAAAGCCGCTCCCGAAAGACCGCCATATCCGTTTCTCCGCTGAACCCGGTGTCCAACAGCTCCTGCAAAACCTGCCGCTGGCTGCACACCGACGACCCATTCTCGTTTTCTTCCACGTTTCTGCCTCCTTTCCGTTCACGTTTTCAGAACGCTTGTTTTTTGCTGTGTCTATAGTATACCACAAAAGAAAGCGTTTGTCGTCCGCAATTTTTCCACGGATTTTCCACCGAAAAAAGAACACCCGTTTCACAAGCCAAACCCTCAGGATACAGCCACACCGGCAAGGCGAATATTCATCCTATTATCATTTTATATTCATATTCCATTCACATTTGTAAGCCGCAAAAAAAGACGGCACAGGATCGTACCGTCTAAAAATGGGGTCATATCTAAAGCTCTCTGCTGCCCCTTCACCGCAGTCGGCCAAAGAGGGCAAGGGCAAAGCGGTTCATGGCACGCTTGCGGACATTGTAGAAGGAGGATTTTTCACGGGCGGTGCGGGCACAGAGCTCGTCCACCGTGCAGCCCTCCGTGGTCCAGAGAAGGATATTGCGCTCTTCCTCGGTGAGGATCGCCAAGCCGTGCCGGAGCCAGCGTATGCGGTCTTCTAACATGCGGCGCTTTTCCGGCGTTTGCTCTGCGGCTTCCAGCGCACTTTCCATACACGACAAACGATCGAGCCACTCCATTGCCTCTGCACAGGTCACATGAATGGCTTGCCTTGCTTTTTTTACCGGTCTCGACATACTACAGTCTCCTTTCTGCTCCATTGCTTCTCGTCACCAATACCATCTCTTCTTCCCGAAAGCAGCCGATCTGCCCCAATGGCCGTCGTCGAAAGCCACTACGCATGTCGTAGCCCTCCCCGGCGATCAACGCAGACCGCTCTATGCAGCTGCGGCAAAAATACTGCTCCCCGATCCAATAACAAAATTCTCCTTCTTCGATCCCGTCTCCGCAGCCAGCGCAAAGACCGATCACCTGCTTCGTTTCCGTAGCCTTCCTCCTGCTTCTCTTGTCGTTGTTGTATCCCTGTTCCACAATCGTAGATGTTAGAACATTCGTTTTTCTTGTGCATCAGTATACCACAGGAACATTCGTTTGTCAATCCCCTTTTTGAAAAAAATCCCGGAAACCGGAAAAATACTTTCTTTTCCTCCGAAAAATTCCCCCATCCTCTTGTTATCCACCGGAAATTGTGTTACAATATTACTGCTATACTGTATACAAAATCCAAATAGAAAGTCAGGTCCAATCCCCCGTATGCTGCACGTCAATTACCATACCCATACCTACCGCTGCCACCACGCCAATGGCACCGAGAACGAATATATCGAAAATGCCATCCAATGCGGCATGACCACATTGGGCTTCTCCGACCATGCCCCCCAAATGTTCAAGGGCGACTATTATTCCCACTTCCGCATGGAACGGGAGGTCACCGAGGCATATACCAAAACCATCTCCGACCTGCGGGAGACCTACAAGGATCGGATCCGGATAGTTCTCGGCTACGAAATGGAGTATTACCCCGCCATCTTTCAGGATACACTATCCTTCATCCGGCAGTTCCCCTGCGATTACCTGATCTTAGGTCAGCACTTCATCGATAACGAAATGGATACCCACCGCTATTCCGGTGCCCAGACCACCGACGAGGGCTATCTTGCCGATTACGTGGATCAGGTCACCGAGGCCATGCAAACCGGCCTGTTCACCTATGTGGCGCACCCCGACCTGCAAAACTTCACAGGCGATAAGTCCATATATGTGCGCCAATACAGCCGCCTGATCCGGTGCGCCATCGATACCCATACGCCCCTGGAGATCAACCTGCTTGGCACCGGCGACAACCGGCATTACCCCAATCCCCGCTTCTGGGAGATCGTGGGCGAAATGGGTGCAGATGTGGTGATCGGCTGCGATGCCCATACCCCCGCCGCCATCGTGGATCCCACGGCATACCAAAAAGCCCTGGACTTAGTAGATGCCTACCACCTGCACGTGATCGAACCCACCCTGCGGCCGGTACACGTATGAATCATACCCCATAAGGAGCCTGTATGATGCGAAAATCCCTCTCTCCTCTACTGATCTTAGCCGAGGCCGTGTGCTTCTCTCTGGGCGGCCTGATCGTCAAATCCATCCCCTGGGGCTCCATGGCCATCAATGGTGCCCGCTCCCTCATCGCCGGTGTGGTCATCTTCCTGTATATGCGCCTGCGTGGACACAAAGTGGTGCTGAACCGCTCTGTCCTGCTGGGCGGGATCATGATGTGCGCCACCAGCGTCCTGTATGTGTTCGCCAATAAGCTGACCACCGCCGCCTCCGCCATCATCCTGCAATACACCGCACCGGTGTTCATCATCCTGTATAGCTGGCTCTTATTCCGCCAAAAACCGGACAAATGGGACATCGCCGCCATCCCCGTCATCGCCATCGGCGTGCTGTGCTTCTTCATGGACAGTATGGCCGGCGGCTCTCTCCTTGGCAACCTGCTGGCCCTGGCCTCCGGTATGACCTTTGCCGTGGTGTTCATGATGAAAATGCTCCCCGGCAGCGATACTCTTTCCTCGGTCTTCCTGGGCTGCGTCATCGGTGCCATCATCGGCGCACCCTCCCTCCTACAGGAGACAGACTTCACCATGCCCACCATCGGTGCTATTCTGGCACTGGGCGTGTTCCAGTTCGCCTGTGCCTATATCTGTATGGCAGAGGGCCTGGAGCATACGCCCCCGCTGACCGCCTCTCTGATCTCCACCTTAGAGCCCATCCTGAACCCCATCTGGGCAGCACTGTTCCTGCACGAAGCCATGGGCACGACCGCCCTGCTCGGTGCCGCCATCGTGATCTGTGGCGTGGTGGGCTACAATATCGCCAAAGCCAAATGGGCAAAATAGGGCGGCATAGCGGCATGGGCCCACGATCGAATCGTCCATATACGGTACTACACTTCCTAAGAAAAAAAGGAGTCAAAAAAGAACATGAATAAAACACTGAACATGACCGAAGGCAAGCCACTGTCGCTGATCCTGCGGTTTTGTCTGCCGATCCTGCTGGGGAATTTGATGCAGCAGCTGTACAATATGGTGGACGCCGCCATCGTGGGCAAATTTGTCGGTACAGGCGCATTGGCTGCCGTGGGCGCGACCGGCTCCATATTGTTTTTGGTCATCGGCTTCGTGGACGGACTGTGTGCCGGGCTGTGTATCCCCATCGCACGCTCCTTTGGTGCCGACGACCATCCCATGCTCCGCCGCTGCCTCAACCACGCCATCTACCTGTCTATCGGCTTTGCGGTGGTGCTGACGATCGGCACGTCCCTGATCCTGGATCCACTGCTGATCGCTATGAATACCCCCGCCGATATTTTTGCCGATTCCCATATCTATCTGCGGATCATCTTCTTGGGCATCCCCGCCACCATCTTCTATAACCTGACCGCCGGGCTGCTCCGGGCACTGGGCAACAGCCGTACCCCGCTGGTGTTCCTCATCATCGCTTCGCTGATCAATATCGTCTTAGACCTGGTGCTGGTCATCGGCTTCCATATGGACGTGATGGGCGTGGGACTGGCGACCGTGGCATCGCAGCTGTTCTCGGCGCTGGGCTGCTTCTTCTACATCCGTAAGCATTACCCCATGCTCCAAACCAACCGGGACGAGATGGCCTTTGATGCAAAGATCACCGGCAGACTGCTTTTGTCCGGCCTGCCCATGGCACTGCAATATTCCATCACCGCCATCGGCTCCGTGCTGGTGCAGGTATCCATCAACGACCTTGGCTCTCTGCTGGTGGCCTCCGTCACGGCGGGCAGTAAGGTACACAACATTGCGCTGCTGCCCTTCAATACCTTGGGTGCCGCTATGACCACCTGGGCCAGCCAAAATATGGGTGCCAACAACATAGACCGGGTCAAGGAAGGCGTGCGCTGCGGCATGAAGATCAACGTGGTGTACAGCATCTGCATCGGCCTGTTCCTGTTCTTCGCCGGAAAATATCTGACCCTGATCTTCTTAGACCGTGCCGACCCCGACCTGCTCGCCCTCATGGACAACGCCCAATACTTCATCCGGGTCAATAGCTGCTGCTACTTCTTCCTGGGTACCCTGACCGTCTGCCGCTTCACCCTGCAAGGTCTGGAATACGGCCCCTTGGCAATGATCGCCGGGATCTTCGAGCTGGTGGCCCGCAGTGCCGTTGCCGTTCTGGGCGCACCCATCTGGGGCTTCTCCATCATCTGCTTCGCCAACCCCGCCGCCTGGGTCGCCGCCTGCATCCTGCTGGTACCGGCCTATCTGTACGTTGTCAAAAAATTAGAAGCAAAAATGCGCAAATAACCCGTCCAATACCCATTTCTCACTACGTATTTCTTGGAGGTTTTTCCCATGTCGATCCCTGTAAAGCTACGCATATCCAGCAAGCATGTGCTGCCTACCAACCATGACTTCTCTATGTACGACCGCTTCCCGTCCCGGCATTCGCCCGACCTCGATGCCGTACTGGACGAATTCTCCAGCGTCCCCCGCTATATGGATCCCCCGCTCCTGCCCACCGAAGAACCGGAGCCTGTGCCTATGCCCTTCAAGTGCGACCCGGAGAAGGCCTCAAAGGAGCCGGAGGATACCATGGAGTACGACGACATGGATGATATGGACGACATGGACGATATGAAGAACATGGAGTACCTGGAGGACATACTCGACGAATACTTCGACCAGCAGGAAAACAGCGACAAAACCGACCGGTTCGTCTTCACCACAGAGGCGGAAATGGAGGTCATGCCGGGACAGATCACCCTGACCTACGACGAGGCCGACGGCTCCTCTCTGGGCAAGACCCGCAACGTGATCCGGTTCAACCGTGCCGACCCCCACAGCCTGACGATCCAGCGGGCCGGGGATCTCATGAACACGCTGATCTGCGAAAAGGGCCGCCGCCATACCTCTGCCTACACCTCTCCCATGCTGCCCATGCCCCTGGAGGCCTGCACCTACACCCACCGCTGCGATGTGGATCTGGACGAAGAAGGCGGCGTGGTGTTCTTAGACTACATGATCGAGATCCGTGGTGCCGATGTACAGCGCACGACCATGCGTATAGACGTCGAGCCTATGCCCCAGTAACGCCGTTCCCCCTACACAGCATAAGCACCGTTCAGCGGCACCCACCCAATATCATACATTTTCAAAAGGAGGCTCCCCATGAAAGCCAATCGATTGACCGCTCTGTTTTTAGCCCTGTGCCTGACCACACCACTGGTATCCTGCGGTGCCGACCCTGCGGAAACCACCCCCACCGCCGCTGTGGACACCGACACCACCGCAGCCACCGAAAGCGAGACCCAGCCGGTAGATCTGTATGCCGATCTGGGCAGTGCCGACTACAACGGCTACGACTATGTGATCCTGAACACGGAGGAATTCAAGCCCTATATGATCGCAGAGGAGCAGAACGGCGAGATCGTCAACGATGCCGTCTTTGAAGCCAATGCCAAGGTCATGGAGCTTGCCAACCTCACCATTCGGCAGGAGCTGGTGGCCGACCCCAATCCCACCTTCAAATCCTGCGTCAACGCCGGTGACAACGCCTTCGATATGGCCATCGACCACGACTGCAACTCTGCCAAGCGGCAAATGAGCGGCAACTACATGCTGAACCTGCTGGAGCTGCCCCATATCCAGTGGGACAAGCCCTGGTGGCCCCAATTCACCACCGATGCCCTGACCTTCAACGACCAGATGTACATGTACTCCAACTATTCCTCGTACCTGGGCAACTGGTTCACCCGTGCCGTGTTCGTCAACCTAGCGGAGCTGCGGAACCGGAACGTGGAGGACCCCTATCAGCTGGTGTATGAAAACAAATGGACGCTGGACAAATGGATCGAGCTGACCAAGGATATTTACGTAGACCTAAACGGCGACGGCGAATCCACCGTAGAGGATTTCTTCGGCTTTGCCATCTCCGGCACCACCTATTGCTGGCTGGAGGCCTGGAACATCGAGGTCTTCCAGAAGGACGGCGCAGACATCCACATCGATGTGGAGAACGAAAGATTGGTGAACACCATGGAGAAGGTCTACAACTGGTTCCACGATAACCAGGGCGTGTACTACTCCCCCACCTCCGTGGACAACTGGTCCCGCGACAGCTACATCGGGATCTTTGCCGCCGAAAGCAGCATGTGTACCTATGGCGTGATCGGTCGGCTGCTGCAGGGGCTTATGGACACAGACATCGAGTACGGTATCCTGCCCATGCCCATGCTGGACGAATCCGTGGGCAAGTATTACTCCGGCACCACAGACCGCCCGGTGTCCGTCCCCGTGACCTGTCAGGACAAGGATATGGTGGGCTACGTCATCGAGGCCATGGCCATCTCCGGCTACGAAATGATCCTGCCCGCCTATTGTGAATCGGCACTGAAGGGACGGTACGCCACCGACGAGGACTCCACCGCCATGCTGGACATCATTTTCGCCAACCGGGTGCTGGGCTTCTCCTACCTGTACAGCAACGAGAACTTCCCTCAGATGATGAACGCCCTCATGTCCTCCAAATCCTTCGACTACGCCTCCTACGTGGCAAAGAACATGTCCGCCAACGAGACCTGGGTGCAAAAGATCGTCGATGCCTATGCCCAATAAGGCATGCCTAATAAGGCATACGCAAAGGTATAAACCAAAACACAAAAGACCTCTCCCGCCCGTAAGATCCGTCAACCGGATCCACGGACCTTTGGAGAGGTCTTTTTTTGCTTTTTTTACGCCACAGCCTTAGCCTTACGCTTCTGTTGCTTCTTTGCTGCCACAGGCCACGCCGCCACCAGACCAATGAGCAGATACGCCCCACAGGTCAGCATAGCCGCCGTGCCTATCTCACAGTCCAGCAGCCCCTGTACGCCTCGTACCGCCACCGCAGCCGGCGCACCCAGCAGCCGACAGACCGCCCACAGCCCTTCCACCAGGGGCAGCACCTCCTGCTCCATGGCAAAGCCCACCACATAAAACAGCACCGAGAAAAGCACCAGTCCCGCCAGCACCAGCCCGGTATACGGCATAGGCCCCCGAAATAGGGTGCTGTGCAGCCGCAGCTTGGTCAAAATCGCCGTCCCCAGCCAAAGTGCCAGCACCACCACCGTGCAAAAGCCCGACAGTCCCTGTGGCAGTGCGCCCTCGCTTTCCAGCACCAGCACCTCCACCATCGCCAGCCCCGCCGTGATCAGTATGGGACAAAGCAGCAGCAGAAAGGCACACAAAAATGCCGTCACCTGCTGCAGCCAGTCCCGTTTCGTCCTTCGTTCCATGCCCTCTCCTTGCTCTGTCGTTTTTTCGCAAACGACATCATTCCATTTCCGTTCCGTCGATCCTCAGCACCCCACCGGTATGCTTCGTGTCCGGTGCATCCACCGCATTGTCCTCTGCATTGATCGACACCGTACCGCCGGACACCGTGAGCACCGTCCCGGCACGAATGCCGTTGTTCTTGCTGTCCACCGTCAAAACGCCGCCGGAGACCACCACATCGGCCACCGCCTGGATCCCCTCGTCCCCGGCAAACAGATCCACCACACCACCGGTGATCCGGACCGTGCCGCCGTCTGCATTGGTGGATTTCAGCCCGTCTCCTGCCGCTTCCACGGAGATGTTGCCGCCGGAGATGACCAGGCTGTCCTTGCCCTTGATCCCGTGTCCCACCGACTGGATAACGTAGCTGCCGCCTTCGATGGTCAGGTCATCCTTGGCAGCAATGGCGAACTTGAAGTTGGCATCGATCTCCAGCGTCCCTTCGCCGGACAGCACCAGATCGTCACGGGCAAACAGCGCCCCATCGGGTTCGTCGTCGCCGGGATCAAAGGTGTAGCTGGTCCCATCGGTGAGCCGGTTCACGCTGTCCGCCGCCAGCACCACATGGGTCAGATCCGCCTGCTTCACGTACATGCATGCACCATTGGTATTCACGATCTCCGCCCCGTCCAGCAGCAGCCAGACCTCCCCGCTGTCGGCACAGTCTACCAGGATCTGCCCATTCTGCCAGGTGCCGCTGAGCCGATAGATCCCATGCTGGGTGATGGTAACCAGCCCCTCCTCGATCTGCACACCGGCACCGTCACAGACCGCCGTAGAGCCTTCCAGCTCGATCGGTATCGCCTTTGCCGCCAGCTGATCCTCCGTATTCGAACAGCCCGTGAGCCCCAAAAGATGCCCCACCACGCAGGCAATGCCCAACACGATCCCCATCGATCTATCGCCAACGCATTTCCCGTGCGTCCTATGTCGAAAATCAAATAGCTTCATATATGCCCTCTCCTTCACCCTATCCAGAGCGTGCTATGGTATCACCACAGTATGTATCTATTATACATGACCCACCGCCGTTCGTCAAGGGGCATTTTGGGAAAAATCGAACCCGGCCCATTTTCTCATCTGCATTTCTCTCGCAACAATTTACGTTTACCCTCTTTTCTATCCGTCCATTTTGTGGTATACTATAGTTAACGTTGCTTACGGTTGATTTCGTCAGCATCAACTATAGGAATGCACTAATAGTAAGGAGACGCTTATGAATGTCTACAAGAAGCTGCTTTCGGACACGCTGCTCATTGCACTGAGTACCTTTGGTTCGAAACTGCTTGTATTTTTTCTGACGCCGTTCTACACCTCGATCCTGTCCACCACGGAATACGGCATCATGGACAACGTGGTACAAATGTCAAATCTGCTCATCCCCATCGCCTCTGCCGGGATCGCCAATGCCGTGATCCGGTTTGGTCTGGACGGCGAGACCGATAAAAGATCCGTCTATACCTGTGGCATATTGGTGACCGCCATTGGTTCTGCCCTGCTTTTGGCGTTCTATCCACTATTGGACCTGATCCCCTTCACCAGCGGCTACACACTGCTGGTATGCTTCTACGTGATCGCCGCCAACTTCCATGCCGCCTGCAGCCAATTTGCCCGTTCCTGTGGCAATGTGCGCCTGTACGCAGAAGGTGGCATCCTGTGCACTGCCGTGGCCATTGGTCTGAACATCCTGTTTCTGGCGGTGTTCCACTGGGGTGTTGCCGGATACGTGCTGTCCAGCATTTTGGCAGACGTGGTGTGCGCCTTCTTCTACATTCTCCGAGACAAGCAGTGGCAGTCCTTTTCGCTTTCGTCTGTGCTGGGCAAGGACAATCTGCAGACCAACAGAGCCATGCTGCTCTATGCACTGCCGCTGATCCCCACCACCATCTGTAGCTGGATCATCAACATATCCGACCGGTTCGTGATCACCTGGCTCGTCAGCGAAAGCGCCAACGGGATCTATTCGGTTGCCAACAAGGTGCCATCCATGCTGATCGTGGTATCCAATATTTTCACCTATGCCTGGCAGATCTCCGCATTTGCCAACCAGCCCAAGGAAGAAAGAGAGCGACTGTTCTCCAATGTGGCACGGGTCTATCAGGCCATTGCCTTTGCCGGTGCTGCCGTACTGACCGTCACAGCCAAGCTCTCCACGGCACTGCTGGCAGCGGAAGAATACTACGCCGGCTGGCAGTATGTGCCCATGCTGGTGCTGGCGACCACCTTCTGCTGCCTGGCAAACTTCCTGACCTCGGCGTATCTGGTGGACAAGCGCAGTATCGCTACCTTCGTGACCATCCTGATCGGTGCCGTATTGAACATCGTGGGCAATATCGTGCTGATCCAGTCCATGGGTTCCATGGGAGCTGCCATCTCCACGGCCTTCAGCTACTTTGTCATGTTCATCATCCGTGCCTTTCACAGCCGTTCGTCCGTTGCCATTTCGTGGGACCTGCCCCGGTTTCTCTCCAGCGGCATTCTGCTCATCGCACTGACAGCGGTCATGATCTTAGAGGTGCCCGGCTGGCTTTGGATCTCCATTGGTCTGACCGCCGCTATTCTAGTGATCAATCTGAAAAACTTAGTAAAAGCCCTGCTCAGTCTCCTGCGGAAAAAGGGCATCCACGAAGCATAAACAAGAAAGGAGCACAAATCTATGCCTGCTTTTATTGCCCACAGAGGGTACTCCGGCCGCTACCAGGCCAACACCGAGGAAGCGTTTTTGGCTGCTCTGGCCCACGGTTCCGACGGCATCGAGACCGACGTACACTTTACCAGCGATGGCGTGCTGGTGGTCAATCACAATGCCGAGGTGACCTATGCCGACGGATCTACCCTGATCATCGCCGACCACACCTTTGCCGAGCTGACCGCCAAACCGCTACGCAACGAACACACCGATACGACGCAGTACCTGTGTACCTTCCGGCGGTATCTGGAGATCTGCCGACAGGGGAACGTGATCGCCTTTATTGAGTTCAAGGGCATCTTCCCGGACGACCGGATCCACGCCGCCTTCGAGATGGCCAAAGAGGTGTACACCCTGGAAAAGTGCAGCCTCCAATCCTTCCAGTTTGACAATCTCCTGCGTGCCCACCAAATGTACCCGACCCTGGGCATCATGTACACCTGCGGTAAACGGGACGAGAACGTGGAGAAATGCCTGACGCTGGGCTTTGACATCGATATGGACTATCGTGGGATCGATGGCAAAACCGTCCGGGATTTCCACGAAAAAGGCCTGCAGGTGGGACTGTGGACAGCCAACACCCAAGAGGCCCTGGACTTCTGCCTGGCACAAAACGTAGACTATATCGAATCCGATGTCTTCGCCGCCTGCGATATATAAACCAAATCCTGCAAGCCACTAACCTTCGGTGGCGGACTTCTTACTACCAGACTTCAAAATATCCTCTCTCGTCTGACTTCGCTCAAAACTTCAGGAAGAATTTTCCGCAAGGGAAATTCTTAGAGGGATACTTCCCTCAAGAGAGGTGGTCCGCTCCACTACCAGACTTCAAAATATCCTCTCTCGTCTGACTTCGCAAAAAAATCCCCGATGCAGCCGCAGCCACACCGGGGATTTTGTTATAGCTTTTTTGCGCCGGAGCGATATTAATACATACCACCCATGCCGCCGCCCATGCCACCAGCGGGAGCAGCAGGCGTTTCTTCAGGCAGAGACACAACCAGTGCTTCGGTGGTCAGTACGGTAGCGGCCACAGAGGCTGCATTCTGCAGAGCGGAACGGGAAACCTTCGTGGGGTCTACGATACCCTTTTCCATCATGTCGCAGTAGTCTTCGTTGTACGCGTCGAAGCCGTAGCCCTTCTTGCCGGAGGACACGATCTTGTCTACGATCACGGAGCCTTCGAAGCCGGCGTTTTCAGCGATCTGCCGAACGGGAGCTTCCAGAGCCTTTACTACGATCTGTACACCGGTCTTTTCGTCGCCTTCCACGGTTTCCAGCAGCTTAGCCACATCGTCGATCACGTTCAGGTAAGCGGTACCGCCACCGGCCACGATGCCTTCTTCTACAGCGGCACGAGTAGCGTTCAGAGCGTCTTCGATGCGCAGCTTCTTTTCCTTCATTTCGGTTTCGGTAGCAGCACCGACCTTGATCACAGCAACACCGCCGGACAGCTTAGCCAGTCTTTCCTGGAGCTTTTCCCGGTCGAAGTCGGAGGTAGTGGTTTCGATAGCGGACTTGATCTGGGCGATTCTGTTTGCGATCTCGTCCTTGTCGCCGGTACCGCCAACGATGATGGTGTTGTCCTTGTTGACCTTGACCTGACGAGCCTGACCCAGCTGATCGATGGTAGCTTCCTTCAGATCCAGACCCAGTTCGTCGCAGATCACTTCACCACCGGTCAGGATGGCGATGTCACGCAGCATTTCCTTTCTTCTGTCGCCGAAGCCGGGAGCCTTCACAGCAACACAAGTGAAGGTGCCTCTCAGCTTGTTCAGAACCAGGGTGGTCAGTGCTTCGCCTTCTACATCTTCCGCGATGATCAGCAGCTTCTTACCGGACTGTACGATCTGTTCCAGCAGGGGCAGGATGTCCTGTACGTTGGAGATCTTCTTTTCGGTGATCAGGATCAGGGCATCGTCCAGAACGGCTTCCATCTTATCGGTGTCGGTAGCCATGTAGGGGGACAGGTAGCCACGGTCGAACTGCATACCTTCTACCACTTCGGAGTAGGTCTCGGCAGACTTGGATTCTTCTACGGTGATCACGCCGTCAGCGGTGACCTTTTCCATAGCGTCAGCGATCAGAGTTCCGATCACTTCGTCGCCGGAGGAAACGGTACCAACACGAGCGATGTCTTCCTTACCGCTTACAGCCTTAGAGTTAGCAGCCAGAGCAGCAACAGCCTTGTCAACAGCCTTCTGGATACCCTTGCGGATGACCATGGGGTTGGAACCGGCGGTAACATTCTTCATACCTTCGTGCACGAAAGCCTGAGCCAGCAGGGTAGCGGTGGTGGTACCGTCACCGGCAGCATCGTTGGTCTTGGAAGCAACCTCCCGGATGAGCTGTGCGCCCATGTTTTCGGCAGCATCTTCCAGTTCGATCTCCTTAGCGATGGTCACACCGTCGTTGGTGATCAGGGGCGTGCCGTACTTCTTATCCAGCACCACGTTGCGGCCCTTGGGACCCATGGTGATCTTTACCGTGTTGGCCAGCTTATCTACGCCGGCGATCAGGGCATTTCTTGCATCAATACCGTACTTAATATCCTTTGCCATAAAGCATTATCTCCTTATCATCTATTTGGGAACCTGATTTTCGTTCCCTAAACTGCATCCCCGTCCGAGCAGGTGTAGATCACCTGGGTGTCGGACGCATCTGCATTCGTGTTTTCGCTTTGCTTACGTAATTACTCAACGATGGCGAGAATGTCGCTCTGCCGAACCACGTTGTATTCCACGCCGTCGCACTTTACTTCGGTGCCGGCATACTTGCTGGTGATGACCTTATCGCCGACCTTCACGATCATGGTAACTTCCTTACCGTCCACGTTTCCGCCGGGGCCAACTGCGACCACTTCGCAAACCTGGGGCTTTTCCTTAGCAGTACCGGGGAGCACGATCCCGGACTTGGTAGATTCTTCTGCTTCTACAGACTTCACAACAACTCTGTCAGCAAGGGGCTTGAGTGTCATACTATGATCCTCCTATATAATACCTTAAATTTTAACAAGTGATAAGCACGAGATTGTCTTCCTGTTAGCACTCACAACTTCCGAGTGCCAATCTCGATGCTTATATTGTACCCCTATTGCTGGAAAAAATCAAGTCTTTTTCCGAAAAAAACCGGCGAAAATTCCATTGTTTACAATGTGTTCACACTTGTATCCTGCGGAGTGCTAAAGTTTTCCCCCTTCCCCCTGGGGGGTTTGTACTGGCGTACGGCGACACATTGCATATTATTTATTATTCATTTTTCATTCGTCATTCTTCACTGGCGTTGGGCTGCACAACAATGGAGTTTCTCCATTTCCCTTGTTTTTTCTTCAAACTGCGTTGGGTGCATCTCCATTTTATTTTCTGATGAATATCGGTGGATTGCCCTACGCGGGCAGCGCCCAAAGGGTAAGGGAAGGGGAAGATTAAACTTCTTCGGCAGTTTATTCCCCTTCCCTTACCCTCTGGGGACTCCCATCCTAACCCTATTAATCGCCTCGAAAAGCATCACTTGCGCCCAATAGCCAGTTTCTCTGGAAGTCAGACATATGGCAGTAAATCTCGTTCGCCTTTGTAGGCACATTTTTGATCATGCTACCGCAGGGTTACGTGGTGCGAATCGTTCGGGTTCTGGTGGGTGCAACGTGGGTCTACGATGTTCGTTTGGCTTCACGCAAATCGTTCGGAGTAGTGGCTGACGTATAGGAAAAACAAAAAAACACGCCACCCCTGCGTAAGGGGAAGCGTGTTTTGCGAACCTTCGTTAGTCTACCAGCATGATCCATCAAGCTGGCTGAAGTGCATTCTAATCGCTAATTAGTCTACCAGCTTGATGAGAGCCATTTCGGCGGCGTCGCCACGACGGGGACCCATCTTGTAGATCTGGGTGTAACCACCGTTGCGATCAGCGTACTTGGGCGCTACTTCGTCAAACAGCTTCTTAACTACATCTTCCTTGGTGATGTATGCGAGTGCAGCACGGCGGCTTGCCAGGGTGTTCTTCTTGCCGAGAGTGATCATCTTTTCAGCAATGGAACGTACTTCCTTGGCACGGGGCAGCGTGGTTTCGATGGAACCATTCTCTAAAAGATAGGTCACCATCCCACGGAGCATTGCATTTCTGTGAGCCGTCGGTCTGCCGAGTTTTCTGGTACCGGGCATGATCCATGTCCTCCTTATGCTTACTGTGTTTATCCGGTCTGCCGCTACGCTCTGTCGCGACAGTCGGTACTTCCCACAACGCAGTTTCCTACGTCCGATCCGGGAATCTTGTATCTGTCGTTTTTTGTGTTATCCTACTTAGGTTCAGTCCATTTCATCGAGTATCCCAGCCAGGTATTCTAAACTGGATTCAACCAAACTTCGGAAAAATCTCGTTCGGCAAAGCCGATGACGGAACCACTGTTCCGGCAAGAGATTTTTCAAGACCTCACCCAACTGCACACCAGTCTCGTATATCGAAACGGTGAGGTCATTCTTCCTCTTTTTTGAGGTCGAGGCCCAGGGAGTGCAGCTTCAGGATAACTTCTTCCAGCGATTTCTTGCCGAGGTTACGAACCTTCATCATGTCGTCCTCGGTGCGGTTGATCAGATCTTCTACGGTGTCGATGCCAGCCCGCTTCAGGCAGTTGAAGCTACGGACAGACATGTCAAGCTCCTCAATGGTCATCTCAAGAACCTTTTCCTTGATCGTTTCTTCGCGTTCAACCATGATTTCCGCATTCTTTGCCTCGTCGGATAGATCGACGAACAAATTGAGATGCTCGTTGAGTATCTTGGCTCCCAATGAAATCGCTTCCTTCGCTAAGATCACGCCATTGGTCAGCACTTCCAGTGTCAGTCTGTCATAGTCCGTGTTGCTTCCCACACGGGTGTTCTCAACGGTATAGTTTACGTTATAAACCGGAGTGTAAATCGAGTCGGTGAAGATGGTGCCGATGGGAGCGGCTATGCCTTGGCTGCCTTGCAGATAGATCTGCTTGTTCTTTTCCTGCGACACATATCCACGTCCATGATCGAAGGTAAGCTCCATATAGAAGCGAAAATTGTCACCTACAGTGGAGATATGTTGATCAGGGTTCAGGATCTCGATGTCTGCATCCTGCTTGATGTCCCCGGCTGTAATATCACAGGCACCGGTGGTATCGATCACAACGGTCTTGGGGCCTTCAGAGTGGAGCTTTGCGGTGATGCCCTTGACATTCAGCACGATCTCGGTCACGTCCTCACGAACGCCGGCGATCGTGGAGATCTCATGCAGCACGCCGTCGATCTTGATGCAGGTCACAGCTACACCGGGAAGTGAACTGAGCAGTACCCGGCGCAGAGAGTTGCCCAGCGTGATGCCGTACCCTCTTTCCAGGGGCTCAATGATGAACTTTCCGTTTCTGCCATCTTCGCTTAAATTGATAGTCGCAATATTCGGCTTTTCTATTTCAATCATGTAATAATAACCCTCCGTTTTCCATATATGCAAATCCACACGAGTCAACGCTTTGTCTCTTGTAAAATGCTCTTATGCTCCGTTATCCCAGCTGCATGAATCACATTGCCAGGGACCATATCCCACCGCACCCCATCTGCCCAAAGGGTCGGGAGCAAATGTCCACGGAGCATTCTTTGGGTAGGTTATTACTTGGAGTAAAGTTCGACGATGAGCTGTTCTTCGAACGGGAAGTCCACGTCTTCTCTCTTCGGGATAGCGACCATCTTTGCAGTTGCATTGGCATGGTCAACTTCCAGCCACTTGGGCGTAACAGCGGTCTCAGAGGTCTCGATCAGAGCCTTGAACTTTTCGCTTGCCTTGCTCTTGTCCTTCAGGGCAACAGTGTCACCAACCTTGCAGATGATAGAGGGGATGTCCACCTTCTTACCATTCAGGGTGAAGTGTGCGTGACGAACCATCTGACGAGCTTCCTTACGGCTGGAGGCCAGACCCATTCTGTATACGATGTTGTCCAGACGGCATTCCAGGATGGTCAGCAGGTTTTCACCGGTTACACCAGCTCTCTTGTCAGCCTGTTCGTAGTAGGTGTGGAACTGCTTTTCCTGTACGCAATAGTAGCGACGGGAAGTCATCTTTTCTCTGTGCTGGAGTCCGTATTCCTTAATGTTCTTGCGGCCTGAACCATGCTGTCCGGGAACAGTCTTACGACGGGACAATGCGCACTTGTCAGACAGGCAGCGGTCACCCTTGAGGAACAGCTTCTTGCCTTCACGACGGCAGAGCTTGCAGGAAGGACCAGTATATCTTGCCATTGTTATTTTCCTCCTAAATTTCGTTCTTTAACGTCGGATTAAACTCTACGACGCTTCGGCGGACGGCAGCCGTTGTGGGGGATGGGGGTAACGTCCTTGATCAGGGTGATGTCCAGACCAGCGGTCTGCAGCGCACGGATGGCGGCTTCACGACCATTCCCGGGACCCTTTACATATACTTCCACGGTCTTCATACCATGGTCCATAGCACCCTTAGCAGCGTGTTCAGCGGCGGTCTGAGCAGCAAAGGGCGTGTTCTTCTTGGAACCCTTGAAGCCCATTTCACCGGAGGAACCCCAGGACACAGTGTTGCCCTGTACGTCGGTGATGGTCACGATGGTATTGTTGAAGGTAGAGCGGATGTGTGCGTGACCTTTTTCAATATTCTTCCGGTCACGACGCTTTTTTACGACTTTCTTAGCGACTTTTGCCATTTCGTCCTCTCACTCCTTTAATTACTTCTTCTTGTTGGCGATGGTCTTAGCCGGACCTTTTCTGGTTCTGGCGTTGGTCTTGGTTCTCTGTCCACGAACCGGCAGACCCTTTCTGTGACGGATGCCTCTGTAGCAGTTGATCTCCACCAGACGCTTGATGTTCATAGCGACTTCGCGGCGCAGTTCACCTTCTACAGTGTAGTTGTTTTCGATTTCGTCACGCAGCTTTGCGATATCGTCTTCGGTCAGATCCTTTGCTCTGGTGTCAGGATTGATGCCAGTCTTGGCGAGGATGTCACGGGAGCTCTTGGGACCGATACCATAAATATAGGTAAGAGCGATCTCTACGCGCTTGGAATTCGGAATGTCAACACCGGATATACGAGCCATTTGCGTTATCCACCTTTCTCGTTAAAATTAACCCTGTCTCTGCTTGTGCTTCGGGTTTTCGCAGATCACCATAACATGACCATGTCTCTTGATGATCTTGCACTTTTCGCAGATTTTCTTTACGGAAGGCTTTACTTTCACTTTGATTTCCACCTTTCTGTATTTTGCTTCTAAACATACAAGTATGTTTAACATACCATCAGTATGTTTCTTGGCCAACAAATTGCAGCCAAAACCCGGATCTATTTGTCGATCCCCGCCTGAGATTGAAATGCAGATCCCAAACCGGAACAGAGGTGCGTGCCGGATCACGTTCCTCTTCACGGAGCCAAAAGGCGTTCCTTTGTCTGTTTCATGCCGGCGTATCTATGATCTCGTCCCGGCCATCTGACCCCACGAATACCGCTCCAACCTCCATATAGGCTGCACACCAGCCATCAGAAGGCATCGGAGAGGCTTCTGCCGACACCACAGGGGGCTTTCCCCACAGTGCCGTAGTCATGCACCGGAATGGATCATGCAGCCGTGACACGCCGCCACGTGTGCCACAAAATCACCTATGAAATAGCCGACGGACATATGCCAGTCGTGCTATCCCCATTTCCTTTGCTCCCACTCTCTGGCACCAAAGTCGATCTTACGATCAACCCTTGGTACGCCAGGTGATCCGTCCCTTGGTGGGGTCATAGATGGAAACTTCCACCGTGACCTTATCGCCGGGCAGGATCTTGATATAATTCATTCTGAGCTTGCCGGAAATATGGGCCGTCACGATCATGTCGTTCGGGAGCTTGACCTTGAACATTGCGTTCGGCAGTGCTTCCACGACCGTACCCTCGAATTCTATCACGTCATCCTTAGGCAAATTGTGTTCCTCCCATTTGCGCAGAGTTGTCATGCATCCATAGTAAACAGGCCTCGCCTTTGCCGCATAAAGTCGTCTACATTTGTAGACACACTTCACGGACATAGCTATCCCGTCACCGGTTGCACCGTTCCTTCATTATACGTGAAAATTGCATAAAAGTCAAGACCCATTTTCGCTGTTTTCACGTTTTTTCAAATTTTCTCCATACTCGTCATATTTACGGACGATTTCGGCCACGGTTTTGTTGGAATAGTCCGAAAATAGCCATGCCACCTCCGGTTCTTCCAGCGTTCCGACAATGGATACGTGGGCAAGATGCTTCTTTTTTGGGCATTCTACCGGATGTAGCGTCCCATTGACCGTGTAGACAACGGGAAATGCACCGTGTTCGGCCTGGTTTTCCCCCACCTCCGGGCAGCGAAAGGCCAGAAATACCCGTTTTCGGTCTCTGCCGCAGCGGGATCGTACCACCCAAATGGTGCCACCCGGCGTAGGCTTGATGCATGCTGTCATCAGTCCACCTTCGTCAGCAGGATCGGTCCGTCGCCTGTCAGTGCCACCGTGTGCTCATAATGGGCCGACAGGGCACCGTCCTTCGTCACCACCGTCCAGTGGTCAGGCCGCTCCAGCACCGCATCCGTGCCTGCATTGACCATGGGCTCAATGGCGATCACCATGCCCCGGCACAGTCTGGGTCCACGTCCCTTGGTGCCAAAGTTCGGCACGTTGGGGTCCTCGTGCAGGTCTGCGCCGACACCGTGACCGACGTATTTTTTGACGGTCGAGAAGCCATTTTCCCGAACGTAGCCATCCACGGCGGCACCAATGTCGCCCACACGACCGCCGTCCAACGTGATGGCAGCCACACCCAGCTCAAAGGAGCGTTTGGTCACGTCGATGAGCCGCTGTGCTTCGGGATCGATCTTGCCCACGCCAAAGGTGTTGGCACTGTCCCCGTGGAAGCCGCCGATGTATGCGCCCACATCCACCTTCACGATGTCTCCCTCCTTGAGCACTCTGTCATGGGACGGAATGCCGTGGATGACTTCGTTGTTGATGGAAATGCACGCACTGCCGGGGAATCCGCCATAGCCCAGGAAGGACGGCTTCGCACCGCACTTCTCGATATGGTGCCGGATCTTGTCGTCCAGCTGCTTGGTGGTCACACCTTCCCGGATCATCTCCCGGGCAACCAAAAGTGCCTCGCCTGTGATCCGCCCCGCCAGCTTCATATGCCGGATCTGTTCATCGTTCTTAATGATAATCATATTGCTTGCCTCTTTTCTAAATAGGCGAATGAAAAGTATCTGTCCGGCAGGAAAAACGATAGCCAACGCCCCGTCTCTCCCGCCGAACATCACCGCAGAACTACTGCTTTTACGCCAAAGCTGCCATGGTCAGTGCCGTGGTGTCCTCCAGCTTTTCCTGACCGTAAACGATCTTGAGCAGACCCTTCGCTTCGTAGAAGGTCTTCAGAGGCTCGGTCTGGTCGTGGTAGATCACCAGCCGGCTCTTCACTACTTCCGGATCATCGTCGGCCCGGATCGTCAGGGGCTCGCCACAAGCGCAGTTGTCCCCAGCCGGAGAAGGATTGTACTTCACATGGTAGGTGGCACCGCACTTCTTGCACACACGACGACCGCCCATACGCTCCATGATCGCTTCGTCCGCTACTTCGATAGACAGCACGTCCGTGATTTCGATGCCCATGGTGTCCAGTGCCTCTGCCTGGGGAACTGTCCGCGGGAACCCATCCAGAATGAACCCGGCCGCGCAGTCATCCTTCGCCAGACGATTCTTGATGATGTCGATCACCACTTCGTCCGGAACCAGCTTCCCGGCGTTCGTGTAGCTCTGTACCGTCTTGCCCAGCTCACTGCCGGATGCGATCTCTTCTCGGATCATTGCGCCCGTGGAAATCGTCGGAATGCCAAACTTTTCGGCGATCAGCTCAGCCTGTGTCCCCTTGCCGGCACCGGGTGCGCCCAGCAGGATCAGATTCAGTTTTCTCATACTTCATCTCCTTATATCGTTATGGATTTTCTATACTTCAAAAATATGGTCCGCCGTCCCGAAACAAACCAAAGAAAGCGACGGCAAGAAGATTCATGTGAACCTAAAAAACCGTCGCTTATACTTGGATTATTCCAGGAAGCCTTTGTAGTGACGCATGGTCATCTGGGCTTCGATCTCACGGATGGTTTCCAGAACGACACCGCACACAATGATGATAGAGGAGCCGCCGAAGGCCAGACCGGACATCGCACCACGAGAGATGATGTTGGCGATCAGAGGCAGTACAGCCACAACGCCAAGGCAAAGCGCACCGATAAAGGTCACACGGGAAAGGATCTTGGTAATGTACTCGGACGTAGGACGACCGGGACGAATACCGGGAATAAAGCCGCCGTTTGCCTTCATGTTGTTTGCAACTTCGATCGGATTAAAGGAAATCGAGATGTAGAAGTATGCAAACGCCACGATCAGCACCAGCGTCAGGATCGCATAGAACCAGCTGTCAGCCTGGAACAGGCCAAGGAACCCAGCCCAGAAGGAACCTTCAGCAGGCGTGGGGCAGAACATAGCGATCGTAGAGGGGATCGTAATGATCGAGTTTGCAAAGATGATGGGCATAACACCAACCATGTTCACCTTGATGGGCAGGTTGGAGGACTGACCGCCATACATCTTTCTGCCTACGACCTTCTTTGCATACTGCACCGGGATCCGACGCTCCGAGTTGGTCATCCATACGATGAAACCGACCATTGCGACGATAGCCACAACTGCAACGATGCCAAGAATGATACCCAGCCAAACCGGGATCGTGCCGTAGGTGTTGTCTGCCTTGATGTAGGAGCCCTTGCCGCTGACCAGAGCGATCAGAGAAGAGGCCATAGAGGGCAGACGGGAGATGATATTGATGAACAGGATCATGGAGATACCGTTCCCAATACCGTTTTCATTGATCTTTTCGGCAAGCCACATAACCAGTGCAGAACCGGCACAATAGCTTGCGATCACAACTACAGCTGCAAAGAACGAAGTGTCAACGATAACGCTGTTCGCCTTCAGCAGATTGTAGTAACCGATAGCCGTGATCAGACCCAGCGCAACCGTCACGTAACGGGTGATCTGGTTGATCTTCTTTCTGCCTTCCTCGCCTTCCTTGGAAAGATTTTCCAGATAAGGAATAGCGATGCAAAGCAGCTGCATAACGATGGAAGCCGTGATGTAGGGGTTGATACCGAGAGCAAAAAGCGTAGCATTCGAAAATGCGCTACCAGTGATAATGTTCAGGTACTGGAAAATGGATCCACCGGTGGCCGACATATACAGGCTCAGCTGGTTGGAGTCCATGTAGGGGATCGGGATTGCAGACCCGATCCGATACAGCACCAGAATGAACACGGTAAAGAGCAGTTTCTTTTTCAGATCTGCAATCTTCCACGCATTCTTGATGGTCTCAAACACTTATACCACCTCGGTCTTTCCACCAACCGCCTCTATCTTTTCCTTAGCGCTTGCTGAAAAGATCGCAGCTTCAACGGTTAATTTTTTCGTGATTTCGCCGTTGCCGAGTACCTTCAGGCCGTCAAGAGACTTCTTGATCAGACCAGCAGCCATCAGAGTTTCCAGATTTACAGTGTCGCCGTCGTTGAAGCGCTTGTCCAGATCGGACACGTTCACGATAGCATAGTGGGTAGCAAAGTGGTTCTTGAAACCTCTCTTGGGGAGCTTTCTGTACAGGGGCAGCTGACCGCCTTCGAAACCGAGACGAACACCGCCGCCAGAACGGGCATTCTGACCCTTGTGACCCTTACCGGCAGTCTTACCATTACCGGATCCGGGACCTCTACCCTTCCGGTATCCTTCCTTCACGGAACCAGGAGCCGGGGAAAGTTCATGGAGCTTCATAGGGTTGACATCCTCCTTACTGAATGATTGAAACAATTTTCATCGTAGTATAGGTTTCCCAAGCGATAACCAAGGGAAACACGGAATAAGAAATTCTAACAGACATAAGGTTTAACCAAATTCCTGCAAGCAAGAATCCAGCCAACCAAAGCATTATCAGAACTTAAGCCTTTTCAACGGTAACCAGATGAGCCAGGACACGAACCTTGCCGTCCAGCACGGGGCCAGCCTCGTGAACGATGGAATCACCGATCTTGCGCAGGCCGAGGGAAGCGGCAGTTGCCTTCTGGTTGGGCTTACCGGCTATGAGACTCTTTGTCAGAGTAACCTTAACCTTTTCCATATCTCATAACCTCCTTATTCCGTAACCTGTTCCACGCTGATGCCTCTGGTCTTAGCGACCTGTTCAGCAGTGCGGAGCGTCTTCAGACCTTCAAAGGTGGCCTTTACCACGTTAACAGGGTTGTTGGAACGGAGACACTTGGAACGGATATTCTTGATACCGGCCAGTTCCATTACAACACGTACCGTCTTACCGGCGATGATACCAGTACCTTTTGCAGCCGGCTTCAGCAGCACGCTGCCAGCACCGTATTCGCCCAGTACTTCGTGGGGAATGGTGTCACCCTTCAGGGATACTTCGATCATGTTCTTCTTGGCATCTTCGATAGCCTTGCGAACTGCTTCCGGTACTTCGGCAGCCTTGCCGATACCGTAGCCTACGTGACCATTTTCATCGCCAACTACCATGACGGCTGCGAAACGGGCGATTCTACCACCCTTGACCGTCTTGGATACCCGGCGAATCACGACCTGCTTTTCCTTCAGATCCAGCTCTTCGGGATTGAAATTTCTCTTAGCCATTTCGTTTTTTCTCCAAAATATTGTGATTGCAGCTTTGGGGGCGTGGGGAACGGGGGGATACGGTCGCTTTTTTGTAAAAAAGCTCCGCAAAAAACTTTTGATGGACAGATTAGGCTTTTCCCATATAGGAACAGCAAATCTGGTGCATAGCCATATAGTCAGCCTAAATTTGTTAGGCCCAAACTGTTTTTGTACAGCGGCTTCGCACTTTTTGACCTCGAAAATTCTCCGTGCTACGCACTGGTTTGGCTTTGAAATATAGTGATCAAATAGACTTTGCGTTTATCCAATCTCTTCATTCACCATACTAATATGCGTTCCCTTCACCCACAAAAATACTGCTTATGAAATGATAAACTACTGTTGTTCCGGCAGCTTTCCTACCACGCAGGCTCGGAATCTGCGCTTGGCACAAGCGGTGCCGGGCAGAAAAACCCTGTGCCGGAGTCAGGTGTACAAACCGGAATTAGAACTGCAGACCAGCTTCTCTGGCACCAGCAGCCAGCTCCGATACACGTCCGTGATAAATATAACCACCGCGGTCGAATACCACAGTGTCGATCCCCTTAGCCTTAGCCCGTTCAGCGATCATCTGGCCAACCTTCTTGGCGGCTTCCTTGTTGCTGCCGATGCCTTCAAAGCCCTTTTCCGTAGAGGATGCGGCGCACAGGGTGATACCCTTTACGTCGTCAATGATCTGTGCATAAATGTGTGCATTGGAACGGTAAACAGCGAGACGGGGACGTTCGGTAGTACCAGCCACCTTTGCACGAACTCTTGCATGTCTCTTAAGACGCTGCGCGTTCTTATCTTTCTTTGCAACCATGGGTAACGTCTCCTTTCATTATTTACCGGTCTTACCAGCCTTGCGGCGGATATGCTCGTAGTCGTACTTGATACCCTTGCCATGATAGGGTTCCGGCGGTCTCTTGGAGCGGATATTCGCTGCCACCTGGCCGCAGTACTGCTTATCAAAGCTCTTCACGATGATGGTGTTGGCATCCGGTACGTCGAAGGTCACCTTGTCATCTTCGTTGAAGTAGATAGCATGGGAGTGACCAACGTTCAGAACGATACGCTTGCCTTCCTTAGCTACTCTGTAACCAACGCCGACGATCTCCAGCTTCTTTTCGTAGCCCTTGGAAACGCCTTCGATCATGTTGTTGATCAGGGTTCTGGTCAGACCATGGAGAGCACGGTTTTCAGCTTCGTCGTCGGGACGGGTAACGGTCACAACAGCACCGTCTACAGCAACCTTCATAGCTGCGGGAGCGGTGTAGGTCAGGGTACCCTTGGGGCCCTTTACGGTGATGAGATTCTTGTCGCCCACAGTCACGGTAACACCAGCGGGTACCGCAATGGGAGCTCTACCAATTCTAGACATTCTGTACCTCCCTTTCTCTTACCAGACAAAAGCGAGGATCTCGCCGCCTACGTTTTCCCGTCTTGCCTTCTTGTCGGTCATGATGCCCTTAGAGGTAGAAACGATGGCGATACCCAGACCGTTCATAACCTTAGGCATATCTTCGGAGTTGGAGTAGATCCGAAGACCGGGCTTAGAAACACGGCGCAGACCGTGGATAACCTTCTGCTTGCCTGCTTCGTACTTCAGGGTGATACGGATGATACCCTGCTTGCCGTCTTCGATGACCTGCACGCTCTTGATGTAACCTTCAGCCAGCAGGATGTCGGCGATAGCCTTCTTCATGTTGGAAGCGGGAACATCAACGGTTTCGTGCTTTGCGTTATTCGCATTTCTGATTCTGGTCAGCATATCGGCGATAACGTCAGAAATCTGCATTTTTGTATTCCTCCTGTCATGCAAGTAAATAAAGTCTTGCTGCCCCATAGTTCTGGAAAGAGCATGTGTTGCCGCTCTCCCCAGCTTTATGTGGCCGCTCACCAACGGTTAAAGCCGAACGAAGAAGATCCTTCATCCCAGCTTTCCTATTGGTGCGGAACGTATATCATATGAGGATTTCTCCCCAAATGAGCAATAGTAATTGTGCAACATACCATGTGCCAGCTAAACAACGTACATATCATAAACGAAATTCCTGCAATTAGAAACCGGCTACGGCGAACAGGGTCAGAGGTCCCTGTGAGCTCGCTCCACTACTTCTAATGCTTTTTATCGCTCCACAGCTATCGCCGAAACGATTCTTCGCTTTGCAATACCGAACATTGTATGTCTTTTTCAAAGTTTTTGCGGAGCTTTTTTCAAAAAGCGACCGTAACCCCTTTAACAAACGCCCTGCACATAAAAAATTGCAAACTCACCAAGATGCCTTACGAACACCCGGGATTTCGCCCTTGTAAGCCAGCTCACGGAAGCAGATACGGCAGATACCGTACTTGCGGAGGTAGGCATGGGGGCGGCCGCAGATCTTGCAGCGGTTGTACTCACGAGTGGAGAACTTCTGCTTCTTCTGCTGCTTGAGGATCATAGATGTTTTAGCCATTGTTACTCTCCCTCTTATTACTTAGCGAAGGGTGCGCCCATGAGGGTCAGCATTTCCTTGGCTTCAGCGTCAGTGTTAGCGGTGGTTACAAAGCAGATGTCCATACCACGGATCTTGTCTACCTTGTCGTATTCGATTTCAGGGAAGATCAGCTGTTCCTTGAGACCAAAGGCATAGTTGCCACGGC
>CAYXBQ010000012.1:0-62573 GCA_964463375.1 uncultured Ruminococcus sp. | reverse complement strand
ATAGAATACCGGCTCGTTCTGAAAAACATTTCTGAGGAAATGTTTTTCCCAAAGTTAGGCTGATGAAAGTTGGTCTAAGATGAATCAACCTCATGGTTGAGGAAAGATCTTGCTAAGGGAGAGATCCTGCAGGTAAGGTTATAGTTGGTGAGATTGACGCAGAGGGTCCACCTGTTCCCATTCCGAACACAGAAGTTAAGCTCTGTCGTGCCGAAGATACTTGGCTGGAGACGGCCCGGGAAAATAGGTATTCGCCAACACGAAACGACGGAGGTTAGAGTAGCATCTAACCTCACGTTTGTTTTCGGGAATATTCCTCCATAGCTCAGTCGGTAGAGCACCTGACTGTTAATCAGGGTGTCACTGGTTCGAGTCCAGTTGGGGGAGTGAAGAAGCATCTCACGTTTGTGGGGTGCTTTTTTGTTTTGCTGAGGAATGGGTGTCACTGGTTCGAGGACGGTGACACTTGTACGATTCAGATGAGATACGAGAAGTTTACAGGTGGTTTTTGTTTTTTCGTGGTGGAATTGGATACCAAATTGCTTCGACGGCTTCACATGAAATAGCCATTCAGGGTTATGTGTGGGAAAATGTAGACTTTTGGATGCAAAAACCGTTATATAAGTAATAACACGAAGCGGTGCGAATGCCGTACCAGAAACGCAAGGGGAAATGTATATGAAGAAATGCCTGATCATTCTAAGTCTCCTTCTGTTCTGCGCAGTGGGTTGTACCAAAAAGACGCAGGAGGATTTTTGGGAAATAAAATCTATCGAAACGAATGCGGATACGGAAATGCAGGAAACCGTATCACTCTCAGAGACAGAAGAAAGCAAAACCATAGATACGGTTGCTGCTGTAGAAAGCACGGCCGATGAAACAGAAACTACGGTTGATGTTGACATGATTGGGACAGGAGAAGTCGATACAACAGAAGGCGAAATCGAATCCTTTTTGCCTGACCCAGACACATGCTTATTTCATTCACGGAACGGTTCTGTGCATCAATGGGATGACGACACACTCTATATCGTGCCAGCGAAGTGGGATGCGTTTTTCTGGCAGGTTGAGGGAGCGTACCGTGTGTGGATCGATGATGAAAATACGTTCAGCCTGACCCTATTTGAGGAAAACGACAACTACGAGATACATGTGGATATGCAGTCCCATGCGTTCATTTCCGTTCAGCAGGAGAAAACGGAACTGCTTTCGCTGGTCGGGATCGCACAGGAGGACGTGCTGTCTATGCGGTATGTCAGTCGGGTGAGTGATCCAGGGGCGTATGTGCGCTTTCAGGTGTTAACGAAGACGGCTTATTTTGCATTTGAGATCGACAACGGTGTAGTGATCAAAGAAGAAAAGGAGACATTGTTCCAGACGCAAACGCCAACGGAGAAGGACATATACGAAAACTTTCAAAAAATGATACGCTATGTGAATTATGAACTGGCACTGAACGAAAATACACAGTATGATCCGTTGGATACGGGAGATGAGGCGGATCTGTATTTTCGGAACGAACGATATGCTATCGACACACCGGAAACGCTGGCATATGTTTTCAGTTGCTTTCTCACAGAGGACGATGTCACGGCATTGATGCAAGTCTTGAATTATAATGGAAAACGCTGGTGGCAGACCAATGACGAAGGAAAGCTGTATATCGGACCTGTGACATTTGGACTATTGGGTCTGTATGGGCAGAAAATGACGATCATGCAGGCGGCTGACGGAAACTTTGATGTGGTCGTAGTCGATGGAAACGAGTGTACGGACAGGCAGGAACGACATTTCCGCTATATCTGGAATGGCTCACACTGGTGCTGGCAGCTTTCGTAAATACCGCTATGTTTGCTGTAGATATTTGGTGCTGAAATTCGTTATATACAAATGAACGCAAAACCGTACATCGATATCGTACTGGTGAAAAAACTACGGCTTGCGGTGCGAAAAAACGGAGATTTTGTGAAAACGGCTTGATAGTAGGTGCGGATTGCTATACAATAAAAGCAGTCATTTTCATATTTTGCTTGGGAGGTGCGGAAATTTGTTACCCGTTTCGTTATATATAAGTGCGCTTGACAATAGGGAAAATGCAGACATCCGGGATGTGGATAAATTGACATGGATCTACGAAAATCTGCTGGGGCTGATGCTGGGGGTAGCCAAAAAATACGTGGGGCAGTGCCAAACGGAGGAGGACGTGGTCCATGATGCTATCTTAAAGATCATCGACAATCTGGATCATATACAATTGGAGGATGTGCCACGCACACGCAGCTATGTGTGCCTCATTGTGAAATGCTGTGCCATCGATTGGCTGCGGAAGCGTGAGCAGTATCGGGAAGCGGAGCTGGAAACGGTGGCAGATACGTTAGAGGATGCCGAACCGCTGCCGCTGGACTATGTGGTATCGGAAGATGGCTATGCACGACTGCTCCAATGTATCCGAGCATTGCCGGACACCTATCGGATGGTTTGTGAATTTAAATTCGTGCATGGGCTGAAGGAACGGGAGATCGCCGATCTGATGCAGATCACAGAAAAAAATGTCAGTGTTCGTGTGTTTCGGGGCCGGCAGAAGCTCATGCAGATGCTACAGGAGGGGCAGTCATGAACAAATCGCTAAACGATGCCGTATTCGATACGATTTTGCAAAAGGCATTCTTGGATGCGGCAGAACAAGAGCTGCAAGCTTTAGAACTCCCGGAAAAGGTCACCTATGATGCGTCGTACCCAAAAGCGGAACGGAAAGCGTACCACAAAAAAGTGAGCAAGCGCAGGAAGTCGTTCTTGGCCGTGGGAAGCGTAAAGAAGGTGGCGATTGTGGTGGTTTGTTTGACACTGGGTGGACTAATAGCTACCGTTCCCAAAGTGGGTGCAGACTTCCGCAATTTTGCAACTACATTTTACGAAAAGTATTTCACCATCACAGCGAACAATACACCAGTCGATACTACGCCAGCGTATGATACGCCAGCGTCTACTCCGGATATACCGGAAGGCTACACGATGGATACGGAAAATTTCACCTTTGGCTATATCCCGAAGGACTATGCCTTGTTTGATTCCAAAGAAAGTCCTATTGGGTATGTGTATCGGTTTTCCGATCGACCGGATGTAAGGCGTGGCTTGAGCATTACGATCACGGCACTGGAGGCCACCGATGCTTCCTTTGATAACGAAAATTCTACCATCGAAGATATACAGATCCAAGGACAGGATGGGTACTATATCCATTTTGCGATGGATGACAGCTACGCCATCGTATGGGCAGACGATACATGGCTGTACACCGTAGAGGGATTTCTTTCGAAAGAGGAGCTTGTCCGGATCGCAGAGAACTTGACCGTAAAAGAATCGTAGACCGCATTGCCATACGCCGGAACCATTTGTAGGATTTGCGTTTTCCGTTTCGTTATACACGCAGTAGCCTATTCACGATTTTCGCTCTGCGGAGGTTTTTCACCATGCTTTTTTCCGGGACAGTGTTCCTGCTTGTATTTTTACCCCTGCTTCTGGGTTGTTACTTCCTATGCCCCAGCCGATATGTAACCGTGAGAAATGGGATACTCATTTTCTTTAGTCTGGTTTTTTACTCCTTCGGTGGCATTCGGTATACAGGACTGCTGCTTCTTTCCGTGGTACTGAACTATACCGGCGCACGGCTGCTTTCGAAGATACATACAATGTCACAAAGACGTTGTATCCTGTGGTGTGCTGTGATATTGAATCTGACGATGCTTTTATACTTCAAGTATGCAGCGTTTGCTGTGTCTACGGTAAACCTTTTGGGCTTTTCGTTTGCTGTGCCGGAGATCGTGCTGCCACTGGGCATTTCGTTCTACACGTTTCAGGGCATGAGCTACCTGCTGGACGTGTACATGGGCCGATGCGCTGTGCAGAAAAATCCGTTTTGGGTGCTGCTGTACATCATCCTGTTCCCCCAGCTTGTGGCAGGACCCATTGTGAATTACACGGATGTAGAGAAAGAACTGTCTTTTCGACAATACACGTTGGCTGGATTTTCCGAGGGGATTACCCGGTTCATGCTGGGGTTTGGCAAGAAAATGCTGCTGTCCGGGTCTATGGGAGAGATCGCTGGCGAGGTGTTCCAAATCCCTTTGGCGGAGCTGCCGACCTCTGCTGCCTGGGTAGGGGCGTTTGCCTATTTCTTCCAAATTTACTTCGATTTCTCCGGTTACTCCGATATGGCGATCGGATTGGGCAAGATCTTCGGTTTTCGCTTTCCGGAGAACTTCGATTATCCATATATAGCCACATCCGTTACAGAATTTTGGCGACGGTGGCATATCACGCTGTCTCGTTGGTTCCGGGATTATGTGTACATTCCCTTGGGCGGCAATCGTTGTTCTGTGGCAAAGCAGATCCGCAATCTGTTGGTGGTGTGGTTTCTCACAGGATTATGGCATGGGGCAAACTGGACATTTATAGTGTGGGGACTCTATTATGCGGCGTTTCTGCTGCTCGAAAAATTTGTATTCCGGGATGCGCTGACAAAAATACCCCAGCCATGTCGATGGGCAGGAACGATGCTCGTGGTCGTCATAGGCTGGGTGTTCTTCCGTGCAGATTCGCTGACCGGTGCGGTTTCCTACATTGCGTCGATGTTTGGCAGTGGTACAGGTGTGGGTGTAAGACAAGCAACATACTATATCCGACAATATTGGATCGAGTGGCTATGTTGTGCAGTCGTGTCGGTGCCGGTTCTGCCGTGGCTAAACCGTTGTATACAACAGAAGCTGGTGGAACACACAGGAACGATTGTCTCCCAGGCATGGTACGCATTGCGCAAAGTGGGAGCGTGGTGCATTTTCCTGTATGCCTACATCAAGCTGGTGACAGGGAGCTTCAATCCCTTTATCTATTTCCATTTTTGAGGTGACAGAATGGCAAAAAAGAATATAGATCGGCTGTTTGTGTTCTCGTTTCTGCTGTTTCTTCTGCTGGGGTTTGCGTTTGTATTCCTACGAGAACAAGAGACGTATTCCTACTACGAAAACCGAAACTTAGCGGTATTGCCAGATATGACGATAGAAGGGATGCTGGATGGCAGTGATTTTTCAGCCTTGGAGACGTATCTTTCCGATCACGCACCGGGACGAAATACGGCACTGAAGCTGCGTACAGGGTTGGATCTGGTTCTGTGGCAACGCCCGGTGGTGAACGATACGGTGATCCTGCGGGACAAGCATCTTTTGCTGCCCTATACGAAACAGGAATACGAAACGGATACCATAAACCAAAATTGGATCGAGTATAAGGCGGAAGCGATGGCAGAGACACTGTCCAGCCACAAAACATTGGTGGAGAGCTACGGTGGTTACTTTTGCTATATGGCGGTGCCGTGCCAATATGTTTGCTGGGAGGAGGCATACCCATCCTACCTGAACGATCGACACATATACACAGAACGATCCACGGCGGCACTGTTTGGTCGTCTGGAGGAGAGAAATGTGCCATATATCGATATGCGTACCATATACGATGCACAGGGTATGTTACAACAATATTCCTCAACCGTAGACAACCACTACAGCATCCAGGGAGCCTTTGCGGCGTATCAGGCACTCATAGAAAGGATAAGCGAGGACACAAGTCTTTCGCTGGCTATGCCGCTGGAAGAAGACCACATATGGGAGGAGATCCCCAATCCATATTTAGGTTCCAGGGTTCGCAGGCTGTGTGGACTTTGGGAGAGTGACGAGCACCTTTGGAAGGTCATGCCAAAGGAGCCGATCCCATACACATTTCGGGTAAAGGGAAACGTGATCGAGAGCGGCGTATATGCACTTCCCAATAACCAGTGGCAGGAGATTCTGTACACGGTGTACATGGGTGGCGACCTGTCGGAATCGGTAGTGGAGACCGGACGAGGGGAACTGCCAAGTATACTCATCTACGGAGACAGCTTTACGAATGCCTTGGAATGTGTGCTGTGGGAGAGCTTTGACAAGATGTACTCCTACGATTTCCGGCATTACGACAGGGAAACGGTGGAAGAAGTGATCGCACGGTTGCAGCCGGATGTGGTGGTGTGCGTGCGGGATTATCAGCAGATCTTGTTGGAAACGGGGAATGGGGGATGATAAATGGGTATCGAAAACCAAAATACAGATGTGTTTTCAGAAAGGAACATAGTATGAAATCTTGTTACCGAGTATGTGTTACCATGGTATTTTGTATTGCCGTTTGTTTGGAATGTACCAGCTGCCAAAAGAGTACGGCGGTGCTCGAAACGGTGCCATGTGTGATCGAGGACGACAACTTGCCGGATACAGAACCCATATTGCTCCCGGACGTGGATTGGGTGCTGCAGCCGGAGAAAGAGGGTGTGCGATTGTCGAATCTACAGGGAACGAGCTACACATATTCCTTTGCGGAAATTGCCTATGATACAGCTTCTGAAAAACAGCCGCAAATGGTGTTGGACGACACAGGTGGGTATGCCATGCTGCTCTATCCGAGAACCGATCCTGTAGCAGAAGAAGCACAAGGGGCCGTGCTGTTGGAGTTGACGACCGGTGCGGTGCTGTGTTCCTATGATCATGTGGATGCCGCATATTTTCTGCAAGCGTTTCATAGAGAAGAGGAGGACGTAGCGCAAAGTTTGACCGGAACCAACTATACGATCGGTTGCGAAGCTGCATTTGCCAAGCAAAGTACCTTTATAACGACCTTTACTTTGCAAGCAGAAGCGATTTCTCTGTGCATGACCGGCACCTTTTATTATGATCTGCCGGAAGCACCACAGCCGTCCCATACCTTTACGGATAGAATGTACACAGATCGTATCGTGTGGGGGGAAGATACAGAAAAATTCCTCGCTCTATACGATACGGCAACGGAGGTATATGCCTGGCTGTTTGCCGGAGATGAGCTGGTGCAGCATACGGAGGACATACAATACATCGAAAATGCGCCGTATTATGCGGTCGATGATCCGGTGTTTGCAGAGCTACAAATCTCTACCACTGCCGATCTTGCCGAATATTTGCAGAACTTTTTCACAGGATCCTTCGTGGACGAACTTTTGGCAAGGGATATGTATGTGGATATCGATGGGAAGATCCATGTGGTGGGAGCCGGTCGTGGCGGTGGCACTTCCTATCGGGATCATGCATTTTCTTTGGAACAGATCGATGATACCCATGTGGAGCTGGTGTGTCAGGCAAAAGCATATACCGCAGGAAATAGAGAACCGGAACCCGGCGTGACAGAATTTCGGTATCGCTTTGTTTGGGTGGGAGATACGTGGTACATGGATTCGTATCCCCGGCTGCTATGGAAGTTTGTGGTGGAATCGGAAATATCGTGAAAAAAGACAGAGTATACCTGTGATCGGGCACAGCATATACTCTGTCTTCATTTTATTCTACTTTGATCCGCTCCACCACAGCAGCAGATTTCGTCAGCCGGAATACGATCAATCCCGACAGGACCGAAACGGCAATGCAGAGCACAAGCATGGCAATACCGGAAACATACGATATAGGCAGTGCGGTATCCAGTGCAGACCGAAGGATCACGGTGACAAGCGGCAGTCCGATGCATACCGTGATGCTGCTCGAAAGACCGCCTGTCCAGAAGTTTTCCAAGATCATCATGGTCATCATTTGTTTGTCTGTCATACCATAGATCCAGCGGCGATCTGCTGCAAATGCACCACGGAGCTATCTTCTTTCCAATATTCGGAGATTTGTCCGTATATCTCCTTCGCTTCTCTGCGAACGGATTCTTTGACCGAAAAGGTGTCTTTGGCGTAATAGATCGGAAATACATTTTCTTCCCCGGCGATGGCTTCTACCGCACACAGCAGCTCGTTGTCAATCATCGTATGGTCGTCCCCTAACGGCAGCTTGTATTGGATGGTGGTTTGCTGCCCGGTTTGCGCCATAATGGCTTCTTGTTCCTGATAGGTGGTGAGGAGCATATCATGCACGATCAGCTCCTCTTCGCTGATGTAGGCGACCAGTCCCACCAGAGACGACACCAGGATCAGCACCAAAACCGACAGAGACATGGACAGGGCCGTGATGGTGGCTCTGTGTGGATTTCTTCTGTGAAAGCGCATGGCAAGTATAAAGGGTGTGGTCCGCTTGGCATTCCAGACGGTCTTGTACACCGGCGTGGCCGAGCCGTTTACGTTTTCCATGGGACTATTGTTTTTGATCCGGCGCACAGGACGTAGGGCCGAGTACAATAGGGTCAATAGCGTAAGAAGGGCACTGAGGAGCAGGATCCATCCGTTGAAACGATAGTGCAGCGTCTCACCCGACATACGCATGAAGATCGGTGCGACAAGTTTCCAGCCCAGCATATAGCCAAAGAACAGTCCCACCGGTGCAGACAGTCCGTATAAAATCAACGCTTGCCGTAGGATGATGGTGCGAAGCTGTTTGTATGTGGCACCCACTGTATTCAAAAGCCCATAGGACTGCATATCCTGTGCCAGCGATATGGCGTAGATATTGTAGATCAGGAAAAACGCACAGAAGAAGATCACAGACACTGCCAGCAGGACAAGCAGCACATCCGTGAAGGATACCGCTGGCTCGGAGGCGGAAAGATAGGCATTGTTGATGTTGGCGTGAACTTCTCCGGTCGGTGTCGTATACCCTTCCAGAAAGGCCACCAGATCGTTGTGCTTGCCGAACAGATTGAGCGTGTTCGTATAGGACAGGATCACACTGCACGAATTGCCAAAGGAAATATCTGCGCTGTCATACAGAACCACACCGGCGATCTGGGACCTACGATCCGCTTCGCTGGTATACAGCGCTGTCACCGTGTACGTTTTCTGTTTGGTTTCGGTGGCGATACTCCCATCTTCGGTAAGCGCAAACGAACCGTCCGGGTTCTGTAGAGCAAATCCCCCATGCACGGCGGTTACGGTATCTCCAATGGAAACATTTGGAAAATCCAACGTGTTGAGTGCGATCTCCGTTGTGGTTTCGGGAAAGTGGCCTTCGGTGATCCGGATGAACAGATGGGGCAGGATCTTGCCACTGTTCACGGAACATACCCGAACGTGCGACACGGTGTCGGACGATGTATCCTGTACAGAAAGTGCCCAGCTATTCTCTGCCAAAAGATAGGCTTCTTTGACACTGGACTGGGACTGGATCTTCTCCAGCAGCTCCTCCGGCGACAGATCGATGTCCCGGTTGGATACAGAGGAATGCAGATCGGAACCGCCAGCCATCATAAGCGAAAGCTGGGTGGTGCTGAAGATGTCAAAGGTGATGCTGAATACCGTCATAAACAGCACAGTCGTTAGGATCACGGCGGTACAAATGACAGCAGAGCGGACCCGATGGGCGTGCAGCGAGCGAAGTGCCAGCTTGGTGATCACGTTCATTTTGTCACCCCACTATCGCTGACGATACTGCCATCCTCGATGCGGATCCGTCTCGAAGTCATCTGTGCCAGCTCCTCGTTGTGGGTGATCACCACAATGGTCTGGGCGAATTTCTCGTTCAGCGATGCCAGCGTTAGCATGACACCCATACTGGTTTTGGAGTCCAGATTGCCCGTGGGTTCGTCGGCTAAAATGATGTGCGGCTTCGTGATCAGCGCCCGTGCAATGGCCACCCGTTGCTGTTGCCCACCGGATAGCTGAGAGGGCATGGCGGTTCGCTTGTCCTCAATACCCAGCGTGTGTAGCAGTTCGTCCACCTCGTCAGGATCAGCGTCCATACCGTCCAGTCCCAGCGGCAGCGTGATGTTTTCCCACACGTTCAGATTGGGGATCAGATTGTACCGCTGGAACACAAAGCCGATGCACCTGCGCCGGAACACCGTCAGCGGATCGGGTGCAAGCTGGTATATGTCCGTCCCATCGATGAAGACCTTGCCGCTTGTGGGAATGTCCAGTCCACCCAATAGATGCAGAAGCGTGGACTTGCCACTGCCGCTGGATCCCACGATGGAAACAAAGGCACCACGGTCAATGGCCAGAGATACGTCGTCCAGGGCACGCACCTCTGTTTCGCCCGTGGTGTAGATCTTGGTGAGATGTTTGGTTTCGATCAGCATAAAAACTGTCTCCTTCTTTGGATACTTCTATTGTACAGAGACAATCTTACGGAAATATGACGAAATCTTACAGTACAGATAGATTTCACCTATGAATAGATTTCATGAAATCGGCAGAAATACGGAAAATACGCTGCCGTTCGTATCCGACTTTGCGGAAACCCGCCCACCTTCGGTATTGAGAATGTTCGCCGTCAAATACAGCCCGATGCCCACACCTTTTTCTCTCTCCGCATTCTTGCCGCGATAGAACCGTTTCCAGATATTGCACAGTTCATCCTCGGGAATGCCACTGCCTTGGTCTGCAATGTCGATGCGCACGAACAGATCATACGCACAGGCCGTGATCGTGATCTCACTGTCCATCGGCGCATACTTCACCGCATTGTCCAGGATGTTGCCCACCGCTTCCGCCGTCCAGCGCAGATCGAATACTGCCGTCAGTCCCTCCGGCACAGTACAGCGAATGTCCATATGCTTGGCATCCGCTTGGGCATAGTGCGCTTCGATCACCTGCCGGAGCAGTTCCTTTACGGCATTTTTCTGTGGCGAAAGATTTTCGGCGATCAGCCCACCTTCGCATTTCGCCAGCTTGGTCAGGGAATCCATGAGAAAGGACAGCTTTTCCGTCTGTGCCCGGATGATCTCGCCGTTTTTGCACAGTTCGGTGTACATGAGGATGGACGACAGCGGCGTTTTCGATTGGTGCGCAATATCGGCAACCAGAGAGGAGATGCTGCGATAGCCACTTTGCACCTTGGCTTCTCGGGTTTCTAATTCGTGCAGATAGGTGATCAGCCTCCGTTCGGTGGGGGTCAGCGCTTCGTCTGCCATGTTGTTATCCACTGCATGGTCTGCACTGCCGTTTCGTAGGATCTTTTCAAACCGCTCGAAGATCTGGTGTTGCTTTTTACGTTCTATGAGAAAGTACACGCCACAGACCACCAGCACCTGCCGCTCGAGGATCTGCCCTTTGTGGCTACAGAATATGGCCAGCAGCTTTTGTTCGGTGGCGCTGAGTGTGACACGCTGTCCGTCTGCGGAAAAGACAAGCGTTGCAAAATCGAACCGGAATCGGCTGTCCTCGTAGATATGGCTGGCCGAACGCTTACGTAGTGCCGCCGTCATTCGCTCCTGCAAAATGGTCAGGGAAAAGGGCTTTTTGATGTAATCCCAGGCACCGGCACGAAAGGCAGTGACTTCGTCGATCTCTGCATCCCGCACGGTGAGAAAAAGCACGGGCACATCTCCTGCGGCGGTGACTTCCCGACACAGCTCGATCCCACTGCCGTCCGGTAGGTTGCAGTCCAAGAGCAGCAGATCGAAGGTGCGTTCCCGCAGGCGCTTTCGTGCCTCGACCGGATCGGCGGCGGGTATAGGTGGTTCGGGTCTCGGTTTGCAGCGCAGTCGCCAGCCCTTCCCGTAGGGTGGTATCATCTTCAACGATCAAAATAGATTGCATATATGTTCTCCTGTATAGCATGGTGCCACTATAGGTATTATACACCACGATAGCCTGTCTGTCAACGCTATACGCTTCCCCACAACGGAGGTATAAAACAAAAAACGCCAGCGAGACGATCTTCCCCGAATACATGGGAAAAACCTTCGCTAACGCTTTTTTCAGTCGTGTATTATCAGGCACCGATTATCGGATACCGACCTGTGTCGCACCGGCTAACTTATGTACCTCGTCCGCCAAAATCGCCTTTTCCGAGAACGGTACCTTTTCGCCATCGATGATCTGGTAGTCCTCGTGTCCCTTGCCCGCCAGCAGCACGATGTCGCCTTTTTCTGCGATCTGCACCGCCTTGCGCACCGCATCCTCTCGATCCGGGATCACGTAGTGCGGGCGGCTTTTGTCGAACCACACCAGCATATCCCGCAGAATATCCTCCGGCGGCTCTCGATCGGGATTGTCGCTGGTGAGAATGGAAACATCGGCCAGCCGGGATGCCACCTCAGCCAGCTCCCGCCGCCGATTCTGCGCCCGTCCACCAATGGAGCCGAACAGACAGATCAGCCGGTTGGGTTGGTACCGCCGCAGCTCGGTCAGAGCACTTTCCAGGCTCATGCCGTTGTGGGCATAGTCGATGATGCAGGTCACGCCCGGCAGCGAATCCGGCAGCTCCACCAGCTCAAACCGACCGGGGATGGACAAATGTGCCAGCGTGGCTGCTGCCTGTTCCGGTGAGATGCCGTAGAGAGAAGCGGTGGCGATGGCGCAAAGACCATTGTACACGCTGAAATCCCCCGGTGTACGCAGCCGGACAGGGGTATGGATCCCGTTGTGACAGCAGTCGAACTGGATCCCAAGAGACGTGGGTGTGCGGAAGGGCTGGATGTCCCCGGCACAAAAGTCCGCTTCGTCTATCCCGTAGGTCAGGGTGTGGATGGCAGGATTGCCGGTGACCGTCTCCCAATGGGGATCGTCTGCGTTGGTGACGATATGGTTACAGGGGTAGTCGAAGAACAGCCGCCGTTTGCAGTCCCGGTAGTCGGCAAAGTCCGGGTGCTCCGTGGGACTGATGTGGTCCTCGCCTAAGTTGGTGAACAGACAAGCGTCAAAGGTCAGTCCATGCACCCGCCAGGTCTTCAGCGCCTGGGACGACACCTCCATGACCACGTGCCGGAAGCCAGCGTCCACCATCTGCCGGAAGTAGGTTTGCAGTACGTGGCTCTCCGGCGTGGTGTTGACGGTCTCGTAATGGTCGGCGCCGATCTGGATCCCGTCTGTTCCTACATAGGCGCAGGGAATGCCGTTTTCGTTTAAGATCCCGGAGACCAGGTGGGCCGTGGTGGTCTTGCCCTTGGTGCCGGTGATGCCGATGATAGACAGCTCCTTTGCCGGGTATCCCCAAAAAGCGGCAGACAGCTCCGACAATGCCAGCCGGGGATCCGCTACCACGATCTGCACCACATCCGAAGGCAGATCCATGGTGTGGCTGCACAAGAAGGTGCGACAGCCTTTGTCGTACAGGGCGGGGGCATAGTCGTGTCCGTCCAGCCGTGCGCCGGGGAGACAAACGAACAGCGTGGACCCTGCCGTTTCCGGGGTGACCTTTCGGGAATCGTATGCAATGGTGTCGATTTGGACATCTGCCGTTTCGCCGACCACGCAGGTGATGGCAGTTGCCGTAAGGAATTGTTGTAAAAACATGATCATGCTCTCTTATTTTACTTCGTGTCCCATGAGCTTGATGGATACCTCTGCCAGCACCTGCATGGAGTCCACGAACCGTTTGTCCGGTGTTTCGCCGGTGCGGGCGGCGTGGATCAGCATATCCCGGTGCAAAAGGGACAGCTCGGTACAGGCCAAAATGGCGCAATCGCAACCGGCGGCAAATAGGGGATCCGTCACCTGGTACAGCTTTTCCATGGGAGGGATGGAGCCTTTTTTTACGTCCTCGTAGATGATCTCCATGAGCTTCTCTCGCCCCGCCTTGTCCGGCAGCATATAGTCCAGTCCATGCTCTGCCAGCTCCTCTTGGTAGGAACCGGAGGACAGGGTGCCGGTGGTGGCAAGGATGGCGGCTTTTTTGTACCCGGCCAGCTGCAAATAGGACGAGGTCTCCGTGATGATGCTGGGCACCGGTACCGTCACGGCACGGCGCACCTCATGGATGAAATAGTGGGCGGTGTTGCAGGGGATCACGATGGCGGTGGCACCAAACTGCTGTAGTGCTTTGGCATCCCGGATCATCACAGGCAGGGGCGATTCGTCGCTGCGGCCTAAAATATAGTCGGTGCGGTCGGGGGTGGAGGCACGGCTGGACAGGATGATGTTGATGTGATCCTGATCCCGTTCCGCCTTGGTATGGGTGGTGATCAGTTCGTAAAAATAGGCACTGGCATAGGGACCCAGTCCCCCCAGAATGCCGAGAAGTGGCGTGGACATAGCAATACCTCCTGCTCGCATAGGACTTTATCTGTACTTTTTACAATAGGTGGCGTATTTTTTCTTCTGCCGCCGCAGCTGTTCCAGCACGCAGAGCAGCCGCAGGGGATTTTTGCACATATCGGCCGGATACCACAGAGACGAGGATTCTTTCCCCGCCTTGGTCAGCGCCTTGGCCCGGTTCACAAGCTCGATGTCGTCGGTGTACGCATAGGCAACGCTCTTGGGGATCAGGTGCCAGAACACCTCATTTTCTACCAGGATACAATCATCGCCACTGGACCCGTACACCTCGCAGACCAGCTCTGCCACGTTCAGTCCGGCGGCGGTCAGGTAGTAGTTGCTCCGTCCCTGCCGCAGGTTGATCTCAAACAGGCGATAGTCCGTGGGATCCTCCCCACATTTGATATCGAAGTTGGCAAAGCCGGTGTAGCCGATGGATTCCAGCATATCCTTGATCTTTTCCGCAATGGGCAGGGTGGACACCGGTTCGGTCAGGATGGCGGCATGGTTGCCCAGTCCCTTGGGGGTGTGCTCCTCCAGCATGGTATGTCCCAGACACATGGCACGGACCTTGCCGTTTTCGTCGGAGAAGGTGGTGAACACCCGCATATGGGAGTCGCCGCCGGGGATCATTTCCTGTAGGATCATGCGGTCGGGATAGCCGGAAGCGTAGATCTCCTGCACGATGGCGGCGGCTTCTGTGGGATCCTTGGCGGTGTAGACCTTTTTCATGCCGTCAAAGGGATGCTTCCAATAGTCCACGGAGGAGGACGGCTTCACGATGATGGGATAGGCAAAGCCTAAGGTCTCCGCCGTATAATCGGTGGCAGGACCGTCTAAGATCACGGTCTTGGGATAGGGCAGGCCGAACTTGTCGCAGGTCTCGTAGAACTGTGCCTTTTTGGCAACGGAATCCAGTAGATTTGCCGGGGGATAGGGGGTGATGAAATCCGACAGCTCCTCCCGGTTCCGGATGATCATAGCGGCGTAGTCGTCGGTGCAGCCCATGAGGATCATTTTGTCCCCAATGTGTGCATCAGCGAACCGGTGCAGCGTATCCAGCATGACGCTGTCCGTGTCGATCTGGGGTTCGATGGTGAAGTTAACGATGGTGGAATATTTGGTGGGCGCAATGGCGTAGCGGCCAAAGGCATAGGATTTCACGCCATACTTTTCATGAAAGGCTCTGGCGATGTTGTAACAGTTTAAGTCAGCCCCCAGCAGTACCGGGGTGATGGTGGGTGTGGACATGATGTCACCTCACAGTGGAAATTATGGATGAAGAATGAATAGTGAAGCCACGCAGCTGCGCTGCATATGAAGAATGAATAATCAAGGTAAATTGCTGCGCAATTGGATTTATTTATATTGGTTTGGCTGAAACGTTTTTTATGCAAAGACAGCGCCGGGATTCAGTGCCACCCGACGGAGCATTTCTTCCGTATCTCCATGGGGTGCCCACAGCATTTCGCCGTAGAACAGCACCGGGAAGTGGCAGGCGGCTTCAAACATACCGTCCTCCACCAGCGCCAGTGCGGTAAAGTTGCCGTTCTTCCGGTCGCTGAGGGCACGGAACATATTGTGTGCATACCAGCCGGACTGTAGCCAATGTGCCTGCACATACCGCCAGATGGGACGCTTTTCAGCCAGTCGAGCGGCCTTTAGACTTTCGCTTGCTTCGCCGATCAGATAGGGTTCGGTGGGATAGCGGAAGGTGTCCCAGTTCAGGCAGGTCAGCCCCTTGAACACACAGCCGAAGCGGTCGTCGTCTCCGCGGAGCACGCTGAGCATTTCCACCTTTTCCTGGGTGTCGCAGTAGTCGTCCTGACCGATGCGTTCGGGGGTGTACGAGAAGGGAAAGGCACCGCAGTCCTCCCAAACGATCTCGATCCTGGGATCGGTGCGGGCGATGTATTCCCGTTTTTTCTCAACAGACGTGGCATGTAGCCCAAACTGGATGGTCAGTTCCGGCGTGATCTGCCAAAGGCGACCGGCAATGTCGTTGACATATTCCGTGACGGCCTCGGCAATGAGGATGCCGCCGATGACCTCCTCGCTGGTCTCGGTGAAGGACTGGAAATAAATGCCATCGCAGCCGGTGTCTGCCCAGTCCCGGACATATTCGTCCACCACATCCTGCCGGTGGGAGAGGGCGTGCCGGATGGCGTTTTCGCCATGGTCGGTGCTCCAACCCCAGGCAAAGCCGTACAGCAGCCGGATCCCGTTTGCATGGGCATAGGCCACCACATCGGCAGCATTGGCGGGACGGAGGTTGTTCCAGATCACCAGCGTATTGAGCTTGCAGGTGACCATGTTGTCGATGTATCCCCGGTAGTCGGTGATGGTGTGTCCCCAGGTCCAAAGCCCACGTCTTGCGATCTCCGGGGATGACGTGTGGTGGTAGGGCTTCATGGGTGCATCGGTGAAGAGGGGGTGCATATAGTAGGGATTGCCGGTGGTACCGCTGTAAAGGGCATGGGGGATGTACCGGCCAATGAAGTCCACCACCCCATAGAGCAGCCCATTTTCGTCAGAACCGGTGATGGAGATGTCCTGCACCCCATTCTCCATTTCAGGCACTACAATTGTGTACTCCTCCGGCTTGCCTGTACCCTGGTGTGGCGCATAGGGATTTTCTTCTCCCACGCCCAAAAAGATGTGTCTGCCGGTCGGGAGTGTCGTTTTTTCTGTGACCACATGGATCCCAACCGGTGTCTGCAAAACGGTCGCCGGATCCAAATAGCTTTCGATGGCGGCCTTCAGACGATGTACCGCTGTTTTTTGTATGCCGGTATATTTTGTACAAAGGATCGTCCACTGCGTCATACAAATACTCCAATTCGCTTTTTATTTCTAACTTCTAACTTATGATTTAACCGAGAAACTGCTTGTGCCAGGTCAGGAAGGTGAACACGGTCCAGATCTTGCGCTGGTTCATGGCGACCCCGTTTTTGTGATCGTCCAGCAGCTTCACCAGCTTTTGTGTATCAAAATACTGCTCTGCCACCGGCGAGGTGAAGTCGGCTTTGATCTGGTCGTAAATGCCGTCTGCCTTGACCCAGTCCCGGATGGGCACCGGGAAGCCCTTTTTCGGCCGATTTGCCCATTCTGCCGGCAAGGTCTTGCGAGACGCCGCACGGAGTACCGCCTTGGTAGTATTGTCCCGCAGCTTGTAGTCCACCGGCAGATGCCCGGCTTCTTCCATCACCAGCTTGTCTAAATAGGGGACCCGCAGCTCCAGAGAATGGGCCATGCTCATTTTGTCGGCCTTCAGCAGAATATCCCCCGGTAGCCACAGGTGCATATCCAGGTATTGCTTTTTCTCCGGCTCCGACAGATCCTTCACCCGGTCGTAAATGGGCGTGGTCAGGTCGGCGACGGAATAGCCCTTTTGGTATGCGGGCTTTAGAATGTCCAACGCCTCTTGTTCCGGGAACACCAACGCCTGCCCGATGAAGTATTTCTCCGGGATCCCGGCACCCTTGATGAGAAAATCGTGTCCCTTGAAGTAGGGCAGTCCCGATGCCACGTTGCCAGCCAGATGCCGCAGGGGAGCAGGTACGTGCTTGTACTTTTGCATCAGCGGCGAGTCGGCGTACCATTCGTACCCGGCGTAAATTTCGTCTGCCCCTTCTCCGGACAGCACCACCGTCACGTGCTCCGACGCCAATTTAGCAAGGAAATACAGGGGTACCGAGGACGGATTGGATTGGGGCTCGTCCATGTGGTACTGGATCTTGCCGAACGCATCTAAGCATTCTTCCCCGGACAGGTGCCGCCACAGGTGCTGGATCCCCAAAATTTCGGACAGAGCCTTGGCTTCTCCCGTTTCGTCAAATTTTTCGCCACCGGCAAAGCCAACCGAGAAGGTGTTCTCCGGCATCAGGCAAGCGGTGATATAGCTGGAATCCACGCCGCCGGACAAGAATGCCCCCACCGGCACGTCACTGATCCGATGCGCAGCCACCGACTCCCGCACTCTGGCATCGATGGCGGCAGCACAGTCCTCGTAGGAAGCGGTGGTCTTGTCCCGGAAGGAAACGTCCCAGTACCGCTCCTTGTGGAAAACGCCGTTTTCCCAGGTGAAATAGTGGGCCGGGGGCAGCTTGTAGGTGCCTTTGAAGAAGGTCTCCTCTCCAGCAGAATACTGGAAGGTCAAATAGGCTCGCAGTGCATTGGGGTTCATCTCCCGGAGAAATGCCGGATGCTCCAAAAAGCTCTTGATCTCCGAGCCAAAGAGGAAGGTGTCTTTATCCGGCATGGTGTAGTAGAAGGGCTTGATCCCAAAGGGGTCACGGGCACCAAACAGTCGATTTTTCCGTCTGTCGTGGATCACAAAGGCGAACATCCCCCGCAGCTTTTCCACGATCTTTTCGCCGTATTCCTCATAGCCGTGTAGGATGACCTCGGTGTCGCAGCGGGTGCGGAACACGTGACCGGCCTCGATCAGGGTCTGCCGCAGCTCCATGAAGTTGTAGATCTCCCCGTTGTACACGATGACCACAGAACCGTCTTCGTTGACCATGGGCTGCGAACCGTCTGCTAAGTCGATGATGGACAATCTGCGAAAGCCCAGTGCCACCGGGGTCAATTCGTCCCCTTCGTCTGTGAGATAGAACCCGCCGGAGTCCGGCCCTCTGTGGATGATCCGCTCTGCCATCCGGGACAGCACCTCACGCCGTTTTTCTACGATCCCGGTAAATCCGATAAATCCGCACATATATAGTAAACTCCCTTGTAGGTTTCCATAATTATATCTATTATACCACACCTATACCCGAAAGAAAAGGGGCTGACGGTAAATTTTCCGTTATATATCGGATATGCATCATATCTATGGCAGTACAGGCAGGATGTCTTTGCATATTTTTCGACAAATCCAGCGAAACCTATTGACAGTCACGTGAACGTGTGGTATACTATAGATACAGAGGGAATGTGGGAGGTGAAAGAAATGGAAAAGGATAAGCCTGTGAACACGACCATACAGAGCCGCTTTATTCCGGGAACCATTGTGGATCGATCCAAAATGAATGGTGCTGCGGGAGAATCCTTCCTGGATAAGGTGTTCTACATCACCGACGGCATCATGCTGACCCAGGTCCGGGAGATCACCGGCATCGATGGCACGACGCTCCAAAATTGGCTGAAGCGAGGCTGGGTGGCCAGTCCCAGAGGAAAATATTATACCAAGGAGCATTTGGCACGGATCCTGCTGATCGCCATGATGCGGGACACCATGCAGCTGGGCAGGATCGCTGAGGTGCTATCCTACATCAACGGCAGGGTGGGAGACACGACAGACGATATTATCCCTGAAAGCGTGCTGTACGGCTACGTTTGTCGGGTGGTGGATGTGCTGGCAGACGGAGATTCTGCCGGTCTCAACGAGCTGCACAATGCGGTGGATGTGGTGCTGGCCGATTACGAGGAGCGATATGCCGGTGCCAAAAAGCGGCTGACCAGAGGGATCTCCATCATCGTCACGGCCTATTATGCCACGCTGGTCAAGCACCATGCGGAGGACATGATCGAGACCTATTGCGGAAAGAAATGAGCGCATCTGCCGTGGAAACACGATTTTGTTTTTGGATAGACATTGTGTATAGAAAGGGTGAATGATATGATAACCTGGTGGAATAGTTTGGATACAGCATCGAGGATCTTTGCCATGATCGCCATTCCTTCGACCCTGGTGCTGGTGGTACAGACGGTTTTGCTGTTCTTTGGCTTTGACGACGACTTAGATGTAGATGGCGACATCGATATTCCCGACGGCGATGGGCTGGTGCTGTTTTCGCTGCGGGGGATCATGGGCATGGGTGCAGTCGGCGGCTGGAGCGGACTGGTGCTGTACCAAACGGGTCTGCCCCTAGCATTGGCTGCGATCCTTGCGCTGATCTTCGGGTTTTTGACCCTGGTCATCATTGCCTGGCTCATGAAGATCTCCATGCGGCTACAATCCAGCGGCAACTTAGATTTAGGCTACGCCATTGGCAAGGTGGGAACGGTGTACCTGCCCATCCCGGCCTCCATGAAGGGCACCGGTAAGGTCAACATCACCATCCAGGAACGGCTGGTGGAGGTCAATGCCGTCACTGCCGCCGATCGCAAGCTTGCCACCGGTGAGAGCGTTCGTGTGGTGGGCACCGATGAGACCGGCGTGCTGGTGGTGGAGCCCTTTGATGCATGATCCATAAAACACAAAAAATACATAGGAGGAAAACTATATGCACAAAATTTTTGCGGAATCTATGATGGGTGTGGACTACACCACATCTGCCAGCTTCACGGCATTGGTGCTGGTCTGCGTCGTGGTACTGCTGCTGCTGACCACCATGATCGTGATCTTCTCCCGGTACCGGAAGTGTCCGTCTGACAAGGTGCTGGTCATCTACGGTAAAGTCGGCTCCGGACAGGATGGCTCGTCCCGTTCGTCCCGGTGTATCCACGGTGGTGCGGCATTCATCTGGCCCGTGATCCAGGCCTACGAATACATGGACCTGACCCCCATCTCCATTTCGGTAGACCTGCGCAACGCCCTGTCCAAGCAGCATATCCGTGTGGACGTACCGTCCCGGTTCACCGTTGGTATCTCTACCGAAAACGGCGTTATGCAGAATGCGGCGGAACGACTGCTGGGCATGAAGACCGACGAGATCCGGCAGGTGGCAGAGGACATCATCTTCGGGCAGATGCGTCTGATCATCGCCACCATGGACATTGAAGAGATCAACGCCGACCGGGATAAGTTCCTGGAAGCTGTATCTACAAACGTAGAAACTGAGCTGAAAAAGATCGGTCTGCGGCTCATCAACGTGAACGTCACCGACATCACCGACGAATCCGGCTACATCGAGGCACTGGGGCAGGAAGCGGCGGCACAGGCCATCAACACGGCAAAGGTATCCGTGGCAGAGGCAGAAAGAAGCGGTGCCATTGGTTCTGCGGAAGCGGAAAGAGAAAGACGTATCCGGGTGTCCCAGTCCAACTCCGCAGCAGTCGCCGGTGAAAACGAAGCCAAGGTACAGATCGCCGAATCGGAGGCACTGCGCCGGGAAAGAGAAGCCGAAGCCCTCAAGCGTGCCACTGCCGCAGAAAAGATCCAGGCAGCCAAGGCACTGGAAGAATCCTATGGGGCAGAGCAGGCAGCCGAGGTTGCCAGAGCCAATCTGGAACAGGCACGACTGGAAGCGGACGTGCTGGTAAAGGCGCAGATCAAGAAAAAGGAACTGGAGCTGCAAGCCGAAGCAGAGGCAGAGCAGATCCGTCGCAAGGCAAAGGGTGAAGCAGATGCCACGCTGCTGAAGATGCAGGCAGAGGCCGATGGTCTCCGAGAGATCCTCATGAAGCAGGCCGAAGGTTTTGCGGAGATCGTGCGGTCTGCCGGTGGCGAATCCAACGATGCCATTCGCCTGATGCTGGCCGACAAGATGGAAGAGCTGACCCGGATCCAGGTGGATGCCATCAAGAACCTGAAGATCGACAAGATCACAGTGTGGGACGGTGGCGCACAGACGGCCGACGGAAAGGGAACTACGGCAAACTTTGTGTCGGGGCTCATGAAGTCGATCCCGCCGATGAACGAAATGTTCAACATGGCCGGTATGCAGCTGCCGGAATTCTTAGGCAAGCCGGTGGAGGAAAAGAAGGAAGCCGCCGAAGCAACCGAAGAAACAAAATAAGGCTTGAACCCGATCCCCTGTGCAGGAAACTGTATGGGGGATCCTTTTGGGTTGTGGTGGAAAAACGAAAAAAATTTGCCATCCCCCCTTGACAAAGCCGGCAAGTTGTGCTATACTACTTCCATCCAAACCGATGAGGCGGAGATAACGGAGAAGATGCTTCCACAGAGAGCCTGCGTAGCTGAGAGTCAGGTGAAAAACAATTCTTCAAGTTAATACGGTTTATGACCGTGTTTACTGAAATGGACCGCTGAGGGTGCAGGGAAATAAGTGTTTTCACACACTGAGCCTTGCTTAGTGCGCAAGCGTGAAAAGCTTAGAGTATATTGCAACGTGTGGGCATACGTCAGTTGCCGGGGATATGATGGTATCCCGCAAGTGCATGGCTGTCATGGTCATGAAACAAGGTGGCACCGCGGATAATCGTATTTATTCGTCCTTGGCAGATCGAATCCATCTGTCTGGGACGTTTTTTGATTTTCAAAATTCCTCCCACGCCGGTCTGCGATCCCCATTTTCTATATCTTATTACGGTGGATGCAACGTGAAAAACGATTGGCATACCCCACACAGCTACGGAGGAAAAAATTATGCTGTACAACGGAATCGATTTTGACACCTATTTCCAGAACTATCCCGATAAGGATGGGTATTTTGGTCGCTATGGCGGGTGCTATATCTCCGACGACCTGAAGGCCGCTATGGCAGAGATCACCGAAGCCTACTATGCCATCTCCAATTCCAGAGAATTTATCGCAGAGCTGCGCCGGATCCGGAAGGAATTCCAGGGCAGACCTACGCCTATCACCCACCTGAAACGGCTGTCTGATTCTTTGGGCAACGTGCAGCTGTACGCCAAGCGAGAAGACCTGAACCACACCGGTGCCCACAAGCTGAACCACTGCATGGGCGAAGGGCTGCTGGCAAAATACATGGGTAAGAAAAAGATCATCGCTGAGACCGGTGCCGGGCAGCATGGGGTAGCATTGGCTACGGCGGCGGCCTACTTTGGTCTGGAATGCGATATTTATATGGGTGCTGTGGACATCAAAAAGCAGGCTCCCAATGTAGCCAGAATGAAGATCCTGGGTGCTAACGTGGTAAAAGTTACCGACGGCCTCCAGACCCTGAAGGAAGCTGTGGACGCTGCCTTTGCCGCCTATAGCCGGGAATACAAGGACTGCATCTACTGCATCGGCTCTGTGCTGGGGCCTCATCCCTTCCCGCTGATGGTCCGGGATTTCCAGAGTGTCGTTGGTATCGAGGCAAGAGAGCAGTTCACCGAAATGACCGGTCACCTGCCGGACGCCATCGTGGCCTGTGTAGGCGGCGGCTCCAACGCCATGGGTCTGTTCTCCGGCTTCCTGAACGATCCTGTGGACATCTACGGCATCGAACCCCTGGGCAGAGGCGAAAAGTTGGGTGACCACGCTGCCAGCTTGAAGTACGGTACCGAAGGGGTCATGCACGGCTTCAACAGCATCATGCTGAAGGACGAAAACGGCGAACCGGCTCCGGTGTACTCCGTGGCAAGCGGCCTGGACTATCCTTCCTCCGGCCCGGAGCACGCCTTCCTCCACGATCTGGGCAGAGTGAAGTACGATGTGATCGACGACGAAGAGACCATCGATGCCTTCTACACCCTGTCCCGCATGGAAGGGATCATTCCCGCCATCGAAAGCTCCCACGCTGTTGCCTACGGGATCAAGCTTGCCAAGACCATGAAAAGAGGCTCTGTGCTGATCAACCTGTCCGGCCGTGGCGACAAGGATATGGATTACGTCATCGAAAAGTACGGGATCAGATAAGGTTCGATGCCCGTTACTATTTGTAGGGAACGGTCTTGACCGTTCCTGCGGCAGCCGATGCAGTGACGTGGATGGACATACTGGAAAGCGTATGGAGGAAATATGGATACCAAAGCATATCTAACAGCCTACTATGAAAACTACGACGAGGATGCACGGCTCACTTCCCAGCACGGTAAGGTCGAATTTTTGACTACCATGCGCTATATCGAAAAATACCTGCGACCGGGTATGCGGGTGCTGGAGATCGGTGCCGGTACCGGACGATACAGCCACGCCCTTGCCCAAATGGGCTACCGGGTCGATGCCGTGGAGCTGATCGAGCATAACATTGAACTGTTTCGAAAAAATACAAAGCCGGATGAACCGGTCACCATCACCCAGGGGAACGCCACCGATCTGTCCGCATTCCCCAGCGATACCTACGACATGACCCTGCTGTTAGGTCCCATGTACCACCTCTTTACAAAAGACGAACAAAAACAGGCCCTGTCCGAGGCGGTACGTGTGACAAAGACCGGCGGTGTGCTGTGCGTGGCCTATTGCATGGCTGATCCATCGATCCTGTGCTATGGCTTCATCCGTGGCGGTATCCACGAGCTTTTGGAAAAGAAGCTGCTGGACACAGAGACCTTCACGGCACGTTCGAACCCATGGGATCTGTTTCAGATGTACCGGACGGAAGACATCGATGCCCTGCGGCAAGAGGAGCCGGTGACCAGACTGCACCTTGTGGCAACGGACGGACACACCAACTATATGCGGGACGTGGTGGATGGGATGGATGCACAGACATACGAAATCTATTTACAGTACCACTTTGCCACCTGCGAACGAGAGGACATGTGCGGGCTATCCCACCATACATTGGATATTTTACAAAAGAATATATAAATAAAAGATAGGATACCGAGAACATGCCATAGGCGCACGCTCTCGGTATCCTTTTTGGTTTTGTTGTCAGTTGCCGCCCAAAATATCGGTATAATGGGCTTCATACACATTGCGGTTGGCAGCGGCATAGGACGAGAGATTCAGGTTCCCGTTCAGCATCATCTGCGCCGGCAAGCTGTACAGCCCGATCCAGTTGTCGAAGCAGAAGCCAATGTCATAGATAACGCCGTCAAAGATCAGATCCAGCATGGCAGTGGAATCCGGGTCTCGGCTGAACTTGGAGGAAAGCAGCGTGTCATAATACGCCGGAGACAGGGTATCGCCGGAGGTGGCGTTGAGTACCTCCATCACATGCCCGCAGAAGGACGGATCGGATACGGTGATCGGCACACAGAGCAGCCCATTCCAAACGGAGGAATAATACTGCGCCTGTGCCTCGTCAAACTTTGGAAAGGGCAGGATCCCGAAATCCGTGTCGTATTCCCGCAGTACCTGCAGCTTCAGCAGCACCTGCGAACCAAACAGCACATGTCCCTCGCCGAATTCTGTCGTGGAGATGGTCGCCGTTTTGGCAGCGGTATAGGGCTGGTACAGAGAGGTGTACAGCTTTTCCATCATGGTCAGCAGCCGATCGTTGTCGAACACATAGGAGAAGCTGCCGTCCGCTCCCATTTCCAAAAGCAGCATCCCGGAGCCGTGGAGGAAGGAGGTGCCAACCCCGGCGTTGTCTAAGTCCCCAAAGGGATATTGATCATCCGCATCCATGGTACCGTTGCCGTCGGTATCCTGCAATACTCCGGCGGTCAGCGTACCCAGACGATCCAGCGTCCACTTGCCCTCCCGTACCTCGGTGTAGATGGCAACATCCCCGTGTACTGCCTCGAATAACGCTTTGTTCATCACGATCACACGGGCATTTGGGACGATCATGTCGCCGGAGGCCAGATACAGCTGCGCTTCTCCTGCCCTGTGGATGGTCAGGGAGGAGGCAAAGGACGTATTCCACCAGGGGGCGGCCAGATCCAGCGTGTCCATGGTGTTCAGATCCAGCAGCGCACCACTGGCTACTAAGGTAGCACCGCCTTCCACGATATGGATGTTGGCAAGCTGGTAGGTGTCATCCCCGGCGGCAACGGCATTTACCACCCCCTGTGTCACCTCGGTGAGCGCACCGGTCTGTAGCTGTAGCGTGATATTGAGGTATTCCTCAGTGGCACGATTTCGGCGGTAGATGGCATCGTTCATAGCATCCCCCGTTTCCTCCACCGGCAGCTCAAAATAGGTGTACGGCACGTTCTCGTCGCAGGCCAGCACGGTATAGCTCGCACCGGCATAATCTGCTTCTGCCGGAAAAGGATAGGTGTCGTCGGTCATCATCGTGTCCGGTACCGTGGTGTCGGAGTCTGCTATGTCCGGCGTATCGGTGGTGCAGGAACAACAGAGCAGCATACAAAGTAAGATCGCAAACAGATCCTTTTTCATCAGTTTATACTCCTTATGTACACGCAGCCCCTCCCAGACCTGCCGGGAGAGCTGCTTTTTGGTTTCTTGCATATTTCAGTCCACCACATCGGCGGCGGTGATGATGGCATCGTGTTCCCGCAGCAGCGTGCGGATCTCGGCAAGCGGTGCCTGTCGCAGGGGGAGTCCATGGCGCAGTGCCACCACCCCGCAAGCCGCCGCAGCCTGTCCCATAGCCATACAGGAGGCCTTCACCCGGTAGGCAGAGTTGGCAAGGCGATCCCCGGAGGCACATCGACCTGCCACCAATAGATTGTCGATCCCCTTTACCAGCAGGGCAGACAGCGGTACCGTGGGAAGCTGGCCATCGGTCAGAAATACCTGGTGGATACCATTGTGTCCCTCCCGATGCAGATCGATGGGGTAAAAGGAGGTGCAGACCGCATCCGGATATTCGTAGCCGGACACGTAGTTTTCCATGGTCATGTAGCCGTCGCACAGGATCCGCCGGGATTCTCGCATCGCTACTGTGGTCGCCATGGTCTCAATGGGCGGGAACGGCTCCGGCAAAGCGACACCGACCTGCTGCAGCGCATCCTGCAGTGCATCCAAAAGCCGCCAGACCGATTTTCGTCCTGCTACCTCGGCGGCAGTTTTGGAGTCGCTGTCGGCACCATTGAAGCCGGAGACATGCCCAATGTTGTTGCCCCGGCTGTCCATCAGCTTGGCGATCCCAAAGCTTTGCAGATCCGTAGGCTCCAGCCGTCCCTCCGCTTCATAGCGACGCAGGATCCGGTCGATCTGTCCGCACTGCGCCGGTGTCAGAGACAGCTTGTCCATAAAGAACCGGATCGTGCCGGGCTGCAAAAAGCCATCCGCTTCGTTTTCTTCCCCGCATTCGAATGCAGCACCAGCATAGACCGCCACATCCCCATCCCCGGTGCAGTCTATGAATACCTTGGCCGACAGCCGCCGCAGTCCCTCCTTGGAGGCCACCACCACCGCTGTCATATGGGTAGGTTCATCCGCCTGACCGCTTGGTTCTGTCTCTACCGTGCAGACGGGCTGTCCATAGTACAGATCCACCCCCGCTTCGGTGAGCATGGTGTCCATGAGACAGGCCGCTGCCGGGATGTTGACATGTACGCCGTAGATCCAGTGGGGACCCTCTGCCATTTTGTCCGGGATGACCGCATAGCCGGCCGCTGCCAGTCGGGTCACATACTCCCAGCCAATGCCCCGGATCACTTGCTTGTGGTGGGCGAAAAACTGGGCAATGTCGTTGTTGCCACCCACCGTCAAGACCCCACCGGGCATCCCCTGCCGCTCGATCACAGCCGTCCGCAGTCCCGCACGTCCACCCTGTACCGCAGCCGTAAAGCCCGCCACGCCACAGCCGCATACGATCAGGTCATAGGTTTTTCCATCGATGATGTGCATACTATCCATCCTTTCTGTTGCTATATCGGTATTATACCATAGGTGCAGAAACAAAAAAAGAGAAAATCCGGTTGGAAATTCTCTTTTTTCAACAGTGGTCGAGGCTATAGATTATATGGTGTGCTTCGATCGATCCTGCAATTCCTTTGGAGAGACTCCCGTGTGCTTTTTGATATATTTGCCAAAATAGGAGGGGGAGTCAAAGCCCAGCCGTTCTGCGATCTCCGGAATGGTCATGTCGGTGTCCCGCAGCAGGGGCAGTGCCGCTTTCAGGGTCTGCTGCACCAAATAGGCGTGCGGCGGCATACCGGTGTAGGCACGAAACAGGGTACGAAAATGGGTGGGGCTCAGGTAGGTCGCCTGGATCAGCGTCTCCACCCGCAGAGCACCCGGCGGTGTCTCCTGCAACAGAGATAGAGCCGGTGCCAATGCCTGAAACTGTCGGTGGTTTTTCCGTTCGTACAGCAGATTTTTGGTCAGGGCGGCCAGCAGACTGTAGGTCCTGCCGATCAGCTCCGCAGGCTGCCGGTCGGGGGAGAGAAACTGCTCGGCCAGAGACAAAAACTCCGCTCGATACCGCCTGCCATCCAGCGACAAAAGCGTAGGCTTTTCCGCTAAGATCCGCTGTACCCCCTCCGGATCCCGCAGATGAAAATTCAGCACGAGCATATCGGTATGCCCTTCCATGTTTCCGGTATCTCTTCGTTCGGCGGCACGGCAAAAGGTGTGGGCATAGCAGCTGTGGGAGGGCAGATACAGGATCCCATCGTTTTCCAATAGGAAGGTATTGTTTCCGTACACATATCGATATACGCCCCCTAAGGAAAACACCAGACCACAGTTGGCACGATCCGGTTCTGTGTGGGTACTGCCCGTCAGCTTATCGGTGACACAGTGCAGCTCCAGATCGTGCAGGGTATATGCCATTTCCGCCAGCTCCCCCAGCGACACCGGCTGACAAAGGTCGTCAGAGCCGTGCCGTACCGGATAGAGAGCCACATCCTGCCGCCACTGGATGCTGCTTTTCACCCACTCTGGAACGGTGTCTTTCATATTACAGCGGGATCACCTGCGTGCCATCGGCGGTCACATAGTGCTTTTCTACGCCCAATAGCTCCATCCACTGCCGGGTCAGCGCCGTGCCGTACATCCGGATCCGTCCCATACGCCGCAGCCGTTCGCCGTCGGAGAGATAGTCTGGGACCTCCGGCTCCGCATACAGCCAGTCCGGCGCACACCACAGGCACACCTTCGGCCGAATGGCAGCGTATACCTCCATGGACACGTTCATATGCCCGTGGTGCGCCATTTGCACGATCTCGGAGGGCAGCTTGTCTCTGGATTCCCGGAACAGCACATCTCCCCCATCGGGTCCCAGATCCCCCAGGAACAGCACAGAGGTGTTGGGCGTGGTGACCCGGAAGACCGTGGAGCTGTCATTCATCAGATTGGCGTGCAGTCCTTCGTGGTAGGTGTAGATAAATTCGATATGCACCTCATCGATATCCAGCGCTTCACCCTGCGTGACGATGTGCTCCAGGTGGGCAAACCGATCGTGGACAGCGTTGAAGGCCGGCAGCATTTCGTCCAGCTCGGAGCGGAAATAGGGATAATCGGGCACGTCGTGGTTGTCGATGAGCCCATCGTAGTCGGGAAAGTGGTAGTAGACCTTTTCGATATCGAAGTCTGCGCCGCCATTTTTTGCCATCTCATCCACAAAGCCGGAGATGTGGTCGCTGTGGGCATGGGTCAGGATCCAGGCAGAGATGTGCCGCCCGGCGATGGTCTCCTTCAGCAGCGGCATATCCAGCGGCCGTCCCCCATCGATGACGATGCAGTTGTCCCGGTCGGTGACCAGCACGAACGCCATCATAAACTGGCTGGTCTCGGTGAGCATATGTAAAGTTGCCATTTTCATGAACCTTTCTTGGATACAGGATAAATTTCGATTCTGTAGAAAAACGATTGACAAAAACCGCCATATGTGGTACAATAGAAAACGGAAATCCGTAAGGCAAATTATCGGCGAAGGAAACGCTGGTTAAGGTTGAAAACTCGCCAAAGAAGCCATAAATCTTAGCTTTTAGGCTCGTTTTCTCGAATGATCCGTGTTAACTTCAAGACGGTTGTTGGTACGCTTGTTCCCCCTTCACAGGGAGAGCAGGATTATCATCTATATTTGTGTTCTGCTCTCCCGAGTTTTTGACGAAAGGAGGGCGATAGTACATGGGTATATCCTTTTTCTTAGTATTAGCAGAAATCCTGTATAGGAATTATGCAGAAGTTTGTACATTGGTTATGTGGATCCGTTCCACAGCAGCCAAGGCACAGGATACAAAGAAAAAGTGAGCCGTCTGTTCGCAGCAGAAGGCTCACTATGTCGATGACAGAGGTACCAACTCTTCATCGATTTAGCGTATCCTAATGTAAAGACAACCGTTTAACGTAAGCCTTACGGTTTTCTTTTTTTATTATACACCCAAAGCCTTGCTATGTCAAGAGAAAATCCTATGAATTTACATTTCCACCACAACGATCTCGTGAATGTCCACTCTGTCCACCACAACCGTGGCGATACCATTTTCCCAGGTGAAATCGAGAGCCTTGCCGGTGGGCTGCAATACCATAGCACCGGGCTTCTTGTCGCAGCGCATGGTCAGGGTGATGTCCAGTACCGGCGGGATCTGGTCTTCCGTGGCGGCGGCGGTGCTGGCGTGCTGTCCGTTGCCGTTGATGAGCTGGATGCAGAACTGCCCATCCTTCCAGGTCTCCACCATCTCCACGATGCCAACCGCTTTTTCCACTGTGACAGTCGGCGTGTACAGCTTGCCGCACAGGGCACGCAGGATGTTCCGGTGGATAAACTGCACGCAGTCGCCGTACTGGGCACCAATGTCTGCCGCCAATACAGCGATCTTGCCCTTGCCATAGGAGAAGATCACGCCACCGGGAATGGTGGTTTTTCTTTCTTCATCCCCATACCAGACCACGGTCTCTGCCCCCTCTGCGGTGACACCATGTGCATCTCGGAGCATACCCACTTCGTTGTGATCCAGCGATACCCAGCGCCACTGGCTGGAACGTTCATCCGTATCGATGGTGTAGGGCAGGTGCTTTTGGAAGAACGTTGCCGTGTTCAAACCGGTCAGCAGCAGACTGCCGCCCTTTTGGACATACTCAAGCAGCGCGGCTACCATGGTATCCTCCAGCCCGTAGTACAGCTCCGGAATGGCGATCATCTTGTAGTCTGATAGTCTGCCGGACAGGGTGTATTCTCCGGCGATCTCCACCGAAATGCCGGCATCACAGAACAGGGAAGTCAGTCCCACCGTGCGCCCGTATCCGGCACGACCGTACATACCGTCCTCGTGGGCTCTGTCGTATTGGGAAAGCAGGATCACAGCCTCATGCTGCACCTTGTCCCGGAAGCAATACGGCTCTCTGGCACGGATGAAATCGGCCACCGGCTTCATGCGGCGGATCTGCTCCATCCGGGGCGAACCATCCTTGTACTGGGTGATGTAGTTCTGGAAACCACCGCCTACCGCCAGTACCGTAGCGGCCTCCTGCATGATCTGGGTGGGATGCTTGGGAACGCCGCCGGGCTTGTTGGCATTCTGGGCACGGAAATTCCACGCCATCAGATCCCAGGTCTTGTTCTGCTGGGCAATGGCACGACCGGCGTACCGAGCCACGTTGAAGGAGTTCCACGGGTTGAAGTCCCCGGAGAGAAAGTCCACGTTGGCGGTCACGGCTTCCGGCATATGGTCGGTGTATGCCCAGTTGGATGCGATCTGGAAATCCGGGTATTCGGCGTGTACCGCATCCACATAGTGCCGCACGTACCGACGGAACAGCTCCCGACAGAAGTCGTGGTATTCCTGATAATAGGGGTCCTCTCGATTTACGGGCAGCTTGCCGTCAAGCGAAATGCCTGTTTCTGTTTCAAAGGCAGCAATGGTATCCGGATGAAAGTCCACTCTGGTACCCCAGCATTCACCGTCCACCCAAACACCGTCGGCACCGTATTTCCCGGCAAGCTCCTTCAGCTGGGGGATCAGCAGCTTGTCCGCATAGGCAAAGCCATAGGTTCTGGTCACGCCCTCTGCCAAAGAACCGTCGGCATTCACCACCTGATCCGCCGGATGGAGCTTGCCGTAGTGATGGTCGATGACACCGGAGTAGTGTAGGTACAGCGCCACACCCTCTTCTCTTGTCACACGCCGCCATAGGGCTAAGGTATCGGTGGCAAATTCCGGCATGGCGTTTTCACATTCCGTGGGATACGATGCCCAGCCGGGATGCCCCTTGCAGTCGATCTGGATGAAGTCGGGATGCAGCAGGGTGCAGAGCTCCCGAATGTCCTCTTCCTTCAGTGTGGCACCCACCACCAGACCGGGGGCAGGAGAAGCGTGAAAGTCAAAATGTAGCCCGAAGGCACTGTCAGCACGTCGTTTCATAGGGTATATCCTTTGTTTATCATGATGTTCCGGAGCCAAACACCGGTGCGGTATATGTGCGCCCGTGCATTGGAGCCGGTATTTTTTGTTATTTTGGAATCGCTTGATGGTCTTATAGGGAGAAGGGCAGATCAAGATTCGATCTGTGCAAGAGCTTCATAGAATTCTGTCACAGAATGGAGCGCTGCCTTTTCGTTTTGGGCATAATACGAAGCAAAATCGGTGGATCTTTGGCTGGCGACCAGTGTACTCATCGTCCATACCAGATTGGTCACGCCGGGCTTGCTGCCCAATAGATTGAGCCCCGGGTCATAGATAAAGGAGTCAAAGAGCAGATCCAGCATGGCAACAGAATCCTCGTCTCGTGCCAGCTTGCCATCCAGCAGAACATCGTAGTAGGCGGGAATGACTGTATCACCACTTTCCCACGCCAAAAGCTCGATGACTGCACCGACCATTTCCGGGTCACGGATCGATACGGGAATGCCCATCAGACCGCCCCAGTTCAGGGAGATATAGTCCTCCTGTGCCTCGTCTAACTTCGGGTAGGGCAGGATACCGATGTTTTCCTCGACATCTCGATAATGATGCCCCAAGGCAATGGAGTTGAGCCGGAACAGAGCCTTGCCACCCAGCATGCCGTAGGGGTCGTCCCAGGTGCTTTCCGGTGTATCCAACAGGGCACAGGGCTGGATCAGGTATTGATAGAACTTGTCGATGATGGTATACATCCGCTCGTTGTTCATATCGATGGTGATCGTGCCGTCGTCTGTCCTTGTGCCGACAAATTGTCCTGCACCGGTCATGAAGTTGATGTATTGAGACCCCACATGGGCAGCTATCCCCACCACATCTCCTTCTGTATATTTGCCGTCTCCATCCACGTCCTGCGCTACAGCCAGCCCCATGTCGAACATGGTATCCATCGTCCATTTCCCTTCCCGTACCAGCGTATACGGGTCAGAGAGGGCGTAGTTTTTCACCATGTCCTTGTTGAAATATACAGCAAAGGGAACGGGGATGGTGTAATCGGAGACGCAGTAATAATAATGCTTTCCCGGTCGCAGGGAGTCCATGGCTTCTCGATTCCACCATGGGGCGTCCAGATCGATATAGGGCATGGTATCTACCGGATGCAGATATCCTTCTGTCATCATATAGTCGAAGCAGAATAGCAGCGCCATTTGATAGGCATCGTCTCCGGCCTGTACCGAGGTCTTGACAGCATTGGCTTGCTCCAGATAGGCACTTTTTACATACGCAGTTTCGGTCATGGAAACGTTGAGCGCTTCTTCCACACGTGTAGTTCTATCGAAGATAGCATCGTTCATGGCATCCCCGGTGGATTCATGTGCAAAGAAGTATTCGGCATATTCCTGCCAGTCTAAATAGGTGGTGTGGAAATTTGCACCTTGAAAATCAAGCGCGGGCAGACCATGTGGAACACGGGTCTTTGCAGTTTGCTCTGTCGTGGGGGTCACAGTGGTCTCGATGGTTTCGGTACCATCGCTGCTGCAGCCGGAAAGGAGCAGCATAGCGGCAAGCAGCAGGAGCAAGGGTCGTTTTGGGATACAGATATGCATGTATTTTATTCCTCAGTAAATTGTTCGATCGTCTTCTCCATAGCCGACAGTGCCGCCTTTTCCTTGGAGGCATAGGTGGAGGAGAACACGTTTTCCTTCTTTTTCGGGATGTTGTCGGCAAGGATGTTGTTCAGCTCGCCCCAGCTGTAGATCAGCGCCGGGTCATAGACGATACCGGAGAAGATGAGGTCGAGCATCTCTGCGCCAGTCTCATCGTATGTATATTTCCGCTTGCAGGAGATGTCGTAGTAGGTGTACAGCGTGGTGTCCGTGGATTCATACGCCAGGGCTTCCAGCATAAAGGCAGCAAAATCGTTCTCGGCGCAGGTGATCGGAATGGCAAAGAACATGGCAAACAGGTCGGACAGCGTGTAGTACTTCTCCTGTGCGGTGTTCAGCTTCGGATACGGGATGACGTTGTAGTTGATCTCGGAATCGGAGCAGGACGCCAGAGAATGCGTAAAGCCATTCATAAAGAGTGCGTTCCCAGCCTTGAACACGTTGCCGGAGACCAACCAATAGTTGTAGTCCACCTTGCCCTCAAAGTCGTTGCAGAACAGGGAATAGTCCTGGCAGGTCAGGGCGACCACCTTGTCGATGGCGTTCAGCATATTCTCACTGTTCATGACGATCGTGGGCAGGTCGTCGGAATCCTTGTCGGGCGGCATAGGTGAATACCTTGAACGCATTGTAGGAGTCCATGGTCAAGCCATAGCGGTCTTTGTCGGTCATTTTCCCGTCGCCATCCAGATCCGCCCCCACGGTCTCACACCACTCGGTCATGGTGTCGATGTCCCAGGTGCCTTCCCGGATCAGCTCGATGGGGTTCGGTAGCCCAAAGTCCTTGATCATGTCGGTGTTGTACATCAGTACGTTCACCCGCTGCTTGTCGGAGAGGGAGAAGTCACTGGTGGTGAAGTACAGCTTGTTTGCCACGCTGAGCTGCTCGTTTACGTCCTCGTTCCACCAGGGCATGGCGTAATCGATGTAGGGCAGGTTTGTCATCTCCTGCAAATTGCCCTTCAGCACCAGCGAACCTACCTGACTCTGCATGACAAATGTGGTGTGATACAGATCTTCCCCGGCGGCCACCAGCTTGGTCAGGGTATCCGGCGCACGGTGGGATTCCTCATTGGCAACGATCACCACATTGTAGCGGTCCTCGAGGGTGGTGTTCCGGTTGAATACCGCATCGTTCAGAGCATCGCCATTCAGCTCCTCCGCATCGATCTCGTGGGTGGAGAACTGGGCATAGCCCTCGGCGTCCGTCTGCCCCAGCACCCGAAATTCCCTGCCTTCCCAGTCGGTGTCGGGCAGAGCGGTGGTCAGCTCCGTTTCTGTCTCCACGGTCTCGCTGGCGGTGTTCGCCGTGGTGTCGGTGGTATCGGGGGTATCGCTGTTTCCGCAGGCAGGCAAAACCGTCATAGCGGCAAGCAGCAGGACAAGAATGCGTTTCCAGGTGGCGTTTGTGGATGTATACATGCGAATACCTTCTTTCTTTCCTTATATAATGAGTAGATACCAGAGCAATGCGCCGGGTGGGGATTTTATATTAGATCTCCCGCAGCAGGAGACAGGAATGCACAGGCATGGTGAAGGTCAGCTCCTCCGTGGTGCCAACGACCTCTGCCGTGTGCTCCTTGTCCAGCAGCGTGACCTCATACTTGCCAGCCTTGCCAAAGTCCAGATGTACTTCCCTAGGAGCGGCGTTGTCGTCGTCGGTGTAGTAGGTCACAATGGTGGTAGTCTTGCCGTTTTCGTCTACGCCACACAAGGTGTAGAGATTTTCCGGCTCGCTTACACACCGTACCTCGGTCAGACCCATGAAGCCGGCAAACCACGGGAAGGGATAATAGCCCTTCAGGGGCTGTTGGGTGTAGAAGTCAAACAGGCCGTTTAGTACGCAGGGACGGGCATCGTAGTACATGAGCATATCGATGGAGGATTTTTGTGCCGCCGTCATGCAGGCCATGGTGAAGGCAGCCCCCTTGATCCCAATGACCGCCTGGATGGAATACACATATTCGTCCACCCAGCCCTTCACGTAGTTCCATTCGTTGAGGATGCTCTCCGCTTTCTCATAGCCGTTGTCGTCCAAGAGACGGCGCATCCGTTCCGCCTTGGCAGTCATATGGACCGGTTCGGTGCAGTAGATGTGCCAGGAGAAAAAGTCCATGGGAACCTCCCGCTGATGCATCTCGGCAAGGAAATCCGCTGCCCAGCCTTCGTTGCCAGCCAGTGCCGGACCGCCGATCTTGTACTGGGGGAAGCAAGCCTTCAGATGCTTGGCGGTGATCTCGAATAGATCGAAGAACTGTGCCTTGGTGCCGCCCCAGGTGCGCTTGTTTGTGCTGTCGTCTGCATCCAGATCCGGCTCGTTCCAGATCTCCCAATATTCGATGTCGTAGTGGTGCCCATTCGCCCAGCCCTCGTTCATGTGCCGGATGATATGCTCACAAATGACCGCCCACTTCGAAAAATCCTTCGGGGGGATCGTGCCGTACTTCTTCACATAATGCTCGATCTTCTGTCCCAGCCGGAAGAAGGGCTTGGCACCGGCATCCATGATGATCTCCAAATATTCGTCCGTGCAGGCAAAATCATAGGAGGCCGGATCGGTGGGGTCTGCGTCAAAATTGGGGAAGATGGCGGTGATGTCTACGGTGTGCTCACTGCCGTAGTTCAGCTCAAAGGCAGCATCGTGGGTACGTGCATAGGGAATGTGTGCGTCCCGGAACGCTGCAAAATTCGACCGCTTCTGGTCGTTCACGTGCCGCTTGATAACAGGACCATTGTTGACGGCGTGCATGGGCTTGAAGGTGCCGTAGGTCTTCGAAAGATCAAAAATAATGTTTTCCATATGGATTCTCCTAGTATATAGGCAATGGTATATTGGATTTGTCGCAACGTTCTGTACGATGTGTTCTATGCATAGTATAGCATAATCCGGCAAAAACTGCAATGGTTTTGTGCAATTTTTTAATAGGAAATGTGCGGATTTCCTCTCGCAAAAGAAAAAGGCCTGTCGGGCAGGACAGACCAGATTCCTTGTGTGGATCAATGTATTTTGTATTTCAGGCGCATATTGTCGGCGATCATGGCGATGAACTCGGAGTTTGTGGGCTTGCCCCGGCTGTTCTGGATGGTGTAGCCGAAGTAGCCGTTCAGCGTGTCCAGATCCCCTCTGTCCCAGGCCACCTCGATGGCATGGCGAATGGCGCGCTCCACACGGGAGGTGGTGGTCTGGTACTGTTTTGCCACCGAAGGATACAGCACCTTGGTGACGGAGTTGATGATGTCGCTGTCCTGGATGGTCATGAGGATGGCGGTGCGGAGGTACTGATACCCCTTGATATGGGCCGGTACGCCGATCTGGTGGATGATCCGGGTGACCTGCGTCTCCATGTCCTCCTCTTTTTCCGACCCCGCTGGTGTGTCTGCCAGATCCCGGTTACGGCAGAGCGTTTCCACCCCTTCCCGCAGTGCCGCATAGTCCACCGGCTTGGGGATGCACAGCATGGCACCGGCCCGGTTGGCATCCATGTAGCTGCTGGTGGAGGGCATGGGCACTAAGATCACAAAGGCCGGCGGCGTGTCCAGTCCCAGCCCGTTTGTCTGCCGGATCAGGTGCAGCCCGTCTACGCCACTGAGCCAAAGGTCGGCCACCACAATGTCATAGCCGCCGCTTTCGATCATGCGCAGTGCCTCCTCGCCGGTCTTTGCTTCCTCTACGTTTGTATGCTCTCTTTTCCGCAAACACGCCCGGCAGCTCTTCCGGATCTCTTCATTTTCGTCTGCGATCAATACTCTCCATTCTCTTTCCATGATGTATCCATTCCCTTTCTGTGCTTGTCCGTATCATGCGGCTTTGTGTTACCATATTTTACCATAACTGGTAAAAATTTGCAATCCCTAAGACGAAATAAAGATTGCCAAAAATTGGAAGACAAATTTGTGAAAGTTGACAGTTGCTGCCAAAAAGAACGTTTGCTCTCAATATCGGAGCCGGAAATTGACTGCAACACGAAAAAGAAAAGAATTGTTGCTTGCAGTTTCCCGGATTCTGTGGTACAATGGAGCCATACAAAACCATATGCAGAGGAACACGAAAATATACCACATTTTTGCAAAAAAGGAGGCATAGGTATGGAATATCCGTCACTGCTGTGGCAGGCTGGATTGGACATGGAAAAACGACATTTTCCGGTGGGGGACAACGGTAAGCTGTGTCCGGCACCGGGACCGATCTCCACGGAGACCATCGGAGATCTGCTGCCCGCCGGTGCTTTTTGCGAGACCAGCGCCGCTTTCTTCCGCTTTCCCTGTGACCGGACAGAGATACAGGCACGGCAGAAATGCATCTGGTCGCTGGCACACAAGGAAAACGCTTTGCAGCGCATCGAAGACCTGCTTGCGACGTTAGAAGGGTTCGAACGTCTGCTGCACCGCTGGCAATCCCCCACCCAGACAAAAACGGCCCGGACGCTGCTGTTTCCCGCGGTTGCAGAGGCATATCTGCACGTGGCAAAATGCTTTGTGGCGGTGTCCACGGAGATACCGGCGGTAGGCGTGGCGGTGCGGGACTGCTTTGCGGCGATCCTGCAAACGGATGAAATGGTAGCCCTGGAGCAGGCGATCGATGGGTATATGTCCACCTGGCCGGCGGGGGTGCAGATCGAGATCGGCAGTGGTTCGCCCATGACAAGCAGCGTTACCGGCGGCTATCGGGCAGAGCTACAGCAGCTTTTTGCCGAAATGGGGATCCCGGAGGCCTGTCCTACGGTGCGTTCCCACTTAGCCGACAGCACCATGATCGAAGCCTATGCCGCTGCCTATCCGGATGTGCTGTCCCATGCAGCACAGCTGGCTGAGACCTATGCCACACAGCTGACGGATACCTATGCCATGGCCGATGTGCTGCTGTACCGGCTGGAGCTGGTGTTCTGTCGGGAGGCGGCGCTGTATACCCGGCGCATGGAGGCAATGGGCTACCCCATGTGTCTGCCTACCGTGGCGACCGAACGGCGGATCCACCTGCGGTCCCTGCGAGATGTATCGCTGGCGGCACGGGAGCTACGGGGAGAGGACGTGGTGCCCAATGATGTGTGGCTCGACGGGGACAGACGCTTTTGCTATGTGACCGGTGCCAACGGCGGGGGCAAGACCACGTATCTGCGGTCGGTGGGCATTGCGGTGCTGTTTTTCCTGACCGGCTGTCCGGTATCGGCACTGGGTGGGGAGCTATGGTCCTTTGCCCGGCTGTACACCCATTTTCCCTCCAAAGAGGATTTCACCGATTCCGGCCGATTTGTGGATGAGGTGCGCCGTGCAGATGCGATCCGGGCAGGCGCCGACGGGGATGCAGTGGCACTGTTCAACGAGACCTTCTCCGGCACCGATGAGGAAAAATCGACTGCGTATTCCCGTGCGCTGGCAGAGGATATGGTGGACTGCGGTGCCTTTGGCCTGTACGTGACCCACATCCATAGCCTGACCCACGGTCGGATCCCTACGCTGGCGGCGGTGGTGGACGAAGCAGACGAAAACAAACGCACCTACCGGATCGTGCCCATGGGCGGTACGGATTCTTCCTTTGCCAGAGATATTCTGCAAAAATACCGTCTTACCGAGGAAGGGCTGGCGGCACGGCTGGCAGAGCGGCAGAACAAGCGAGAGGAGGCGGGACAATGCGCCGGATCAGCTTACTGACAAGCACAGGCGAAGCGGTACCACTGCAAACGGCCGGAGAAAAGGAGCCGGGCAAGGCACTGCTGCGGGATCTGCAAATAGACACGGTGTGTATGCTGCTTGTCCCGGAGGCGGCTCCCAGACAGGCGCTGCTGGATGCGCTGTGTGCGCCGACGATACAGGTGGAGGACATTCGGTTCCGGGTGCAGGTGCAGATGCTTTTTGCCGCACATCCTACGCTGCTGGACAGCCTACTGGTGATCACCCGCCGCCTGAACCAGACCAAGACTGCCTGGGACAGCGACCGGTCCCGCCTGCTTGCCCAGCGCCGCACCAATCCATCGGATGTACAATTGCAGCTTTCGGTGAGCCGGGATGTGATGGCACTGACCTGTATGTATCTGCGCTCGTTTTTGGCACAGGTGCGGGAGATCTCCCAGCTGCTGGACAGCTATCCGGACAGCACGACCGTTTTGCGGGTATTTCGAGAGCAGTGCGGGCGGGTATGGCAGGGACACACAGAGCTTATGGAGTTCGCCGACCGCTGCCATCGGATGCTGCACCAGGCCACACGGTATAAAGTGGAGCTTTTCGTGGAGCCGATCCTGCACACCACCGGCTATATCCTGCGGGACTTTGCCTATCTGCGTACCCCTACCGCTGGTGCCGGTGCCAAGGAAAAGACTGGACTTTTGCAGCTGCTCACACGGAAGGGGAAGGACGTGCCGGAGAAAAAAGCACCGGTGCTTCCTACAGATATGGGAAGGCCGCTTGCCACACCGGTGTCGGTGGAGCAGCAAATGGAGATCGCCGGGGCCGGTGTGGCAGAGTGCGACCGGTATTTGACCGCTATGCTGCGGGCTTTGGTGGATCGGTTTTCGCTATTGGAGGAGGAGCTGTGCTTCTACCAGGGTGCGCTGCAATACCGACAAGCACTGGCAGACAAAGGGATACAGCCCTTCTATCCCACCATCACGCCCTCCGACACCGGTACGATCACCATGACCGGGCTGTACGATCTGCTGCTGCTCAGTGGCACGACCAAGGAGCGGGTGGTGCCAAACGATGTGGTGCTGCCCTGCGAAGCGCATGGCAAACACAGGCTGCCGGGGATGTTGATCCATGGGGAAAATAACAGCGGCAAGACGGTGTTCCTGCGCTCTGTGGGCACGGCGATTTTGCTGGCCCAGTGTGGTCTGCCCATCCCGGCTACCGCTGGTACCATCAGTCTGCGGAGACGACTGTACACCCAGTTTGCCACGGCAGAGGGAAAGCTGATCAGCGGCTCTACGGCTGGGCGGTTCGAAGAAGAAGCGGCGGCACTGGCGGGGATGCTGGACGAAATGGAGCCGGATTCGCTGTTCCTGCTGAACGAGACCTTCCAGACCACGGCCTACGGAGAGGGTGCGGCCGGTATTGCACCGATCTTACAATATATCGGCAACTGCGGCGGTGCCTTTGTGTTCGTGACCCACCTGACGGCACTGCTGTCCACCATGGAGGAACAGGTGGTGATCGCGAAGACCAGCGACCGGCCGGAGACAAAATACAAAGTTTTTATCGAAAAAGGAAACGACGACAATGGGAAAATTTGATGGAGTCCTGCTTTGCTCGGACTACGACGGAACGCTGTTTTACGACGGCTTTGTGGAAAGCAATATCGAAGCATTGAACGCATTCATGGCAGAGGGCGGCAGATTCACCCTGTGTACCGGCAGACGTGCTATGCAAGCGCCCATGGATGTGGTACCCAATGCACCGGTGGTGGGGATGTGCGGCTCGGAGGTGTGCGACCTTGCCACCGGCGAACGGCTGGCACTGTGGCCCATGGGAGAGGAATGGCGTGGCATTGCCAGAGATCTGCGGGATCGAGACGATCTTGCCCACATCCGTTTTGACAGCGAGGACAGCCCCCACGTGTTCGAGATCGACGACCCGGCTATGACCGATTTCATCGACACCTACAATGGCGTCATGTGCCGGATCACTTTCCTGTATAAGGAGCTGCGCACGGATCCACTGCTGGTGCCGCCGGAGGTACGGACGATCTGTGAAGGCCGGTGTGCGGTCATGTCCAATGGCAACGACGAATTTGAGCTGGTGGCCTATGGCATGGACAAGGGACACGGCGTGCGGTACCTGCAGGAGAAGCTGGGCGCAAAGCTGCTGGTCTGCGTAGGGGACTACGATGGGGACATCTCCATGCTCCGTGCGGCAGACATCGGGTACGCTGTGGACAATGCTTCGCCCTACGTAAAGGCAGAGGCAGACCGGGTGACGGTACACGCTACCGAAGGGGTCATTCGGCATATCCTGGCAGATCTGGAAAAGGATTTGCAGGCATGAGAGAAGACCTACCGTCCCTGCTGGGGAAGACGGTGACTGTGGTGATCGACCGTCCCATGGGCAGTACCCACCCGCGGCATCCGGACATGGTGTATCCGGTACACTACGGCTACATCCCCGGTATGCCCGCCGAGGATGGGGAAGAGCAGGACGTGTATCTATTGGGTGTAGAGCATTTTGTCAAGGAATACCGGGCGCAGGTCATCGGGATCATCCATCGTCGGGACGATATCGAGGACAAGCTGGTGGCAGCTCCTGCCGGGATGCACTTCACGAAAGAGGAGATCGAAGCGGCCGTGTGGTTCCAGGAGCGGTATTTTGATTCGGTGGTGGAGGTGATCGGCGCACCGTAGGGAACGGTCTTGACCGATCCACCGTGTGATCTCCGTAGGGGCGGCCTCATGTGCAGGGAATCGCTACAAGGAAAGCGCATTTTTCTCTTGCCATGGCGCGTTATTTCTGCTATAATGGTAGGAGAAAGAAAACAGTGTCGTCAGCGTTCGAAAAGGATCGTCTGACACTCGATTGGAATATAACAAAAGGAACATAAAATCTATGCAAGCTACCGTATCTTTTCAAGCTACCGTATCTATGATCACGCTGGGGTGTCGGGTCAATCAGTATGAATCCGATGCCATCGGGGAAAAATTACAGTCCATGGGCTTCACCCTGGTACAGCCGGGGGAAAAAGCGGATCTCACCATCGTCAATACCTGCACCGTCACGGCCGAGAGCGACCGAAAATCCCGGCAGATGATCCGGCGTGCCGCAGGAGAGGGCTCCATCGTACTGGTGACCGGCTGCTTCTCCCAGGTGGCGGCAAAAGAGGTGGCACAGATCCCCGGTGTGGCATACGTGTGCGGCAACGGCGAAAAATCTGCGCTGCCCCAGATCGCACTGGACCTGGTGGAAGGTCGTACACCGAACAAGGCTGCCGTGACCGATCTGCAAAATGCCCCCTATGACCCCCTGTTCCGCAGCACCACAAAACGGTATCGTACCTTTATCAAGATCGAGGACGGCTGCGAGAACCACTGCGCCTACTGCATCATCCCCAAAGCCCGTGGCAGAGTCCGTTCCAGAGACAAGGCAAGCATCTTAGAAGAAGCTGCGACCCTGGCTCGTGTGGGCAGTCCGGAGGTGATCCTGACCGGGATCGAGACCGCATCCTACGGCATGGAGAACCGTGGCGGCAAGCCCTACGGCATGGCACTGGCAGAGCTGCTGGCCGAGGTGGATGCTGTACCGGGTATCCGGCGGATCGGCCTTGGCTCCCTGGAACCGTCGGTCATGTCGGCACCCTTTGTGGAAAAACTTACTGCTCTTGACCACCTGCTGCCCCACTTCCATTTGTCCATCCAAAGCGGCAGCAGCGGGGTACTGCGCAGGATGCGGCGGCGGTATACGGCAGAAATGGCACTGGCCGCCATGGAACGACTGCGGGAAGCGATACCGGCGGTGACTTTCAGCGCAGACGTGATCGTAGGCTTCCCCGGCGAGACGGAGGCAGAGGTGCAGGAGACCATCGCCTTTGTGCAAGCGGCAAGGTTCATGCATCTGCACCTGTTCCCCTACTCCATTCGAGAGGGCACCGAGGCTGCCACCATGCCCGACCAGATCCCGGCGCAGATCAAAAAGGAACGGCTGAAACAGCTGGAAGAGGTACAGGTCGAGATCCGGCGTTCGCTGCTGGATACCTATGTGGACGAGCACCAAAGGGAACCGGTCTATGTCCTTGTGGAGCAGCAGAACGGCGGTGTCGCCAACGGCCACTCGGAGCACTATGTGGAGGTGGACATCGAGACGGACGAAAAACTGACCGGGCAGATCGTACCGGTGGTGCTGACGGGACACGATGGCGTGGTCTGTCGTGGGCGTGTGCAGGCGTGAGGATACCGTTTTCGGACTTTTTTGGTGTACCCTCTTGCAATCTGGCGAAAAGTGCGGTATAATAGAGTAGACTATAGAAAAAACGGAATGCATAGAAAGGAAATGACGTTATGAACATGCATACATTTCACGTTGTAGATCATCCCCTGATCAAGCATAAGCTGACCATCATGCGGGATAAGGACACCGGGAGCAAGGATTTCCGGGAGCTGCTGAACGAGATCGCCATGCTGATGGGCTACGAGATCACCAGAGAGCTGCAGATCGAGGATGTGAACATCGAGACCCCCATGGGTCCCATGGTCGGTGGGCGTATCAGCGGGAAAAAGCTGGCCATTATCCCGATCCTGCGGGCAGGGCTGGGCATGGTGGAAGGTCTGCTCAGACTGGTTCCCGTTGCCAAGGTGGGCCACATTGGTCTGTACAGAGACCCCGATACCCACGAACCGGTGGAATACTACTGCAAGCTTCCCTTTGACATCGAAGAAAGAGATGTCATCGTTTGTGACCCCATGCTGGCTACCGGCGGTTCTGCGGCAGGTGCGATCACCATGCTGAAGAAGAGAGGCTGCAAGACCATCAAGCTGCTGTGCCTGGTCGCTGCACCGGAAGGGGTGGAAAGACTGCAGGCAGAGCATCCCGATGTGGAGATCTACGCCGCATCCCTGGACGACTACCTGAACGACCACGCCTACATCATTCCCGGTCTGGGCGATGCAGGAGACAGACTGTTCGGCACCAAGTAAGATGCACAGCTATACCATCAACCAAAACGATGCGGGGCAGCGCCTGGACAAGTTTATCACAAAAACCGTCCGGGGACTGCCTCAGTCTCTTTTGTACAAGTATATCCGCACCAAACGGATCAAGGTGGACGGCAAGCGGGCCCACGAAGGCGACATCTTAGCCGCCGGTTCTATCGTGGAGCTGTACATCCCCGATGAATTTTTTGAGAGCACCGTGCAGAAGGTGGAATACGACCGGGTGAAGCTGACCCCCACCATTGTGTACGAAGACGAAAACGTGATCCTGTGCGACAAGAAGCCGGGGGTGCTGGTCCACGTGGGGGATGAAGGGGACAAGAATACGGCAGATGCCCACGAACGGGAGACCCTGCTCTTTGCCCTGCAAGCCTATCTGGTACAAAAAGGGGAGTATGATCCCAACCGGGAAAACTCCTTTGCACCGGCCCTGTGTAACCGGATCGACCGCAACACCGGCGGTATCGTGATCTTTGCGAAAAACGCCACGGCACTGCGGCTGTTGAACGAAGCTATCCGGGATGGGAACGTACACAAAAAATACCTGTGCGCCGTCCATGGGAAGACCAAACCCACCGAGCTGCTGACCGGGTATCTGCGCAAGGACTACAAGACCAAAATGGTGACGGTGTTTCGGGAGAGTAAACCCGGTGCCAAGGAGATCCGCACTCGCTACACCACGCTTGCCTATAATAAGGAAAAGGATCTGTCTCTCTTAGAGGTAGAGCTGCTTACCGGCCGCACCCACCAGATCCGGGCCCATATGGCGTTCGTTGGCCATCCGCTGCTGGGCGAAGGGAAATATGCCGTGAACAAAGCGGATCGCAAGGCCGGCTACAGCTACCAGGCACTGTATTCCTATAAGCTGTCCTTCACAGGATTGGAGGATACACCGCTGGCAGGTCTTGTGGGGCGGGAATTTACCGTGGACAAGAAAAACATCGGCTTCTTGAAATTGTTTGATCAAAAATGAGAGAAAGCAGAAGTATAACGTATGCTTGCCATACGCCGTGCTTCTGTTTTTATGGTTTTTAGCTGATTTTACGGAAAAAATTGCGTCAAAACCTTGCAATATGTCTGCATTCATGGTATAATGACTACGTATCGTAACAAAATGCGGGGCACTTTCTCCGGAACATATTTGCAGCCTACGAGCGGCAAGAAATACCAATGAGAAAAGCACAGCTCCGGGAATTCGAGGTGAGAACATGGCATACACCTTTCAGGGCGGCATCCATGTAGAAGAATATAAAAATACCCGCCGCTGCCGGATCGAGATCATGGCACAGCCGACATTGGTGCGCATCCCCCTGCGGCAGCACATCGGCGTACCGGCCATTCCTCTGGTGGAAGTGGGCGAGCGGGTGACGATGGGACAAAAAATCGGGGAGATCCCGGATGGGCGACTGGGCTGTGCCGTACACGCCAGCGTATCCGGTGTGGTGCGGGCCATTGAGGATAAGCCGCTGGCAGCCGGGAACACCAGCTTTGTGGTCATCGAAAACGACGGTCTGGATACACCCTGTCCCGACTGCAAGCCCTTCCGTGGCAAGCTATCGGAGGCAACGGCGGAGCAGATCATCGAGATCGTGAAGGAAGCAGGCATCACCGGTATGGGCGGCGCCACCTTCCCCACACACGCCAAGATCAGCTCGGCCATCGGCAAGGTGGACACGATCATCGTGAACTGCGCCGAGTGCGAACCGTTTATCACAGCCAACCATCGCCTGATGCTGGAGAACCCGGCGTCCATCATCAATGGTACCAAGATCCTGCTAAAAGCCTTAGGCGTACACAAGGCCTGGCTGGCTGTAGAGGACAACAAGTTAGATGCCGTGGGCAAGCTGGAAGAGCTGACGGCAGAAAGCAGCATGATCGAGGTCAAGGTCATGAAAACCAAATATCCCCAAGGGGACGAACGGCAGCTGATCTACGCCCTGACCGGACAAGAGCTGCCTACCGGAAAGCTGCCGGCGGACGTGGGCTGCGTGGTGTTCAATGCGGAGACCTGCTCGGCCATCTTTAAGGCATTTGCCTATGGACAGCCCTCTATCAAGCGGATCGTCACCGTGGACGGAGACTGCGTGCGGCGGCCGAAGAATCTGCTGATCCCCATCGGCACCACCGTGCAGGATGTGATCGAGCACTGCGGCGGCCTGACCCGGACACCCAAAAAGATCATCTTAGGCGGTCCCATGATGGGCAATGCGCTATGGGATCCGGAGCAGCCTGTGGTCAAGGGGACCAGTGCGATTTTGGTGTTCTCGGAGCGGTTCGATAAGCCGAAGAATGCGTCGGTGTCGTGCATCCGCTGTGGGAAGTGCGTACAAAATTGTCCCATGCACCTGATGCCCATTTATATCGCCCAGTTCGCCATGCGTAAGGATTGGGAGCGGTCGGTGGAATACGGTGCCATGAGCTGTGTGGAATGCGGCTCCTGCTCCTACAACTGCCCCGGCGGCGTAGAGATCGTGCAGCACATTCGTACCGCGAAGGCGATGATCCGTGCGGAATCTGCCCGGAAAGCGGCCCTTGGCAAACGGTGACAGGATGCGTACCTTCCCGATACAAATCAAAAATCAAAGGTGGATTGAACTGTGGATACTCATGAAATGAAAACACCGCCAGAGGTACACAAGAAGGCACAAATGCCGCCTCTGCTGACGGTATCGCCATCGCCCCATATCCGGGGACCGGAGAACATCACGTCCATTATGCTGGATGTGATCGTGGCGCTGTGTCCTGCCATGCTGTGGGGGATCTACGTGTTTGGCCTGCGGGCATTGGCACTGTGCGTGATCTCGGTGGCCTGTGCAATAGGCTGGGAGGCAGCTACCCAGGTGATTCTCAAAAAGCCTGTGACCATACGAGACCTGTCTGCTGTGGTCACGGGGATGCTGCTGTGCATGAACCTGCCGGTGTCGGTGCCTCTATGGGTGCCCATCGTAGGGACGTTTTTTGCCATCGTGGTGGTGAAGCAGCTGTTCGGCGGCATCGGGAAGAATTTTGTCAACCCGGCATTGGCGGCAAGAGTATTTTTGTTCACCTCCTTTGCCTCTGTCATGAGCGTCTTCCCGGCGGCCGGCACCAAGGTGGATTCGCTGGCTATGACGCTGTCGGAGGGCGACATGGTGGCAGGCGCAACGCCCCTTGCGTCTCTGAAAAACGGCGCACTGCCGGACGTGAACCTGTTTGACATGATCACAGGCAGCAACATGGGCGGGTGCATCGGGGAGGTGTCCTCTCTGCTGCTGATCGCCGGTGGGATCTATCTGTTGATCCGGCGTGTGATCACCTGGCATATCCCGGTGGCGTATCTGGGGACAGTGGCCGTGCTCACCTTTGTCTTCCCCCAGTACGGCGGCGTGGCTATGGACTTTATGCTGTCGGAGCTGTTTTCCGGCGGGCTGATGATAGGTGCCTTCTTTATGGCCACCGACTATGCCACCTCTCCGGTCACACTGCGTGGGCGGCTGCTGTACGGCTGTGGCTGCGGCGCACTGACTGTGCTGATCCGGTATTTCGGCAGCTATCCGGAAGGGGTATCCTTTGCGATCCTCATCATGAACCTTTTGGTATGGTACATCGATAAGGCGACCCTGCCCAAGCGATTTGGAGGAACACCCAATGGGAAAAAATAAAAATAAGAAAAAGCCGACCCCCGCTGTGCCGAAGCCGGAGACAGTGGAGCAAAAGGCACCGGAAACGGCTCTCCCCGATCTGGATGCACTGATGCGTGCCGACGAACCTGTGGAAAACCCGGCAGAATCTGTGGAAACGTCGGATGCTTTGGCAGAGCTGGATTTTGGCGAAAGCGAACCGGTCGAGAGCTCCACTGCGGACGACGCTGCCCAGGTGGACATGAACCAGTTTGCACCGGCAGAGGAAGAAATTGTTCCGGAAGCTGCACCGGCGAAAAAACAGAAGCGGGATAAAAAGAAGCACAAGAAGTCTGCGGAAGAAATGGACTTTGTCACAGATCCGGTGGCCGAGGGTACGGAAGACGTGCCGGAGCCGGATGTGCCTGTGTCCGAGGCAGATGCACCTGTGCCTGCGGAGGACGAGCCCACGGAGGATCCCACCAAAACCGCCGGACCTGTGCGGATCGTAGTGACGCTGATGGTGATCTGCGGGATCGTGGCACTGTTGCTGTCCGCTGTCAATGCGATGACCAAGGATGTGATCGCAGAGAATGCCGAAAAGAAGCAGTCCGAAGCCATTCTGCGAATCTTCACGGAAGGCACGGAGGTCGTTCCCTATGCCGAAAGCGACAATGTGTGGCTGGTGTACCAGAACGACACGGTGCTGGGCTACTGCGCCGCTGTGACCCCCATGGGATATGTAGATGATATTTCCATGATGGTGGGCGTAGATGCAGCCGGGCAGGTGGTCGGTGTGCAGATCGTGGACATGAGCGAGACCTCCGGTATCGGCACCAAGACCAAGAGCGACACCTTCCTTGACCAGTTCATCGGCAAGACCGGTACGCTGACGGTGGGCGAAAACGTAGACGGCATCACCGGTGCCACCTACAGCTCCCGTGGCGTGACCGACGGGGTGAACATGGCACTGGCGCTGGAGGTATCTCTGGACGGCACAAAGCCTGTGGAGACAAAGCCGATCGAGATCGAGACGGAGCCTGTGGAAACCGAGCCGATCGAGACACAGCCTGTGGAAACGGAAACCGAACCGGTCGTAGAGACGGAGACCGAGACCACCGTGGAAACGGAGACCGAGCCGGAAACCGAGACCAAGGCTCCCGAAACGAATCCGCCGGAGACAAAAGCACCTGAGACAAAGGCTCCCGAGACCAAGGCACCTGAGACCATCCCGCCTGTACAGGTGACGATTCCGGAAACGCCTGCTCCCGAAACGAATCCGCCGGAAACACAAGCACCGGAAACGACACCGCCTGAAACTGTACCGGAAACCCAGCCGGAAACTGCACCGGAAACGCAGCCTGAGACTGCACCGGAAACCGAGCCGGAAACTGCACCGGAAACAGAACCTGAGACTGAGCCGGAAACTATGCCGGAAACTGCACCGGAAACTATGCCGGAAACAGAACCTGAGACTGAGCTGGAGACCGAGCCTGAGACGGAACCCGAGACGGAACCCGAGACGGAACCCGAAACCGAGCCTGAGACGGAACCGGAAACCGAAAAAGAGACCACGACCGGGAATAAGTTCCCGATCCGACACTGAGAAAGGGGCAAATCTATATGAAAAAGAATACGTATTTGTCCATTTTCAAAGAGGGCGCACTGACCAACAACCCCACCTTTGTGCAGCTGCTGGGTATGTGCCCGACGCTGGCGACCACCACCTCCGTGACCAATGCACTGGGCATGGGCGTGGCGGTCATGGTGGTGCTCATGTGCTCCAACCTGTTTATCTCCCTTGTGCGTAAGCTGATCCCCGCACAGATCCGGATCGCCTCCTTTATCGTGATCATTTCCGGCTTTGTGACGGCGGTGGAGCTGGTCATCAAGGCGTTTTTCCCCTCCATCGATGCGGCGCTGGGCCTGTTCATCCCCCTGATCGTGGTGAACTGTATCATCTTGGCCCGTGCCGAAGCCTTTGCCTCTAAGAATCCGCCGCTGCCCTCTGTGGTAGACGGATTTGCCACCGGCCTTGGCTTCACCTGTGCGCTGACCTGCATTGCCGCAGTCCGTGAGCTGCTGGGCTCTGGTATGCTGTTTGCCTCCGCAGACGGCACCGGCGGTATTGCCATCTTTGGCGCATGGTTCACGCCCATCACCATTTTCCTGTTGCCCTCCGGTGCCTTCCTGACTTTAGGCTTCCTGATCGCACTGGTGCAAAAGCTGACCGCCACCTCTCTGGAACGAAAGCGGATCCGGGATCTGGAAATGGATGCGCTGGAGGCCGGGTACCATAAGACGCTGGTCAAGGATCCGGAGACCGGTCGTGTGGTCAAGAAAGCGGCGCTTATGGAGACCGGCGAGATCCCGGTGGCGCTGGATGAAATGATCGACGAAGAAAATCAAGACAATGAAGAAAACAAAGAAGAGAAAGGAGAAGGCAATGGGTGAGATCTTTATGATCATGTTTGCCGCCATCCTGACGGAAAACTTTATTTTCTCCAAATTCTACGGCATCTGTCCCTTCCTGGGCGTGTCCGATAAGCCTTCTACCGCATTGGGCATGGGCATGGCTGTGACCTTTGTCATGACCATATCCTCTGCGGCCACCTGGGCAGTGTACTACCTGCTCTTAGAGCCCCTACAGCTGGAATACCTAAAGACCATCGCCTTTATTCTGGTGATCGCTTCGCTTGTGCAGTTTATCGAAATGTTCCTGCGAAAGAATATGCCGTCTCTGTACAGCGCATTGGGGATCTATCTGCCCCTGATCACCACCAACTGTGCGGTGCTGGGGTCGGCGCTGGTGAACATCCAGGAGGGCTACAACTTTATCGAGAGCGTGGTGTTCGGCTTCTCGGCGGCACTGGGCTTTACCATGGCCATCGTGGTGTTTGCCGGGGTACGTGAGCGACTGGTGCTGGCAGATCCGCCCAAGTCCTTCCAAGGCTATCCCATTCTGCTGATCGCCGCATCTCTGGCCGCCATGGCGTTTTCCGGATTTGCCGGCATGAGCTTTACACGGTAAGGAAAGGACAGGTGTGACATATGATAGAGACCATTCTGTATCCGGTGCTGATCTTTATGGTGCTGGGTGCTGCCATGGGCGGACTGCTTGCCTTTGCTTCCCGGATCTTTGCCGTGAAAAAGGACGAAAGAGCCGAAGAGATCCTGACCTGCCTACCGGGTGCCAACTGCGGCGGCTGCGGCTACACAGGCTGTGCGGCCTTTGCCCAGGCAGTGTCCGATGGTGAGGCCGCTCCCACGGGCTGTTCGGTCGGTGGCGCAGAGGTCGCTGCCAAGATCGGTACCATCATGGGCGTAGAGGTGGGCGGCATGGTGAAGATGCGGGCGCAGGTCATGTGCTCCGGCACTTCTGAATTTGCCAAAAAGAAATACATCTACGAGGGTGTCCCGGACTGCGTGGCGGCCTCCAAGATCGGTGGCAGCGACAAGATCTGCCAAAACGGCTGTATCGGCCTGGGCACCTGCGTGGCGGTCTGTCCGGTAGCTGCGATCCATGTGGAAATGGGCGTGGCGGCCGTGGACTACACCAAGTGTATCGGCTGTGGCGTGTGTACCCATGCATGTCCCCGTGGCATCATCCAGCTCATCCCCTTCGATGCACGCCACTGGGTGGGCTGCAAAGCCGAGGAAAGCGGCAAAAAGGTACGCAAGTACTGCGACGTAGGCTGCATTGGCTGCGGACTGTGCGCCCGGAACTGCCCGGAAACCGCCATCACCATTGCCGACCGTGTGGCAGCCATCGACTACAGCAAATGTACCGGCTGCGACAAATGCGTGGACAAATGCCCCCGAAAGATCATCTGGTCCGGCGAGACACAGGGCAAGCTGGGTCTGGTCATCACCCGGATCCCGGAAGAGGCACTTTTGGACAAAGAATAATATACTGCAAGCACTTTTCGAACGGTTCGGAGAGTGCTTGTTTTTTGCCTGTGTAAAGACACAAAATCAATACAAAATATTCACGAAAAGTCCATGTGAAACCCGGGATATTGTGGTATAATAAAGACAAATCCAACAAAGAAATGCGGGAAGGAATCTGGAAAATGAAAAATATGCACAAAATCATATGCCTGTTTTTGGCAATGCTGCTGACTTCCTCTCTGTTTGCCTGTGGTGATGCGGGTAGTGCGGTAGAAACGGAGACCACGGGAGATACCGTAGAGACGGAGGCCGAGACCGATGAAATGGAGGCACGGCTGGCCATCCCCGATGATCTGCCGGAGAAGGACTTTGGTGGATACGAATTCCGGATCCTGACCTACAGCCCGAAAGGCTATGAAGTAGAGGAGCTGACCGGGGACGTGGTGGACGACTCTAAGTATGACCGGCAGGTGCATATTTCCGACCGGTTCAACGCCACGATCAAATCGGTTGCCTCTGCCGGGATCGCGGAGCTGGATAAGGAGCTGCGTGCGGCGGTGACAGCAGGGGACGATGCCTACGATATTGCCATCCCCCACCAGATCACCAGCGGTCCCGGCTTTATCACCTCCCATATGATACTGGACTGGAACGAGGTGCCCTACATCAACTATGAAAAGCCCTGGTGGAACCAGCGGATCAACGAGACCATCAACATCATGGGCAAGCAGTACTATATCGCCGGCTACATCACCATGCCCACGCCCTTTGCCATGTTCGTGAACAAGGCCTACGTGGACGACTATAGCTTCGAGAATCCGTACGATCTGGTGAAGGAAAAGCGCTGGACCTTTGATAAGCTGACGGAAATGGCGACCACCGTGACCACGGACCTAAACGGCGACGGCACCATGACCCCGGACAGCGACCAATACGGCATCACCTACAACAACGACAACATGACACTGAACTTCATGTATTCCTCCGGGATCCTGTCGGTGCTGATCGATGACAACGGCAAGCCGGTGCCCAATACCTACAACGACAAAATGCTGTCTCTGGTGGAAGGGATGTATTACCTGTCCCACGAAAGCGGCGCCTGCATCTTTGACTCCTATGCCACCCAAGGAACGGTGGGACAGCCTGCCTTTGCGGAAGGACGTGTCATGTTCTGTGGCGGCAGTGTAGGCGATCTGGCAACGCTGCGGGAATCGGAGCTGGACATTGGGCTTGTCCCCTATCCCATGTGGGACGAGGACCAGGGCTATTACGCCACCCACGTGGATGCCTGGAACGGCATGTTATGTATCCCGGTGACGGCCGGAGATGTGGAGCGGACGGGCGTGATCGTGGAGGCCATGGCGGCCTATACCTACAAGTACTGCATCCCGGCGTACTATGACGTGGCACTGGGTACCAAATTCGTGCGGGATACGGAATCCACCGAGATGATGGACATCATTTTCGACAGCATCGTCTACGACTTCGGCTACATCTTCGACGCGTGGAAGGGCTGCACCTGGACGCTGCCCAAGCTGATGGTGAGCAAATCCACCGACCTTGCCTCCTATTGGAAGAGCATAGAGAAGGTCGTAAACAAGAATTACGAGGATCTGTATGCCGCCGTACAGGAGGAATCCTGATCGAGATAGGACAGCTATATACGAAGTGATATGGCAGGATCCACAAAAAACGGCATGAAAAGTTGTGCGATCCTACAAAAGTGAAAAAACGGGAGAAAATTCACACCATCCTCTTGCAATCTGCCCGGAAATCATTTATGATATAGGTACATTGTGGCGTTTTGTGACCTGCCGGCGGGGACATGTGACCTTTGCCGGAACCCAAAACACTGCATGAAAAACACGTGAGGTGCAAAAATTATGTCTATTGGTGCAAACGAGAAAGTGCGCGTCGGGATCATCGGCTGCGGCGGTATTGCCAACGGTAAGCATATGCCCGCTCTGTCCAAGATCGCCCAGGTGGAAATGGTTGCTTTCTGCGACATCATTGTGGAAAGAGCCCAAAAGGCTGCCCGGGATTACGGCACACCGGATGCTGCTGTATATGAAGATTACAAGAAGCTGCTGGAGGACAAGACCATCGACGTGGTACACGTGCTGACTCCCAACCGGGCCCACAGCTTTATCACCGTGGATGCGCTGGATGCCGGTAAGCACGTTATGTGCGAAAAGCCCATGGCTATCAACTCTGTAGAAGCCCAGAAGATGCTGGACGCTGCTAAGAGAAGCGGTAAGAAGCTGACCATCGGCTACCAGACCCGTCAGAGAAGCGATTCTCAGTTCCTGAAGGCCGAAGCAGAAGCCGGTACCTTTGGGGATATCTACTATGCCAAGGCTACGGCCATCCGTCGTCGCGGCGTGCCTACCTGGGGCGTGTTCCTGAACGAATACGAACAGGGTGGCGGTCCTCTGATCGACATCGGGACCCACGCACTGGACCTGACCCTGTGGATCATGGATAACTACAAGCCCGCATACTGCCTGGGCACCACCTACCACAAGCTGAACAACGACACCGATACCGGTAACCCCTGGGGCAACTGGGATCCTGCCAAGTTCACCGTAGAAGACTGCGCATTCGGTATGGTCGTCATGGAAAACGGCGCTACCATCAACCTGGAAGCCTCCTGGGCACTGAACACCCTGGACGTAAAGGAAGCTGTTACCTCCGTTTGCGGTACCAAGGCCGGTGGTGACCTGTGGGATGGCGTTCGCATCAACGGCGTGCGCAACGGCAGACAGTACGTGATGAAGCCCGACCTGAGTGCCGGTGGTGTTGCCTTCTTTGATGGCAGTGCCAACGAAAGCATGGAAGTAAAGGAAGCTCGTCAGTGGATCAATGCCATCATCAACGACAAGACCCCCTGCGTTCGTCCGGAACAGGCCTTCTGCGTGACCCGGATCCTGGAAGGTATCTACACCTCTGCCAAGACCGGCGACATCTATCGCTTCGATAAGTAATTACTTCGAAACGTAACAAGTAATGCAAACACAAAAAAGCAAATCGATCCATGGAGGATACATACAATGGAAAAGGTAAGAATTGGTATTATCGGTTGCGGCGGTATCGCCAACGGTAAGCATATGCCCGCTCTGCGGAACGTACCGGAAGCAGAAATGGTTGCTTTCTGTGACATCATCGTGGAAAGAGCCGAAAAGGCTGCTAAGCAGTTCGGTGTTCCCGGCGCAAAGGTGTACGAAGACTACAAGCAGCTGCTGGAAGACAAGACCATCGACGTGGTACACGTGCTGACTCCCAACAGAGCCCACAGCTTCATCACCGTAGATGCGCTGGATGCCGGCAAGCACGTTATGTGCGAAAAGCCCATGGCTATCAACTCTGTAGAAGCCCAGAAGATGCTGGATGCTGCTAAGAGAAACGGCAAGAAGCTGACCATCGGTTATCAGAATCGGCAGAGAAACGACTCTCTGTACCTGAAGGCCGAAGCAGAAGCCGGTACCTTTGGTGACATCTACTACGCAAAGGCTACCGCTATCCGTCGTCGTGCCGTTCCCACCTGGGGCGTGTTCCTGAACGAATACGAACAGGGCGGCGGTCCCCTGATCGACATCGGGACCCATGCACTGGACCTGACCCTGTGGACCATGAACAACTACAAGCCCGCATACTGCCTGGGTACCACCTACCACAAGCTGAACAACGACACCAACACCGGTAACGCCTGGGGCGACTGGGATCCCGCTAAGTTCACCGTAGAAGACTGCGCATTCGGTATGGTCGTCATGGAAAACGGCGCTACCATCAACCTGGAAGCCTCCTGGGCACTGAACACCCTGGACGTAAAGGAAGCTGTTACCTCCGTTTGCGGTACCAAGGCCGGTGGTGACCTGTGGGATGGCGTTCGCATCAACGGCGTGCGCAACGGCAGACAGTACGTCATGAAGCCCGACCTGAGCGCCGGCGGCGTAGCATTCTATGACGGTGCATCCGGCGATGATCCGGCTACCAGAGAAGCTCGTCAGTGGATCCGTGCCGTTATCGAGGACAAGAACCCCTGCGTGCTGCCCGAACAGGCCTTCTGCGTGACCCAGATCCTGGAAGGTATCTACACCTCTGCCAAGACCGGCGACATTTATCGCTTCAACAAGTAATAGAAAGCATATGGCTACAGACAACTGTGGGGGAGGGCTGGGACATGTCCTTTCCCGCAGCTTGTTTTTACAGAAGATACATAGAAAGAGGAAAATACCATGAAACTTTGCGTACTGGCGAACCTGTACGGTTCCAAGCCCCTGGACGAAGCGCTGTCCATTCTGAAGGGCATGGGCGTTGAAGCTGTGGAGATCGGCTGCGGCGGGTATCCCGGCAAGGCACACTGCGATCCCGAAGTGCTTCTGAACGACGATCAGAAGCTCCAGGAATGGATGGACACCTTCAAGAAGTACGATATCGAGCTGGCTGCTCTGTCCTGCCACGGCAACCCGGTCCACCCCGATCCGGCTATCGCTGCTGCCTATGATAAGGACTTCCGCAATGCCTGCCTGCTGGCTGAAAAGGTCGGCGTAGACACCGTGATCACCTTCTCCGGTTGCCCTGGGGATGCACCCGGTGCCAAGTACCCGAACTGGGTCACCTGCCCCTGGCCGGAAGACTTCCTTGCTATTCTGGACTATCAGTGGAACGAAGTGCTGATCCCCTATTGGAAGGAAGCCGGCGCCTTTGCGGAAGCACACGGCGTGAAGCACGTTGCTCTGGAGCTGCACCCCGGCTTCTGCTGCTACAACACCGAGACCCTGCTGAAGCTACGTGCCGCTGTTGGTCCTGTGATCGGTGCCAACTTCGACCCGTCTCACCTGATCTGGCAGGGCATGGAGCCCGCTGCCGCTATCCGTATGCTGGGCGACGCCATCTACCACGTACACGCCAAGGATACCAAGATCGACGCCATCAACACCGCGCGTATCGGCGTTCTGGATACCAAGCACTACAGCGACGAGATCAACCGTGCATGGGTGTTCCGTGCCGTTGGCTATGGCCACGATGCTTCCTACTGGAAGGACATCATGGACAACCTGCGTCTGGTGGGCTACGACAGAGTGCTGTCCATCGAACACGAAGACAGCCTGATGTCCATCGACGAAGGTCTGTCCAAGGCTGTAGAGTGCCTGAAGACCGTGATCATGCACGATCCCAAGCCGGGCACCATGTCCTGGGCGTGAGGATGCAGGCCGCATTCTTTGGTGTGATCCCGTTGTCCCTTGCCCCCGCTACCGATGATCCCATCGTGTGGATCCTATGGATGATGGTCGTATCCGGCACCTTGATGCTGGGCTGTATCGGCTATTGGCTGATCGGCAAGCTCCGACAGAAGCGGGAAGAGGATGAGCAGAAATAACAAAAGGGAAGGTGTATGCCTTCCTTTTTTGGTTCTGCGAGAGAGTACAGTACAGCACAGCATAAGCAATTGTAAATTCCGTCGAACATCGTGTTTTTCCATGAAAATCCTCTTGCATAATGGGGGGAATCCTGTTATAATAGTAGGAGATACGCCGAAAATAGGAGATAGATACCGTGAAGAACAGTACAAAGCGAAAATGGAAGAAGGGGTTTCATGTCCGTGCCGCCGCACTGACCTTTTTGTTGACCCTTCTTTTGGTCTATGGCACGGGCGTGTATCTGTTTTCGGATTTTATCTTTTTGGCGGATAACCGGGATGCCGCTACACTGTCGGCAGAATTTTTGTCCCCCACCGCAGCCGACCTGCCCATGCTGCGCCGCCAGACCCATACCGAGGCCTATGGCAAAACCACCGGCGAAACCTTCAACACCTATGGCTACACCTACCTGCCTGCGGAATCGCTGCGGGACAAAGCTGCCGCTGTGGCTGCCTTAGAGGAGCGTGGCATTTCCTATACCTTTGCCGAATGCTACAGCGTGCTGCCGAAGGATCGGGTGGTGTACCTGACCTACGCCGGTGCCTACGATGGAGCCGGGTACTATGTGAATCCCGCTGTGCCGGTGACGTTGACACTCAGTGGACACAAGCGAAACGATGTCCCCTCCGACAACCAGGTTGGCAACAACCTAGTTGGTACAAATCAGGTTGGTACCAACCTGGTTTACCTGACCTTTGACGACGGTCCCTCTGCGTATACGGAGGATATTTTGGATACATTGGGTATGTATGGTGTGCCGGCGACCTTTTTCACTTTGGGCAAATCCGTGCAGAAATATCCAGATACAGCCCGGCGGATCACGGAGGATGGGCATTTGCTTGCCAGCCACGGCAACACCCACGACTACGAATCCATCTATGCCAGTGCCGAGACGCTGCTTGCCGACGTGCGCCAGTGGCAGGAGATCGTGACCGGGATCGGTGCGCTGCCGGAGAGAAGTGACCGGTATTTCCGTTTCCCCGGCGGTTCTGTGGGCAACTACTTCGGTGCAGACCAACGGCAGGAAATGCTGGACGGTCTCCACGATATGGGCTACCGGGTGTACGACTGGAACATTCTGACCAACGATGGCGTGCTGTTTCTGCGGCCCGATGGTATGGACAGCGAGACCTACTGGAAAGAAACCTTCATTGAGACCTGGGAAAACTGCCCCTACGACACCCGGATCATTCTGGTACACGACAGTATTGCGGAAACGGAAGCACTGCTGCCCTGGCTACTGGACTACGTGATCGATGCCGGTTATACCTTTGGTACACTGGATATGCTGAACGACGAATACTACATGAGGTAAGATAATACCGTGAAAGAAAACCAATATCCCATCGCACCACCCCTTTTGGCCTGGTTCTACGCCACCCGCCGCTCCCTCCCTTTCCGTGAGGATCCGACACCCTATCATGTGTGGGTCAGCGAGATCATGCTGCAACAGACCCGTATGAACGCCGTTTTGCCCTATTACTACCGATTCATGGAGGCACTGCCGGATGTGCGTGCGCTTGCCGACTGCGACCCCGAGCGGCTCCATAAGCTGTGGGAAGGGTTGGGCTACTACAGCCGTGTGCGAAACCTGCAAAAGGCGGCGCAGGTGGTCTGTAAACGCTACGGGGGAGAGCTGCCTACCTCCTACGAAGAACTGCTGACCCTGCCGGGCATTGGTGCCTATACCGCCGGCGCCATCGCATCCATCAGCATGGGCATTCCGGTACCGGCAGTGGACGGCAACGTGCTGCGGGTGTTTGCCCGACTGTACGACGATGACCGAGACGTGCTGTTGCCGGAAAATAAAAAGACCATCACCACCTGGGTGCAAGAGCAGCTGCCGCCGGACAATGCGGGAGACTTCAACCAGGCGCTGATGGAGCTGGGTGCGCTGGTTTGTACCCCACGATCCCCTAACTGCAAGGGTTGCCCACTGCGGGAGCTGTGCGGCGGTCTGGAGAACAGAGGGACAGCGGTAGAGGTGCTGCCTATGAAAACGCCCAAGAAGCCGCGAACGGCAGTGGACGTGACGGTACTGCTGATCCATGCGCCCAAAGGATGGCTGGTGATGAAGCGGCCGGAGAAGGGACTGCTTGCCGGACTGTGGCAGCCGCTGACCGTGGAATGTGCTATGACGGAAACGGATATGTTGCAGGTGGCAGAAAAACTGGGGATCCGGGCAAAGATCACCGCCGCACTGCCGGAAGCTAAGCATATCTTTACCCATATCGAATGGACGCTGCACGGCTGGGTAGCCGAAGCAGAGGTGGCACCGGAGCTGCCTGCGGGATATGCCTGGATGCAGGATCGTGGGGACTATTCCATCCCGTCGGCGTTCCGTGCCTATGTGCCCTATATGGATGAGCCAATATAAGGAGGACATCTATGAATCCACAGCTGAAGAAAATTTCATTCGGTATGAAGAAAGTCTCGCCGGGAAGGCTGATCGCCTTTGGGTTTGCCTTTGTGATCCTTGTGGGAACGTTGCTGTTGTCGCTGCCGGTGTCCCATAAGCCGGAGGCAAATGTGTCCTTTACCGATGCCCTGTTTACCGCCACCAGTGCGGTCTGCGTGACCGGGCTGATGACCGTGGATGCCGGCAGCGTGTTTTCCGGCTTTGGACAGGTGGTGCTGCTGTTTTTGATCCAGATCGGTGGACTGGGGATCACCTCCATTGGTGTGGGGATCTTGGCCATGACGGGACAGCGGCTGAACTTTCGGGAACGGCTGCTGATCAAGGAAGCACTGAACTATCCTACCCTCAAAGGCGTGTGGTCCCTGATCCGGCTGGTGCTGGGCTTTACCTTTGGCGTAGAGGCCGTGGGAGCTCTGTGCAGCTTCGCCATCTTCATCCGGGAATTCCCGCTGGGGAAGGCTGTGTGGTACGCCATTTTCCATGCGGTAGCCGCCTTCAACAACGCCGGTATCGATGTGTTCGGCAGAGGCGATAACCTGATCCCCTATGCTGCCAACGTGCCCATGAATCTGGTGACGGCCCTGCTGATCCTCTTAGGCGGTCTTGGCTTCTTTGTGGCACGGGATCTGTGGCTCGGCAGAAGAACCCGCCGGTACACCCTGCACACCCGTGTGGTGGTGACTATGACGCTGCTGCTGTTGGCAGTGGGTACGGTACTGATCAAGCTGACCGAAGGGGACAATATCACCTGGCTGGGTGCATTTTTCGCCAGTACCACCGCCCGAACCGCCGGTTTCTCCACCTTTTCCTTTGGCAATTTCAGCATGGCGGGACTGCTGGTCATGATGGTGCTCATGTTCGTGGGGGCCTCTCCCGGCTCCACCGGTGGCGGTATGAAGACCACGACTGTGTTCGTAGCTTTAGCGTCCCTGCGCTCTGCCTCCACCAATCATCCACCGGAAGCATTTGGCCGCCGCATCTCCAACGAGGCACAGCATAAGGCCTTTGTGGTGCTGTCTCTGGGGCTGATCGTGGTGCTGGCTGTGTCTATCGTCCTATGCATCTTAGAGCCAACGCTGGGCATGGCAGACGTATTTTTTGAGGTGGTGTCTGCGGTAGCCACGGTAGGGCTGTCCACCGGGATCACACCGGGTCTGGGGACGGCTGCCCGGCTGCTGCTGGTGCTGACCATGTACATCGGCAGACTGGGGCCTTTGACCATCGCCTCCCTGTGGGTACGAGAACCGGATCGAGGGATCTCCCTGCCGGAGGAAGACCTGCCCATTGGCTAATGCATTGCCTATTACGAAATAGAAACAGTTTGGAAATATAGAATCCCATAAGGAGGATACCCATGAAAAAGCGGAAGAACGAGACCTTATACGGCGTTATCGGGCTGGGGCGGTTTGGTATGGCTCTGGCAAAGTCTCTGGCAGAAGCGGGACGAGAGGTGCTGGTGGTGGATCGAGAGCAAAGCAAGATCAACGCAGCTGCCGCCTTCACGGACAACGCCTACCGGGTGGATGAGCTGACAAAGGCAAACTTAGAAGCCATCGGATTGCAAAACTGCGACGTGGTGGCGATCTGCATCGGCGAGCGCATCGATACCAGCATATTGGCGACCCTGACCGTCCTGCGGTTGGGCGTGGGCAGAGTCATCTCCAAGGCACAAAGCGAAGAACAGGGCGAGGTGCTGACCACATTGGGTGCCGAGGTGGTGTATCCGGAAAAGGACATGGCTGTGCGGCTGGCAAACAAGCTGATCGCGCCCCACGTGCTGGAATACATCTCTCTGTCCAAGGACATCGACATCATGGAGATCGCATTGACCGAGCGGGTCTCCGGACAGACGGTGCTGGAGCTGAACCTGCGGCAGCGGTTTGGACTGAACATCATTGCCGTGCAGCAGGATGGACAAATGACTGCGGACGTACGGCCGGATATGGAACTGCACGCCGGTGATACCGTAGCGGTCATCGGTCGTTCGGCACAGATCAGCACCTTTGAAGCCTGGCTGCAAAGTAGAGAGAACGGGAAGGCATAACGGCATATGCACCTTCCCCACGCACGAATTTTGTTAGATACAAGGGAGTAAACAATGGAAAAGCTGACATTTTGTCTGTACGCAGACTTACACTACAAAAAAGGCATGTACATCCCGACGGTGGACGACTGGAACGCCATTTTGGATCGAGCCATCCGGCAGGAGGCCGCCTTTTGCATCCACTGCGGCGATTTCTGCAACGACTACAGCCGTTCCCCGGAGCTGATCCACGCCTGTCAAGAGAATACAGTGGGCATGGCGACCTACGGGGTCTACGGCAACCACGAGCTGGAATCCGCCGGCAACAGCATGGAGGTGGTCACGCCGCTGCTGTGCAACCGACCGGTGCAGTGGGGGACAAAGACCGGTGCCATCGAGGATGGACAGGTGGCCTATTACCATTTCGACACCGGTGCCTTCCGCATCATTGGCCTGGACACCAACTATTCGCTGACCCCGGATGGCACATGGGAGCACAACCGCACCGCAAGCTGGGGCCCGCCGGCTGGGAATACCTGTGGCAATGCCTTAGGTCCGGTGCAGCTGGCGTGGCTGGAAACGGTACTTACGGATGCGATAAAGGAAGGAAAGCACTGCCTTATTTTCTCCCACGCCAGCTTTGCCGGGAACTGGGGAATGTCCCCGGAGGGAGAGGCCGTGCGGGCACTGTTCCGGCAGGCCAATGCACAAAAGCCCGGGACCGTGCTGGCGGCGTTCAACGGGCATTACCACACCGACCACGCTGCCGTGGTGGAGGACGTGGTGTACATCGACGTGAACACGGTGCGGAACAACCTGTGGCTACCGGTGGGGAACGAGCACTACACCACCGAAACCTACCGCCACACGGACTACGATGCTGCCGGCCAGCCAGTGTCCACCACGGATCGGCTGCTGTCCACCTTATCCATGGCGAAAAACACCTGGTTCTCGGATGCGCCGCTGTCTGCCATCGTGACGGTGACGGCGGACGGCGTGGTCACCGTGGAGGGAACGGAGGCACACTGGTACGGCGGGATCGTACCGGAGACGCTGCGAGAAGGCAAAGCTCCCCGGATCACCAGCGGGATCTACAGAGGATAAATAGGCGAAAAAGCGATGCGGGAGCGGTTTTCGATGGTCGGAAAAGCTCCCGCAAAAGTTTTTTTGAAAAAATGCGATTTTTTTGCAAAAAGGGGTTGACAAAGGGAAAAGGATGTGGTATAATAATACACGTCGAAGGGA
>CAYXBQ010000011.1:0-66379 GCA_964463375.1 uncultured Ruminococcus sp. | reverse complement strand
GGTCAGGTCCCGGCTCACCTCCCCCGCCATGTAGTCCCGCTGTACGCTGTTGACCGTGGGGTTCTTGTTGGCGTTTTCCTGCTTGACCTCTTCGTTGTTGCATTCGATCAGGGACAGGATCCGGTCGTCGGTGGTGTTGTTCTGCCGTTGCAGGTTCCGGCTGTACCGATAGCGGATGTACCGCTTGGCTGTCTCCGGTGCGCCCTGCAAAATGATGTGGGTCTCCACCAGCTCTTGGATCTCCTCCACAGACAGGGCTCTCCCCATGGCGGCGCAGTAATCCTCGATGACAAGGCCGATATACTCGATCTGCCGGCGGGACAATTCCTTCTTTTCTCCGGCTTCCTCGTTGGCTCTGGTGATGGCGGCTTCTATCTTGCTTCGGTCGAAAGTGACCTCTTCACCGCTTCGCTTGATGATCTTCATACGATTTCCCTCTTAAATTTACATATTTATATATCTACATATTCAGTTGTCTATGATAAGCACACCGTTTTTTGTAATAACAATCATCAGTATGATTCGTCACCATGGTATAACAGACCACAGGGGTGTGCGTCATTTATTATAGCACAGTTTTTTTTAGAATGCTGTTGCATTTATCACAGTTCTGTGATATAATTTCAAATAGAGGAAAAAGCAGCACCATATGTAGGTGCTTGACAAAGAGAAAACGGCATATATTGTGGAGGTGCAGATGTGACACAACTATTTAACGGGATAGACGACAGTGGGATCAAGCGGCTCATGGGCTGTATGCGCATGCGGATCACCACCTTTCAGGCAGAGGAGCATATCGCAGAGCTGGGCACAAAGCTGGAAAAGATCGGAATCCTGGTGGAAGGCAGTGCCCATATCGAGCTGTCGGATGCAGATGGGGTCACCACCCGCATGGAAACGCTGACCGATGGGGATGTGTTCGGGGAGCTGTTTTTCCTGCCTCATGAGGATCGGCTATGTGTGGTCCAGGCGGATACCGTGTGTCGGGTGATGTTTTTAGACTGGCAGCACGTGATCCGACCCTGTCCCCATTCCTGTGACCCCCACGGGCAGCTCATTGCCAATCTCTTCCAGCTGGCAGCCGAAAAGACCCGGCAGCTGTCGGCGTACACAGACATCCTTTCCCAAAGGACCATGCGGCAGAAGCTGCTGACCTATTTTACCTCCTTATCCAGAGAGACCGGCTCCCGCAGGATCACTCTGCCCATGTCTCTGGCAGCGCTGGCGGAGTATCTGTGCGTGGATCGCAGTGCCATGATGCGGGAGCTGCGGGTCATGCGGAAGGAAGGCATTTTGGAGACCAACCGTCGGGAGATCACACTGCTGTAGCACGGATATATCCGATGTATCGGTTTTGTGAAATTTTTTGGTACATTTTTGGATGCAGGCGGGAACTTTTTCCAGCGGCTGTCGTCTATCCCCATACCAGCTGATTTCTCGATGTTAGCCTGTGTCTATGCTCAAAATTCATAGTTTGTTAACATCTGTAGCGGATCAGTGTGCTATACTATACGTAACCCAAATGGTGGCAAAAATTATCCAAAGGAAGGTATGAAACATGAAGAAAATCCTCTCTCTGCTGCTGGCAGGACTGATGATGTTCGCTCTGGCCGGCTCGGTCTTTGCGGATCCCTGCGTGTCCTCCCTGGCTGATTCCAACAACAGCCTTGTGTATGAGACCATCCTGGGCAAGAACTGGTATTACTGGTATCTGCTCAACAACTATTACGGCGAATGCCCCAAGCCCGGTACGCCCTCGACCGGTACAGGTGCCATCGACTCCGCTATGGGCGTGACCCCGGATACCATGCTCCCCACGAACTTCTCTGTGTCCTGCCCCGAAAAGCTGACAAGCGGCAAGATCTGTGGCAAGGCATCTCAGGTGTTCTACAGCACCGCCGACGGCCTGACCTATAAGACCTATGCGTACTGCGACGACCACGGTATGTTTGAAGTGAAGTCCAATACGCTGAAGCCTATCCTGCCTGCTTCTGCGTACACCATCACCACCTCCACCAGCGTTGGTGGTTCTATCTCCGTTAGCAACAGCGTCAACAACTACGGTACCTACACCGTAAAGTGCGGGGATTCTGTGGATGTTTCCATCACGCCGGACTATGGCTATGTGGTAGAAGGTGTGTACCTGAACGGCTACTACATGGGTAAGATGGAGACCCTCTCTCTGGACGACATCCATTGCAACTTCACCGTACGTGCCGTATTCCGTCGCGTCGACGTGACCAAGAAGTTCACCATCACCGCCGGTGCCGAGGGTGCGGGCAATGTGTATGCTGTGGTGAACGGCAAGTCCGTTGGTACATTCAGCAGCCTGATCGGTACCTATGCCGACAAGGTCACCCTGCGTTTTGTTCCCGCCGGTGACAACTATCAGGTAGAATCCGTGACCATCAATGGCGTGAACATAGGCGCTGTGTCCACCTATGAAGTGGGTCGTATGACTGCGGATATGGTGGTAAAGGCCACCTTCTCCTGGAAGAATCCCTACTCCGACGTGGCAAAGGAACACCTGGCCGCTGTGGAATACGTGACCGAGATCGACGTGATGGGCTCTCCCAACAAGTATCTGGACACCGACAAGTTCTGTGGGCAGAACGCTGTGACGGTACGTGCTATGGCTTGCTACCTGGCTGAGCTGGCAGACGTAAACGATAGCCTGAACACCGTTTCCGACCGTATCGAATGGGCCACCAACAAGGGTCTGATCGGCGAAAAGGAAGATCTGGACGTAAACACCACCTGGACCCGTGCCTGCGAAATGCTGACTGTATTCGTACGGAACCTGGAAAAGGACGGCGGCGTAGTATTCACCGATCTGGTAAATGCCAAGACGGCCTATGACGTTGCTGCCAAGATGGGTCTGGTAACGGAAGCTGCCTACAAGGTCAACGGCGCGATCAACCGGTACGACATGGCAGAGATCTGCTACGCCATCTCCCTACTGAAGACGAAGTGATCACCACAATAGAATAGGTTCGAAAGCGACTTGTCCCCAGACCGGGCAGGTCGCTTTTTTTGCCGCCAAAAAACTTTTTTCAAAAAAATCGAAGAAATTTGCAAAAAGGGGTTGACAAAGGAGAAAGAGTGTGCTATAATAATACACGTCGCAGGGCAAACCGAAAACTTGAGAGTCGAGTTCAAGGATCCTGGATGCTAATATGGCTCAGTTGGTAGAGCACATCCTTGGTAAGGATGAGGTCCCCGGTTCGAATCCGGGTATTAGCTTGAAAACATCCCCTATTGTACGAAAGTATGATAGGGGCTTTTCATTTTCCCGATCCGGTCTTGTGGGGGAGCGCGATGCCGTTTTATGGTCATTCTACACGAAATTGCAAAAAACCTGCATTTTTTTCGGAGAAATCCCGCTTTTCCCCTTGCACTTTTGGGAGAGGTGTGGTACAATATTCCTGTTATACGAACAAATTTTTATAGATTACGGATGGATCTACCCATGAATAGTCGAAGAAAGATGGCGGCGGCTTTGCTGCTGGTGTGTGCTATGCTGGCAGGGTGCCAAACGAAGCCGGTGGAAACCACACCCGATACGATAGCAGAGACACCGATAGAGACCGAAACAGAACCCGAAACGGAGACGGAAACCGAGCCTGAAACGGAGCCGGAGACCGAGGAGACCACACCGGAGACCGAACCGCCTCTGCCCGATGCCGCCGAACGACTGGACGAAGCTGATGCCAATATCACCGGTTGGTCTAACGACAGCGACTATAACCTGCCGGATGGGGAAGTACAGGCCCCGGCGGAGACCGAGGAACCCTCCCGGATCTACAACTATCTGAACGGCAAGACCTGCACGCTGGAGGAACAGCAAAAGCGTCCGGTGGCCATCATGATCAACAATATCAAAAACTGCCTGCCCCAGGCCGGTCTGACCTGCGGCGATATGTTCTACGAATGCTCGGCCGAAGGCGGCATCACCCGACTCATGATGCTGACTACGGATTACGAAAGCATCCCGCTGGTGGGCTCGATCCGTTCGTCCAGAGACTATTTTGTGGATTTTTTAGCCAACCATGAGGCGATCTACGTCCATGCCGGCGGTTCCGATATGGCCTATGCCAAGCTGTCCTGGCGGAAGATCAACAATCTGGACGGCGTGAATATGTACATTCCCGGTATGTTCTGGCGGGATACCTGGCGGCTGAACAACATGGGTCTGGAGCACAGCCTGATGACCGATGGAGAAAAGATCAAGGCCGGGATCGAATACATGGGCTACGACACCACCTTGCCGGAGAACTATGTGGCACCCTTCCAGTTCTATGACGAGACCGTGGATAACCACATCCAGGGCAGCCCCGCCAGCCATGTACATATGATCTCCACCTCTGTGCAGACCGTGGACTTTGTGTATAACGAAGAGACCGGAGAGTACCTGCGGTATCAGTACAACGGCATGGAGCATATCGATGCCAACAACGAGGAGCAGCTTTCCGTGAAGAACGTGCTGATCCTGTTCACCGACATCAACGTGATCCCCGGCGACAGCTATGGGCATTTGGCGGTGGGCACCGTGGGGGAAGGGCAGGGCTACTACATCACCAACGGCAAACGGAAGGTGGTCAACTGGTCCCGCAGCGGCAAGACCACACCGATCCATCTGGAATACCGCAACGGCGACGAGCTGATCCTGAACAGCGGCAAGACCTTTATCTGTGTGGTGGATGACTCGGTAGCGTCGAAAATCGATTTTGAATATAGCTGGGAGTGAGAACGATGTCGATCCGATATGCGACCTTAGCGGATGTGCCAACGATGCTGGCAATCTATCAGCCCTATGTCCATGACACCACCTATAGCTTCGAATACACCGGCCCCACGCTGGAGGAATTTACAGAGCGGTTTCGGTTGTATGTGGAAAAGTATCCCTGGCTGGTGTGGGAGGAGGATGGCGTAGTGGTGGGCTATGCCTATGCCAGTCCCATGGCTGTCCGTGCCTCCTACCGCTGGACAGCAGATGTTTCCATCTATGTGCGCAAGGACATCCATGGTCACGGTATTGGACGGGCACTGTATACCGCATTGGAGGAAAGGCTGCGGCAGCTGGGCTACTACAATCTGCTGGCGATCATCACCGAGGAAAACGAAGCCAGCCGTGCGTTCCATACGAAAATGGGCTTTGTCCATATGCTGGATCTGCCCAAGGTGGGCTATAAATTCGGCCGCTGGCTGGGGGTCAGCTATTATCTGAAGCGGATCCAAGAGGGCGAGCCTACGTCCATGCCGAAAAAGAATATCGAATCATGAGTATAGTAAAAGATAAAAAGTGACACCATGGGCTTTGCCATACGTATCCACGTCCTGCGCCGCTTTTTGTCTTTTATTTTCACCATAATAGTTTTACAACTGTAATAATACCACGGATCATACCGGATCGGTGGAGATTTTCTAACAGGAGGTGGTTTCGCGTTGAAGCTGCTTATCGAATACCTGCGACCCTTTTTTAAGCGTATGGCGCTGGGTTGCTCCATCAAATTTATCGGAACGCTGGCGGATCTGGCACTGCCCATGATGCTGGCCTTCCTCATCGACGACATTGTGCCGCTGGGCTCCAAAAAGCTGATCTGGGCGGCCGGTGGGATCATGGTGCTGTGTGCCATCGTTGCCATCTGGGGGAACATCACCGCCAACCGATATGCCTCCCGTGTGGCCAGAGACATGACGGAAAAGCTGCGCAACGACCTGTTCGAGCGGATCTCCTACCTGTCTGCCAAGCAGCTGGACACCTTTACCATTCCGTCTCTGGAATCCCGGCTCACCTCGGATACCTACAACATCCATCGGATGATCGGCATGATCCAGCGTATGGGGATCCGGGCACCACTGATGCTGATCGGTGGACTGGCGATCACCTTCTTCTTAGAGCCGGTGCTGACCCTGGTGCTGGTGGCGGTGCTGCCCTTCGTGGGGATCACCGTGTACGCCGTCTCCAAGAAAGGGATCCCGCTGTACACCAAGCAGCAGGAGGCCGACGATGAAATGACCCGTGTGGTGCGGGAGAATGCACAGGGCGTGCGGATCATCAAGGCACTGCATAAGGAAGAAGCGGAAAAAGCCCGGTTCGATGTGGCAAACACCAACCTGAACCGGCAGGAAAAGCGGGCGGCTGAAAATATGGCACTGACCTCGCCGCTGATGAATCTGTTCCTCAACGGTGGATTGGTGGCGGTGATCTTCATCGGTGCGATCCGGGTCAATGCCGGTGTGTCGGAGCCGGGGAAGATCATTGCGTTCCTTTCCTATTTCTCCCTGATCCTCACTGCCATGATGAGCATCACACGGATCTTCATCATGTGCTCCAAGGGCATCGCATCTGCCGGTCGTATCGGGGAAGTGCTGGCGGCACCGGAGGATATGGCAGCCGATCCCCAGTATGCGACAAGCGTAGAGGAGGGCGCACCCCACATCCGCTTTGACGACGTTTCCTTCTCCTACAACGGCGTGAAGGACGACCTGTCCCACATCAGCTTTTCTTTGGAAAAAGGGCAGACGCTGGGTATCATTGGTCCCACCGGTGCCGGGAAGACCACGCTGATCTCCCTGCTCATGCGGCAGTACGATGTGACCGGCGGCGCTGTGCAGATCTCCGGTGTGGATGTGCGGAGCATGGAGAAAAAACAGATCGCCAAAAAGTTTGGTGCTGCCTTCCAGAACGATTTTCTCTTTGCTGATACCATCCGCACCAATATCGACTTTGGGCGTGGACTCACCGATGACGAGATCGAAGATGGGGCAAGGACGGCACAGGCCTGGGACTTTATCCAGAACAAAGAGGGCGGGTTGTCCCATATGCTGACCATCAAGGGTGCCAATTTGTCCGGCGGGCAAAAGCAGCGGGTGATCCTGTCCCGTGCGCTGGCCGGTTCTCCGGAGATATTGGTGCTGGACGACAGCTCCTCTGCGCTGGATTATGCTACAGATGCAAGACTGCGGCAGGCCATTCGGGAACGTGCGGCTACCATGCAGGATCCACCGACCACCGTGATCGTGGCACAGCGGATCAGCTCCATTCGCCATGCCGACCTGATCTTAGTGCTGGAAGACGGCAAGATCACCGGACAGGGGACACACGAACAGCTGATGGACACCTGTCCCCTGTATCGAGAAATTGCGGATACCCAGATGGGAGGTGCTCTGCTTGAATAATAGTTTTAAGATGCCGACAAATCCAAAGGCGGTCAATCCTGCCGATCTGCCCCAGGGAAAACGAAAGCTGCGGGTACTGCTGCGACTGGGCAAATATATGGCAAGGTTCTGGTGGGGCTATCTCATCGCCTTCGGGATCAACATTGCCTCCAACCTGCTGGCACTGGAAGGTCCCAAGCTGTCCGGTAAGGCCATCTCTGCCATCGAGCCGGGGGTGGGCAAGGTGGACATGGACAGCGTGGTGTACTACTGCGTGCTGATGCTATTGTTTTACGTGGCTTCGTCGGCACTGTCCTATGTGCAGCAGCTGCTGATGATCCGGCTGTCCCGTGGGATCGTGCGGCATATGCGGGAGGATATTTTCGCCAAGCTCATGCGCTTGCAGGTCAGCTACTTCGACCGCACACCGGTGGGTGACATCATCTCCCGGATCTCCTACGACATCGATACCCTGAACGCCACACTGTCCACGGATCTGGTGCAGATTTGTTCCAGCGTGGTGACGGTGGTGGGCTCTCTTTGGATGATGACCTCCATTTCCCCAAGGCTGTGTCTGGTGTTTGCCGTGACCGTACCCCTGGCGATACTGGTCACCACCAAAATGGCTGGGATTTTCCGACCGTTGTTCCGGGCGCGTTCCGGTAAGCTGGGTGAGCTGAACGGCTATGCGGAGGAGCTGCTGTCCGGGCAGAAAACGGTGCGTGCCTACGCAGAGGAACCCACCATGATCAAGCGGTTTGCCGAAAAGAACCAGACTGCCGCCGATGCCTACTTCAAGGCGGATTACTATGGTGCCATGGTAGGTCCTACGGTGAACTTTATCAACAACCTATCCCTGACCCTGGTGAGCGTATTTGGTTCGCTATTGTACATGGGCGGTGCCATTGGATTGGGAGACGTGTCCTCCTTCGTGCTGTACTCTCGGAAATTCTCCGGCCCCATCAATGAGACTGCCAACATCATCAACGAACTGCAATCGGCAGCGGCGGCGGCAGAGCGTGTGTTCCGTCTGTTGGATGCGGAGGAAGAAAGCCCCGATGTGCCGGATGCGCTGTGCTACGGTGACGGGGCAGGGGAGATCCCGGTGACAGGTCACGTGGCACTGGAGAACGTGCGGTTTGGGTATGAGAAGGAAAAAGAGATCCTGCACGGCCTGACCATGGATGTACCGCCGGGGGCTACCGCTGCCATCGTTGGTCCCACAGGTGCCGGTAAGACCACCATCATCAACCTGATCATGCGCTTCTACGACCCGGACTCCGGCACGATCCGGCTGGAAAACGAGGACATTTTGCGTGCCAGACGAGCCAGTCTGCGGCAGAGCTACACCATGGTCTTGCAGGACACCTGGCTGTTCTCCGGCACCATTGCGGAAAATATCGCCTATGGTAGCCATCGTCCCGTGAGCCAAGGGGAGATCGAGAACGCTGCCAAAGCTGCCGGGATCCACAGCTTCATCGAAGGATTGCCGCAGGGATACGATACGGTGCTGACGGACGAAGGAGTGAACATCTCCAAAGGACAGAAGCAGCTGCTCACCATCGCCCGTGCCATGATCGCCGATGCGCCTATATTGATCTTAGACGAAGCCACCTCCAACGTGGACTCCATGACGGAGATGCGGATCCAGCGTGCCATGGGACAGCTCATGGAAGGCCGTACCAGCTTTGTGATCGCCCACCGCTTGTCCACGGTACGCAGTGCAGACGTGATCTTTGTGCTCCGAGACGGCTGTGTGATCGAGCAGGGCAACCACGACCAACTGATGGCCATGGGTGGCTTCTACGCCAGTCTCCATGGGGCGCAGTTTACTACGTGAGGAGAAAAGAATGAGGGAAAGTGAATGGCTCCGTGTCTGGCAAGGGGAAGAGGACATCGCCCATATCCACGGATGGGATTTTTCCCATATCGAGGGAAGGTATACCGAGGAAGACGACCTGCCCTGGGACTATCGTCGCAGCATTGAAGCGCATCTGACACCGGAGAAAAAGCTGCTGGATATCGACACCGGCGGCGGGGAGTTTCTGCTTTCACTTTGTCACCCATACGAAAACACCAGCGCCACGGAGGCCTATCCACCCAATGTGGCACTGTGCCAAGAGACCTTGCTGCCGCTGGGTATCGATTTTCGACCTGGCGACGGCAAAGCTGTCCTGCCCTTTTCGGATGCATCCTTTGACGTGATCATCGATCGCCATGGGGATTTTTGCGCCAAGGACATCTACCGGTTGCTGAAGGATGGTGGTGTGTTCATCACGGAGCAGGTGGGTGCCGAAAATGACCGAGAGCTGGTACAGTTGCTGCTGGGAGAGACAGAGCTGCCCTTTCCGGAACAGTATTTGTCCATCGCCAAAAAGCAGTTTCGGGAAGCAGGCTTTACCGTTTTAGAAGCAGAGGAATGCTTTCGGCCGATCCGGTTCTTTGACATGGGTGCGCTGGTCTGGTTTGCCCGGATCATCCAGTGGGAATTCCCGGGTTTCTCTGTGGATACGTGTAAAGATCGACTGCTTGCCGCACAGAAGCTGGTGGAGGAAAACGGCTTTGTGGAAGGACGGATCCATCGGTTTTTGCTGGTCTGTGCCAAACAAAACGGAATATAAATAAGTATGGCACCCGGTTCGCACAAAATGTTATCTACAATTTTTCCCATACCTATTGCACTTTTTCGAAGAATGTGGTACAATATCACCAAACAAGCAGTTGATGATCCATACGGAGGTATTGAACGATGGCAGTTTTACGTGTAGGTTCCATCGGACTGGGCGGCATTTCCAGTGGTGTGCATCTGCCCGGTATCCGAGGCGCAGACAATCTGGTGCAGGTGGCTCTGTGCGACACCGATGCCAAACGACTGGCAGAGCGGGCAGAGCAGTATGGCATTCCCGCCGACCACTGCTTCACCGACTATCATGACCTGATCGCCTGTCCCGACGTGGATGTGGTGGACATCTCCACTCCAAATGATCGGCACTGGGAGATCGCTATGGCGGCTTGTGCGGCTGGCAAATCCTATGGGGTGGAAAAGCCCATCACCATGGACAGCGAACAGGCAGACAGTCTGCTGGCAGCCACGAAAAAGGCCGGTGTACGTAGCATGGTGTATTTCAGCTATCGGTATCAACCGGCAGCCCGGTACGCCCGTGACCTGATCCAAAACGGCAGACTGGGCCAGCTCCACCACGCCAGTATGCAGTACTACCAGGGCTGGGGTCTGGAATCCCGGCATTGTCCGCTGGTGTGGCGGTATGTGAAAGCGGTAGCCGCTTCCGGTGCGCTGGGAGATTTGGGCTGTCATGGGCTGGATCTGGTGCAGTTTGTCACCGGGCAGCAGTACACCAAGGTCAGCGCACATCTGGGGACCATCGTGAAAGAACGCACATTGCCGGACGGTTCCGGTGTGGGCAAGGTGGACGTAGACGACTTCTCCAATATTTTGGCAGCCATGGACGGCGGTATCTCTGCCACCTTCCAGATCTCCCGCTTCTGCCGGGGACGTGGCAACTACCAGAGAATGGAAATCTACGGAGACAAGGCGGCGCTGGTGTACCATCTGGATCGTGAACCGGGCAAGAACGAATTGGAGATCTGCGAAGAGGCCACCGGTGACAAGTACGTACCCATGGAGATCCCGCAGCAGTATTACGTCAGCCAGATGCGCTGCTTCGGCGACGAAATGCAGGGGCTGGGCGACGGCTGCAATGCGGATATCGCTGTAGGCGTGCGGAACCAGCATCTGCTGGACACCATCATCCGGGCAGACGTGGAACAAAAGTGGCTGGATGTCAAATAATTGACGTGAGATAAGAACAAATTCCCGAAAGGAAACAGATACATATGAAAATTACAGTTTGGAACGAATTTGCACACGAAAAGTGTGACGATGCGGTAAAGGCCATCTACCCCGATGGGATCCATGCCGTGATCGCCGATTTCCTGCGAGAAGCCGGCTACGATGTGACCACCGCTACCCTGGATATGCCGGAAGCCGGGCTCACCGATGAAGTGCTGGCCAACACCGACGTGCTGTTCTGGTGGGGCCATATGCGTCACGGAGATGTGCCGGACGAAGTGGTACAGAAGGTGTACAACCGTGTCATGGAAGGCATGGGCATGGTGGTGCTGCATTCCGGTCACGCTTCCAAGATCTTCCAGAAGCTGTGCGGTACGCCCTCCGGTCAGCTGAAGTGGAGAGAGAGCGGCGACAAGGAGATCCTGTGGGTGGTAGAGCAGAGCCATCCCATCGTGCAGGGCATCGATGAAAAGATCATTCTGGATCACGAAGAGACCTATGGTGAGCACTTCCTGATCCCCGAACCGGACGAGCTGCTGTTCATTTCCTGGTTCTCCGGCGGCGAAGTGTTCCGTTCCGGTTGCACCTTCAAGAGAGGTCGTGGTAAGATCTTCTACTTCCGTCCCGGTCACGAATCCTGCCCCACCTACCACAACAAGGAGATCCAGAAGGTGCTGATCAACGCCGCTGCATGGGCGTACACCCCCAAGGCCGAGCCCTACAAGTACGGCTGGGTTCCCAAGACTGTGGAAGACTGAGCGCAGTGATCCAATACAAAAGTTACAAACAGGTGCGAGAGTGCAAAGCTCTCGTGCCTTTTTTGTTTGCAGATCGGGACACTGGCGATTTTGCCTAAATTCTATTGGTTGTATTTGTGTACTATACACCAAATTTCCTAAAATTCATATTTTGTTTACGAGGGGTGGCAATATTGTTCATAATAGTGTGGTATAAATACAACAAACACAATAGAACGAATTTTTTGGGGGAGGATCCTATGAAATCTATCTATCAAAAGACCGTACTGCTTTGCCTGATCGCATCGATGCTGCTGGGGACATTGGCAAGCTGCGGTGGCGGTACCACTGCGGAGACCACGCCCACCGATAATCAGTCTGACAGCACGGCGGAGACCGAGGAAACACGGCTGTATGTGGACGACATTGGCGACGACGTGAAGTTCAACGGCGACACGGTCAAGTTCATGTGGTGGGCAGAAAACAACGAATTTGCGGAGGAGCTGACCGGGGAAGTGGTCAACGATGCCATGTACCAGCGGGATCTTTCGGTGGAAAGCCGCTTGAACGTGGACATCGTCAACATAGGCGAATCCTACACCTGGGATACGAAGGACATCTACCTGGACAAGATCCGTTCCAGCGTCATGTCGGCAGACGGTGCCTATGACGTGGCGTCCGGGCAGTATGCGACGCTGCCGGGACTGGTGGCAGAAGGGATCTTCATGAATATGCAGAAGCTGAACCATTTGGACTTCTCCAAGCCATACTGGGTACAGCAGCTGATCGAGGAGACCTCTATCGACGGCAAGCTGTATCTGGCCACCGGCGACCTGACCAACCGTACCATCAATACGGTGTGGTGCATCCTGTGCAACGATGACATGCGGCTGGATCTGGGGTTGGAGGATCCGTTTACGGTAGTACACGAAGGCAGATGGACAAAAGATATGATGAACACCATGATCTCTGGTGTGTACAGCGATACGGACGGAGATGGCACCAAATCCGCCGGAGATACCTTTGGTTTTGTCATGACGGACTCCAACACGACCTATCCGTTCCTGAATGCCTTTGAGTTGCAATACACAACCATGGACGAAAACAACTACCCGCAGCTGACCTTCTACAACGAAAAGACCGTTGCTGCCTGGGAGTTCATGATGGATTGGTGCTTCACCAACGAAAACGTGATCTATGGCGGGGAAGGGCAGACCTACTTCAAGCCGGGCAATATGTTCGTAGAAGGCAGAGCGCTGTTTCGGGTGGATTCCTTTGGTAGCGTAAAGACCTGCGTAGAGGATATGGAAGACAGCTTCACCATCCTGCCCATGCCCAAGTGGGACGAAGAACAGGCGGGCTACTACACCTGGCTGGGCGAGAGCAACACATTGTTCGGCGTGCTGGTGTCTACGACCAACCAGGATGCCACCGCAGCCGCTATGGAAATGATGGCGGCAGAAAGCTATCGTCTGGTCTCCCCGGCGATCTATGAGATCAACATGAAGACCCGATACTCGGCAGACAACGAAATGGCGCAGATGTTTGACCTGATCCGGGAAGGCGTGGTGTTCAACTTTGGTCTGGCCTATGGCTTTGCCATGAACGGTATGAACTGCTTCTGGAAGGGCGACCTGAACAAAAACAGCAACCTGTCCTCCGACTGGACCAAGAAGGAAGCCAGCTACAAGACCGCCATCGACGATTTCTACGCCGCTGTGGAACAACTGGACTGAGCCAGATATTGGACCGAAAACCAACATAACGCAAAACAAAAAAGGGTGTAGATTTTCTACACCCTTTTTGCATTTCAAATTATCGATCCAGACAAGCGTACACCACATTGCGCAGCCGGGGAGAGAACCAGGGTTCCTGGTTGTTGAGCATATGGTGGGCATAGGTCACAGCTAATTTGCGGGACGGGTCTAAGATCAGGTAGGCACCGGCCGCACCGCCCCAGCCGAATTCGCCAACGGAACCGCCGGTACCGGCCAGCATGGGACTGATCATGGTCCGCACGCCCAGACCGTAGCCGTAGCCGGCAAGCTGTCCCCAGTTGAAGTCCCGGAGCATGGTCTCGTCCAGGCAGTTGGTCCGCATCAGATCGATGGTGGAGGAGGCCAGCACCCGTTCGCCGTTCTCCGCCACACCGCCATTTGCCATAGCCGTACCGAATTTCATATAGTCTTCGATGGTAGACACGATACCGGCACCGCCGCTGTCGTAGTCGGGACCTAAGATGTGGCCGCAGGTGTTGTTGGTGGGCAGTGCCTTGTCCAGGTCATCTCGGAAGTTGTACTGTACCGCCAGCCGGGTCATCTTTTCTGCATCCGGCAGGTTGTAGCAGGTGTCGTGCATTTCCAGGGGATCGAACAGCACCTTCTTGGCCCAGTCTCTCGTGCGCATCCCGGCCACCACCTCGATAAAGGCAGACAACACGTCGTGGCACAGGCTGTAACTCCAATGGGTGCCCGGCTCAAACTGTAGGGGAGAGGCCGCAATGGCACGGGCGATCTCTCTGGTGGGACAACGACCGCCGGTCTTTTCCTTCACCGCCTGGATCTCCGGCGTGCCCATGTTGTAGGTGAATCCGGCAGACATGGTGAACAGATCCCGTACCCGAATGGGATTTTTTGCCTTCTCCAGTCGTGTGGTGCCGTCATCGTTTTTTGTCTCCACCATCATGTCCCGGAACTCCGGCAGGTATTCGTACAAAGGGTCGTTCAGCAGATACAGCCCCTTTTCGTACAGCTGCAAGGCCAGGGTACAGGTGATGGGCTTGGAGCAGGACCAGAGATAGTACAGCTCGTCCCCTTGCATAGGCAGACGATTCTCCATATCCCGGAAGCCGGATTGGTACCGGTACACGGTCTCATGACCGAGCTTTACCATGCAGTCGTTGCCGGGGATGCGCCAGGATGTCAGTCTGTCCTGAAAATCACGCAGATAGTTGAAGTTCATGGGATCACACCTTTCAGTCAATATAATATATGATCATATCGTGGATGTAGCCTTCCTTGGCAAAGGCTGCTTTTTGGGGATTGCTGTTGCTGAGCCAAATATCCACTTCCCAGTCGTCGATGGAAGAACCGGTGTCGGCGGCGGTGCGTACACCAAAGTCGTAGCGGTCGTTCTTCACGTAGATCTTGGTGCCGGCCGGAATGAAATTGAAATTCGTAGCTACGACCGTTTCGTCGGCATCGTAGCCTAGATAGGTGGCACCGGGAATGTCGTAATAGGTAGCACTGACCACACGATAGTAGGAGTAGCTGTAGGTGACGCCATCGTTGCCCACCAGCGTACCGCCGACACCCACCTCAGAAATCTCGTCCACCGGCTGGACCGTCACGTCCTCCGAAGCGACCGTGCGCTCCACTTCTGCTCCATTGACCAGCTTGATGGTATAGGTGATGGTCTTCGAGCCATTTTGTCCCGCCTGCGACACGTTCTTTTGTCCCTTGGGAATGGTTTGCACCTCGGTGGTCTTGGCGGTGTAGGGCAGCACTACCGTTTCTGTAGCGGTATCGTAGGTGACAGTATCCACCGCTACCGTGGTCTCCTCAGTCAATAGCGTGTCCAGAGCCAGCGGAAAGCTGTCCGTGTCCTGTACCGTGTAGCCGACCACCTCCAGCAGCTCTCCCAGCGTGATCTCACCGGTGGATACCGTGATGGGTTCCCGCTCGTAGAAGGTCAGGGTCACACGGAACTTGACCTCCGGTTCGGTCTCCGGTTCGGTCTCCGTTTCGGTAACTTCCTCTCGACCGACTCCCGCTGTCTCTACCACCTCCGGTTCCGTATCGCTTTCGGTGGGCACATAGTCTGTAGACATACTAAAATCCGGTTGGGTCGTGGTACGATGGGACAGTGCCACCGGGATCCCGATCGCCAGCCCAATGACCAGCACGATACAAGCGATCCCCACACCCAGCTGCGGCATTTTGGTCAGCTTGGCTATGGGAGAGGGCTTTTTTGGCGGTATACCCTGTGGTATATCGTTTTTGGGGACCCGGGTGAAGGTCTGCGTATCCGAGAGGGGATCGTGGACAGGCGCAGGACGTACCGCCGCCTCAGGTCGGGGACTTGTTTCCTGGGGACGTGGGGCGGCGTGTGGCTGTGGCATATCTTTAGGCCGGGCAGCACTACGGCGATCTGTGTCCCCCCGCTGCATCACCGGATAGGTGCGACCGGTGTTTGCGTCCTGACGGACCGGTACCTTCCCCTGCCGCAGCATCTCCGGCACTTCCTTCGGACCGGTGGCACGATTGATAGTACGCCGGATGGTGGGATCCGCATTGTCCCGTACCGGATAGCCCTGCTGCATTTGCTGTCTTTCTTTGTCCGTTGCGGTATTGCGGCGGATCGGCGGATCGGGCGTGGTAGGTGTATTTATAGTGTTTTGTTCCAAAAAACTCGTTCCTTTCTGAAAATACTACTATAACTGGTATCAGTATAGCACATACGCAGGAAAATTGCAAGAGGAGAATTGACTTTTCCAAAGAACACCCTTGCATTTCTCTGCCGGGTGTGGTACAATATAGTATCATGCCTATCTTTGCGACAAGAGAAAGGTAGGAACAGAACGCATCGGTGCTCGATAAAACCACATAGGGCTGGAGCTGACCGGGAAAGGAATGTGTATGCCGCAAAAGAAAAGTACAAGCAGTAAAAAAGCTGCTTCTAAGAATACAAAACAAGCGAATCCATCTGCCAATCGCAAGAATGGTGCCGGCCGGGCGTACGATGGTGCCTTTGCCAGACAGGTGGCACCCTATCTGCTGGCGGTGGGTGGACTGCTGTTGGCGGTTTGCCTATTGGCGGGAGACGGGATCATCGGTGGTGGCATCCAGAAGCTGTTCTGCGGCCTGTTTGGCGTAGTCGCATATACGCTGCCGCTGTACTTCTTTTTGATGGCATTTCTGTGGCGAAACGATATGGAAAGCGGCCTTTTTCGCTGGAAGCTCCTGTCTGCCTTTGTGATCCTGTGTGCTACGGCACAGCTGGCGCACATCTTTGACCATGGTCTGGACACATTCCTGCCGACCGAGCTATTTGCCAGCGGCGTATCGCTCCATGGAGGCGGTGTCATCGGCGGTTGGTTGGGTGTGCTGTTTCTCCGGGGCTTTGGCAAGGTCTGTACGCTGATCTTTGCCATTGGCCTGTCGCTGACCCTGCTGCTGTTTTTGTTTGGCGTGACCCCCCGAGGACTGGCGATCATGCTTCTGTATAAGCTGCGGGTCGCAAAGGAGAAGGCGCAGGAAAGAGCCGCACTGCGGAAGCAACAAAACGCCGAAATGCCCCGTGGTGGTGGATTGGCCGAACGAAACCGGCTCCGTGAAGAAGAATATGCCGCATGGCTACGGGAGAAAAAGCTACGGGAAAAAGAAGCCCGTATGGCAGAAGCAGAACGGCAGAGACAGAACGCTTCTCAAACCGAAGCTGCCCCTGCACAGCTGGCAATGCCGACCCCGGCTCCTACTGTATATAAAGTAAGAAAGCATAAAGTGGTGGATATTCCTTTGGATGATCAAGAGATCGATGTGCCGGTGGTGGACGGGTCGGATACAAATGAGCCGGTGCAGGAGGAGACTACCTATACAGAGCCCCTTTCCGGCACCGTAGACGAGCGTATCTTTGACGAGGTCATGCGCCGGACCAGAGAACGGGTGGAACGCAATTCCCGCAGTGCCCAGACGGCAGTTCCTGTGGAAAAGTCGGAGAATCCCATCCAGTCGATCCCCACAGACGAGGGACCCGTGCATGTGGATACCACCACCGGCGAGGTTTTACCGGATGTGGCAGAGACGGAAGCTGTACCTGTTGCACCTGCGGAGGATGCACCGGAGGATGATGTGCCGTGGTACGAGGATGTGCTGGAAACAACGGCACCTGTGCCCACCGAATCCATTGCACCGACAGCTAAGGCAGCATCTGCCAAAGCCGCACCGGTGTCAGCGGATGAAAATGCGGCAGAGGGCGAGCTGGATCTGTCCGGGTTCTTTGTCAATCCGGAGGATGCGGAGCTGCTGGATCGGCTGTCCGAGGCGTATATGAAAAAGGAAGACAAGCCCTCTGCTCTGGATGTGAACCGGGAGATCATGGCAAGCGGTGCGGAAAGCATTGCCACTACTCCCGAAAAAGAGGTACCGCCGCCGTACAATTATCCCCCCATCGAGATCCTGACCGAGGATACGCATGAAGAGCCTACCGGGATCAAAGAGGAGCTGCAGGACAACGCTGTCAAGCTGGTGGAGACCCTGAAGAGCTTCCATGTGAATACCAAGATTGAAAATATCTCCCGTGGCCCCACCATCACCCGGTACGAGCTGAAGCCGGAGATGGGGACCAAGGTGCGCTCCATTGCCAATCTGGTGGACGACATCGCCTTAAACTTAGCGACCACCGGTGTGCGGATCGAAGCGCCCATTCCGGGGAAGGCCGCTGTGGGCATCGAGGTGCCCAACAAAAAGCAGGCTACCGTGCATCTGCGTACCCTGATCCAGTCGGAGGCCTTCACCAATGCAAAAAGCAAGCTGACCTGCTGCCTGGGTGAGGACGTGGCCGGTGAGGCAGTGTATTTCGATATTGCCAAAATGCCCCACCTGCTCATTGCCGGTGCCACCGGTATGGGTAAGTCTGTGTGTATCAACTCTCTGGTGGTCAGCCTGCTGTATAAGGCAAGCCCGGAGGATGTAAAGCTGATCCTTGTGGACCCTAAGAAGGTGGAAATGAGCATCTACAACGGCATTCCCCATTTGCTGGTGCCGGTGGTCAGCGACCCGAAAAAGGCAGCCGGCTCTCTGTCCTGGGCCGTAGCAGAAATGGAAAGACGGTTTGGACTCATCGAAGCCGTGGGTGTGCGAGACGTTAAGACCTTCAATGAAAAAACAAAGGATGACCCGGACTACGAATTCCTGCCCCAGATCGTGATCATCATCGACGAGCTTGCGGACCTGATGATGACTGCACCGGACGACGTGGAAGAGTCCATTTGTCGTTTGGCGCAGAAGGCCAGAGCCGCCGGTATGCATCTGATCATCGGTACCCAGCGTCCTTCTGTAGACGTGATCACCGGTCTGATCAAGGCAAATATCCCCTCCCGGATCGCCTTCACCGTGGCATCCCAGATCGACTCTCGTACCATCATTGACCGTGGTGGTGCCGAAAACCTGATCGGTCGTGGGGACATGCTGTTCTATCCGGTGGGTGCCGCCAAGCCTATGCGTGTGCAGGGTGCCTTTGTGTCGGAATCCGACGTGGAGGAAGTGGTGGCGTACATCCGCAATATGAACCAGCGCAGTGCCTCCTACTCCGATGAAGTGTTGGAGCAGATCGAAGCGGAGGCGGCCAAGTGCGGTGTAGGTAAGAAGGGCAAGGGTGCAGCAGAAGGCGATATGGATGCCGGAGACGACGATCCCATGCTGCGGCAGGCACTGGAGCTGGCGGTGGAATCCGGCAAGATCTCCACCTCCCTGATCCAAAGACGGCTACAGCTGGGTTACGGCCGTGCCGCCAAGCTCATCGACCGGATGGAGCAGATGGGCTATGTAAGCCCGCCGGATGGACAGCGGCCTAGAAAGGTGCTGATCACCAAGCAGGAATTTATGGAAATGGTGCTGCAAAACGAAGTGGAATAACGCACCGGGAATATGGACAAAGTGAGACAAAAACGAATATGGGAAAACTGATCGTGCTGGAAGGGCTGGATGGTTCCGGAAAGGGAACACAGAGCCGGATCTTAGCGGAAAAACTACAAAATGAAGGAAAAAAAGTGCGCCTGATCGAGTTCCCCGCCTATGGCAGTGCCGGTGCTTCGCTGGTGGAGCTGTATCTGCATGGCGGGCTGGGCGGCAAACCGGAGGACACGGGAGCCTACGCGGCCTCCATGTTCTTCGCCGCCGACCGATATGTGAGCTATCGGCAGGATTGGGGCGACGACTACCGGGATCCGGACACCATCGTCATCGCCAATCGGTACACCACTGCAAATGCGTACCACCAGCTGTCCAAAATGGATCGTGGGGACTGGGATGGATTTCTCGCCTGGCTGTGGGATTTTGAATACACCAAGCTGGGTCTGCCGGCACCGGACCAGGTGATCCTGATCGATGTGCCACAGCGGGTGTCCGATGCCAATGTGGAAAAGCGCAGCCGGGAGACCGGTGTGACCTTAGACATCCACGAGACCGACCACGAATACCTTCACCGTTGCCGGGATGCCGCTATGTATGTGGCAGGGACGTGCGGCTGGACGGTGGTGGCTTGTGCGGACGAGGCGGGCAAACAATACCCCGTGGATGTGATCGGCGACCGGATCCGGCAGGTGCTGCGGGTATAGGACCACTTTTCCGGAAAAGATGACCGGAAACAGAAAATTTATGGAATGTTAACCGCTGTGTCGGGGAAATATGGTATAATAAAGGGAGGAAGATCCTATGATCTATGTTTTTTTAGCCGATGGTTTTGAGGAGATCGAAGCCCTCTGTCCCATCGATATGCTGCGTCGTGCCGGTTTGGATGTGACCACCATCGCTGTACATCCGGATCCGCAGAACGGCGACAAACTGGTGGCGGGTGCCCATGGGATCTGCGTGCAGGCCGACCGAAGCTACCCGGAAATGGCAGCCCAGCCTGTGCCGGAAGATCTGGAAATGGTGGTCCTGCCCGGCGGTATGCCCGGTGCCAAGCATCTGGACGGTGCGCCTCTGGTGGATCGGTACCTGAAGGCTGCAGACGGGAAGGGTGCCTACATGGCTGCGATCTGTGCGGCGCCTATGGTGCTGGGCAAGCGTGGCTATCTGAACGGGAAGAACGCTGTGTGCTATCCGGGCTTTGAGGAATACCTGACCGGTGCAACGGTGTGCGAGCGTGCGGTAGCCGTGGACGGAAACGTGATCACGGGCTGTGGCATGGGTGCCGCTATGCAGTTTGGTGGTGCGCTGATCCGAATGATGAAAGGAGCGGAAAAGGAACAGGCGGTCATGGCCGCTATCCTTGCTGATAGAAAATGATTAAGAAACAAAAAGACGATATTCGTGAAGAATACAAAGAACGCCGCCGGGAAATGCCCATCGAGGAACGCCATCGCCGGGACGAGGCCATCTGTCGTGTAGTGGAAGGGCTGGTAAGCTTCCGGTATGCGGAGTATGTGCTGCTGTATGCGGCCACCGAAGGGGAGATCGACGTAAATCCCATTGCGGAGCTGGCGCTGGAAAAAGGCAAAAAGGTGTGCTTCCCCCGCTGCGACAAACGGACCCACACCATGACCTACCACATCGTAAGTTCCTTGGATGAGCTGGCAGTGGATTCCTATGGGCTTTTGGAACCGGCAGAGGATGCGCCTATGTATGAGCCGGAACGGGATACAGGCGCCGCTGTGTGCTTTGTACCGGGACTGGTGTACGACAAGGCCGGCTATCGGCTGGGCTACGGTAAGGGCTTCTACGACCGGTATCTGTCCGCCTTCTCCGGCTGTACCATCGGCGTGGTCTACTCCGACTATATCCTGCCCGTGGTGCCCAGAGGCCGCTTTGATATGTCTGTGGACATCCTGCTGACGGAAAAAGGCGTGAAGATCACCACAGGGAAAGACAAAAAGTGATGGTCCATCCTCTATATCTGATGTGCCAAATACCGGAAGGGGAGCATGAGACGCTGTGAAAAGCCGGGATACTCGCTGGACACCGCTGCTGCTGGTGTTCGTGTTTGCCTTACTCTATTTTGTCGGTTTCCTGCCGGCAGATCGGCTGGGCATGGATGAGAATCCATATCTGGCTGTGGTGGCGGTACAGCTGCTGATATACGCTGTACCGGCGCTGTTCTATTGCCGTCTGCGTGGATCGGATTTCACCGCCAGACTGCGCATCCGCCTGCCAAAACCGGGGCATCTTTTGTACCTGCTGTACGCCGCTGTGTTCCTGATCGGAGGCAGTGCGCTGATCAGTATGGGGATGTATGCGCTGTTTCCGGAAAGCTTTGCCGCAGGGAGCACCCAGAACTATACCAGCTTTGCCTGGAATACGGGCGTGTTCGACGGACTCTATCTGGTGATGGCCTTTGCGATCCTGCCTGCGGTGACGGAAGAGCTGCTGTTCCGTGGCATTGTGCTCTCCTCCTACGAGACCATGGGCGTGTGTACCGCTGTACTCGTCTCTTCGGCAGCCTTTGCCATGTCCCACTTCAGCTTTGTGCGGTTCCCGGTGTATTTCTTCTCCGGACTGGTGCTGGCGGGGGTGCTTTATGCCACCAGATCCCTCTTTGCCTCGGTGGTGATCCACGCCATCAACAATGCCTTTGTGCTGTTTCTGGAAAAGTATCTGCTCCACATCGCCGATAAGCGCAGCATCAGCCTGGTGCTGTTCGTGATCATCGTGGGCTTTTTCACCCTGACTGCCGCTGTGCTGTGGTGTGTAGAAGCGGGAAACCTGTATGCCGGATATGCCCGAGACAACGTGCCTTCGCCGTACGTGGTGCATAGGAAGGGCGGTACGCTATCCTCTCTGGCACAAACGGTATTTTCGCCGGGCTTTTTGGCTGTGGTGGTGCTGTTTGTGGCGGCATGCCTGTTTTAGTGCCAACACCTTGTATCTTATAGATGCCTTTGGGGTTTATTATGTCAGAAAAAGATAAGAAATTTAGCGATACCCGACAGTTTTCGGTACCCCGGAACACGGCGGATTCGCTCAGAGAACAGATCAATCGTGCCAACGAGCAGAGTCTGCATCGCAAGCGCACCGATACGCCGCAGGGACAAAGCACCGCCCTCCACGGACAGGCACAAAATGTGGTACCGGCAGCAGGGGCGGCTCGTGTGAACCCAAATCGCACGACAGCCGAGCAAGCCAGAGCGGTACGGCCTGCACAAAGAGCTGGCGATGCTACGCAAATGCTAGGCAATGCTGCGCATATGCCTGGCAATGCTACTATGCCAAATCGCACGGGCGTGGAGCGTGTGGCAGGTGAACGGCAGACAAATGCGCCTGCATCAAGCAAGCCGACCGCAGCTGCCGCCCGTCCGGGAAGTGAACACGCCGCACAGGAGCGTCCGGTCAGCAGTGGTGGGACGGTCAATCGCCCGCATCCGGCTACACCGCAGTCTGCCGCAAACCAGCGTGCCGGTACCAAAAAGCTGGCAGGGAATATGGCAAGGCGTTCGGACGACCTGACCCGTGTCACGGATATTTCTGCCATCACCCATGCCACCAGTGCCACAAACGCTGCGGTCAAGGCCAAAAAGAAGCGGCCTACGATCCAGCGGACGGAGGTGGTATACGAGGACGAAGGCGGGAACACGGTGATCAGCATCGTGAAGGCCGTGGTCTACATGATCTTTGTGGTGGTCGTGTCTGTTTTTTTGTCAATTGTGATCATCAACGTGGGCAACGACGTGTTTGCTTTTGTGAAAAATGATGTATCGGTAGATGTACACATCCCGGAATACGCCACGCTGGACGACATCACACAGATCCTATACGAAAACGAGCTGATCGAGTATCCGACGGTCTTCAAGCTGTATGCCACCTTGAAAAAGGACACGGACGGCTTCTTGGCGGGGGATTATGTGGTCAGTCCCAATATGAACTACGACGATCTGCGGGCTGCATTCCAGCCACAGCCGAAGGTGGGTATCTCTGAGATCACCATCCCGGAGGGCTATACCACGGACGAGATCATCGATCTGATGGTATCCTATGGGATCGGTACCAGAGAGGGCTATGTGGAGGCCATCCAGAACTACGACTTTGACTACTGGTTCTTAGAGGAGCTGGAAGATACTGGAACGAGCGAGGATCGGATCTACCGGCTGGATGGCTATTTGTTCCCGGACACCTATCAGTTCTACAATTCCTCCAGCGAAGTGACGGTGCTGAACAAGCTGCTGAAGCGGTTCGGACAGATCTTCAAGAAGGAATACAAGATCCAGGCAGAGGCCATGGGCTACACCGTGGACGAGATTGTGAATCTGGCATCGATGATCGAGAAGGAAGCGGGCACGCCCTCGGAATTCTTCAAGGTATCGTCGGTATTCCACAATCGTCTCAACAACTGGGGTGCCTCTCCGAAGCTGGAAAGCGATGCCACGATCGTCTATGCGATCCAGCATAAAACAGGCGAACGGCCGAAGCTGACCGACACGTCCTATGCCACGCCGTACAACACGTACACCTATGCGGGACTTCCGCCGGGACCCATCGCCAATCCCAGTGCCAGTGCGATCCTGGCGGCGCTGAGCCCTGCGGATACCAACTATTACTATTTCGTTTCCGATGGCAACATCACCTACTTCTCCGAGACCAAGGAGCAGCACCAGTCGTATATCAATGCGATCAAGGATGGTACCATAAGCATCCAGACTGCCCCGGAAACCGAACAATGACCCAAACCTTCATGAGCCGTCCTCCATGCATTTGTGACGGCTCTTTTTGGGTTTTATACCGACAAAAAGGAGCAACAGAATGAAGAAAGCAGTGATGGTGATACTGGCAGGGCGGCGGTTTGCCCAGCGTGTCTGGCAGGATCGAGTCAGCGTGTATGCGGCGCAGGCATCGTTTTTTGCTGTCATATCGGCGGTACCGCTGGTGTCGTTGCTGGCAAATATCGTGAAGCTGGTTTGGCCCACGGCGGCTGAGCGAGAGAACGTCATTGCGTTTTTCGACGGCACTGTACCCGATTCTATCTTAGACACAGCGGTGCGTCTGTTCGATCAGGTGGCCTCTACGGCTGCTGTGCCGGTGCTGTCGATCTCGGCCGTGTTCATTTGGTGGAGTGCTGCCAAAGGGGTGGGCGCGATCCGTGAAGGGGTACAAACCGTCTACGAAGCACCACGGGTACGGGGATACATACGCAAAATGTGCAGCTCCGTGGCCTATACGCTGGTGTTCGTGGTGCTGATCCTATCGGTGATCGGCCTGATGCTGTTCGGGGAGTTTCTCTTTACCTTGCTGCGCACACATCTGCCACACCTGCAAGTGGTGCTGGATCGGCTGTTGTACTTCAAAACGCCCATCTTTTTGGTGGTGCTTTCCTTTGTCTTCACTCTCCTCTATACCGCCGTGTCCCGCCGCAGTGCCGTTGTGAGCCACCGTTTCCGGGATCATATCCCCGGTGCTGTCCTGGCCGCCGTGGGCTGGCTGGTGTTCTCCTGGGCCTATTCCTTCTACATGACCCACGCCAGTCGTCCCGCACTGCTCTATGGCAGCCTGACCGCACTGTGCCTGATCATGCTTTGGCTCTACTTTTGTATGATCATTCTGCTGTGCGGGGCAGAGGTCAATAAGATCTTGAGCTATTGGAAATAGCTATTGGAAATATCGAAAATAATGGAGTATATCATGGATACCAAAGAAAACTTCACCCCGGAGACGATCGCGGCGATGGCCGAGGCACTGCTGCTGGTGCCTGATCGTTTGCCGGCGGGGATCGACGAAGACCTGTCCACCCTGCGGCAGATGTTAGAGAAAGCGGTGCAGGGAAAAGAGCATGCGGAGCCTGTGCCACCGGCCTATGGCAAGAGTGCCTGTCCCGCAGCGGAGGAAACTACGGACGAAAATATCCTGCACCTGCGGCAAGATGCTGTTATACCGGAAAAAACAAAGATGATCGCCCTTTCTGCCAGAGCAAGAGAAGAAGGCGACTATATCACCGTGCCCCAGGTCGTGCGGGCGCAGACAGGAGGAGACCATGCGTGAACCTATGACGATCCAGTGGTGTCGGCAAAAGCTGGACGCAGGCGAAATGACAGCCGCAGAGCTTGCCGCACTGTGCCTGTCCAAGGTGGATCCCGCCATCGGTGCCTACCTGACCTTGTGTGCCGATCGTGCCATGGAGCAGGCGAAAGCGGCCGATGTGCTGCTGCAAAGCCATTCTGCTGATATGCCGCTTCTGGGGATCCCCTACGCTTGCAAGGACAACCTTGTGACCGCCGGCCTGCGCACCACCTGTGCCTCTCGGATGCTGGAAGCCTTTGTGCCGCCGTATTCTGCTACAGCAGTAGAACGAATGGAGCAAAGCGGTGCTGTGCTGCTGGGAAAAACGAACTTGGATGAATTTGCCATGGGCTCGGACTGTACCCATTCGGCTCTGGGCAAGACGGTCAATCCACTGGACAAGACCCGGTCTCCCGGCGGCTCCTCCGGTGGTTCGGCGGCAGCGGTGGCGGCAGGAGAGGCCGTGTTTGCCATAGGCTCCGACACAGGCGGCTCTGCCCGACAACCGGCTGCCTTCTGCGGACTGGTAGCCATGAAGCCCACCTATGGCCTGATCCCCCGGTATGGGCTGGTGGAGTTCGCTTCGTCCATGGACACGATCTGTCCCATGACCCACACCGTAGCAGACAACCGTATGGTGCTGGCAGCCCTGGCCGGTCCGGACAAGCGGGATATGACTGCCCTGCACCTGTCCGACGATTGGTATGCCACACTGCGCACCGCCGCCTTGGACGTGGAGTTGCCCGCTCAGCGAATCGCTGTGGTCAAAGGCTGGGACGTGAATGTGGATGCGGCTACTGCCCAAAACACCGCCCGTGTGATCCAAAAGCTGACGGAAAACGGCTGGCTGGTGGAGGAAGTGGCACTGCCGGAGCATGCGTTGGAGGTATATGTGATCCTGACAGCCGCCGAATCCTCCTCCAATTTGGCCCGGTACGATGGCATCCGCTACGGTACTCCCGGCACCGGCGACAGCTATCGTTCCATGGGCGCAGACGCTCGTACAGCGGGCTTTGGCGATGAAGTGACCCGACGGATCCTGACCGGTGCGTATGCGCTGTCTAAGGCCCATGGCGGTGCCTATTTCCACAAGATCAAAGCCGTGCAGCAGGACATCACAGAAGCCGTAGAGACCATTCTGACCCGGTATGCTGCCATTCTCATGCCCACCACCGGCTCTGTTGCCTTCCCACTGCCTCAGGACGGCCAACGGGTGGATCGATACGACAGCGACCGGTTCACGGTGTACGCCAACCTGACCGGCCTGCCCGCCATCCAGCTCCCCTCCGGTGGAGACGGACGACTGCCTACCGGCGTATCCTTCCTGGGCAAGCGATACGGGGAGCTCGAGCTGTATCGGCTGGCGGCATGGCTGGAGAAGGCACTGGCTGTAGAGAACGAAACGGAGGTATGTCATGGAATATAAGGGATATGAACCGGTCATCGGCGTGGAGGTACATTGTGAGCTGAAAACGGCCTCCAAGGTCTTCTGCACCTGCTCTGCTGCCTTTGGCGAAGCACCCAATACGGCTTGCTGTCCCGTGTGCATGGGTCTGCCGGGGGCACTGCCGCAGCTCAACAACGAAGCGGTACGACTGACGGTGCAGGCCGGGCTGGCGTTGCACTGCCACATCCACCGGGACGTGTGGTTCGACCGCAAGAATTATTTCTATCCCGATCTGCCCAAGGGCTACCAGATCACCCAGCAGGAAACCCCGCTTTGCACCGGCGGCTATGTGCCTCTATATAGAAATAAGGAAGAAAAACGTATCCCGCTGGAACGGATCCACTTAGAAGAGGATGCGGGCAAGCTGCTCCACGGAGATAATGTGACGTTGGCTGACTACAACCGGTGCGGCGTGGGACTGATCGAGATCGTCACAGAACCGGCGTTGTCGGATCCGGCAGAGGTGCGGGAGTACCTGACGAATCTGCGGCAGATCCTGCTTTTCGCCGGTGTTTCGGATTGCCGGATGAACGAAGGCTCCATGCGCTGCGAGGTGAATCTATCGGTACGGCCTGTGGGGTCTACCACCCGTGGTGTTCGCTGCGAGATTAAAAATATTGGATCTATTCAGTTTGCAGCCAAAGCAGCCGAAGAAGAGTTCCATAGACAGGTGGATATTTTGGTGGGCGGTGGCCAGATCCAGCAGGAGACCCGGCGATTCAACGAGAATACAGGCAAGACCGAATCCATGCGGAAAAAGGAATCGGCTGTGGATTATCGATATTTCACTGAGCCTAATATCCCGCCGCTGCACCTTTCGGAGGCCTGGTTGGAAAACGAAAAGCGGCATATGCCTAAGTCCGTGGAGGCCTGGGATGCACAGCTGACAAAACAGTTTTCTTTGGGAGAAGAAGATAAAAAACAAATTATGCAAACGCCGGGCTTTGTGAAATTTTACTGTGTGGCAGCCGAGCAGTCCCGCTATCCCAAGCTGGTCGCCAATTTGTTCATCGGTCAGGTGATCCCGATCATAGACGATGCAGAAGGTGCAGCAAACCCCATGCCCCTTGCACCGTCGCATTTGGCAGAAGCTGCCGATCTGCTGGGGGATGAAGAGGTCAGCAGCAGCGTTGCCAAGCAGCTTCTCACCAGAGCCATGGAGCAGGGAGAGTCCCCTCGTGCTGTGGCTGAAAGGGAAGGCCTGTTCCGGATCCGGTCGGAAGAAGCGCTACTGCCGCTGGTGCGGGAGGCCATCGAAAAGGATCCCCGGTCTGTGCAGGATTTTTTAGGCGGCAAGGTGGCTGCCAAAAAGCGTCTGTTGGGTGGCGTGATGCGACAAAGCGGTGGCAGAGCAGACCCTGTGGTCACGGAAGTGCTGCTCGACAAGGAGCTGGCGGCATTGGTGCCGTGATCGAGAAAAAGTGCGTACCGGAGGGCTGTTTGGCTCCAGGGGGTACGCCTTTTTGGGTATTGGCAAAATGCACGAATTGTAAAATAAACGTGACGAAACCTAAAAAATATAGTGAACGAATGCGGAAAAGGTGGGAAAAGCAGACTGGTAAATGCAGTTTACGTTTTATGAAAAAGCGACCGGTCGGAGAATCGGGAGAAGCGGGCGGAAATGAGAAAAAACGCTGAAAAAAGGGTGTTTGGGCGAAAAAGTACATGGAAAATACTGGAAAATGGTGGAATGACGGCGAAAAGTGGGAATTTGGCATATAATTTAGTGGATATATTTTCGGAAAACCTCTTGTAATTTCTCTCAAGATATTATATAATATCATAGAGTGGTGGAATGTTCCACGAAATTCCATGAAATGGAGGTGATGACCGTGCTTATGGGGAAGTACAACCACGCGCTGGACAGCAAGGGCCGGATCATCATCCCGTCGAAGATCAAGGAACAGCTAGGACCGGTGATCACGGTGCTCAAGGGCAACGATAAGTGCCTGCGCCTGTATTCTGCGGAGGAATGGGCACTGTATGCCGAAAAGATCAGCGCACTGCCGGCGACCCAAAGCCGTGCCATCACCCGATATCTGTATTCCAACGCCATCGAGGTCACGCCGGACAGCCAGGGGAGAGTATCTCTGCCACAGGAAATGCTGGATTTTGCCGGGATCGAAAAGAACCTGATCACGGCAGGCTGCGGGCGATATGCCGAAATTTGGTCAGCGGAGCGGTGGGAGGAATACGCCTTAAACGAAGAACCGGAAAACTTTACCGAAGAGCTGGAAAAGCTCGGATTATAACCGATAGAGAGAGGCAGAAACAGGAATGGAATTTCATCATGTGTCCGTCATGGCGGCGGAATGTATGCAGATGCTGGCACCGGAGCGGGGCGGGATCTATGTGGACTGCACAGCCGGTGGTGGCGGTCATTCCTACGAGATCGCAAAGCGCTTGCCGGAGGGCTCCCGGATCATCAGCTTGGACCGGGACGACAATGCGATCGAGGCTTGCCGAAACAGACTGGCAGCATATGCCGATAAGCACACCATCGTAAAAACGAATTATGACCAGATCGACCAGGTGCTGCGGAACTTAGATATCCACGGCGTGGACGGGGTCATGTGGGATCTGGGCGTGTCTTCCCACCAGCTGGACGAGGCAGAACGTGGGTTCTCCTACACTGCCGATGCGCCGCTGGATATGCGCATGGATCAAACCTGCGGGATCACGGCACGGGATGTGGTCAACAGCTACAGCGAAGACGAACTCAAGCGGATCCTGTGGCTGTACGGAGAGGAAAAATTCTCCGGCCGCATCGCACACGCCATCGTGACCAAGCGGGAGACAAAACCCATCGAGACCACCACGGAGCTTGCCAACATCGTAGCCGGTGCCATTCCTGCCGCTGCCAGAGCCAAGGAATCCCAGCACCCGGCACGACGCAGCTTCCAGGCCATCCGGATCGAGGTCAACGGGGAACTGGATTCCATCGCTCCCTCCATTCGGGCAGCAGCGGATATGCTCAACCCCGGCGGACGGCTGGCGGTCATCACCTTTCATTCCCTGGAGGACCGTATCGTCAAGGAGACCTTCCGAGAGCTTGCCACCGGATGCACCTGCCCGCCGGAATTCCCGGTATGCGTGTGCGGGGGAAAGCCGAAGATCAAGCTATTATCCAAAAAGCCCATCCTGCCCAGCGAAGCGGAGCTGGAAGAAAATCCCAGATCCAGAAGTGCCAAGCTGCGGTGTGCGGAAAAGCTGTAAAACGAGAATCCAAATAACAAGATAAAATTCACGAAAAGGAGGACGATACCATGAACAGAAGCTCCTACGAGCAGCCCAGTCGATTGGCGGCGAAGCTGCGGCAGGAATACAGAAACCGTGGCGAAGAGCTACAGGGGATTGGTGCGGCCTCCACAGAAGAGCTGATGCGCCGGGCACAAATGGGGCGGGATCCCCGGGAAAATGTGTCTGAGGAGGTATTCAGCGAACGCCTCCGGAGCCGACAGCAAACCGCTGGTAACACCGCCTACCGAACGGCTCCCCGTACGATGCACCGACAGGAACGTGTCAGCAGACCGGCGGGAACGGGTGCCAAAAGGACGGCCGGTGCAGCACACACCTCGACAAAGAACAAAGCCGGCGGAAAGAACAAAAAAGAACCCCCGAAGCAGTCGCTGTTCCAGAGGCTGCAAAACCAGCACGAAGGCGAGGTGCGGGTGCAGGGACATAGCTTCCCGGTGGGATATGTGGCAATGCTGGCGGCAGTGACCATGATGATCATGGGGATCTTAGTCAGTATCTCCCAGATCTACCAGACCACCGGCACCATTGCAGATCTGGAAAGAGAGCTGGTGAGCCTACAAACCGAGGTGGATGCCTTAGAGCTGGCCATCGAGGAAAAGAACGACATCCGTGTCATCGAGCAGATCGCCACCGACCAATTGGGCATGGTGAAGGAAGATTCGGTGCAGCGGAAATACATATCCCTGTCCGACGGCGAACGGATCGATCTCATTGAAGAGAAAGACGAAGATATCGAAGAGGGGACGCTGGGTACCATGCTCTCCTCTCTGGCAGAAGCCTTTGCCGGATTTTTTGAAGGCTTAGGTAGCTGAGGACAGCAGCTGAGTACAGTAGCTGAGGACAGCAGCTGAATACAGCAATCGGCATGAAAATGGGTTGTTTCACAAAAAAGACCCGGCAACGTGAGACAGCCCGTTCCTTTTCTCCTGAGGATACACAGGGGAGCGTGCATATTTTTGCAGACTGTCGCATAGGATACAGACAGAGGCAGTTTGGCACAGGATACACAAGAGAATGGGAGCGGCTACATGAATCAAAGCAAGAATCGGATCGACAAGTGGACATACCAACGGTACATTTTCTTTTTCTGCATTCTGCTGATCGTAGCGGTGGCGCTCATTGGCAAATTGGCGGGCTACCAGCTGCGGGACTACGATACATACCAGTCCATCGTACTGAACCAGGTTACCACCGAATACAGCGTCAATCCGGAGCGGGGCAATATCACCGACCGCAACGGCAACATCTTAGCCACCAACATCACCGTGTACAACGTGATCCTCTCGCCCAAGGATATCTACGAACGGATGCAGGACGATGCCAAGACATGGAGCGATGACGATCCGGAAAACGATGTGCTGTACGTGTTCGACGATGATTCCGTGGGGATCCACTATAAGGGCACCCAGCTGGACGATATGATCGCACAGGTGCTGGCCATCTACCTGGATGTGGATTATGACAAGATCATGGAGAAGGCTGCCAAGGTGAACCGGCAGTACGAAGTGATCAAAAACAACGTGGACGACAAGACGGCACAGCCCATCCGGGATTTCATCGCCACCTTCAGTTTAGGAGACGAGATCTACTTCAACGCCTCCTCCAAACGGTATTATCCCAAAAGCGAGCTGGCGTCCCATGCCATAGGCTTCACCAACAGCGAAGGCGTGGGGATCTATGGGCTGGAACGGTACTACAACAACTTGCTGGAAGGTACCAGCGGGCGGTATATTTTGGCACAGGATGCTCGCGGCTCCGATATGCCCTTTGAGTATGAGCGGTACATCGAGGCCTCCAACGGCTACAACATCACCACCACGCTGGATATGTACATCCAGTATGAGCTGGAAAATCAGCTGGAAAAAACCTTCCTGGAATCCGGCGCCGGCAACCGTGTCACCGGTATCGTCATGGACGTGAACGACGGCAGTATCCGGGGCATCGCCACCTACCCCAGCTTTGACTTGAACGATCCCTACACACTGGATGCGTTTTCCGCTGCTAAGCTGTATGGGATGGATCAAAGCTCTGACGAATACAAAGAACAATACCAAACCCTGATGTACAACATGTGGAACAATAAGGCCACCACGGAGACCTACGAGCCCGGTTCCACCTTCAAGATCATCACCACCTCCATGGCCTTTGAGGAAGGGCTGGTCAGCGAAGAAGAGGTCTTCTATTGCCCCGGCTACTCCATGATCGAGGGCTGGTCGGAGCCTATCAGCTGTCACAAAAAGACCGGCCACGGCAGCGTACCCTTCCGGGTGGGGCTACAGCAATCCTGTAACCCGACTTTGATGTCGATCGCACTGCGGGTGGGAAAGGATAAATTTTTAGATTATTTTGGTGCCTTCGGGTATACCGGCAAGACCGGCATCGACCTGCCCGGGGAGGTGGGCGGTATTTACGCCAGCTACCAGAATTTCGGTGTCGTGTCCCTGGCTGTGTATTCCTTCGGGCAGACCTTCAAGACCACCGCCATCCAGCAGATCCGTGCCATTGCAGCCATTGCCAACGGTGGATACTTAGTGACACCCCATCTGCTGTCCAAGATCACCGACGACAGCGGCAACGTGATCCAGAGCTACGAGACCGAGATTGTGCGGCAGGTGGTATCCACCGATGTGTGCGAGCGGATCACGGATATTCTGGAAGAAGGCGTAGCGGGAGACGGCGGTGCCAAAAATGCGTACGTAAAAGGCTACAGAGTGGCGGCTAAGACCGGTACCTCCGAGAAGCTGGACAAAGTGGACGAATACGGCGAAAAATCCTATCGTGTCGGCTCCTGCGTGGCGTATGCACCGGCCGATGATCCCCAGATCGCCGCCATCATCATCGTAGACGAACCCTCCATCGACAGCGTGTACGGCAGCGTCGTGGCGGCTCCTTATATCTCCAACCTGCTTTCCTTCATCCTGCCGTACATTGGTGTGGAAGCACAGTATACCGAAGAAGAGCTGGAGACCCAGAGCGTGACCCTGTCCAACTATGTGGGTGCCTCTGTGGAAAACTCCATCAATGACCTGAGCTGGCGTAGCTTTGCCTACGAGATCATCGGCAGCGGCGATACCGTGACTGCCCAGATCCCGGCTGCCGGCTCCCAGATCTCCGCAACGGACGGCCGCATCGTGCTGTACACGGGTACCGAGGTGCCGGTGGAAGACATCGCTGTGCCGGATCTGACCGGTATGACTGCCTACAACGCCAACAAAATTCTGGTGCAAGCCGGACTGAACCCTGTATTCGAAGGCTCTCTGAACGGCAGCACCGCCACCGTTATCAGCCAATCTCCCGCCGCCGGTACCATGGTGACAAGGGGTACGCTGGTGAACGTGGTACTGCGCCACCTGGACCTGACGGACTAAATACCGGACAGATAAAACGACCGGAAGCATAAAGGCATGACCTCGTATCTCTGATCTTTCACGTGGGGGTGCCTATGGAACTTGCTGAGCTTTTGCGGGATGTGCCTGTGACCGAAGCTATGCTGACCACCGATACCGTCTCCGGGATCACGTCCGATTCCAGACGGGTGCGTGGCGGCGAGCTGCTCATCTGTATCCGGGGACTGCACCGGGACGGACATGATCATGTGGCAGAAGGAATAGAACGAGGTGCTGCTGTGGTGCTGGCAGAATCCAAGGAGGCCATACCGCCGGGTATTGCCTACATTCTGACCCCGGATACTCGGCTGGCAGAAGCATTGGTGTGGAACAACCGCTATGGCAGACCGGCCGAGGGTATGACCAAGATCGGTATCACCGGCACCAGCGGCAAGACCACCACCGCCCATCTGCTGCGGGATCTCCTGCAAGCGGGCGGGCATAGGGTGGGTGCGATCACCACGGCAGGCGGTTTTGTGGTAGGGGAGCGCATCCCGTTTCCCGCCGGTGGTACCTCCGTGGCCGATGCAGCTGCGGCGATGACCACCCCGGATCCGGAGTATTTCTACGGTATGGCGGCGGCTATGGCAAAGGCGGGCTGTGATACATTGGTGTACGAAGCATCGTCCCAAGGATTGGCACTGCACAAGACCGACGCCATCCTCCCCGACTATGCGCTGTTCACCAACCTGTCCCCGGAGCATATGGATTTCCATGGGACGATGGAAAAGTATTTAGCAGCCAAAGCAAGGCTGTTCACCAAAGCAAAGACCGGGATCTTACTTGTAGACGATCCATGGGCCGAGAAGCTGATGGCGCTGGCACCGGCTTGTACCTGGCTGACCTGCACAACCGATCCTGCCAAAGCGACCGACTGCGACAGCGCAGCCCTGCGGATCCACAACCATGGGGCAGAGGGTATGTCCTTTCTGTATTGCGGCAGGGAAGCGATCTTCCGGATCCGGACACCGCTTACGGGGATCTGCGCTGTGTACGATCTGCTGCTCTGCGTGACCTGCGCCCTGCAAATGGGTGTGGATCCGCTGACGATACAGGATGCGCTGACAAGGGTGCAGTTCCCGGCCGGGCGTATGCAAAAGCTGGAGCTGCCGGCGCTTCCGTTTACCGTATACATCGATTATGCCCATACCCCGGCGGCACTGGAGATGACCCTGCAAACCGCAAAAGCTATGCACCCCACCAGATTGACGGTGCTGTTTGGCTGCGGCGGCGACAGAGATCCCACCAAACGGCCGGTCATGGGGCATATCGCAGAGACCTACGCCGACCGTGTGGTGGTCACGGACGACAATCCACGCACCGAGGATCCGGCCAAAATACGGCAGGCGATCGTGGATGGCATGGAAAAAGCCCCGTATGCGGTGATCCCGGACAGAAAAGAGGCCATCGTGCGTTCGATCCGGGAGGCCGTGGCGGGAGAGATGATCCTGCTGTGCGGCAAGGGACACGAATGCTGGCAGATCATCGGCAAGGAAAAGCTGCCCTTTGACGAGGAAGCGATCGTGCGGGCGGCTTTGCAAAATAGAGAAACTGATTTATGAAAAAAGCGTACTGTGGTGCGTGAGAAATAGAAGCAACGATTTGGGCATTGAAGAAAGGTGTGGCAGAGAACGAATGAGTGTGGAACTGAAATTAAAGACCCTGACAGCAACAGAGATCGCAGCTGTGACCGGGGGCAAGCTGGAAATATACAATGGCGGAGATCCGGAAACCCCGCAGACGGGACTGACCTCCAACTCCCGGGAAGCAGGATGCGGCGTGATCTTCTGTGCGATCAAGGGAAGTCGGGTGGACGGCTGTGACTTTATCGCCGAGGCGGCAAAGTTGGGCTCCACCTGTTTCCTGTGTGGTCGTGTGCCGGATAACGCCAAAGACTGTGGGCTGCCCTTCTGCGCTGTGGTGGTAGAGGATGTTGTAAAATCCATGGGCACGCTGGCGGGCTGGTATCGTGGCTTCTCTAAGGCGACCTTCATTGCCATCACCGGTAGCGTGGGTAAGACCACCACCAAGGAATTCGTAGCAGCGGTGGCTTCTGCGGCGTTCCAGACCCACAAGACCAAGGGCAACCTGAACAACGAGCTGGGTCTGCCTCTGACGCTGTTCGATCTGTCGCCGGATGACCGGGTGTCCGTGATCGAAATGGGCATGAGCGCACTGGGGGAGATCGAATATATGACCAAGCTGGTGCGCCCGGATATCGCCGTGGTCACCAACATCGGTACCTCCCACCTGGCTACGCTGGGGACGAGAGAAAATATCTGCCGTGCCAAAATGGAGATCCGGCTGGGTCTTTCCGACAATAGCCACCTGATCCTGAATGCCGACGAACCCCTGCTGTATGACCAATACGAACAGCTGGACAAAAAGCCCCGGATCCTGAGCATTTACAACCGCAATGGGGATTTCCGTGCGGTCAATATCCGGCAGAAGCTGGACGGCATCGTGTATGATCTGATCTACGACAATAAGGCTGTGACAAACGTAGAGATACCGGCACTGGGCAAGCACAATGTGTACAACTCGCTGGTGGCCTACGCTGTGGGCGTGATGCTGGGGATGGACGACGAGCAGATCCGTCGGGGACTGAAATCCTTCGTGGGTGCGGATATGCGGCAGAAGATCTACGAGGTCGGCGGCATCACCATCATCGACGACTGCTACAACGCCAGCCCCGAATCCATGCGCGCCGCCATCGACGTGCTGGTGTCCATTGCTTCCAAGAAGAACGCCAGACCGGCGGCACTGCTGGGCGATATGCTGGAGCTGGGCGAATACTCCCGCCTGATGCACGACCAGCTGGGGCAGTATGCGGCACAAATGCAGGTGCAGAAGCTGTTCTGCTACGGCATGATGGCGGATATCGTGGCAGAGGCTGCGATCAAAAAGGGCATTCGGGCAGACAATGTGTATGTGGCACTGGATACCAGAGATGCACAGGTCATGGCCGATATGGTGCTGACGGCACTGCATCCGGGCGATGTGCTGCTGGTCAAGGCAAGCCGTGCGGTACAGGCAGAGCGGATCATCGAATGTATGAAGAAGCGCCGTGCCAAAAAGCCCATCCGGAAATAAGATCCGGAAAACAATTTGAGAAAAACCGAGGAATATCATGCACACAAAAATCGTATTTGTCTTAGCGGTGGCGCTGACCTTTGGTGGTACGGTGGCCGTTTCCCGCAAGCTGATCCCCTTTTTGAAAAGCAAAAAAATGGGACAGAAGATCCTGGATATCGGCCCCCGGTGGCATAAGAGTAAAGAGGGAACCCCGACCATGGGCGGTTTTGCCTTCATCATCGCATCGGTGGTGGTGGGACTGGCGGGAGCTGTCTACTTTGCCCTCACCGAAGGAATGCGTACCACGCTGCCCTTTATCCTGACCTTAGCGCTGGGCGTGGCAGGTGGGCTGATCGGCTGCATCGACGACTCTGCCAAGCTGCGAAAGGCACAAAACGAAGGTCTGACTGCCGGACAAAAGTACATATTGCAGATGGTCGCTGCCGCACTGTATCTGGTCGGCATGACGCTGACCTGCGGCGCACACACCACGGTGCATATCCCCTTTACGGATATCCAGTGGGATCTGGGCATATTCTACTATGTCCTTGCCATGCTCCTCTTGACCGGCGTGATCAACAGCGTGAACCTGACGGACGGGCTGGACGGATTGGCTGCCAGCGTGACCCTGCTGGTGGGCGTATTCTTCACCGCATCTGGTTTTTTGGTACATTCTGCCGAACCGGATGGCGGGCTGGTGCTGCTGGGCGCACTGCTCATCGGCGGCTGCGGCGGATTTTTGGTGTATAATTTCTATCCGGCCAGAGTATTTATGGGAGACACCGGTTCGCTGTTCTTAGGCGGTCTGGTGGTCGGCGGTGCTTTCATGATGGAGGAACCGCTGTTGGTGGTGATCTTTGGGATCTGGTACATCGTGGAGACCGTGTCCGTGATCTTGCAGGTGGGCTACTTCAAGCTGACCCACGGCAAGCGTCTGTTCAAAATGGCGCCGATCCACCATCACTTTGAAAAATGCGGCATGAGCGAGGTACAGATCGTCTGCATGGCCAGTGTGATCACCCTTGTTGCCTGTGTCGTATCGTTGTTTGCATAATATGGTATAGTTAGAAACCGATCCGGGAGGTGGTTTGATGCAAGAGAATAAACAAACCTATGGACAGCCAAGGGCTAACCGCCGTCCGGAAAACGTCCAGCGCAATCCTACAAACGACCAAAACACAAGACCTGCCGGCGGCAGAGCAGCCCCACGGCAAACGACACGTCCCCAAACGCAGCCGAACTATCGCTTTCAAGCCGAACCGGGACGCAGTAGCAATGCCAAACGGCCTGTGACCAGCGATCGTTCCAATGCCGGCCGCCGTCCCCGCCTGGATCCCAAAGAGGCCGAAAAACGGCGAAAGGCACGGATCAAGCAGGCGAAAAAAGAACGGTATGCTACATCTGTAGCGGAATATAAGGTGCGCCGAAAGGGACGCAGTGTGGTACGTGCGAAAAAGCGGGATGCTATGCTGCAAAAGGTCGATTCGGCGTGGCAGAAGGATATCGTTCGGGTCTACAGCGGCGTGGATAAGGTGATGCTTGCGCTGATCCTGACCTTAGTATGTCTGGGCACCATCACGGTGTTCAGCGCCAGCTATCCCTCCGCACTCAACAAAGGCCTGGATATGTACTACTACGGCAAACGGCAGCTCATCTTTGCGATCCTGGGGATCGTGATCATGCTGGGCGTGTCCCTTATCCCCTGTACCGTTTATAAGCATGGCAAGCTGATGCTTTTTGTCTACGGGGCTGTCGTAGTACTGCTTGTTCTGGTGTTGGCCATTGGTAAATCCGAAGGGGAGGCAAAGCGGTGGTTGGCACTGGGTCCCTTTTCCTTCCAGCCATCAGAGGTGATGAAGGTCGTGCTGATCATGACGGAAGCCTGGTATATCGATCGATATAACAAAAAGATCCATGAACGGCTGGGCAAATGGAGAACATTTCAGTATAATGTGCTCTTTCCCTGTTTTCTGCTGGGTTTTGCCTGCTTGTTTGTTCTTCTGGAAAAGCATCTGTCCGGCACCGGTATCGTAGCGTGCCTGGGGCTTGCGGTCATATTGGCGGGCGGTTGTAGCTGGTGGCGAAACCTGCTCTGCGTGATTCCGGCTGGTATTATTGCATTTATTGTGTTCATGAAGAATAACGCCTATGCCTTAAAGCGGTGGACCTCCTATACGGACGAAAACGCAGACCTGCTGTCCGACGTGTACCAGACCACACAGGGTGTCTACGCCATTGGTTCCGGCGGCCTCTTTGGGCTGGGACTGGGGCATAGCCGACAGAAATACAGCTTCGTGGCGGCGGCACATACGGACTTTATCTTCACGATCTGGTGTGAAGAAATGGGCTTTATCGGTGCTGTGTTCCTGATCGTTTTGTACGTTGCTTTCGTACTGCGGGGATACACCATCGCTGCCCGTGCGCCGGATACCTTCTCGTCCCTGACAGCCTTTGGGATCAGTACCCATGTGGGTCTACAGGCACTCCTCAACATCGCCGTGGTCACAGATGTCGTGCCCAACACCGGCATCTCCCTGCCATTCTTCTCGTACGGCGGCTCCTCATTGGTGGTGCTGCTGGCAGAAATGGGCATACTACTATCCATATCCCGACGATATTATATGAAGAAACAGGATCTGGAGGAGCTGCAACGCGGTGCGTAGACCGTTCTAATAAAATCAAGCATTGGAGAACCATATCACCATGAAAGTACTCATGACAGGCGGCGGTACCGGCGGACATGTGAACCCGGCACTGGCCATAGCCAATACCATCAAGCAGAATGATCCCACAGCCGAGATCGCCTATGTGGGCACCAGCCGGGGGATCGAAAACAAGCTGGTCCCGAAAGCCGGGTATCCGCTGTACCATGTGGAGATCCAGGGGATCCGGCGGAGTCTGTCGCTGTCCAACCTGAAGACGGCATGGCTGGCACTGACCTCCGTGGGCAAGGCGAAAAAGATCGTCCGAGAATTCCAGCCGGATCTGGTGGTTGGTACCGGCGGCTATGTGTGCTGGCCTGTGATGAAAGCCGCCGCAGATCTGGGCATCCCCACCGCCCTGCACGAATCCAACGCCATTGCCGGTGTGGCCGTAAAGATGCTGCAAAAGTCCGTGGATCGGATCTATCTGAACTTTGAGCGTACCGGCGAGACCTTGACCTGCGACCGAGAAAAGCTGCTGGTGGTGGGCAACCCGGTCATGAGCTCCTTCAAGGCCATCTCCCGGGAAGAAGCCCGAGAAAAGCTGGGGATCCCGGAGAAATACAAGTACATTCTCCTTTCCTACGGCGGCAGTATGGGTGCGGAAAAGGTCAACGATGCCGTGCTCTATCTCATGCGAGATTTCACCGCCAAGCATCCGGAGGTACTGCATATGCACGCCACCGGTTCCATCGAATGGGAAGAATGCAGCGCCAAGTTCCGGGATATGGGACTGGATAAATACGAAAATATCCAGCTTTCTGAATATATCTTCGATATGCCTCTGCGTATGGCAGCAGCGGATATGACCGTGAACCGTGCCGGTGCCATGACCGTGACAGAGCTGGCTACCACCGGCAAATGCGCCATCTTCATCCCATCTCCCAACGTGGCGGAGAACCACCAATACAAAAATGCCAAGGTGCTGGTGGACGATGGGGCGGCACTGCTGTTTGAAGAAAAGGATCTGAACGACTGCGAAGCGGCCCCGCTGGTACAGACTGTGACGGAGCTGCTGTGTCCGGCAGGAGACGAAAAGCGGCAGGAAATGGCAGAGCGGATCCGGAAATTTGCCCTGGCCGACGTGAACAAGCGGATCTATCAGGATCTGACGGAGCTTGTGGCAAAAAAGAAAAAGTAAGAGAAAATCTCCCAAAAAAGGACGTGATCTGGATTGTATACGGCACAACGCTACGACCCCAAAAACAATAGTGAGCCCCCACCGCTGTACGTGTATGATCAGGTACGCACCAAAGGGGAAATGCAGCATCGGATGGAAAGGACACCGCTGGATACGGGAACAGGACGAAAAAATTTGTCCGGTGCCTACAAAAAGCAAGCCCACATCCATGCCCAGGCAGAAGGCTATCTGCGGGATTTCTACAGTAGCAGCAAACGCATGGCTAAGAAGCCCCGGCATATGGGTGTGATCGAGGATGCCAGTGCCCGTCAAAGACCACAGCAAGCATCCCCACAAAAAGAAGCACCTGCCCGACAGCAGGCACCCAAAGCTCCACCCCAAAAACGACCTGCCAACGATGCGTTTTCGCAAACCAGAAGCTTCCATGCCGCTCGTCCGCAGACCGCCCATGCACAGCCGAAAGCAGCATGGCGAGGCGGGGCAGAGACCGTGGTGTTCCATAGTCCGGCGGCACAGGGCGGGGCGGCTGCCAAAACCAGGCGTGGTCCGTTGGAGGGGCTGTTCGATTTCTTTGATGCCGTAGACACCCGGCTGGGCTGGCAGCGAGACGTGGATGCAGCCCGGAAGCAGGCGGTCAGGCACAAAAAGTGGCAGGAGCATCGGCATGGTCTGACGCTGGCAGGATCGATCCTATTGATCTTCGCCGTCTGCTGTATCGGGATCTACCAGCTATTGTTCGTGGTGCGGGATGTGGAAGTGACCGGCTCTTTGCTGTACGACACACAAGAGATCGTGGCGGCTACGGGACTGCATGATGAGATGCACCTGTACGACTTCACAGCCGATGAGATCACCGACCGGATCACCTTCTATTGTCCCTACATACGCTCTGCGACCCTGACCCGGTCTATGCCCACCACGGTGCATTTGGCACTGGAGGACGACGAGATCCGTTACTGCGCCAATATCTTTGATGAGATCGTGGCCCTGTCCCCCAGTCTGCGGGTGCTGGGAACGCTGACTGCGGAAGAAGCGGTGGACTACATCCTGCTGCGGTTGCCCGGCGTGTCGGAGGCGGTGGCAGGCCGTGGGGTGGTGTTTACCGATACCAGACATGAGCGATACGTGCGGCAGGTGCTGGACGATATCACCGAATCCACCTTTGCCGACCGTATTTCCTACATCGATCTGCGGGACGAGCATGACCTGATCCTGTACTGCGACGGCTTGTACGCCCTGCAGCTGGGCAACACGGCGGATATCCCCATCAAGCTGCGGATGGCAGACAAGGCCCTGGCCGATGCACTGTTTCCGCAAAACACCCCCGCCAGGGTGGATCTGCATGTGGTGGGCTACGCCAGCGTCATGGCAGATCTGCGGCTGGATCTGACCGTTACGCCGTAAAAAACCGGCAAGATGGGGCATCGAAAAAAATTAACAGAATGAATTTCGCAAAAGCTATTGCAAAATCTGCGGTTTTGGTATATTATATTAGGTAGGAGTAAACTGCCCATAGAATATAAAAACAAGGACATCCCAGGGGTGCGGACAAAACTGCCGTCGCCGGGAAAAAAACAAAGCGAGGAGGGCAAAGGGAATGCCATTTGAACTTGACGATTATACGTATGAAAGCGGTGTGAATATAAAGGTCATCGGTGTCGGCGGCGGCGGGAACAATGCAGTCAACAAGATGATCACGGATGACGTGCGTGGCGTGGAATTTATCGCCATCAACACGGACATGCAGGCACTGGTCCACTCCAGCGTCACCAAAAAGATCACCATCGGTGAGAAGATCACCAAGGGCCACGGAGCCGGCTCCAACCCGGAGATCGGTGCCAAGGCGGCTGAAGAAAGCATCGAAGAGATCCAGAGCGCCATCGAAGGTGCAGATATGGTGTTTGTTACGGCTGGTATGGGCGGCGGTACCGGTACAGGTGCGGCTCCTGTGGTGGCCAGAGTTGCCAGAGAAATGGGGATCTTGACCGTGGGTATCGTGACCAAGCCCTTCCTGTTCGAAGGAAAGCGCCGCATGACCCAGGCCGAGACCGGTATCGCCAATCTCCAGGAATACGTGGATGCACTGATCATCATCCCCAACGAACGCCTGAAGCAGGTGGGCGAAAAGATCACCATGATGAACGCATTCCAGGTGTCTGACGACGTGCTGCGCCGTGGTGTACAGTCCATCACCGAGCTGATCAATGTGCCCGGCTACATCAACCTGGACTTTGCCGACGTGACCTCCATCATGAAGGATGCCGGCTATGCTCACATGGGTGTCGGCGAAGCTACCGGTAAGGATAAGGCGGAGGAAGCTGCCAGAATGGCCACCTCCTCTCCCCTGCTGGAAACCTCCATCAGTGGCTCCCGTGGTATCATCATCAGCATCACTGCGTCTCCCGACATCGGTATGGACGAAGTGGATGCCGCTTCTACGCTGGTACAGCAGGAGGCTCACGAAGACGCCAATATCATCTTTGGCGTGGCATTCGATTCCGAGCTGGAAGATACCATGAAGGTGACCATCATCGCCACCGGTTTCGAAAACAAAAACGAGGCTGCCGTAAATTTCGGTAAGGCTGCTATGCCCGATAACCTGCGGATGGTAGCAGCCGGAAAGATCGAAAAGGGTCAGGTTGTGCGCAAGGAGTCCGTCATTGAAAACAAGGCCGCTCCCGCAGAACCCGCAGCTAAGGAAGAAGCCGAAGACGATTCGCCCATTTCCGATGACGATTTCAACGAGATCATCACCATGCTGAAAAAGGGCAGAAACAACCAGAACGGCGGCAACACCAACAACGGTGCGCCGAGACGGTATTGATAAAAATAGACAAATGTAGGGTACAGGCTCAGCCGAGCTTGTGCCCTATTTTTTGTGGGTAGGATCGGCACGCCACGGAAACCAAAGCTGCAAAAAGTGGGAAAAAGCTTGTCAAGCCCTTTTGCGAAAAAAAGTGAAAAACGGCATTATCCATAAAACCGGGGGGCGAAATTTGGCGCTTATTATTCCAAACAGGTCTTGACAAAAAAGGCTTTATCGTTTATAATATACAACGTAATGACGACAAAAAACTGCGCACCACAATATGTTGTGGTGTTTTTATTGGAATGGGACGATGGGCTGTATTGCGCTGAGGATGAAACATTTTTTCGGTACATTATATCGGCCTGCATCCGGCAGTATCAGGAGGGAATTGTATGTTGACCAAGATCCGTAAGCGGGACGGCAGGGAAGTCCCCTTTTCTTTGGATAAGATCGCAAATGCTATATTTCGAGCAGCACAGGCCGTGGGCGGCAGTGACCAGGAGGAAGCCATGGCACTGGCAAAGGAAGTGGCCGCAAGGCTGGAAGAAAAGCACACCGACGATGGCGAGATCCCATCTGTAGAGGCGATCCAGGATGCCGTGGAATGGGTGCTGGTGAAGAACGGCCATGTTCGTACTGCCAAGGAATACATTCTCTTTCGGGCAGAGCGTACCAGAGTGCGGGAGATGAACACCCGGCTCATGAAGACCTACGAGGATCTGACCTTCCGCTCCGCACTGGAAAGCGACATCAAACGGGAAAACGCCAACATCGACGGGGATACCGCCATGGGTACCATGCTCAAATACGGCTCCGAGGGTGCCAAGCAGTTCTATGACCTGTACATATTGGATCCCGTACACGCCAAGGCACACAAGGACGGCGACATCCATATCCATGATCTGGACTTCTACGGCCTGACCACCACCTGCTGCCAGATCGACCTGATCAAGCTGTTTGAGGGCGGCTTTGCGACCGGACAGAGCCAGAACATCCGGGAACCCAATGACATCATGTCCTATGCCGCTTTGGCTTGTATCGCCATCCAGGCCAACCAGAACGACCAGCACGGCGGCCAGTCCATCCCCAACTTCGAATACGCAATGGCCATCGGTGTCCGCAAGACCTACTACCGCCACTTAGTCCGCAATATCGCCAAGGCCCTTGCCTTCGCAGACGTGTCCTACGACGGTGTCACGGACGAGGATGCAGCCAAGGCACTGCTTGCCCATATCCGGGAGACCTACGGTGTCCAGCCCGTTATGGCAGAGGCTGTGGCGATGCAGGAGGCATTGGCGAATGAACTGACGGCCTGTGGCATGGATGGCAAAAGAGAAGCGGCGGTCATCATGAAATATACCGATCGAGAGATCGAACGCAGCGTACACCAGGCTATGGAAGCCCTGATCCATAACCTGAATACCATGCACTCACGCGCCGGTGCCCAGATCCCCTTCTCCTCCTTGAACTATGGTACCGATACCACGCCGGAAGGTCGGCTGGTGATCAAAGCTTTGCTGGATGCCACCGATGCCGGATTGGGCAACGGCGAGACACCCATCTTCCCCATCCAGATCTTCAAGGTCAAGGAGGGCGTGAACTACACCCCCGGCGATCCCAACTACGACCTGTTCCAGCAGGCGTGTCGTGTATCTGCCAAAAGGCTGTTCCCCAACTTCAGCTTCTTAGATGCACCCTACAACGCACAGTACTATAAGCCGGGCAGACCGGAGACCGAGGTGGCCTACATGGGCTGTCGGACCCGGGTCATTGCCAATATCGATAAGGACAACGAGATCGTCAACGGCAGAGGCAACCTGAGCTTCACCTCCATCAACCTGCCCCGCATCGCCATCAACGCCAAGGGAGATGTGAACTGGTTCTTCGAGGAACTGGAGAAAAAGGTGGATCTGGTGATCGACCAGCTGCTGGAACGGTTCCGGGTACAGGCCGCCAGACGGGTACGGAACTATCCTTTCCTCATGGGAGAGGGCGTGTGGCTGGGCTCGGAGAAGCTGGGCAAGGACGACTATGTGGGTGAGGTCCTGAAGCATGGTACGCTGACCGTGGGCTTCATCGGATTGGCTGAGTGCCTAAAAGCCTTGACCGGCTACCACCACGGCGAAAGCGAGACCTCCCAGAAGCTGGGTTTGGAGATCGTTGGATTCATGCGCCAAAAGATGGACAAGGCCACCGAACAATATCACCTGAACTTCTCCCTGATCGGCACACCGGCAGAAGGGCTGTCCGGACGGTTCGTGCGGATCGATAAGCAGAAGTACGGCGTGATCCCCGGCATCACCGACCGGGAGTACTACACCAACTCCTTCCACGTGCCGGTGTACTACGACATCTCTGCTTACGACAAGATCCGTCTGGAAGCGCCCTACCACGAGCTGACCAACGGCGGACATATCACCTACATCGAGCTGGACGGCGACCCGCTACAGAACCTGGAAGCCTTTGAGGACATCGTGCGGTGCATGAAGGAAAGCGGCATCGGCTATGGTGCCATCAACCACCCGGTGGACCACGATCCGGTTTGTAATTACAACGGCATCATCGGCAATACCTGCCCCGGTTGCGGTCGAGAAGAAACGGCTGAGGCTCCCTTCGAGCGGATCCGCCGCATCACCGGTTATCTGGTGGGCACACTGGATCACTTCAACGATGCCAAGCGAGCCGAAGAACGGGATCGTGTGAAGCACAGCGTCCGTAGTGAAATGGAAATGATCTAAGTCAAAAATGGGTACAGAACCACCGTCTGTGCCCATTTTTGTATGAAAAAAGCCTACCTGTTATGGTAAGCTTTTTTGTATGCAGTATGCATATCAGTCTAACCAAAGATCGTCCCGTGCCATCAGTGCCGCACAATCCTCGATCCGCTTGGTCGCCATGTCGGATTCGGCTTCGTACAGCGACGGATCCAGCATGGTCATGGTACCACGTTCGTATACGGAATAGTTGGCAAGCAGATTGTTGTGGGGCTTTTTGAAAAATACCGTATCGGAGATAAAGGAGCCGATGGACACATGGGTCTGCTCGCACACAAAGCCTTCGGTGGCCGTCAGCAGATTCTGCCCGAACATGACGGTCTGCACCTGGTCGATGCCCAATAGACATAGCAGCGTGGGCAGGGTATCGATGTGACCGCCGGCGGTCTCGATGGTTTCGGTCACGCCACTGCCGGGGATGTGCATGAGCATGGGCACGTTGAACACATCGTAAATGGTGTAGCTGCGTCCCAGCATGGACGAGACCTGATCGGCGATCTGCGTATCTGTGTTGGTCAGGGCATAGTGGTCGCCGTACAAAACGAAAATGGAATTGTCGTACAGCCCGTTTTCCTTGAGTAGCTCCAGCCACTCGCCCAGCACCGTGTCCACATAGTTCACCGCCTGGATGTACAGACCAAACAGCGTCCCCTCGTCCTCCGGCTTCAGCTCGATCCCCCGATCCTTCAGGGGGATGGCGTAGGGATGGTGGGAGGAAACGGTGATGAAGAAGGTGTAGAAGGGCTGCTCATAGGAAAGCAGATAGTCCATGGATTGGGTGAACAGCTCCCGGTCGGAGATACCCATGGGGAAGGGATCGATCCGCTCCAGATCCTCCAGCCCCACAAAGCTGTCGAAGCCCTGGTTGGGGTAGGCCACCTCTCGGTTCCAGAATTCCTTGGTGTAGTTGTGGAACACATGGGCACCGCTGTAGCCATTGTCCTTCAGCAGCCAGGGCAGACCGTGGTAGTGGTTGTCCTTGTACTGCACATAGGCCGCCTGGGACTCCGGTGCGAACAGGGAATTGTTCACGGTGAATTCCGCATCCGCTGTGTTGCCGCCGCCGATCTGATAGTAATAGTTGGGGAAGTATAGCGTGTCTGTTTGCAAAAGCGCATTCAGATGGGGGGTCAGCACCTGTCCTTCATAGGTGGCACCGATGACAAAATTCTGTAGTGCCTCGATCTGCAAAACAAATACATTGCGCCCCTCTGCCAGCCCAAACCAGTCGGAATCGCTGTCGTCTCGCAGTGTATACGGGGACTTGTCCACCGGTTCATCGTTGGCAGCATCCCACAAGGTTTCCACAATATCCACTGTGTGGTAGCAGAACAGCTCGTTGATACAATACTCCGGCCGGAAGGAACCAAATACCGTCCAGCTGACTAACACCAGCGCACAACAGCCCGCACAGGACAGCATCGCCGTGACCTGCTTTTTTTTGCCCCAGAAGGATTCGCCCTTCTCCCGTTTCCTGCGGTTTACGAAATAGAGGAACCACAGGGGAAAGTCGATGATCATGGCGATGTGCTTCCAGTTGATCAGCTTCAGCACCGTGTCGGACACGCCGCCGATCTGCCACGCCATGGTGATCTGTGCCATACTGGGCAGCTTGGCTACATAAGCATAATATACGCTGTCCACCGACATATAGAAGCCGGCTAAGAAGTATAGGATCCCGAAGCCGATCTTGGCTGCCCTGGGGGAGAGGAGCCGCAGCAGTCCGCAGACCAGCGTGACGATCCCCAGCGTAACCAGACAAAAGGCGATCTCAAACCCAGCCAAATGGATCTGGCTGTAAAAGATATACGTTTTCCAAACAAGCAGCCCTACTGCAAAAAGATACAGTCCATACTGTCGCAGGAAGGCAGATACTCGTGATAGTGTTTTCATATGTGTGTCACCTGTGTATCCCGTTATTTGCATGTGCGATAAAGAACCGCACACCACATTGTACCACAAATGCTACCGGGGGAAAAGTGGGTAAATGTTAAATGTGGTGGAAAAATAGCGAAAAATGGACACCGGTGACAAAATTGTACAAGGACAGTCAGTTCTTTTCTACAGAGAAGGTCTCTACAGAGAATGTCTCTGTATTGTAGTCCACCGTGATCGCAGTGCCGTCTGAGTAGGTGGTTCTGTACACCCCATCGGCAAGCTTTTCGTGGCTGTCCATGTATTCGTATTGCAGCTCCCCATAGGTGGTGCAGTAGTCCTGTGCTGTCAGCAGCGCCTGGATGCAAGCGTCCCATTCTTCCTCTGTGTGACAGTGTAGGTCGATGTCCCCCATCCAGTTTTTGTGTTCGCCGAATTTGCTGTACAGATAGAGCAGGGGACGACCGCCGTACTCCAGCATCTTGAGCAGGGATTTTTTTCCCTTTAGCGGATAGTTCACCGTGTGGGAGGTGGGATTGGACAGAACGATGCCATGGTAGAGCAGCTGCCACAGGGGAATGTCCCGGTCGAACAGGGGATGCACCTTGGGCGTGACCTGGAAGCAGAAGCTGGTGTACAAAATGGCGTCCACGTCTTTGTTCATGTAGTCGTACCACGCCTCCGACTGGAACCCGCCGAACAGCTCCTTGGACAGCTTCGCCAGCTTCCGATTGTATTCCCAGGCGGCCTTCCGGGAGACACCATGGTGGGGATCGTAGCATTTTTCCGGCGTGCAGGCGGTCAGCTCGTCGATGAAGTGGAGTCCGGCAAAGCCGTATTCCTGCACCTTGGGCAGATCGGTCACGCCATAGTGTTCATACGCCGTCTTGGCACACACATGGTAGGGCGCACCACCGGACAGACCGCCGGAGTTGACATATCCCATCCGCAGCATGGGCGTAGGCACACCGTCCACTAGCTTTTTGGTGGTCAGCTCCGGATCCCAGTTGTCGGCGATCTCGTAGGCGCAGACGCTGTTGGTATGTGCCACAACGGTATACCCATAGGCCTGTGCTTTGGCTACAAAGGCTTTCATCTCGGCATCCGCATCGGTTTTTCCGTATTCCGGGGAGACTGGCACCTGCTGGGGGAATCTGCCATCGTGACCGCCCTGTCCCCAGCCCACCAGACACAGCTCCATTTTGCCAATGCCTGCCTGATGCATCCGTTCCACCAGCTCGTCCAGCTTCGGCACATCTACCTTGACCAGCAGCGGCGGCTCGGTCTCCGGGGTCTGGTGCATACAGGGCGTGGGCACCGGCTTCCAACCCATGCGGATCCGCAGTTCCGGGGCGGCGGCAGCATAGGCCAGTGCGGGACTATTCTGCATCCGTTCCCGGATCGGTCGGCAGCCGTGGGTCAGCAGATACTGCCGGTAGTGCCGCGCCATATCGGAATAGCTGGCGTAAGGCATCACGTGGATCTGGAAGACAAGATCTTCCTCCGGTTCATCTCCTTCCAACCAGATCTCCGGCTGTAGGGTGTAGCAGTCCTTTTGCACCGTCACCCGGAAGCACAGGTCGTATGCCATGGTGAGCGCTTGGAAGTAGGCGCCGTTGGCACATGCACCCACCCCGGCAATGGCCATGGAGGTGAGCTGTCCCTGGAACGCCGCATCGGCCCGGTGGGTGAATTCGGTCAGCACCACGCCCTGGGCGCAGTTGGTGGGGTAGAACATGTAGCCATCGCCACAGGGATTGACAAAGCGTTCTTCCACGATGCAGAGCTTGTCGATGTGCTTGCCGGAGAGGGCTGACTGTGGCACGGTGTAGGTATAGGTAGTGATACCGTCCACAGTGGCTTCGGTGACGGAGAAGGGCACAGCTACCATAGTGCCGGCGGTGGTGTATTGGATCTTCATGGATTGAGCTCCTTTCTATTTGGTGAGATACATTATTTATATGCGATAAAGAACAGCCGTGGCATTTTGAGCAGTACCGTGTTGTCAGCTGCAGTGGGCATGGCAGCCTGGACGCAGGAGAGCAGCTCTGCCAGAAAATCCGCACGTTCGGCATCCTCCAGCCTATCCAAATAGGTACGCAGACCACTGCCCTTGTACCATTCCAGCACCGCACGATGATCCGGCACTACATGGTAATACACCGTCTCCCACATATCGATCTCCCGTGTGCAGGTGGTGAGTACATCATAGGTCTGGTCGGGAGAGAGATTGTGGAAATTCTGCACTGCCTGCAGCTTTTCCCACCGTTTTTCCTGGACCAGTTCTCCGAGGATCCGGTAAAACGGTGCCGTCTGTACCATGGGCATTTGTACCGCCAGACAGCCGCCAGCCTGCACGCTCTTTGCCAGAATAGAAGGCAGCAACCGGGTGTGGTCGGGGATCCAGTGCAGGCAGGCATTGGAGAAGACCAGGTCGAATTTTCCAAGCTTGTCCAGTTCATCCGGTACAAAGCACGACTGGAAGGACAGCTCCGGATGGGTCAGTCGCGCCTTTTCCAGCATAGTCTCCGAGCTGTCGATCCCGACGATGTGGGCATCGGGAAAGGTCTGGTGCAGCTGTGCCGTGCTGTTGCCGGGACCACAGCCGATGTCCAGTATGGTATGCGGCGTATAGAGCAGCTGCCGGATCAGATCCTGCGACGGACGGGTGCGTTCTCTTTCGAATTTGGTATATTGTGTGGGGTTCCAGTCAGACATAGGATGGCTCCTTTGGTTGTGTGATTTTTGTATAGTATAGCATAAGTTTGGCGAAAATGGAAGAGGAAAACTGGAAAAATAGCGGACTTTATGCAAAAAACAGTCGCTTTACCCCACGATACACCGGTTTCCCGCAAAAATACACGATTTTTCCTCTTTTGTAGAAATTTTCATCTCCCCCTTGACAAACACACCGAAATATGCTACAATATCTATTGTAAGACAAGGGAGTAGTCGGCAGAGGTGCGAATCTCTGTAATACTGCCAACACACGGGTGTCCATGCGGCACTCTGGCTTTATTTGAAATGATGAGACTTATCTGCGGAGAGCAGAAAGTCTCTTTTTTCATATCTGCTCCCCTATGCGATCGATCCCCGTCTATTCGTGCCTATTTTGGGGAAGGATAGAACGGACAAGAATCAGAAAGGAAACGATGTATGAAGGAATACCTATGTTCGACAGAGGAAGTGCTGTCGGAGCTGTCTGCCACAGAAGCCGGACTCAGTAGCACCGAGGCGGCGGCAAGACTGGAAAAGAATGGTAAAAACAAGCTGGTAGAGGGCAAGAAGACACCCATGATCGTGCGGTTCTTCCAGCAGTTCGCCGAGCCCATGACCATCATCCTGCTGGTGGCGGCTGTCATCTCCGGTGTCATGGCCATCTTCGAGAACGAATTCCCGGCAGACGTGCTGATCATCATGGCGGTGGTCATCATCAATGCGGTGCTGGGCGTGTTGCAGGAGAGCAAGGCGGAAAAAGCCATCGCAGCCCTACAGGAGATCGCCGCTGCCACATCCAAGGTTTTGCGTGACGGACACCAACAGACCATCCGCAGCGAAGACCTGGTGGTGGGGGACGTGATCATCTTAGAAGCCGGTGACGCTGTACCTGCCGACGCACGGATCCTGACCTGCGCCAGCATGAAGATCGAGGAGGCCGCCTTGACCGGTGAGTCTGTCCCTGTGACCAAGACCGATGCCACACTGACCGCCGGGGAAAATGGTGACGTGGCACTGGGTGACCGGAAGAACATGGTCTTCATGGGTTCTACCGTGGTGTACGGCCGTGGTACCGCTGTGGTGACCGGCACCGGTATGGATACCGAAATGGGGAAGATCGCCGATGCACTGGCCCAGGCCGAGGATGGCAAGACCCCGCTGCAAAAGAAGCTGGCCCAGCTTTCCCAGATCCTGACCTGGCTGGTCATTGGTATCTGCGTGGTGATCTTTGCCATCAACCTGATCCGCTCTCTCATCGCCGGTGACGGTATCACCCTGCACACCCTGCTGGATACCTTTATGGTGGCTGTATCCCTGGCCGTGGCTGCGATCCCGGAAGGTCTGGCTACCGTGGTGACCATCGTGCTGTCCATCGGTGTCACCAATATGTCCCATCGTGCCGCCATCATTCGGAAAATGACCGCCGTAGAGACCCTGGGCTGTACCCAGATCATTTGCTCCGACAAGACCGGTACCCTGACCCAGAACAAGATGACCGTTGTAGAGCATTGGGGTGAGGACGAGACGTTGTTGGCTACCGCCATGTCCCTATGCTCCGATGCCCAGCTGGAAAACGGCGAAGCCGTAGGCGAACCCACCGAATGTGCCCTGGTCAACTATGCCGCAAAGCTGGGGCTGGATAAGAATAACCAGAAGAACGACCTGCCCCGGATCGGCGAAGTACCCTTCGATTCCATGCGGAAAATGATGACTACAATTCATCGACTTAACATGGATGATGTCCATGTTAAGTCCAACAATGTTGATGGAATCAACATTGTTGATCGTACAGCGGAGGGAAAGCTGATCCAGTTCACCAAGGGTGCGCCGGATGAAGTACTGAAGAACTGTACCCATATGCTGGAGGGCGGCAAGATCGTTCCCATGACCGATGCCCACCGGAAGTCCATTCTCGCTGCCAACAAGGCCATGGCAGACAAGGCACTGCGTGTGCTGGCGGCTGCCCAGAAGCTGCTGTCTGCGGAGCCAACCTCCTATGAGCCGACGGACGTGGAATGTGACCTGTGCTTCATCGGTCTGACCGGTATGATCGACCCCGTTCGTCCGGAAGTGAAGCCTGCCATCGAAGAATGCCGCAGCGCCGGTGTACGTCCCATCATGATCACCGGGGACCACAAGGATACCGCCGTTGCCATCGCTATGCAGCTGGGGATCTTAGACGACCCTTCCGCCGCCATCACTGGTGCCGAACTGGACAAGATCTCCGACGAAGAATTCGATTCCGCTGTAGAAAAGTACTCTGTGTACGCCCGTGTACAGCCGGAGCATAAGACCCGTATCGTCAACGCATGGCGGAAGAAGGGTATGGTCACCGCTATGACCGGGGACGGCGTAAACGATGCGCCCTCCATCAAGAATGCGGACATCGGCGTGGGCATGGGTATCACCGGTACCGACGTGACCAAGAACGTAGCCGATATGATCTTAGCCGACGACAACTTTGCCACCATCATCTCCGCCGTAGGGGAAGGCCGCCGGATCTACGACAACATCCGCAAAGCCATCCAGTTCCTGCTGGCCTCCAACCTGTCCGAGGTGCTGTCCATTTTTGTGGCGACCCTCATGGGGATCAACATCTTCCAGCCGGTACAGCTGCTGTGGATCAACCTGATCACCGACTGCTTCCCGGCGCTGGCATTGGGTATGGAAAAGCCCGAGGCCGACATCATGAAGCGCAAGCCCAGAGACTCCAAGGAAGGCATTTTTGCCGATGGTCTGGGTCTGGCCGTTGGCTACCAGGGTATTCTGGTGACCGCCATCACGCTGATCTCCTACTTCATTGGGGAACACGTGCTGTTTGCCCACCATGCGGCTGAGGGCGTGACCTACACTGCCGCCCAGCTGGGTACCTCCATGGCGTTCCTGACCCTGTCCATGGCAGAGATCTGTCACAGCTTCAACATGCGTTCTCTACACGGCTCCATCTTCACCATGAAGGGGCAGAACCTGTGGCTGTGGGGCGCGGGCATCCTGTCCTTCCTGATGACCACCGTGGTGGTGGAAGTGCCGTTCCTGTCTGCCGCCTTTGGCCTGGCCAAGCTGGATCTGCGGGAATATGGCATCGCTATGGCCCTGGCCATCTCCATCATTCCCATCGTGGAGATCTGCAAGATCTTCACCCGGATGCACGACAAGAAGAAAAAACAGTAAAACGATATACAAGACCGTCTGGATGTCCTTCAGGCGGTCTTTATTTATGTAATGATGGGAAAACGTGGGTGAAAGCTTTCGTTTGGCATGGGATCCCAAAGGATATGCGCAAAACGTCAAAAGTGCTTGCGGGATGGTGTGGAAAATTGGCAGGTATGGTGAGAAAAAATGCTTGACAAACGGATGAAAATATGGTATACTATATTCTCGAACGGGATATTTATGCCCGTCTCTCTGCCGCTCCAAAATCATTTCATGGGCGGTCTGAAGTCCATAGGGAGGTAAAAACAACATGGAACAGATCAAGAATTCCTACGAAACCCTTTATGTTATTGACCCCGATCTTTCTGAAGAAGCCACCAAAGGCCTCGTGGATAAGTTCAATGCACTGATCGCAGAAAACGGGACTCTCGGCGAAGTTGCCGAATGGGGGAAGAGACGTCTGGCCTATCCGATCAACGATAAGCCGGAAGGTTACTATGTACTGGTGAACTTCGAAGCCGGCTCTGCTTTTCCGGCTGAGCTGGAAAGAATCTTCGGCATCACCGAAGGCATCATGCGCTCCATCGTGATCCGTCACGAAGAAAAGAACGCCAAGGCTGAATAAGTCTTTTCCATTTTTAATAAATGTGAAAGGATGAAAGCATGGCGAACTTTAACTTCAATAAAGTGATCCTGGGCGGGCGACTGACAGCCGATCCGGAGTTAAAGACCACGCCCTCCGGCATTTCTGTGACATCCTTTACCATCGCTGTCAACAGACGCTTTGGTGCAAAGGCCGGTACAGAAGAGCCCCAGGCCGATTTCTTCAATGTAACGGCATGGCGTCAGACCGCAGAATTCATCACCCGGTATTTCCGGAAGGCCAGCTCCATTTGTGTCATGGGCTCCATCCAGACACGGACCTGGACCGACCAGCAGGGTATGAAGCGCTTTGCTACGGAGATCGTAGCCGAGGAAGCATTCTTTGTGGATGCGAAGAGCGAAAGCCCCCTGGCTGTACAGCAGGCTGCTGCCATGTATAGCCAAAACGCATATGGACAGCCCGCCGCCGGTATGGGTCAGGCTACGTCCTATATGCCCGACAACTATAGCAATTACGGTGGACAAAGCGCCCCGGCTGCTGCACCTGCTGCCCCCATGGGTGGCGGATACAGCGCACCTGCCGCAGCTCCCACCGCACCGAAATTCGAAGAGATCGCCGATGACGATGAGCTGCCGTTCTAAGGACGCTCACCAGAGGCACAAATCAATAACAGGAGGATTTTCAAGCAATGGATACTGAAAAGATCGAAGTTGCAGCCGAAGAAACTGCTGCTCCCGCACCGGAAAAGACTGAAAATGCTGCTCCGGCACATGCTGCAAGACCGGCTATGCGTACCAACAGAAGAAGAAAGAAAGTTTGCGCTTTCTGTGCAGACGGCATTGAAGAGATCGACTATAAGGACGTAGTACGTCTGCGTAAGTTCATCTCCGAAAGAGCAAAGATCGTGCCCCGCCGGATCTCCGGTACCTGCGCAAAGCACCAGAGACAGCTGACCACCGCCATCAAGCGGGCCCGTCACGTTGCACTGCTGCCCTACATCAGCGACTAATTTTCTGCTCGTCACGACATAACGCTGACTGCATTCTTCAATACACTAAAATCAACACAATCCGCGATACTAAATCAATCAACAACAACCAGAAAAGGACTGCCCCGTTGGCGGTCCTTTTTTGTGGTTGTGGAAAATATGAGGAACAGACCTACCGGCATGGGGCAGGTCTGTTTTTCGTTGCTTATGGATTCCAAATGGCGGTGTTGTAGACGGTTCCATCAGGGGCTGTCCAGGTGGGTGTCGTCCAACCGGATTTTCCTTCGATATAGTGGATGGTGTGATAATCTGTATATCCAAGCGCATAATTTGACCAAGTTGTTGGTACATCTCCGTAGAAATAGATATGCGAGCCACGGGTACTGAATGCATAATACCCGATACTGTTCACGCTGGCAGGAACATAAATTTGTGCAAGCTTGTCACATCCTGAGAAAGCGCGCTCATCGATGGTAGTCACACCATCTGGAATACGTACTTCTTCTACGGATTCACAACGCAAGAAAGCGTCTTCGCCGATGGAGGTAAGCGTACTGGGCAGCGAAATCTTTTCTACCAGTTCACACAAGGAGAAAGCATCTTTCCCGATGGAAGTGATCCCTTCACCAATGATGACTTTTCTAATCGTTTGCTTGAAATTGTACCAGGGAGCATCACTATAAGAGCGATAATCTTCCATAGGACCAGTACCACGGAGGGAGATCACGCCATCCTTATCGATCTTCCATGTAATGCTATTACCGCAAGTACCGGAAGCGATCGTGTTTAGGTTGACTGTATCAGGATCAAAATAGGCGGTTTTATAGGTCTGTGGGCTACAAGTCCATGTGGGTACAGTCCATCCTTTTTTGCCTTCTATGCAATGGAAGGTCAGTGAGGAAGGAGCGTAGTTTGTATAGACATGAGACGGTGCGTCACCTAAGAAATAGATATCCGTAAGATTACTGCATTCCGAAACATCAATACTGGTAACTTGAGAGGGAACAACAAGGTTATTTATGAGCGGACAATATGATATTCTTCCTATAGTGGTTATACTATCCGGTAAGTTTAAGGTAAGTAGGTAATTGCAGTTGTCGAACGCATGATTTGCAATCACTTTTGTTCCGTCTAGTACATCATACGTGTACGCAGTCTTGCCTTTTGGATATAACTCCAAACGCGTCATGTCTTTGCTGTAGACCACACCATCGATGGCACAGAAATAGGGGCTGTCAAGATCGACATCATAATGTTCAAATTCCACGTTACTGTAAGCGAAAGTGCTCAGGTTACTTAGGCTGGCAGATATTGTTATATTCTTTAGATCTTTTATTGATGACTGCATCCCAAATGCTTGGCCTACAACGGCAGATACGCTGTTGGGCATTACATACGTATCACCGGTTTTGCCTTCCGGATAGGTAATAAGAGTGCTCATATCCTTGGTATATAAAATACCATCTTCCGAACAGAAATAGGGATTCGCTTCATCAACAACGATTTTTGTCAAATAAAAGTTATTGGAAAATACATTATTTAACTCATCGAACGGATTTATACTATATTCGGAGTAACCTATTTTTTCTACACTTGCAGGAATGTGTATTTCGGTAAAATCGGAAGCGAAAAATGCATCATCTTCAATTATTTTTAGGTTTCCAGGAAGATATAGCGGAACTGAGTACCCTATATATGCAAATGCATCTTTTCCAATAGAGAGTAGCGTGCTTGGCAATGATATTGGAGATTGGACAAAGGACGACGATCTAAGTTCGAAAGCATGATCACCAATACGGGTAATGCCTTCTTCCACAATGATTTTTTGGACAGAATCCTCGTATGTATACCAAGGACTGGACCAATAATCATAATCCCATATATCCCCAGTGCCGCTGATCGTCAATGTATCATACACATCTAACTTCCATGTTACAGCATCGCCACAGGTGCCGGAGTCAACCACGAATACGGATTCATCTACTAAGGAATCCCATTCGCAGATAAGTTCTCTGCATTCGTATGAGGTAGCTCCCCAGTTTAATTTGGTTGCGCCAACAATATTATGCCAACCAGCTTTGTATACGGCATAACCGGTTTTGGTGAAAAACTCCGAATCTACTGGAACAAGTATCGCATAATCCTTGTTGCCATCGGTATCTTCTGGGCAAGGCTCGACCCAGTTGGTGTAGGTCACAGCTTCACCGGTGACCCATTTCCAATTGCCTTCTTCTTCAGCATCGCTGAAACCGATCCAGGCACCACTGGGATAGTATGTGGCGTTATCTGTCGTATAGAACGCTTTGTCCATGAGGAAGGCATTTTCTTCCTGCGATGTGATGGTGACCAGATGACCACCGGTTTTTTCGCAGAATGCTATGGCATCGTCCCAACTCATGCGTTCATCGATCAAGGCATACGTATGCCCATTGTAATATTGCAGTTTGGGATAAATACTTGCGACCATGGTGTAGCTGCCTAAGGTCGTGGTGTCTTCGGCAATGACCAGATTCGATACGGTTTTTGCCCCATATCCAGATTTGGTCAGCGTAAGGGTATATGTCCCATAACTGGGGATGACCAGCGTGAAGGTACCTGCATCATCGCTGGTAGCGACAGCAGCGGTTTGGCCTGTGGCACTGAGCAGGGCAGCGGTCACACCGGCAAGCGCACCATTGGCATCGGTTACGATTCCGGACAAAGTGATCGTATCGTTCGCCTCCATCGTAACGGCATCGATGGTGCAGTCACTGCCGTTCACGGTGACCGTGCGCGTGGTGGTCTCGTAGCCATCCAGCGTAAAGGTCAGGGTGTACGTTCCGTCCGGCAATGTGAAGGAATAGTGTCCTGCAGCATCGGCAGTGACCACGGTACCGTTGGAGCAGGCCACCGTGACCCAAGCCGGCAAGGTCATCCCCGATACGATGTGGGTCGTGATAGGTGACATATAGACGTCTTGGGAGATGCATTCACACAATTCTGATGCACTATATGCTACCTTGGACGTTATGTTTTTATATGTAGTTTTATATCCAGCTAAGCTTACCTCGATGGTGTATTTTCCTTCTGGTAGATCGCAGTAGCGATAGACGTTAGATGAAGAACTGTTATCTTGTACATAATTCAGTACATCACCTGTTTGATTATCCCAGCCATTTCTGAGCTTGGTACTAAAACCAGTTAGCGGAATGGACGTATCTTCATCATAAACTGTACCACTAACAATATTATGCCCTTCAGGATATAGGCCGGATATAGTCTCATTTGGAATCTGTGCAGCATCGAACACAGTATTGATTTCGCTCAGTACGTTGTCAGATAATCCCATATGTTTAGCTGCACAATATAATGCAACTCGGTACTCAGCAAAGTCACATGTGCGACTGATGTATTGCAGTGTATTGAATAACAGATTTGCTAACGTATTGCTATCAATAACGCCACTGTTGTGAAGATTGTATATGGTGTGAGATATAACTGTGCTATTGTGATGTGCGCCATAATCATCCTTCCGACCTGTATAATAGCCATCGCCGTTGTAAACTTCCGGATACGCTAATTCATCCCCGAAAGAAGAGTCATATCGAGATGATGGATTTTTAATACACCTAGCTAAGCCAGTGTGATCATCCCAGTCACATGAACCTGTGTAATACTCCTCAATCAATTCTCCCATGATATCGGAGTATGCTTCACAGATCGCACTGGTTTCTCGACCAGCTGTGGTGTTGCTATGAGCCTTTTCCACAGCATGGGTATATTCGTGACCAATTATTTGATACGGCAGAACTTCATTCCAAGTTGGTGTTGTACATATAATCGCACAGAAACCAGATACGCTAGCAGCACCAGCATTTTTAAGACCAAAAATCTCATTAGACCGGTTCATTGATAGATTAACAAAGCCATAAATTGGAGACCCTGAATTATCGAATGAATCCAATCCAATGACATTTTCATAATAATCGACTGAATCGATTAACTTCGATAGCAGTGAGGCGGCAATTGCATAATCTTCATCCCATTCATTGTTCGGAGAGCAAATTTGAATATTGTCCCAATCACGATCCATTGAAATTATTGTTTCATAATCTTTATTGCCTGCATTATATATGCGAATATTACGTTCGATATCGCGCATGTAGTACATTTCGTTTTCATAGTCAACTGGGAAGACGATTATCTCTCCATTTAATGCGGCTCCGCCATAAGAACTAGTCAGTAAATTGGATGAAATGTACAAGATGTCCCCAGTTGCAGCATCAACTAGTATGGTGGTCGCAGCATCCTTAAACAACCATGCAAGAGTATCGTTTGCTGCATCGGTATAAATGACAAGTTCCGCATTTGCTGTATTATCATACTCACATGCTTCAGATGCCAGTGAAAGTGCTTCTTCGGCTGTTACAGCAGGAATTATATTGACATCATGGAGAGGGGTATAATCTCCGGTCAATGAGAGAATATTACCCTCTTTATCTGTAGTAATAATCAGTTCCTTACCGTATACCGGAATACCCTTGTACATTTGCTGTATCTTGTAGAAATTGGTATTGTTATGCACAGAGGTTTCCAAACCCGTGAAGGTTTCAACCGGTGAATCGATCAACATGAGATTTTGGATATCTGCCAGCGATTCGATTGCACTGTCATAGCCTGTTACAATCGTATTCGAATAATTTCCAAGTATAGCTTGAGGAATTGAGCTTTTTGCATCCAGGTAAATTTCTGGCAATTCACCATCGTTTTGTTCAGCGATAGCAGAGAGTTCCTCGTTACGTTTTGTATTAAGAGTACTGCCATACGGTATCTCATACCTATCCCATCCATCGGTGTATCGGTTCAGGATCATCCCATCCTTCCGGGTGAGCTGTCCGTCGGCGTCCACATCGGCAGACGTGTGGTCGAAGTTCCGGTCATATCCGGCAAAATATTCCGTTAAGAGCTTTGCATCCTGCTTGTCCACAACGCCATCGTTGTTCAGATCTCCGATCATAGCAATGGCATGAATCGGCAGGGAAACGGTCATGGTGACAGCTGCCAATAGTAGGGTCAGCACTTTTCCTGTCTTCATTCTAAAGTCCTCCTATGGTCTTCGTTTTTTCATAGTGTGTCATCATTATACAACTTTTGTAGGATAAATACAATACCTTTGCAAAAAAACTTCCAAAATCATACCAAAGAAAAATATACACTTTTATACAATATATTTGGCAAAAACAAAAAAAGACACAATCGGTCCTTTTTTGTACTTTTGTATTTGTCGATCAGCCTATCGTATATCGCTGGACCGTTCCCATTTGGGTATCGCAGACGATTTTGTAAACCGTATCCCCATCCGTGGCATCCACGATCACATAGGTATCCACCACTTCCAGCGTTGCCATGATGAGATGCCAGTCCTCCTCGGCGGTGTAGATCACCTTTTGACTGCCGTCCGTGGCGTGGACCTGCATAAGCACCGAACGTGTGCCATCGCTGCGGATCCCGTAGATATAGTCACCACAGGGCACCAAATGGCTGTGTCCGAAATTTTGCACCAGCAGCATGTTCTCCCGGGTGTGGCGGTCGTAGCGGTGGAGATCACCCGGCACAGCACTTCCCTCCACGCCTTCGATGGGCAGATCGTCGTCTCCGAACCAGTAGATGGCATCCTCCGTGACCAGCAGTGTAAAGTATTGCTCGATCTCATGGAGTAGTAGCGTTTTTGTCGGGATCGCTTCACCGGTGGTATACAGTGGCTGGCTGTAGATCCCGGAAACAGAATGCCCGTTGGAATCCGGTATGGTGTAAAAGCCCACGCCATTTTCGATGTGGAACGGGATCGATTGCCCCGGTATGTCCTCCCATGTGCCATCCGGCAAATGCAGACGCCGCAGTTCACCATATCTCGATCCATCCCGGCTGGCATTGTCGAAGTGGTATAGATATTCCCCTTGGAAGAGAAAGCTGGAACGCCAAAGCTTGTTGGGAGAGGTGTCCATGAGACGTGTGGTCTCTCCCGTGGTCAGCGAATAGGCATACAGGTCGCCGTAGTCCTCGTTGGTGGTGAAGTAATACAGCGTGTCGTCCAGCAGCGTATACCGAGAGGAAAACTTGGCAAAGGGGCAAGCATCCCCATGCACAGCCTCATCGCAGTGGCCGTCGTTTCCGGTGCAGGCGTGGGGACAATCGGGACAAAGGTACGTGACCTCCCCGGTTGCCGGATCGAACCAGGCGGGGGCAGCGATCTCGTTTTTGCCAATGGTGTAGGTGGAGACAAAGAGCTGTCTGGGCGGTGTTTCTGTTTCCTTGGCACAGCCGGCGAACAGGAGCAGAAGCGCCGATACAAGCACGATGATTTTTCGCATGATGTTACCTCGAACGCAGCCTATGTGCTTTGCTTGATGCGATGTTTACATATAAAATTACAGTGCCTGGATCCGTTTGTACATATCCTGCATCCGTTTGTCCAGCGCCGCCACTTCATTGGAGCAGGCCAAAAGCTCTTCACTGATCTCCTCCGGCGGATTTTTTCCAGATTTGTACCGCAGATCATGCTCCAGGGAAGCCCAGAAGTCCATGGCAACGGTGCGAAGCTGAACCTCCACCGAGACATATTCCGTGCGGTCGGAGAGATAGATGGGCACCTGGATGTCCAAATGGAGGCTGCGGTAGCCGTTGTAGTTGGGATGCTCGATGTAGTCCTGCCGCTTCACCAGCTTGATGTCCGACTGTCGCAGGAGCATATCGGCTACGCTGTATACGTCGTCTATGTAGCAGCATACCACCCGCACCCCGGCGATGTCGTTCAGGCTCTGCCGTGCGGATTCCAGAGAGACCTCCACCCCACGATCCATGAGCTTTTTTACAATGCTTGCCTTGGATTTTAGTCGGCTCTCCACGTGGTGGATGGGGCTGCGCTCGAACTTGATCTTGAATTCGTCGTTCAGCGTTTCCAGCTTGATCTGCACCTCCCGGATGGCGGCGTTGTGCAGGTGGTCCAGCTCCAATAGATCCCGGTAGCTGGCAAACATATCCATGGCCTCCCAGGCCTCTTCACTCTTTTCCATACTGTCGTTGCGGAACAGGAGCTTGTTATGGTCCATATGTGTACTCCTTTGCATACTTTTCTTTGTCCTCATTATAGCACAGGAGACCGGGCGAATTCCACCGGAATTTGTGAATATTGCTGGATGCGGACGGAAATTTTTTCCATAGAAGCCGTGACGGTCACACTCCTTGCTGCTTCTGCATCTGCCGCCAGCTAACAAAGCCATACAGATCGTTGACCAGAAATGCCGCAGAGCACACCACCACCGACAGATACCGCCCGTCCGTCTGGGTCGCCAATATCCACAGCACGATCAGTACCACATCGTTGGCAGCATAAGCCAGCGCAAAATAGGGACTGCGCCGGAAGGTCAGGTATACCGCAAGAAAGCTGGTGGTGACGGAGATGGTGCTTGGGATGATGTTGGCTGTGTGAAAATATGCCAGCACAAAGTAAAATACCGCTGTGACGATCATCGTCAGGAGCCACATCCATACCATTTCTTTTCGAGAGAGCCGATTCACTTGCACCTGGGCGTGATTGCCCTGGTAGGGATGCCGGAGCCAGGCGATGAGGGCAAAGACCGCCATAGGCATGGTCATTCCCAGATAGGTCAGCATCTCCCCATAATAGGCGAAGGTGTACGAAATCATGCCGTAGAGCAGGCTGAAGACCACCATGAGCAGCTGTCCAAAGGGATTGCCCTTGGCGTTGTAGATCAAGGAAGTGACACCGATGAGAGAAGCCGTCAGCGTCATGTAGCTTTCGCCATCGAAGAGGAAGAAGGAGACAAGGATCAGTACGACTGAGGAGAGCCAGAGGGCAAGCTCCCCTTTGGTGAAGTAGTGGATGATCTTAGAAAACATAATAACCTCGCTATACAAAAAATAAAGCATCCGCAGACACATCTTCTAAGACCTGACGATGTGCCAACGAATGCTTGTGGGACAAAGTTGCCCGCTGCATTCACCTACCCGGTGGCAGGGAAATGTATTGGATTTTGCGGGGATAACCGCACGCCATACAAGGGAACAGGCAAGCCAGCTCCCTACGATGTTTTGTGGGGATATCGAACCCAAACTATAGTACATCACAAAACCCGTAGGGAACGGTCTTGACCGTTCCGAACTTGAAATACGTAATTACATAAAGTACTTGTGCAGATATTCGGAGGACTGCTTGATGGAGTCGAAGGGATCGCCCGGCCAAGTGTCCTGTTCTACTACGAAGTACTTTACGCCGGCCTTTTCAGCGGATTCCAGCATACCGGCCCAGTTCATGTTGTCGTTGCCGATCTCGGTGATGAAGGGACCCTGGTCGTTGCGGCCCATAGCCTTCAGGTGCAGGATGTCGATGCGGCCGGCCAGCTTTTCGATCCAGTAACGAACGTCCCCGCCGCCGTGCTGTACCCAATAGGTGTCCAGAACGAAGGAGGTCTTCTTAGGATCCAGACCTTCTACCAGCATATCCATAGCGGTCTTGCCGTTTGCAAAGTGACGGAATTCGTGGCTGTGGTTATGGTAGGTGAACTTGAAGCCGTGTTCGTAAATGGTGTCAGCTACCTTGTTGGCCTGCTCGATGAACTTTTCCACTTCTTCGATGGAACCCGCACCAAAGCCGCCGATACCCATGTTGGTGGTGCCCAGCGCTCTGTGGTTGGCCATAGCCTTTTCGGGATCGTTTACCATCAGACCGAAGTCGTCGTGGGTACCGCAGATCTCGATGCCCTCTTCCTTGGCGATCTGACCGAATTCTTCGTAGGGGATCGCACATCCGGCCGTCTGACCGATGTCATAGCCCAGAGCCTTCATCTTCCGGAAGCTTTCCCGGATGTTTTCGGCGTTGTTCATGGTGTCCCGGATGGTAAAGAGCTGCAGACCCAGCTTTTCGATTTTCATAATATATTTGCTCCTTTCGGGGAATAAATACGGTTTATGCTCTTATTGTACACGATTTGCCGTCATATTGCAAGTGGGTTTGGCAAATTTTTTGCAAAAATCGCATTCTTTTGTCCACACGCCTCCCCCAAAAACTGCCGTTACCCTTGCAATGCCGCTCCATTTGTGGTATACTCTATCTGCAAAGCAAAACATGCGCCGGGTATGTCTGCACAGAACGCTGCCCGGCTATGGCATGCAAGATCTGCCTGACCCAAAAAGGAGAAACAAATATGGCACTGGAAAATTACCCCTGGAAATCGAAAGCCTTAAATATTTTTGCACCCCACCCCGATGAAGTGGACCGCTTCTGCGCCTTTGTGAAGAACGAGCTGGCAAAAGACGGTATCGACACCATCATGATGATCGTGCGCTATAACTATATGTTCATCAGCCATCCCGAATGCCGCGGCAACTTCCCCCTGTCCTACGAGGACGTGCAGAAGATGGTGGAGACCTGCCGGGACTGCGGTATCGAGCTGATCCCCAACATGAACCTGATGGGACACCAGACCATCCAGGACTACAAGGAACCGGACGGGCTGCTGCGGGGACATCCGGAATTTTCCGAGACACCTGTGGACGAAGAGCCGGAGTACGCCTACAGCCTCTGCCCCAGCCACCCGGAGATCTTTGGTGTGGTGACGGATCTGGTGGACGAGCTGATCGAAGCCTTCCAGCCCCACTATTTCCATATGGGCATGGACGAGATCTTCTACATCGGCCAGTGCGAACGCTGCGCCGGTGCCGATCCGGGAGAGCTGTTTGCCGCCTGGGTCAACAAGCTGGCGGATCATCTGCTGGCAAAGGGCATCACACCCATGATGTGGGGCGACCGACTGCTGAACGCCGGTGAGCTGGGCTACGGTCCCTGGGATGCCAGCCAGAACGGCACCTGGACAGCACTGGGCAAGGTGCGGAAGGAGATCATCATCACCGACTGGCACTACTACAACTGGCACTGGTTCCCGTCCCCGGAGATCTTTGCGAAAGCCGGACATAAGGTGTATCTGTGTCCCTTCAACGTGGCCGCCAACGCCAAGCTGTTCTTAGACTATGCTATGGAGCACGACCAGGGGAACATCTTAGGGGTGATGGAGACCACCTGGGTGCCGGTGCATTGGTTCATGGATGGCATGGAAGGAAAGCCGCTGGACGACGAAAAATGGTACAAAGGTGGCACGCCCCATGTGATCCACTGCTACAACTGGCTCTTCCGTGGCGGTAAACTAGAGCTGCCGAAGGAACTACAGGAGGAGGACTGAGAAAGTTCTGCAAAGGCACGGTGATTCTGCCACATTCTGCCGGGAATTTATGTCCGGTTTTTATCGAAATGGTAAATTTACGAAAAAATGTGAAAAAACCCTTGTAAGTCGGCGCAAAATGGTATAAAATATATGCTGTACGGGAAAACTGTGCCCAGAGAGTGCGTGCAATTTGTTCTCCCGGCATGACCACGTTCCCAAAAAACATCTATATATATCGGAGGATTACACCAATGTCTGTAAAAGTTGCTATTAATGGTTTCGGTCGTATCGGTCGTCTGGCTTTCCGTCAGATGTTCGGCGCTGAAGGCTACGAAGTTGTTGCTATCAACGACCTGACCAGCCCCAAGATGCTGGCTCACCTGCTGAAGTACGACACCGCTCAGGGTCGTTACGACGGTCACACCGTGGAAGCCGATGACGAAGCTGGTACCATCACCGTTGACGGTAAGGTTCTGAAGATCTACGCTGAAAAGAACGCTGCTGATTGCCCTTGGGGCGAACTGGGCGTAGACGTAGTTCTGGAATGCACCGGTTTCTACACTTCCAAGGAAAAGTCCATGGCACACATCAACGCTGGTGCTAAGAAGGTTGTTATCTCTGCTCCCGCAGGCAACGATCTGAAGACCATCGTATTCAACGTAAACAACGACACGCTGACCGCTGATGACCAGATCATCTCCGCTGCTTCCTGCACCACCAACTGCCTGGCTCCCATGGCTAAGGCTCTGAACGATGCTTTCCCGATCCAGTCCGGTATCATGACCACCGTGCACGCCTACACCGGCGACCAGATGATCCT
>CAYXBQ010000010.1:0-76465 GCA_964463375.1 uncultured Ruminococcus sp. | reverse complement strand
TACTATGCTTTGTTACGTTTTTGATAACTATTGCAACTTGCTATTGCAATTTGCGCATTTTTTATTTCCCTTATTGCTTTTGCAGCACCAGCTCCATATCCACCTTCCCGTGTGCCTGTACGGTAAAGTCCACATAATGAGACGTGCCGACCATGGACAGGATGTAGTCCACAGCCGCCCCATTTACAGTGATGCCGGTGGCAGCGTATCCGTCCGGCAGATAGATGTGGCAATCCACCGTTTCGGCAGGAGAGGTCAGGGTGTAGCGCATCCCTTCCTCCCTCCAGATCCAGCGCAGATCAACCACCGTGTCGGTCTTTTCGTAGCCGGTAATGTAGCGCAGCTCCCGATAGGGTGTCACAGGGAACCGGGGTGAGAAGCGGATATGGTGGTAGCCAAAGTCCATGTCTTCGATACCTGCCAGCCCTTCGTCAATGGCAGACAGCAGTGCCGCCGCACCCCAACCGCTGGGACCGCCACCCTGTCTCTGTTGGGTGATGGGATCGTACAGGAAATAGATGCTGCCGTCCCGCTCGAACATCTCCATGCACCGACTGAGAATGTCCCAGCCGTAGCTTTCGTAGCCGCAGGAGAAGGCACCCTTTGCCAGCTCCCCAGCCGTGAAGGGAGAGATAGCACCGTTGACATAGCGGCCGGGTTTGTTGCCATTGAAGTCCGGGTACGGCGGATCGATGGAGAACCATTCGGCAAAGGCATCGGTGGTCTTTCTCCGGCGCATATATTCTTCTACGATGGAACGTTTTTCAGCCAATGTCAGGATCCCCCGGTTCAGGGCGTAGCTGTTGGAGAGCGACAGCCGCACCGCCTCGTTGTCGTCTGCACCAGCGTGGTTCAGGGGGAGCATATGGATAAAGTATGTACCGTTCCAGAGATAGCGCATGATGTTCTGCCGCAGCTTTTCTGCCCGATCCTCCCACACGGCCGCTTTATAGTCGTAGCCCAATCGCCGGTTCATCCACGCCAGCATCTGCATGGCCTGGTACACACCGGTGTTGTCTCCATGGTGGATGGACATGGGCGTGGTCTTCTCAATGCGGCGGTTGTTGTTGGGCACACCATAGGCAAAGTCCCAGGTGTCGATGGTGGCACCCCGCTTGCACAGGCCGTAGTCGGGATCCCAGCGATCGGGGGAGGAGGTCATGTAGTCGATGCCTCGTTCCAGCTTGGGCAGGACCGCCGACAACCACACCGTATTGCCCGTGACCCTGAAGACCTGCATGGCACCTTCGACCACCAAATATTCGATGTCGGATTCGATCTCCAACCGCACCAGTGCCACGTTGTCTTCGTTATAGATCTTGCGGCAGGCGGGGGAGACAAACTGCCAATGCCCGTCGTCCAGCTGCTTGATCAGCTCGTAGAACATACCGTCGTCCCGCTGGGTGTCGATGATGAAATCAAGGAAGGAGCGCATATCGGATTCCCAGTGCTTGAAGGCCTTCATCTGGTGGACATGGTCCCGGATCCAGTTCAGGGAGCAGCCCAGCTTCTTGCCATCGATGAACACCAGCCGCCGGTCGTCTGCCACGATATTGTGGAGCCCATGGAGAAACTGTCCCAGTCGTGGATCGGTGGTGGTCAGCACCCCCGGCATGACCAGCTCCTCATTGTTATAGGTACCGTTGTTCCTGCCGTCTACGTGCATGGCAGGCAGCTTATGCTTGTACGAGATCATAGGAAAAGCCTCCTCTTTTTTATGAATGATGCAGAATTGTATTTCGGATGCAGCTATGGGTCATTTTCATTTTTGTTGGGCCGGCACGATGTCCACCACCACGACCTCCGGACGGTTGAATACCCGTGGCATTTCGTTTTTACACAGTCCCCGGCTGACGATCATGGTGGTATCGTCTAAGGTGTACAGGCCGCCGGCATAGTCGGGAAAGTAGCCCTGGTTGGGTGCAAACAGACCGTTTACGAGAAAGGGGATCCGCACCTGTCCACCGTGGGCATGACCTGCCAAAACTAGATCAAAGGGAGAGGCGGTGTATTCTGCCACCTTCTCCGGCCGATGGGAGAGTAGGAGTGTGAAATCGGTGCTGTCTTTGGCGACTTCCTCCACCATGGCAAGCTGCCCCAGCCAGGAGTCCGGTTCGGGAACGCCGGGGGTGCCTTTGTCGTAGAAGCCGGTGGGATCGTCTATACCGGCGAGCAGCAGGGTCTGGCCATCCTCTGTGGAAAAGGAAACGGTATCGCCTGCCAGCACCGTCACACCGTAGGAGATCATCAGTGCCTTGAGCACCCACACCTCCTCGGACCAATGCTCATGGTTGCCGGTGACGTAAAAGCACGGATACCGGTCTGCTATGCCGTCCAGCAGGTCGATGGTGCCCTGGTGGGAGGCTTCATCGTCGAAGATATCGCCCACCAGACAGACCAGATCCGGTGCCGCTTTGTCGATGGCGGAGAGCAGCTTCTCCTGCTTTTCCCCATAATAGCAGCTGTGCAGGTCGGTCAGCAGCACCAACCGAACAGGGGCGGTGACTTTTGTGGTGGGAATGGTATAGACAACGGTACGCAGGGCTTCGGAAAACCCGTAGCCGAGCAAGGCCAGCAGCAGGAAAAAAATCACCAGCGGTACCAAACAGGAACGCCGAGAGGAATGTTTGGACATAAAAACTCCTTTTATCTCTGGTCTTGCCGTACGCTGACCTCGCCGCTGGACAACGCTTGTACGGTACCGTCTTCGTTTTGCACCAGCAGACGAAAATCTCGATCCACATCCAGACAGGTGCCGTGTCCGGTGCCGCTGCCCCATAGGATCTGCACAGGCTTGCCCCGGAGCAGGAGCCGATCCCGATAGGCTTCGTAGAAGGGCTTGTCGGATAGGTGGGGATAGTAGTCTAAAAAACGATCTACAATGGCGGCGGCCAGCTGAGGGCGCAGGTCGGTGTCGGTGCGGTCAAAGACGGCGGCAGCTATGTTCGCAAGCTCCGGTGGAAAATCCCCCGCCGGTGTCGCCAGATTTACGCCGATCCCCAACACCGCATACCGCAGTGCCGATCCATCCGGTACGAATGCCGCCTCGGTCAGAATGCCGCAGACCTTCCTTTCGCCTACGAACACATCGTTGACCCACTTGATCCCCGCATGGACCCCCGCAAGCGCCTCAATGGCTTCGCTGACACAGACCGCCGCACAGGTGGTGATGGACAAGGCTTCGGTGGGCTGGATCGTGGGACGAAGCAGCAGCGTCATGTATAGCCCCGTGTCGTGTGGCGAATAGAAGGAACGCCCCATGCGCCCACGTCCTGCTGTCTGCTGTCCGGCGATCACCAGCGTTCCCGCCGGTGCCCCCTGTTCTGCCAGATGCTTGCATTGGAGGTTGGTGGAGTCGGTGGTGTCGTACAAAACGATATGCGGCAGCGGGTGGCGCAGGTGTGCGGTGAGAGCGGTCTTATCAAACATATGGTGATCCTTTTTTGTATATATTGGCGGGTGCAGGACCCACTTGGGTTTTTGTACCTACAGTATACCACAAATGGGAAAAAAGGTCAAGTCGGGTGACACGGCATGGGCAAAAGAACCTATGAAAAATCCCGCAGCCCTCTTGCCAATTGCACAAAAATGTGGTATCATAACCATAACACCATTTCATTTGGAGGTATATCCTATGAGCAAGATCTGTGTGACCGCGCATGGCATCGAGAAAAGCGGCGATACTTTCGTATGCCAGGCCGACAAGCTGCAAGCCCTATTCGATCAGGCACCGGACGACTGCGAAGTATTTTTCCCATCCGGTCGGTATTATTGGACAAGACCCATCACCATCTCCGGCAAAAAGAATTTCACCGTGTGTGGCGAGCCGGGGACCGTGTTCGTGACCCACTTCACCCCCTGGGGCGATCCGGCGGAAAACAACAACGGCTTCCACGGTAGAGACTGCCAGGGTCTGACCTTCCGCAACATCACCTGGACCACCGACAATCCCATCAACTGCGCCGGTCGGGTCACCTCTGTGGACAACGAACACCACTGCTATGAGGTGGACATCGATCCCCAATTCCCCATCACCGGCTGGGAGCACTTCTGGGGCACCGACACCTGCGACGAGGAAGGCACACCGGACTACGTGATCGAGACCTACGACCGGATCGTCAAGGAAGAGCTGACCGACGAAAACGGCAACAAACGGGTCAAATACACCGGCACGAAATACGAGCATCTGGGGAACAACCACATCCGTGTGTTCATGCCGGCAGACCGGGATCTGTCCCGCCTTACCGTGGGGCATCGTGTGCTGTATCGCTACATGATCTATGGGGCGACCGTATACCATTTTGCCGGGTGCCATGATGTGCTGCTCCAGCATATCGATATCCAGCGTACCTCCGGGATGGGTGCCATCATTGCCCCTCGTTCGTCCAACTTCACCTTCGATGATTTCAATATCCGTCTGGCAAAGGACGACCACGCCCTGTACGCCTCCGGTGCCGATGGGATCCACATCACGGGTCTGTCGGGGTATCTCCACATGAAGGACTGCGACTTCTTAGGGCTGGGGGACGATGCACTGAATATCCACAGCACCGCCGGGGAAGTGGAAGACTTCGATCCTGCCACCGGTACGATGCCCTGTATCTATCGCCACCGTGCCATGGAGCCGGATAAGCTGGGGCCCCTGTGGGCGCAGGCCGGAGACTGGCTGGTGGTCTACGATCGAGAGACCTTCCTGCAAAAGGGCAGAGTGCTGTTACGTGATTACCACGACAGTACCGCATACGTGGAAAAGGTGGAAGGTGCGGTTGCCAAGGGCGATATTCTTGCCAACGAGACCTTCTTTGCCTCCGTACATCTGGACAACTGCACCGTCACCCACACCAGAGCCAGAGGGTTCTTATTACAATCCTGGAATATGCTGGTGGAAAACTGCAAGATCTACGGTATGTCTCTGCCGGGTATCATCGTTTCCCCGGACATCCGGGTGTGGTACGAGGTGGGTCCGTCGAAGAATGTGGAGATCCGTAACTGCACCTTCTCCAAGTGTGGGATCAACGGCAGTGCCGCCAACATGGGTGCCATCGTGGTCAAGGCCAGCCACGACGTAGATGCAGACAACTACCCCGCCGGTGTCCATGACGGTGTACACATCCACCACAACCTGTTCCAAAACTGCGGCAACAGCGGTATCTTCGTCAATGCGGCAAAGAACGTGCGCATCCACGACAACCGGTTCGAAAACTGCTCCTGCAAGCGGTTCAGCGAAAAGGTGGACACGAACCTGTATGATATTATGCTCAGAAGATGTGAAAATAGTACCACCGCAGACAACACCACCACCAAGGCTGTACAGTGGCTGGAGAAGCGGGAAGAATGTGTAGAGTGATATAATTTTGATATAGAAAAAAGCCAGGCTACCGAAAAGCAGCTTGGCTTTTTGTGTTCACGAAAAGGAAATGGGATAATCCCCATAGCCCATGCAGCAGGACAGACCTGCCAGCGAATCCAGTTGCAGCTGCATAAGTCCCACCAGTAGTGCTAAGACCGTGTGGTATTCTTCCCGGATGTCGTAGGTGTTGCCCAACACCTTGTGCTTGGAGTGCTTTTCCACGATCAGCCCACCGTCACGGAGCGTGTCCAGCGCCGACTGCAAGGCATCCGGGGAGAGGTGCAGCTTTTCTTTTAGCTCATCGAAGCTGCTGTCACTCATGGACAGGATCCCCAGCACTACCGCAAAGGTGTTCGGCTGAGAGAGCAGCGAAAAAAATCGAGTCGCCAGAGGCAGCATATCCGGTGTCACCTGCTCAAAAAAGGCACGGGTCAAAATGGCACCAAAGCCCTTGCCGCTGAGCAGAGACACGCCGCCTTCTCCGGTGATGTGGATCGGTTCGGTATTTTCCTCGATCGGTGCCTTGCCACGGAGGTTGCCGCAGGAGATCCCGTGGTGGGCATAGGCAAAGAGCCACCAAGCACTGCGAAAGCTGTCTTCGCTCATCTGGGGCAGCGTGGCGACCTTGCGGAAGCACATTTCATGCAGGTCCCCGTTTTGGGCAGCGTCGCCATAGAAAAGCTGATCGATGGTCACCTGTAGCGTTTCTGCCAAAAGGGGCAATAGGGAAGCATCCGGTTGGCTGGCGCCCGTTTCCCATTTGGAGATGGCCTGTGGGGACAAATGCAGCATCTCCGAAAGCTGCTCCTGGGTCAGTCCCAAACGCTTGCGGTATTCGGCTATGCTTTTTGCCATGGTGGTAGTAGACATACTGTTTCTCCGTATCAGGTTGGTGTTGTACACAGTATAGCACAACTGCCGCTTGGGGTCAAGGGAGACATTTTTGATTTGGACAAATGTGGGTTGTTGTATGGTGTGGGGGATAAAACTGTGGTTGGATTTTGGGGGATAGAAAACCTTCCCGGAGGTGATTCCAGGAAGGTTTCAATTCGTTTAGTTGCCATCAGTTCCAGAATATGGTAGATCATATCCTGCCCATTTTGCTAAGTATCGTGCGAGAATCATAGCATCAGCACGTGTTAGTACGCCGTCTTGATTTACATCTGCAGTAGATGGATCAATAGACTTTGGCCATCCAGCAAAATACTGCTGCAGGAGGATACTATCATTTTTATCGACCATGCCATCTGCGTTGACATCACCAAGCAAGGGCTCCTGCACAGCAGCACCTGTCGTAAATTTTGCTGTAAATACTTGCGATTCTTCAGCAAAGAAACTGTATGCTGCTGTTGTACTGATCAACTGGGAATCGATATACCAGCCGATAAATGCTTCGCCTTCATTGGGAATAGCAGTAATGGTAACATACGTTCCAGGAGAAACATATTCCTGGTAAACGACGGTACCGTGACCCATAACTTCAACCTGTGTATGAATGGTCTGAATCTCGCCAGTGATGGTAGACTCTGTAGCCACAGCATTGTTATAGCTGTCAAGCAACTGGTATATAACTGTTCCGTTTTCGTCAACTGTTCGAATCAGTTCGTATTCCAGTGATGTATCAAGTGTGACATCGTTAAAATACTGTTTCTGTACCTCGGAACCGGTGTTGTCTATATTGGTGACAGATACATCCATGTTTCCTTCGGCAACAGGAACGATTTCAATACGATAGGTGGCGTCTGGGAAAGCAATTGTTTTGACATCATCAATAAGCGTTATCTGGATATCTTCGGTGTTGTTTGTGATCGTATCCCCAACTACACTTGCGACCAGTACACCGGTATCATCATAGAAATACACATCAACAGGACATGCAACCGTCAGCAAAGGGTTATATATTTCATGGAATAAAGCACACATTTCTGCTGGTGTAAAGGAATACAGCCAAGAAGCATAGAGCGCAGGTTGATGGGAAACATATAAACCAGAGTCTTTGCTAAATAGCTGAAGATATCCAGCGATAGTTGAAGCGGCTCCCTCAATAACATTTAAGGCAGTATCTTTTAACGAGAGGCTTAGTTGGGGAGAAGACTCAAATAGAATTTTGGCTCTGTTGGAAGCGTCGTTAACGAAATCGATAATGGACTGATTTACCGTCCGCAATACGTTTTCACCATATTCAAGATATGTCAGAGCACAGATCCATTTCAAATCATCGTGTAACGTATAAAGTAGCTCTCCAATTTTATAATCTGCGATCCACGAAATTTTCACAATATTGTTGTGGATTGCATTTGCGTATGCCTCTCCTACGGCCAGTGCAACATCTATTTGATTGTCATCTTTATTTAGTACTTCATGTGCATATTGTCTGCATGCAACCCCATATTCTGACATACTTTGATGTAGTGCAGCATTGATCAGTTTAGAATAAGAGTTGGCATATTGTTCTCGATCACCAACAAGTTCGACGAGAAGATCAATAACATGTTGTATCTCATCTTCTAATGCAACATTGACTTTGGAGTCTATTTCATATTTTTGTAAGGAATAGAATGCATCATTCACTCTATTATAGACATCACGACTTTTTAGCTTCTGACCCTTTTCGTTAGAAGTATTTACTTTCACAGAGAAATTTCCGCTTGGAAAGTAATGATCTACACCAAAACGAACGAAACTCCAGCCATTCTGAGATGCAGCATCATGATACATCGGCACTTGCGGTACTACATCTCCCGGATTGATAATATTGTGAATATTATCATAAAAGGTATCCGTATAGTACTCCTTGAAATAGTCTAGATAGTACTCTGTCAAAGTGCGAGGAGTTGCAAAACAGTAACAGAAGATATCATCCATATCCACTCCCCCGCTTGCAGTTGCCATTTGGTTAAGAGAAAAGGTAGTCAGGTTTGCGGTTGCTGCCGCACGGCTATACCCGGTGATCAGTATTTTTAAATTCTGCTGTTCACTTGCACTTAGATTATTGATAAAATCGAGCACTTCTGTATAGACGTATTGTGATGCTTCATGGAAGCCTTTGGCAAATACAGTCTCATCACCAATTTCAAAATTACTGGCCCATTCACATACGTAACCGCCTCCACGTAATACAATAAACAGAATGACCTGGTCTTCTCCATCTACGTTTGCATATTTCTTTGCGATGGAAAATGCAACATTATTGGCATTAGAGTTTAGACTCTCTTCGTATCCGTAAAAGTGCATATCTTCCTGCGCAATGCCAAGAGATGTATACGCATTGGCAATATTCTTTACACGATCGTAATAATCTTGATTGTTTTTGTCCTCTGTATAATTACCAGTAATTTCCAGATCTTTGTAATTCAAATTGGGATCATGCTCGTTTGTCGTAAAACCTGCAACACAAAGTCCCAATGCCAATTTGGCTAACTCATGGTTATATCCACTATAACTGGACTGTGCAAAGTAGCTGCTACGGTATACAGGGAAAAGCGTAAATGAATCTTGAAAAGGTTCTGTTTTATTTTTTGCAGGTTCAGCATAGTTCTGTTGACAACAGCATGTGACCTTCAGACTTTCAGATTCTGCATGAATAGTAACTTCTTTTATGCAACTCAATCCATCTTCGCCGGTCAATGTGATCGTCAGTGTATAGTTACCAGCCTGGTTTATGATGACTTGTGCCGATTGACCGGGGATAAGTTCTGCTCCTGCGGAAGGATTCAGTTGAATAGAATAGTCATCTACAATGGAGTTGGATGGCTGTTGATAAATCAGAATGCTAAACTGCTCACCTGTGTTGACATAAATGTTAGAATCCATGTCATAATAACCATTTGCCACATCCAAAAGGATATCCTGAATGATTGCATTGTTTGTAATGACCGAATCGTATCCGCTAAATGCGTAATAAGTAATTCCACCTGCTTTCAAATAGCATTTATAGTAATAGGTTGTTCCGGCAGATAAATCATCGAATGTTGCTGTGAAAACACCAGTGTTTGTTTTGGGATAATTGTTAAATGTCACTTTATCGATCTGCGTTTTTGTGGCATCATACAAGATCACACCGCATTCCTCAAAAGAATAACTGCCAAGCGTAACGATCTTACCTTTCACAGTAACGGATGTTGCAGTTGTTGCAGTACTGAACAAAGAAACTTGCGCATCCTCCAGAGGGATCTCTTTAACAGTTACCGTGAATCGGCCAATTTCATTATCCGCTATCGTAAAATTGTCAGCAGTAGCATAAATTGCATACGTGTAGGTGCCGGCGACATTATAGATCGGCAGAGCTGCTGTGTCAAAAGCAGCAAGATTCCCTAAATCGTATGTTTCCACGTCATTGGTGTATACAGTAACAGAAAAATCACGATTGTCTACCGATTTAACTGTTATCTTTTTTAGTGTACCACCATCAGCTGCGGACACAATTCCGTGCAGATTGAATTTTTCATTGGCAAATACCGTATATGTGCTCACAAAATCCTGGATCCAAGGTCGACTTGGTGCTTTTTGTGTTACCGTGATCGTATGGAGATGCTCACCGGAGCGTATCTTGATCTCTCCGGTTCTTTGTGTTGACGACGTGTTCGCTTGGATTGCCAGACTGATGGTGTCGTCATATTTTCCGCTGCTAACCGAAGGAACGATCCACGATGCAGTAGAGGTCACACTCCATTCTGCATTGGATGTGATCCTGATCGTATCCACAACTACCTTGTCGGCTCCTACCGAAAGATTCTCTGTGTTTACTTGCAGAGTAGGGATCACATCACAGTCTTGTTGTATCGTGATATACACAGAGCCAGTATCATCGGTGATCTGTATAGTACCCGTTCGATCCATAGAGGTATCGTTTGCATCGACCGAAACCTTTACATTTCTACTGCCGAAACCATATTGTCTGTTCACTGTGATCCAGTCCGCACCTTTGGTGACAGTAACTTCCCAGTCGCCGTCAGCGTTAACCGATATAGTATCATCTCCAGCATTTCCGGGGAATGTGAGCGTAGTAGGAGAAACAAGCAAGGGCATGGACGAACTGGTCGTGAAGGCATACACAGCACCTACCCCTTCTCCCATTTCGTTTATAGCATATGCCTGATAATAATAGGTCTCATTGGCAGTCAGACCCTCAATTACGAGAGAATGCTCGCCTTTTTCGCAAGTACCATTGATCGGATACCGGGTCGTTAAGGCATTGGCATTGGTGCCCACATAGAAACCGCTTTCTGTGATTGTACTACCACCATCTCGAATAATGGTCAGTAACAATTCAGTTGAATGATCTGTAATATTGGTTGAACTACCCGTTGCAACGATGGGCGTTTCGGCGCATGTGTAAAAATAGGACGAGCCATACCCAACTTTAGTTGCATCGGTATTGTATGCATGTATTTCGACCGTATAGTAGGACGCAGCTGTGGGGAGCATGTCCACCAAAGGCATGATGTTATCTGTACACTTGGTGGTGGACAAGCATGTGCCGGTAGCGTTGTATATGCTCACCCAATAGGCATCTGCGGTTTCGACTGCTGCCCATGTTAGATCCGTAGGATCTAAACGGTCGATCTCCTCGCCTTCGGTAGGCGTATAAATTTGGATATCCTGAATCTCCGGCACGACACTTTCATCCTCCGTAACGGTAATCACGGGACTGTTCACAGTTACAGAATTTCTGTCAGAATCGGTGACAGTGACCTTGAAATAGAACTCGCCTACACTTTTGGCAGTGTGTCCATAGGCTTCATCGGATACATAAGCATCTACCTCTTCACCGTTTGCATATACATAATAGGTATATTGGTAGCCACCTGATCCACCTGCAGCTTTGGCGTTAACGGACACATACTCACCCACTACTATCTCGGTTTTTGTGACACTAACTGTAAGCGTCAATTCTTCTGCACGTGTATAACCACATTCTGTACAAACATCCTTTTTGAATGTGTGCTTCTCATTCTTATATGTATCCCAATCATAGGAATCTAATTGTTCGCCACAATCTTCACATATATTATGGTATAATTCATATCGTGTATGTGTTGTTTCTGTGATATCACCATACGTGGTTTCGTAGTAATCTGCATATGTATTATTATGCTGACATACTTTTGCATATTTACAGTTTTGACACACATCATTTCTCCATGTGTGATCTCGATAATACGTCTCTTTTACGGCTTTGGTGGTTACTACTTTATCACAATAGTAACAATATTCGTCGTAATACCAAATTTCTTTATGCTGGGTCTCATCATCTATATCTACATATTTGATACTATCGGGATCTTTGTTGGTATAAACGCCATATGTATGCGGGCAATCATATTCTTCTGTAGTGACGCAACCTCTGGACGTTACGGTTTCACCTACGCCATTTATAGCATAGGCATAAAAATAGTATAATGTATCAGGTTTCAAACCGGTTATTGTCATTTCTTTATAGCCTTTTGTGGTTGCACTATAGGAACCATACTGCTTAAAGCTATATGTCGTTTCTTCACCCGTATTCGTGTCCTCAAAATAGAACCCACTATCGGTGATCGCACTGCCGTTATCCTTTGTAATATTCATGCATAGAACGACACTATTGTATGTTCTATCGATCCAGTCCTCATCTTCGATGCATGGAACTTCGGACTGTGTATCGATCTGTAGGTAATCCCATGTAAAGGCATCAACACCTGCAGCGGACTTAGATGACATAGCCCCAACCCATACTTTATAGGAACAGTTTGCTTCGTCGAGTACGCCATCCAAGGAATACCATGTCTTTGCGGTCCACTCATTTTCAACCAAAAGCTCATTTGTTCTGAGATTTCGAATGGAGATACGGTAGCCTGCAGCATCTGCTTCCTCTGTCCATTCCAAATTGGGGGCATCCAAATAGGATACGACTGCACTCTCCATTGGTTTTATAACTGGCGGTGATGTAATTGCAAATTTTGATGTAGCAGCGGATATGGCTATACCGCATGTTATAATTGTCTGCCATAGAATTGCGATTGTCAATAAAACTGAACTTATTTTTTTCATATGCAACCACTCCTTTAAATGGATCTATTCAAAACCAGCTTCACTGATTGATTGAATCAAAACAAACATACTCCAAAAGTATCTGTATGTACAGCATGTACATTATAGCACACTATGCAGGAATATGCAAGTATTTATCAAAAAATACAAAAGATTTTTATTATCCGAAATCACATACAATGATATATGCAACAGTTGCAACCGATACTTTGGGAAGGTGTACGACTTTGCTTTTAACTTTTGTAGCAAAACTATATATAATCGTATCCAATTAGGATACTATAGCATTGTATCAGGCGTTTATCAAACGATGTGCTGCCTGTGGACGACTGGATCCAACATACAAATTTGCCGAGGCCACTGCCAAAGCGTTGACCAATACGCCCTTTGCCAATATCCCACGGATCGGGACCTTCAGCCAGATCGGTGGGCTATCCGCAGTGGCAGACGAAAAGGCCTATTACGCACAGATCGCAAGCGTATATGGCGGAGAGCAGCGGTAAAACGAAAAATGCAAGAATCCCCTTCGTGTAGACGAACAAATGCCTACCAAAAGGGGATTCTCTTTTTCCTATTCTTCTTTCCGACTCAGCCACAGCGCAAGCCCCAGCGGTAGCCACGTACACCAAATGCTCTTTTGCCCCAGCATATGCCAGAGCAGATACATCCCCGTGATCCCGCAGTGGAACGACAGCAGCGTGCAGCCGTAGAACCGTAGCCGCAGCTTGGCATTTGCCCGGCCTTCCGCAGTTTTGTCGGTGCAGTAGGTGTACAGCCCTGTGACAAACTGCCGGTAGTTGTTGGTGGAGAACGTGTTGGCACTGACACAGCCCGGGAGCCCACCAAAGCTGCACCACTGGGTCGCCATGGCAAAGGACAGGGGACATAGACCCACCATGGGCGGCAGCGGTGGCAGAAATCCAAGCACCAATGCCGCTATGGCATCCACCAGCATGGCGATCCGCTGCTTTTGCCGCACCGGCCGTTTGGCGATCCATAACGTTAGCAGGATCCCCAAGGTGTACGCTGCCAGGTTCGCCAGCCGCTGTAGCAGGGAGACTGTATCCCATTCCAGCAGGCTGCGGACGATCATGATCAGGTTGTTGGTCTGGGCAGAGCCGAAGGTGTTGGCAAATTGCAGCAGGGCATAGATCCCAAAGCAGCCACCCACCAGTGCCATGGCATAGTGGAGCCGGGCTTGCCATTTTACGTCGTCGTACATACTTACTCAGCATCGCTGTCACTGGCGGTGGCAGGCTGGGTGATCCGGTCGGTCAAAATGGTGACGGCCGTACCGCTCACCATAGCCAGCCCATCGCCCACCAGGCAGTGGAGAACCGGTTGCCCGGTCAATGTGGCACGCACTTCCCCCGCCGCCACAGCCATCAGTGCATCCGTGTGGCCGGGATGGATCCCGATGCTGCCGCCGCTGTGTTTGTTTTTGCCCTTTCCGTATCCGTCCGGAATGGTGAACCGCAGTGCGTCACAGGTGCAGGTGGTGGTCTGTCCGTCCGGTACGATCAGGGTCAGGGTAATCGTTTTTTCCATAGGCCATCAACCCTTGGCGGCTGCCCACACGTCGTCGATGGTACCCGCCATCAGGAAGGCAGACTCCGGCAGATCGTCGCATTCTCCACCTAAGATGGCTTCAAATCCGGCGATGGTGTCGTTGGTGCGCACATACTTGCCCTGGATTCCGGTGAAGCCTTCGGCTACGTGGAAGGGCTGGCTCATGAACCGCTGTACCCGACGGGCATTGCGGACAGCCATTTTGTCCTCCTCCGACAGCTCATCCATACCTAAGATGGCGATGATGTCCTGTAGCTCGTTGTACCGCTGGAGCACTCTGGTCACTTCCTTGGCACAGCGATAGTGTCTGTCTCCCACCACATCGGGCGAAAGCATTCTGGAACCGGATTCCAGCGGAGACACAGCCGGGTAGATCCCCAGCTCTACGATGCTACGAGACAGAACGGTGGTGGCATCCAGGTGGGAGAAGGTGGTGGCAGGGGCCGGGTCGGTCAGGTCGTCCGCCGGTACGTAAATGGCCTGTACCGAGGTGATGGACCCGCTGTGTGTGGACACGATCCGTTCCTGCAGCTTCCCCATTTCCGTGGCCAGCGTAGGCTGATACCCCACGGCAGAGGGCATCCGTCCCAGCAGGGCAGAGACCTCCGAACCGGCCTGGGTGAACCGGAAGATGTTGTCGATGAACAGCAGAATATCCTTGTGGCTGTTTTCCCGGAAGTATTCGGCCATGGTCAGACCGGCCAGCGGCACCCGCAGTCGAGCACCCGCCGTCTCGTTCATCTGTCCGAAGACCAGCGCCGTTTTGTCCAGCACCCCGGACTGCTTCATTTCGTTCCACAGGTCGTTGCCTTCCCGGGATCGCTCACCCACCCCGGCGAATACGGAATATCCGTCGTGCTCGAAGGCGATGTTGCGGATCAACTCCATGATCAGCACGGTCTTGCCTACCCCGGCACCACCGAACAGACCGATCTTACCGCCCTTGGCGTAGGGTGTCATTAGGTCAATGACCTTGATCCCGGTCTCCAAAATTTCGCCGGCAGTCACAATGTCCGTGAAGGCCGGTGCCGGATGGTGGATGGGCCAGCGTTCCTCCGTGACGATCTCCCCGGCACGGTCGATGGGTTCCCCGGTCACATTGGTCATACGCCCCAGGGTACCGCTGCCCACCGGTACGGTGATGGGAGAACCGGTGTCGATGGCGGTCATACCACGGGAAAGCCCGTCGGTGGGCGACATAGCGATACACCGCACTTCATTCTGGCTCAGATGCTGTAGGACCTCCAGGGTAAAGGTCTCCTTTTCGGTGGGGATCACCACGGCATGGAATATATCCGGCAGGGCCAGATCGGCGAACATGATGTCCACCACAGGCCCATTGATACGTGTGATAATGCCTTTTGCATCTTTTGGCATAGTTTGCTCCTTTTACTGAATATCCTATTCCTCTATGAACCCACCGGCGGTCTCGATCACGCTGGAGGTCACATCGCTCTGGCGCTTGCGGCTGATGGCGGATTCCAATGCGGCCGCAGAGGATTCGGCATTGTCGAAGGCAGAACGCATGGCGATCAGGGTAGCTGCCTGATTCCCCGCACCGGCCTCCAGCAAATGGCTGTAGAAATCGGCATGGAGACAGGTGCTTGCCGCCGCCCCCAGCACCGTTTCTCTGTCCGGCACGTACAGCTCCTCCACCGCCATGTCCGTGTGGGCATCCACCATAGTCAGGGGCAAAAGCTGGTGGCTCTGGGGTGTCTGGGTCAGCATATTGACAAAGTGCTGATAGATCAGCGTCACCGAAGAGACCGTACCATTGGTGTACAGCCCCACGATCTCATCGAACAGTGCCATACAGTCCTCGTAGCGGAAGGTGTCCGGCAGGGTGTATTCCCGATATATGGGCAGGCCGCTTTCCCGATAATGGGCGATGGCGTGCTTACCGACCACGATCAGCAGGGATCCGGCCGGGATCGACTGCCGCAGGAGCTGGTCGGCATAGCTGTACAGCTCGATGTTGTAGCCGCCGCACAGCCCTCTGTTAGCACCCAGCACCACGTAGCATCCCGGTGCATCGGGCGCACCACAGGGGTACATCTCTGCCAGATCCCCGCCAAATCGGTCTAAGATCTGCTGACACAGGTCTTCATAGGTGGAAAAACGCTGCAATGCACCATTGAGCCTGTTCAGCTTGGCGGCAGAGACCGTTTTCATAGCCCCGGCAAGCTGGCCTGTCATCTGGATGCTGTGCAGGTGCTTTTTCAGTTCCAGTAGACTTGGCATCTTATGCTACCTCGCCTGCTGCATCTGCCGGTGCCGCAAAAGCAGCAATGGCAGCACGCAGCTGTGCTTTTTCGTCCTCCGACAGCTTCTTGCCGCTTTGCAGCTCTGCGGTCAGTGCCGGATAGTGGGCTTCCATATGCAGTGCCAGCCGCTTGGCGTAGGTCTCCATCTTACCGGTATCCACATGGTCAGCCAGCCCTTCCGATACGGTAAAGAGCAGCAGCACCTGTTCCCAGTCGGGCAGCGGTGCATACCGGCCTTGCAGCAGAGCCGCCATCATGCGCCGACCACTGTCCAGCACCTTCTTGGTGGCAGCGTCCACATCGGAGCCGAACTGGGTGAAGCCCGCCAGCTCTCGATACTGTGCCAGATCCATACGCAGTCGGCCGGACACCTGCTTCATCAGCTTGGTCTGTGCCGCACTGCCCACACGGGATACCGACAGCCCCACATTGACAGCCGGACGCTGGCCTTCGTTGAACAGGTCGGCATCTAAGAAGATCTGCCCGTCGGTGATGGAGATCACGTTGGTAGGGATGTATGCGGAAATGTCGCCGGCCTGGGTCTCGATGATGGGCAGTGCCGTAATGGAACCGCCGCCCAGTTCCGGAGAAAGCTGTGCCGCCCGTTCCAGCAAACGGGAGTGCAGGTAGAATACGTCCCCGGGGTATGCTTCACGACCGGAGGGGCGGTGCAGCAGCAGGGACAGCTCCCGGTATGCCACAGCGTGCTTGGACAGGTCGTCGTATACGATCAGCACGTCCTTGCCCTGGTACATGAAATATTCTGCCATAGCAGCACCGGCGAAGGGTGCGATATACTGGATAGAAGCAGAGGAGGACGCTGAGGCACACACCAGCGTGGTGTATTCCATTGCGCCGTACTGCACCAGTCTGTCCCGGATCTCGGCGATGGTGGTGTCCTTCTGCCCGATGGCAACGTAGATACAAATGGTACCGGTGCCCTTTTGGTTGATGATGGTGTCGATGGCGATGGAGGATTTGCCGGTCTGGCGGTCGCCGATGATCAGCTCACGCTGGCCTCTGCCAATGGGCACCAGTGCATCGATGGCCTTGATCCCCGTGTGCATAGGCCGGGAGACGGCGGCACGATCGGGAATGGAGGGGGCGGCATATTCGATGGGGCGGCGTTCCTGGGTCCAGATACGACCCTTGCCGTCCAGCGAATGGCCCAGCGGGTCTACCACACGGCCCAGCAGCTCTTCGCCTACCGGTACGCTGGCGATCCGACCTACACGACGTACCCGGCTACCGCTTTCGATGTGTTCATACCGGCCATAGATGATACAGCCGATACGATCCGGCTCGATGTCCAGCACCATGCCACGTTCGCCGCATTCGAACTCGATGACCTCGCCGTACATGATGTCGGCCAGCCCATCCAGCCAGCAGATCCCGTCGGATACGCTGATGACACGACCCAGCTGGAATTCGCTGACCTCGTTGTGCAGCTCCGTGATACCACGGGTCAGATCGGCGATGAGCTTTTCTGCATCTTCTTCGCCGGTGATGTCCTGATGCTCCAGCTTACGGCGCAGCTGATACAGCCGGTCTGCCACGGTCATATCGTAGATCGTGTCCCCGACTCGCAGCCGGAAGCCGCCAATGAGCGTCGGATCCGTCTTGACCCAGTAGGATGCCTTGCCGCCTACCGCTTCCAGGAGTGCCGTGGCTCTTTCCCCTATGCGATCCACAATGGACTGGTCCAGCGGGAAAGCGGAGGTCAGGGTCACATACAGCACGTCTTTGCGCCGCAGGTATGCCATGTCCCCGGGGGTGATCTCCATTTTTTCCATGATTCGCTGGGCGATCTCCGGCTCCTTGGCACGAATGGCGGACACATAGGGCTCCTCGGTCAACATGGTCTGGATCTTGTCCACCAGCCGGTCGATGTACCGCTCCTTTACGTCCAGCAGCATTTCCCGGCGCAGATCCTCTACGGTGTCCGCCGTCTGCCGCCGCATGATCTCGGCACTGTTTTCCGCATTGGCCCGGATCTGGGCGATCTCTGCCTGCACCGTCTCCGGCAGCGCATTGGAGTAGGTCGTCGGCGGTGTGGGAACAGACAGTTCTTCGGTTTCCAACCGTTCTGCCTCTGCCAGTGCCGCATCGATCCGCTCTCTCCGTCCACGGAAGATCCGTACAATGGTCTTGCGGAACAAAAGCAGGATGATGCCGGCCAGCAGGGCAAAGTTGATGAGTGAATATACAAATTGCAGCATTATGTCCCTTTATCAGGACAGCAGGGTGGAGGCGTACAGCGTAGCCAGTGCATCCATCCGGTCGTCCAGTGCTTTTTCGATTTTTTTGGATTCCTCTTCCAGTGCCGCTACGTGCAGGTCCAATTCCTGGTTCTGCTTTCTGTGGGTGACCACAAGAAGGGTGTCGGCTTCCTTGCGTGCATGGGCGATCTCCGTCTGCACCAGATCTGCCAGGTGCCGCTTCTCTGCATCCCGGAAAGCTTCTAAGGCCTTGTCTGCATCTGCCAGGGCTTTGGCGTGTTCTTCCTTTTTCTGCTGTGCCCGATCGATCTTCTCCTGCCGCTTGTCCATCACAGCAAACAGCGGCTTGAACAAGAACCGGTTGACAATGAAGATGAACAGGCAGAAGCAGATCACGGTCCACAGCAGAACCGAAATTTGAATGGTCACAGCGTGCCTCCTTTAGATCTTGGAAGCCAGAATGAAGCCGATCAGCAGGCCGTAAATGGTCAGCGCTTCCATCAGAGACAGCGCAATGATCAGTGTGGAACGAATATCCTTGGCGGCATCCGGCTGACGGGCAATGCTCTCCATAGCAGCCTTAGCGGCAAGACCCTGACCGATGGCGGGGAAAATGGTGCTGACAGCAATAGCAATGGCTGCGGCAATAGCGATATAAGCGGAACTATCCATGATTGTATTCTCCTTTGAATATGTAAAATACGATTTGACGATTTGTTGTACCGACCCGATTTAGTCTTCCACTTCGATGGTCTCTTCCAGGTAGATGGAGGTCAGCATGGTGAAGACCAGCGCCTGGATCGCGCAGAAGAGGCAGGACAGAGCCATCATCAGTACCGGCGCACCGATGGGAAGCAGGTCGTAGAGGTTGTGGGTAACGGTCTCTTCGCCGAAGACGTTACCGAACAGACGAAGCGCCAGAGAAGCGGGCTTGATGAATTCGTCCAGTACCATCAGGGGCAGCATGACGACGATGGGACTGACGAACCGCTTGAAGTAGTGCTTTGCGCCTACCCGCAGACCGGAGATCTGGATAAAGAAGAAGGTGCATACGCCCAGACCCAGCGTTACGGACAGGGAAGATGTGGGTGCCTTGAAATAGTCCGTCAGACCAACACCGGGGATCAGCCCCAGATAGTTGGCAAATATGATGAAGATAAACAGGGAACCCAGATAATAGAAGTATTTGCGTGTGTGTGCTTTGCCGATGATCCCGGAGAAAAAGTTGTCCAGATATTCCACGCCGGTCTCTACCATATTCTGGAAGACACCAGGTCGTTCCTTGAGATTGCGGGTCGCAATGAGGGACAGAAGCAGTACGATGAGCAGCACTGCCCACATGGCAACGACCTCCCCGGTCACATCCAGGATCCCACCCAAATGGATGATCACCTTGGATTCTTCTCCCATTCAGCAATCGCCTCCTTTGTGATTTTGTGTTTGTGTCGCAGATGCATCGGCATCCTTTGGCCCGTCCAGCCTACGCAGCAGCCGGAACGTGAAGAAAAACATGGGGACCGTCAGTCCCACGCAGGCACCCGCCAGCATCCAGATCCGCTCCCAGGGCAGATAGGGAGACACCAGATACACAAGCGCCAGATACCCTACGCTCAGTGCCATCCGCAAAACCGGGATGAGAGAAAGGGTCGTGGTGCCGGAACCAGCCGCCTTTGCTGTGAGCCTTGCGTTGATCCAGGCTATGAGCAGGCCGGGCAACGCTGCTACAATGCCGCCAATGATGGGATGGTTCAAAAAATCGATCGCCTCCTTATGGTATGCCTACCATGGTAAGTGGTGCTGTGCCTCCATTTTTCTTCCAAAGTGGATGACCACAACATCTCAGCAACCTATTATAGCACCGTTCCCAGAAAAATGCAACATAATAGGAAGATTTTCAGCAGTTTCCAGTATTCTTCTCATTGGTATCGAATAGGTTTTGGGTGAAAATGTGTGTGCCAAACAAGTGGAAAAGAGACCCCTCATGGGAGAGATCTCTTTGTCAAACATAGATGTCGTCTGTAGATTTATTCGTCGTCTTCTTCCACATCGGCTACCACAGCGATGCCCAGCTCTTCCAGAGCCTTGGGATCTGCCAGGTTCGGGCAGCCGGACATGAGCTCGGAGGCGTTCTGCACCTTCGGGAAGGCGATCACGTCCCGGATGTCGTCCAGACCCAGTAGCAGTGCCACCACTCTGTCCAGACCAAAGGCCAGACCACCGTGGGGCGGTACACCGTACTTGAAGGCTTCCAGCAGGAACCCGAACTTTTCTTCCGCTTCTTCGTCCCCGATACCCAGGGCAGCGAACATCTTCTTTTGCAGTGCCGTGTTGGAGATCCGGATGGAACCGCCGCCCAGCTCGGTACCGTTCAGCACGATGTCATAGGCTCTGGCACGGACCTTGCCGGGATCGGTGTCCAGCAGGGGCATATCTTCTTCCATGGGCATGGTGAAGGGATGGTGCATGGCATAGAAACGACCGTCTTCTTCGGAGTACTCCAGCAGCGGGAATTCCGTTACCCACAGGAAGTTGAACTTGGTCTTGTCGATCATATCCATCCGCTTGGCCACTTCGCAGCGCAGCGCACCTAAAGCATCGTAAACCACCTTGTTCTTGGCAGCTACGATCAGCGCCAGATCCCCTTCCTGTACGTGCAGACGGGTAAGCAGTGCGTTCATTTCGTCCTCGGTCATGAACTTGGCAAAGGAGGAGGACACAGCACCGGCGGCATTCTTGAACCATGCCAGACCCTTGGCACCGTAGGTCTTTACGAATTCTACCAGAGAATCGATCTCCTTACGAGACATCTTGGCACCGCCGGGGACCGTGATCCCACGAACGGAACCGCCGTCAGCCACAGCACCGGAGAACACGGAGAAGCCGCAGTCCTTCACCAGGTCGGACAGGTCGCACAGTTCCATGCCGAAACGGGTGTCGGGCTTGTCGGAACCGAAGCGATCCATAGCTTCCTGCCAGGTGATCCGGGGGAAGGGAACGGTCAGGGGCTGGTGCATGAATTCGTCGAAGATCTTCTTCAGGAAGCCTTCGTTGATGGCGATGATGTCTTCTTCATCGGCAAAGGACATTTCCAGGTCGATCTGGGTGAATTCCGGCTGCCGGTCTGCACGCAGGTCTTCGTCCCGGTAGCAGCGAGCGATCTGAATGTAGCGGTCGAAACCGGCATACATCAGCAGCTGCTTGTACAGCTGGGGAGACTGGGGCAGGGCATAGAACTTACCGGGATGCACACGGCTGGGTACCAGATAGTCTCTTGCGCCTTCGGGTGTGGGCTTGACCAGGTTGGGGGTCTCGATATCGATGAAGCCGTTGTCGGCGTAGTAGTTCCGGGCGATCTTCACGATCTGGCTACGGGCGATGATGTTGCGCTGCAGGTCGGGACGACGCAGGTCTAAGAACCGGTTCTTCAGCCGCAGCTCCGGCTTTACGTCGCTGTTTTCCACGATGGCGAACGGGGGGGTCTGTGCCACGGACAGGATCTTGAAGCCCTCTACAGCGATCTCGATCTCGCCGGTGGGCAGGTCATGGTTGATGGCACCCTCGCCACGGGAACGAACGGTACCCTGAGCGGCCAGCACGTATTCGGCACGCACGCCAAAGGCCTTGTCAAAGATCTCCCGGTCGGTGTTGTCGTCAAAGGCAAGCTGCACGATGCCGGATCTGTCCCGCAGGTCGATGAAGATCAGGCTGCCCAGGTCTCTCTGCTTTTGGCACCAGCCCAGCACAGCCACCTTTTTGCCAATGTCGGCAGCGGTGAGTGTACCACAATAGTGGGTCCGTTTATCGGTATTCTTGAAAGATTCCATTGTATAGTAAAAGTCCTTTCATGATATTGCATTATTATAATGTATGGATCGTGTAGGCGCATCGGTTCCGGTATAGTCTGTATACCGCATGATACCACATCCTCTCACAGGTTTTGCGTTTATTTCCCCTGTTCGGTGAGCAGCTTTGGCACGTCCGTCAGTGCAGTGCAGGTGAGGGTGGTGTCCAGCGCATCCCCGGCAAAGGAGATGGTGCAGATCCGGTTCTCCCCGGCGGCGTGTACTTCTTCCGCATTGCCCACGATGGCGAAAGCGGCAGCCGGATCGTCTCCATCCAAGGCTTTGGCGAAAAGAACAGGCAGGCTGTCGAACTCGTCGGCATCGATCCAGGTGAAGGCATCGGGAGATATATCGGCATCCAGCAGGCGATGGGCGGCACGTTCTTTGGGCAGATGGGTGACAAGCACCAGCTTTACGTCTGTTTTGCCCAGAACCTCCACCATTCGGGCGGCCTGTTCGGGCGCAGACTCCAGCACGGTCAGAGGCACCAGCAGCCGATGGGTTGCCATGGATTCGTACATGGTATCGTTCTCGACCCAGTCTCGTCCCATATTGTGCCGGAACTTGCGGATATAGGCGTCGGAGAATTCCTCGGCGGTGATCCCGTAGGATTCCATCATGTCCAGTAGATACATGAACACATCCGCCACTTCCTCCACATAATGCTCCCGCACGCTGGGGTTTTCCATGATGGCATCGGAACCCTTCTTTTTAATGATGGCAATGGCCTCTCCCAGCTCATCGATGGACCACAGTATGCTCATGTGTGCGTGCTCCGGTGTGCGGTCCTTCAGCCAGCCCTTTTTCTCTGCCAGCGTGTGCTGCATCTGTAATAGTTCACGGATCGTAACGTCTGCCATAGCCCCTCCTGTGCGCATAACCAAATATTCCTATTCAAGGTATTAGTATAACACAATCCCCACCAAATTGCAAGAGGTTATCCAAAATCTTCTGTAAGAATGTGTGCGTTTGTGCCGTTCCTGCCGTTGTCCTTTTCTGCCCCATGGCTCCAAACCACGGTCGATCGCATCTGCTTTCACCTTGCCGGTGTTCGGGATGCTGTTTGTCAGTCCTCTGCCATTGTGATACGCAGTGGTACCGGGTTAGCAATACCACAAAAAGACTGTCTACGGAATTGCGCCGCAGGCAGTCTTTCTTGTCTCCATATCGTTACGTTCCCTGCTCCTGCTGCAGCAGTGCCGCAAAGCGAAGCATCTGCTTCCGGGAGGATACGCCTAACTTTCCCAGCATATTGTGGTTGTGGTACTTGAGCGTGCTTTCCTGGATGTGCAAAAGCGGTGCGATCTCCTTGGCTGTCTTGCCGCTGAGATACAGCTCGAATACCTCCCGCTCCTTTTCCGTCAGCGTTTGCAGACCCGCTTTGAAGTTCTCGTATTCATAGGGGTCGATCTCGTCCTTGCGGGAATAGGCAAGGCGTTCGGCCGTCTTGGTGGCCTCGGCATAGCGATCCTGCATTTCCTCCGCAGCACTGAGTGCCTGTGCCTTCTCCGATTCCGCACGGGTCAGCGTTTCCGCATGGATCCGATCCTGCTCGGTCAAAAAGGCAAACAGGTCGTCGGTCTCGGTGGTGTGGGCGGTGGCATCGGTGTATTTCTTCTGCCGGATCTGTGCCAGGTCCTGCTTGATGGGCTGGATGTATCGTTTGGTGAAATAAAAGGTCAGCGTGAGCGCCGCCACAAGGAATACGCAGAATAGCAGGATCCCCCGCAGCAAGTCCCGGAATACCATGTCGTCGTAGTCCTGCTTGGGGATCAGTACGCTGAGATACGTGGTACCGTTCCCCGGACACAGGTCGATCTCCTTGGTGATCCCGATGTAGGCATCCGTTTCGCTGGTGTAGACCGTCAGCCCATCCTTCCGGGATACCGACTGATAATCCCCACTGGGTTCCAGATAATACGCATGGCGTACCCCGGCACTGAGGGTATCGTTTGCCAGATCCAGCCCGTTCTTGCAGGGAGAAATGCAGAAGATGGCATGCTCCAGCTCCGACGGCTGGGCAAAGGTCTGCTTGAAATAGCCCTCGCTGATCTCAAAGCCACAGAGCCCGAGAAAGGTCCCATCCTGCCGCAGTAGGGGAATGGTCATGAGACACACATGCTGGTCGGTGCCGGGCAGTAGTACCACATCGGATATACGATAGCTGGAGCGCAGAGGGAAAGAAGCCTCGGCCTTCAAGGTGTCGTATGCCGGAAACACATCCGTGCGAAATTCCAGCCGCCATTTCCGGTGGGGCATGCAGTCGTGGGCCTTCCCAACATGTGCCAGTCCCCGGTAGAGCAGTACACGACTGTCCACCGTTTCCAGACTGTTGCGCTGCAAATAGATCCCTGTCCGAGACACGGCAGCGTCTTCAATCGTAGAGTTCACCTGGGCATCCAGCAGCATAAAGGCACCGGTGCAATCTGCCTCCCACAGCTTGTGCCGCAGTGGCTCGATCAGTACCTCCTGTAGCTGCTCGATGTGACCCTCATCATCGTTTAGGGCCGCAAAGGATATGTCATTTTCGGTGAGATACGTGTCGATCTGCTCCGTCAGCGTCTCCGAAAGCTGTACGCTCATTACCGCCAAATTGTCGAAATAGGTGTTGATCTGCTGCTCAAATACCGTCGTTTGAAACTGCAAAAGCGACGTGACCCGTTCTCCGGTACCGGTGAAGGTACCCAGTAGCGTCAGGGTGGTCAGCAGCAAAAGCAGGAGCAGCACGGCAAAGAGGAGCATATACCAAAACAGCTTACGCCGCAGGGACTGCTTTTTCGGCGGGTGCAGAAACTGCTTACTCAGAGTACGCAGGAACTGCTTACTCAGAGTACGCAGGAACTGCTTACTCGGTGGAAAAGCGAAAAATTCCATTTTCTCACCGCCTTACTGCACGTTCCGGAACAGCTCCCATGTCTCCAAAACCAGCTCTGTCGCATTTTCTCCAGCGGAATACCGGTCAGGGTAATGCTTTTGCTGTTCCCGCAGGGCATCGTACAGGGCATAGATCCGGGTATAGTATCCGGCAAAGGCAGGTTCGCGGACGGCAGTGGCTGTATCATGGACGGTCTTCAGTGCTGTGTACAGATTTTTGTAGGCAGTGCTTGTAAAGCTGTAGTCCTCGATCGCAGCAAAGGCATCCTTGCTGACAGGCATATATCCGGTCTCCACGCAAAATGCCAGATTCCGTTCTCCCTCCGTCAGCCAGCGGGCAAACACAGCTGCCGCCTCTGCCTTTTGCTCGGTGGTCTTGTAGGCGCAAAGTCCCACCCCGGCCTGTGTCACCAGCGGATCTGTATCGGCAGCAGTCGGCGGCGGCAGCACCTGTAGATCCATAGGCTCCGACGTATTGTCCGGGTAGGTGACCGTATCGTTATAGTACAGGATCGAGGCAGAGGAACCCAGTCCGCACATGACCTCCCCCGTCATGACCTGGGTGTTGGAGTACAGGTCCGACACGATCACATGCCCCTTCACCAGCGCATCGGCCAGCACCTCCCAGCCCTCACGCAAAAGCGGTTCTTCAAAATCATACCAGCCTTCGTCTGTGTAGAGCGCCGTTGCTCCCTTTTCCAGTGCATACAGCTCCACCATGCGGATGGGGTAGTCCAGGGCGCAGAAGGGTTTGCCACCGGACCAGGTGTAGTAGGTCTCGGCTGCGCCGAAAAAGCCTTCCCAGGTGGCAAGATCGTCGTAGGTCACGCCTGTCTCGGCGGAAAAACGGTCAAATTGGGTACCGGCGATGAACAATAAATGGGTGGATTTGGAGATGGGGAATACCGAAAGCTGTCCCTCTACCATCCCATCCTCCACAAAGGACGGTACATAATCAGCCAGTTCCGCTTTGGAAAATACCTCCTGCCAGTTCAGAAGATTGTCCGCACCCAATTCCATGGCGTTGTTGTTGTGGCAGAAGAACAGATCGGGCATAGCAACAGAGCCTGCCTCCTCGCGCTGGGCAGCAAGCAGCTTTTCGCCGATCTGTGCGGTGCTGGACAGCAGGGAAACGTTGATGATGATCCCTTTCTCCCGTCCCACCGTGCGGTTGAATTCCTCGATCAGGCGATTCATAGGCGAGTCGGCCTGTTCCCCATATACATGCCACATGGTCAGCGTGACCGGCGCATCGGGGTCGAGTAGTGTCTTTTGCTCGCAGCCGGAAAGGACGGTCAGCAGCAGTGACAGCACCATGGCATAGAGCAGTAGGATGCGTAGCTTCTTCATGTTCATAATTCCTTCTTTTCTCTCAGGTTGGGGATTTTTCACGCAAAACCCACCTTTTTGACGACTTTTTTGGTTTTTTTTAGGGTATATCCCCACCTTTTTGGGGTTTAGGTGGGGGACAAAAGTGCCAAAATCAAGTATACTATAGATACAGGAACCACAAAAGGTATACAGTTCCGAAAGGTCACCATAGCCAAACGGTTTTGCGAGAACCTTTTGGCATCGGGGACGACTCCCGGTGGATACGCTGCACGGCGCATTCCCCCTGGGCTGTTGGAATGGTATATGTCGGTGGGAAGGCTCTACGTAGCACGCCAATGCAGTCAGAGCCGACCCATGTGTTCCTGGTTCTATTATACCATAATTTTGGGTCTCCGTCAATAAAATGACCATAAAAAATTGCCCATACGAAAAAAATGTCTGTCGGTGAAAAATGGCTTTCGACAAAGGTGTCGGGGTCTGCCGGCAGGATCAGGAGGATTTTGATCCATGAAGAAAAAGAAATATTCCCTTTCCCTGTGCTTGCTCTGCCTGCTGTTGTTGACGGGCTGCACCACAGGCAATGCGGAATTGGACGAAGCGCTGAACGATACGCTGCTGACCGCCATGGGTGCGCTGGAGGACGGCACAGCCACAGACGAAGCGGGGGATACCACTGCCGAGGCCGCAGATACTACAGCAGAAGCGGACACCACTGCCGAAGCCGAAGACACTACCGCACCGGCCGTGGAGACCACCGATACGACTCCCGCCGAAGAGGAAACGACGGCTGTAGCTATCGAGCCCACAACGGTGCCTGTCTCCCACGAGGACAATCCCTATTGGGGTGCCAAATATGCCTACCTGCAGGCTCTCGTGGAGGAGCGTGGCTGCATGGGCGGTGTCATGTATATCGAACTGGTAGGCAGTGACTGGAACGAGGACTATATCCGGGAGTGCCTGGAATACGATAGAGTGGTGGACTATATGCCCGTGTTTGGCAACGGTGCCGTGGTACTGGGCGAAGGGGAACAGCTCTTTGCACTGCTGCCGGGCGAGGGTGCCTGGATCACCATCTATCCCTCGGAGATCACCGAGGACGCCGAATTTGTGGACGACCTGACCGCTCCTCTGTACGAAGGCACGGTGGGAGAGCCGATCCTGCTCCGGTGCAACTACAGCGATTCGTACAGCAATGTCTACGTGACGGTGCAAAATGGGGAAGCCATGTACGAGCTGCGTCCCAATGCGAGCACGGAATATGCCTACATGATGGCACCGGCAGACGGCTGGCTCGACATCGCCCCGCTGGACATTCGTTCTTTGGGCTATGAGACGCTCCAGTGGTTCCAGTACAACTACGGCTATGAGCTGGAGGAAGGCCTGGCAAACGGCTATGCGCTGGAATACATGGGACCGGAATATTACTATAACCATTATCTTTTGAAGTTCGGCATGTATCGTGGCATGGACGACGACAGCGAAGAGATCGATGTCTATGCGGAATATGCCGTGGACCTGACGTATACGTATAAGATGGATCCGGATACCGGCTATTACCAGGTGATCGGCGACGGCATGCTGTTTGACAGCATCGAGGAAGTGGAGATGTATCTGGAATCGCTGGAGGACATGGCCAATACCGACGAAGCCGTTGGCTGATATATCCGCAGCCGAAATATAAATAAAATTTGAAATCACACGATTGCATAGAAAGGAATCTGTATTATGGGACTTATCAAAGCAGGACTTGGTGCCATTGGCGGCACACTGGCAGATCAATGGAAAGAGTATTTCTACTGTGAAGCACTGCCGAAGGATGTGTTGATGCGCAAGGGTGAAAAGCGTGTCAGCGGTCGCTCTACCAACACCAGAGGCAGCGACAACATCATCACCAATGGTTCCGGTATCGCCGTAGCCGATGGACAGTGTATGATCATCGTGGAGCAGGGCAAGATCGTGGAGGTCTGCGCCGAACCCGGTGAATTTACATACGACAGCTCCAGCGAGCCTTCTATCTTCTCCGGCAGTCTGGGCGAAAGCATCAAGGAGACCTTCAAGACCATCGGTAAGCGTTTCACCTATGGTGGCGACACCGGTATGGATCAGAGAGTGTACTATTTCAACACCAAAGAGCTGATCGACAACAAGTTCGGTACCCCCAATCCGATCCCCTTCCGGGTAGTGGATTCCAAGATCGGTCTGGACATTGACGTGTCCGTTCGCTGCTCCGGTGTGTACTCCTATAAGATCGCCGACCCGCTGCTGTTCTATACCAACGTATGCGGCAACGTATCCACCGAATATACCCGTGACGAGCTGGATGGACAGCTGAAGGCCGAGTTCATCAGCGCCCTGCAGCCGGCGTTCGGTAAGCTGTCCGACATGGAGCTGCGCCCGAACCAGATCGTCACCCACAACACCGACCTGGAAAACGCCATGAATGCGGCGCTGTCCGAAAAGTGGGGTGCGCTCCGTGGTTTGACCGTGGTGAGCATCGCCCTGGGTTCCGTGACCCTGCCGGACGAAGATGCCGACCTGATCAAGCAGGCACAGCGCAACGCCATCAACCGTGACCCCACCATGGCAGCCGCTACCTTAGTGGGTGCCCAGGCAGAAGCCATGAAGACCGCTGCCGGGAACTCTGCCGGTGCTATGACAGGCTTTATGGGCATGAATATGGCAGCCGGTGCCGGTGGCATGAACGCCCAGAACCTGTTCGCCATGGGTCAGCAGCAACAGCAGGCACAACAGCAGCAGGCCGCACCCGCTCCCGCCGCCAACGGTTGGAAGTGCTCCTGTGGGGCTACGGCTACCGGGAAGTTCTGCCCCGAATGCGGTGCCAAGAAGCCGGAACCCAAGCCGGCCGGTGGTTGGACCTGCAAGTGCGGTGCTACGGCGACCGGCAAGTTCTGCCCGGAATGCGGTTCTCCCAAGCCCGCTGAGGATGCTGGCTGGACCTGCTCCTGCGGGGCTGTGAACAAGGGCAAGTTCTGCGCCGAATGCGGTGCCAAGAAGCCGGCCGGTGTGCCCCAGTACCGCTGCGACAAGTGCGGCTGGGAACCGGAAAAGGGAACCAAGCCCCCGAAGTTCTGCCCGGAATGCGGTGACCCCTTCGACGACGGTGATTTGGTATAATATAGCAGGCATACCAATACGGAGGTAAACTATGGGACTTTTCGATAAAAAATACTGCGATGTCTGCGGCGAAAAGATCGGCCTTTTGGGCAATCGGAAGCTGGAGGACGGCAACCTGTGCAAGGACTGCGCCAAAAAGCTCTCTCCCCTGTTCAACGAACGCCGCCACTCCACCGTGGACGAGATCAAGGCACAGCTGCAATACAGAGAAGAAAACGCCGCACAGCTGGAGGGCTTCCACCCGGATCGCCACTATGGCCGTTCCAAAATGATCTATGTGGACACTGCCGCCAAGAAGTTTATCGTTACCTTCTTTGACGATTGGAAGGACGAAAACCCCGACCTGATCTCCTTTGACCAGGTGAAAAACGTGCAGTGCGAGGTCAAGGAAAACCGTTCGGAGATCTACTACAAGGACAACGAAGGCAACAACAAGAGCTACTCGCCGCCTCGTTATAATTACGAATATTCCTTCATCGTGCGGATCTTCGTGGAATCCCCGTGGTTCGACGAGATCAAGGTGGACCTGACCGGTACCCTGTGTCCGGACAGCCCCCACAGCCCCGACTATCGGGATCTGGAATACCAGGTGAAGGAGATCACCGAGCTGCTCATGAACCGGGAGATCGTTCCCACGGCACAGCCCGTCGCAGCACCTGCCGCCAAAGCGGAGGAAGCCGGTGCAGGCAGTTGGACCTGCGCTTGCGGTGCGGTGAACACAGGCAAGTTCTGCTCCTCCTGCGGCAATGCGAAGCCGGAGAGCGGTGCGAAGTTCTGCGGCAACTGCGGCTGGAAGAATCCCGATCCGGCAAACAGCCCCAAGTTCTGCCCGGAATGCGGCAGTAAGTTAGGGTAAGCCCTATGTGGAAACGGTGTATACAGATGGCCATGCTGCTTAGCCTGTTGACCATCGGCATTGGCGGGCTGTGGGGATGCAGCAGTACCCCCGCAGTCGCCAGTCATACCCCGGAGGAGATCACGGCCGTTGCCATTTCCTATGCCGGTATGGATCGTAGCGTCAACTATTCCTTCTGGTTACGGAATGAAGCGGACACATGGCTCTTTGATGCCACCTGCTTTATCCACCAAAACGAAGTGGAAACAGAGCTGGTAGGCTGTCCCATCACGGCAGAGGAAAAGGACGCATGTATGTCCATTCTGGTGGAAAACGACACGATCACCTATGTGAAGAAGCATGCATCCACGAAACAAAATCATGCAGCCGATGCAGAGAGCACCAGCATCGTATTGACCTTTTCGGATGGCACACAGTGCATGGCCAGCGGAACACAGCCGGCACTGGAAGCATTTTTCTACAGCCTTGCCGAAACCTATGCGGATGCAGGAGCCTCAGCATCTTGACACAACATTATAAACAATGAGAGAAAAGGAGTTATACCTATGGCTAACAAGTGTGCGATTTGCGGTGCAGAAGTGAATTTGATCCAAGGACAGAAGCTGGCAGACGGCAGCTATATCTGCCGGAAAAACTGCCGTTCCAAGTGCATGAAGGTGTTCGACTGTGTGCATGCCGACCTGAACCAGGTGCAGGCCCACATCGCCCAGGTGGAAAGAGGTACCAAGCTGTGGGAGCACTACTTTGTACCGAAGCTGAAGGAAAAGGATAAGGAAAAGAAGCTGCACAACTTCACCGGCAATATCTACATCGCGCCCGACATCGGTCTGATGGCCATGGTGCAGGTGACCTACAAGTTCATGTTCTTCGGCAAGGAGACCCGTGCCTGCGTATATCGCATCGCCGACCTGCGGGACTACGAATACGAAGAAGAAGAAAAGAAGACCAGCAACGGCACCGAAAAGGTGAGAAATATGCGTGTGTCCTTCGTGAACACGGAAGGTATGTACGAATTCCGGGAAAGACTGAGAGGCACCGGCGACTACAACGCATTCTTGAAGTACTTCAACGAACTGTTCAAGATCGATAAGACCTTTAGCAACGCCAAGAACACCTGGAAGCAGCAGATCAATGCTGTGAAGGGCGTAGCAGCCGGTATGAAGGCTGTCATGGGCGGAGCAGACGATGCTATGGATAAGGCTGCTGCTGCCGGTCAGGCACTCGACGAAGCGGTACTGGGCGATAGAGCCGATCTGGCCAGAAGAGCCGATGAAGCTCTGGCTGCATTTCCCGGCTGAGCATAAGATAAAGAGCATAAGATGATGGGATAAGGTTATCCAGAGAGTAAATGTATGGATAACCTTATTCCGATATAACAAGCTTTACAATACTGGAATCGAATCATACGAAAGGAGGGAACACTTTGGCCACCTTACAGGAATATAAGTGTCCCTGCTGCGGCGGTGCTATCGCCTTTGACAGTACCCTGCAAAAAATGAAGTGCCCCTATTGCGATACCGAATTCGACATGGAGACCTTGTCCGGTTACGATGCCGATCTGCAAGGGGAAAAGGCCGACTCCATGGAGTGGGAGACCACGGCCGGCAGCGAATGGCAGGATGGCGAGGCCGATGGTCTGCGTTCCTATGTCTGCAAGTCCTGCGGCGGGGAGATCGTAGGAGATGCCAACACCGCTGCCACCGCTTGTCCCTTCTGCGGCAATCCCGTGGTCATGATGGGACAGTTTGCCGGTGCCCTGAAGCCGGATCTGGTGATCCCCTTCAAGCTGGACAAAAAAGCCGCCAAGGAAAAGCTCATGTCCCATCTGGAAGGCAAACGCCTGCTGCCCAAGATATTCAAGGATCAAAACCATATCGACGAGATCAAGGGCGTGTACGTGCCGTTCTGGCTGTTCGACACCGATGCCGAGGCACAGGTGCGCTATCGTGCCACCAAGCTGCGCCGTTGGAGCGATGCCCGGTATGACTATACGGAGACCCAATATTTCTCCATCTACCGTGGCGGTCATATCGGCTTTGCGGGTGTGCCCGTGGACGGCTCCACCAAAATGGCGGACGACCTGATGGAGTCTATCGAGCCCTTCGACCTGTCGGGGGCCGTGGATTTCCAGACCGCCTATCTGGCCGGGTATCTGGCAGACAAATACGATGTCAGTGCCGAGGACAGCATTGAGCGAGCCAACGCCAGAGTGAAGACCTCCACCCAGGATGCCTTTGCCCAAACGGTCACCGGCTATGCTTCGGTCACACCGGAACAGAGCAGCATCCAGCTGTCCGGTGGGAAGGCACGCTATGCCCTGTATCCGGTGTGGCTGCTGAACACCACCTGGAACGGGAACAAATATGTTTTCGCCATGAACGGTCAGACCGGCAAATTTGTCGGCGACCTGCCGCTGGACACCGGTGCCGCCACCAAGTGGACGCTGGGACTGACCGCCGGTTTGGGTGTTGCCATCTATGTAGCCGCATGGCTCATTCACACGATTTTGTAAGGAGGGACATACGATGAAAAAACGGATATGGATCTCCTGCATGGTGGTGCTGCTGTGCGTACTGTCTCTGCCCATTGCCGCAGAGGACGGCTTTGTAAATGCATACCCGCGTTTTGTGGATATCGCCGGGCTGCTCACCGAAGAGGAGGGCGCTGCCCTGACCGCACAGCTGGACGAGATCAGTGTGCGCCAGAGCGTGGACGTGACCATTTTGACCACCGATACCATGGAAGGCGATTCCGCTATGGTGTACGCCGACTATGCCTATGAGTTCTTCGAATTTGGCTACGGCGACGACCGGGACGGCCTTCTGCTGGTGGTCAGCATTGAGGAAGGCGAATGGTGGATCTCCACCTGTGGCTACGGGATCAAAGCCTTCACCGACTACGGTATCCAGTATATCGGCGATGCGATCCAGCCCTACCTGTCCGACGGGGACTTTGTGACCGCCTTTGATACCTACGCCACCCTGTGCGATTCCTTTATCACCCAGGCAAGGGAAGGGACTCCCTTTGACATTGGCGAAAAACCGGACGAACCCCTGTCGGTATTGTGGATCCCGGGTGCGCTACTCATGGGCTTTATCCTTGCCAAGATCATTGTGGGCAACATGAAGGGCAAGCTGAAGACCGTGCGGGCGCAAAAGGCAGCCAACAGCTATATGAAAAAGGACAGTATGCAGATCACCGAAAGCCGGGATCTCTTCCTGTACCACACCGTGACCCGTACAGCCAAGGCAAACAGCAGTTCCTCCGGTGGCGGCAGCAGTACGCACCAGTCCGCATCCGGTACGACCCATGGCGGCGGTGGCGGGAAATTCTAAGTAAACGCTGATCAAGGTTGAAAACGTGCCCAAAATGCCACAAATTCCAGCCTTTTAGACACGTTTTCTCGATTTTAGCAGCATGAACTTATAAAGGAGTGTTGACGATGGGACTTTTTGATAGTCTGAAATATACAGCCAAAAAGAAGATCAAGGATGCGGCAGGGGATGCCCTGCAATCTGCGGTTAAATCGGTGGGCAGCAAGAAGGAGACCTTTACCTTCACGTCCCTGCCGGAAAGCTTAGCAGAGATGCAGCAGCTGCCGGAAGCCGCATTGGAGACCCCGTACCAGACAGCAGCGCTGACCGTGCTGGCCCTGTGCGCCTATGCCGCAGACCGGGAGATCGGTACGGAAATGTTGAACTGGCTCCGTGGACCTCGTCCCTTGAATGGGCAGGATACCTCTTTCCTGAACGACCGTTTCCGGGACGGCAAGACCTACCTCCCTTTCACCTATTTCGTAGGCGCAACGCCGGACAACAGCTACACGCCTACCGAGCCGTATAAGATCATTGTAGAGAGCAACCACACCTCGGACGACGAAGCCGGGTATATGAAGCTCTTTATCCCCTGCGGTGGTGCCGATGCCCCCAGACCGATCAAGCTGCGCCAGCGTGGCAGTGACAAAAAATGGTTCCTGTGGGAACAGTACCTGCTGACCGGTGTCCAGACCCCCAAGGCCGCCGATCCGTGGGCATAATATAAAATGGAAGAAAGCCTGCAAATCCGTTTGCTATCCGTAGCAAAGGGAGGTTGCAGGCTTTTTTGGTGGACAATTGTATCTTTTCTGTGACATCTATTGACTTCATGACAAAAAATGCGTATAATAGAATGGACGTTGTAGAACGAGCATTTTAGAATGAAGGAGAGCCATCATGCCGCCGAAACCAAAATATACCAAGGAACAGATCATCGAAGCCGCAGTAGGCGTGGTATCCAAAAAGGGAGCGGATGCCCTGACCGCCAAAGAGCTGGGCAATGCCCTGCACACCTCCGCCACACCGATCTTCACCGTGTTCGATTCCATGCAGGCGGTGCAGGAGGCGGTAAAGACAGCTGCCATGGAACGGTTTGCCTCCTATGCCCATAAGACCGGTGCCGATATGCCCATCTTCAAGCAGGTGGGGATGCAGATGATCCTGTTTGCCAAGGAAGAACCAAATCTCTATCGACTCATATTTATGTCGCAAAACAGCGATGTGCGCTCCTTTGCCGATATTTACACACATCTGGGCGGTGTGGCGGAGGAATGTCTGACCACGATCCAGACCGATTACGGCCTGTCCGTCGAGGATGCCAAAACGCTGTTTGAGCATGCGTGGATCCACACCTACGGGATCGCGACCCTATGCGCCACGGGCATGTGCGACTTCACGCAGGAGGAAATATCGGCAATGCTGACCCAGGATTTTACAGCAATGATGCTACTGCAGAAAAAAGGAGAACGAAACGGATGAAGCGTATCTTTGTGATCCTGCTGTGCATCATGCTGCTTCTGGTTGCTGTCTTCCTGATCGGCCGATACGGCTGGAAGCTATTCGGCTTTGGTGCCTGTGAAAGTGCGGGGATCGAGCAAGTGCATGTAGCAGAAAACCAGGTCCATATCCGGGGCTTTTATCCCGGTTCCTTTCCGCAGGGCTTTTTGGGATACCATGCCAAGCAGGTGGACGACACGCTGTATGTGGGCTTCAACTTCAGCGGCGTGTTCGGCATCTTTGAAACCGGGGATTTTGATATTACAATACCTACAGAAGGGATCGTTACGCAGGTCGTGGTCAAAAGTGGAGAACACGAAAACACGATCTGGTCAAAGGAGGAAATAAAATGAAAAAATCGATATGTGGTGCAAATTGTGAACAGTGTCCGTCCAAGGAAGCCTGTCCCGGCTGTGTTACAACCAACGGCTGTCCCTTCGGGAAGCAGTGCTTTGTGGCAAAATACATCTTGCTCGGCGGCATGGAACGGTATCAGGCGTTCCAAAAAGCCTTGATCGAGGAGATCAACAGCTTGCATATCAACGGCATGGAACCGGTCACGGCGCTGTATCCGTTGGTTGGCAGCTATGTCAATCTGGCATATCCCATCCCATCCGGCACGGTCAAGTTTTTGCAGGATGACGAGATCTATTTGGGCACACAGGTGAAAAATACCTTCGACGACAGCGGCAAGACCTGCTTCGGCGTGGTGGCACGGGAAAACTTCATTCTTGTTAGCACCTATGGGGAGAACGGCGCAGATCCGGAGCTTGTGCTGTACAAAAGAAGATGAATGAAGCGCAAAACAGAATAATATAGGAGGTATACTATGAAAACACTGAAAACGATCCAAACCCTTGCCGAAATTGGAAAGGTATGCAGCAAATGGATTTCCATCTGCTGCATCATCGGCCTTTGTGTTTGTGGGGTAGGCGCATTGGCAGTGCTCGTGGGAGCAGATACGCTCAAGCTCGGCGGCATCACGCTGCACAGCATCTTAGAGACAAAGGCAGATGTCAGCGTTGGCACGGTCCTGGCGTTTCTCATAGTCGCCGCGAGCCTATGTGTCGGAGAATATTTTGTTGCCCGGGAGGCATATCGCTATTTTGAAAACGAGTTGAACGCCGGTACGCCCTTTACCATGGAGGGTGCAAAGGAGCTTTTGCATTTGGGCGTTTCGGCCATCTGGATCCCCATTGTGTCGGGCGTTCTGGCACAGGTGGCGCAGGGTGTGATCGCACAGTGTATGCAGGATGTGGAAAAGTGCAGTATGGATGGCATAGACAGCGTGGCGTTGGGTGCCATGCTCGTTTTTACGTCTCTGCTGTGTAAACACGGCGCACAATGCAAGGAGAACAGTGACAGTGATCTTCCGGAAAGTGATCTCCAGTGAATTCGGAAATCCGGTACAGGATATTGTATGGAATGCTGCCGACCCTATGACAGAAAAAGAGAATTGTCCCTGTAAAAAAACGAAGTGTGAACGGCACGGAAATTGCGATGCCTGCCGGGCGCATCATGCGGGGTCAAAACGGAAGCGTCCATGCGACAGGATGAAGAACGGATGAACATATATGAGAAGGAGCATGGATACAGGTGGTTACAAAAAGGAAGTGCAGACTCGTATATCTCAGCAAAAAACGTCGAGAGATCCTTTCTGAATAAGCGTATAATTGCATCTGAGCCTCTCCGGCTTCACACATTGGAAATCGAACGACTGTGTGTAATATTCCATTTATATGAAGGAGCACTTGAAAATGATCGAAACCGAAAGACTGATCCTACGAGAATACACCATGGACGACTTCGATGCGCTGTACGAAATTCTATCCGACCCGGAAACCATGCAGCATTATCCTGCTCCGTTCGACGCAGAGCGCACCAGACATTGGATCACATGGAATATCGAAAACTATGCAAAATATGGCTTTGGCCTGTGGGCGGTCGTATTGAAGGAGACAGGCGAATGCATTGGGGATTGCGGGATCTCCATCCAGAATATTGACGGCGAAATGCTGCCGGAGATCGGGTATCATATCCATAAGAAGTTATGGCGAAAAGGCTATGGCAAAGAAGCGGCACGTGCTGTCCGGGATTGGCTGTTCCGGAACACAGACTATGACATCGTGTATTCGTACATGAAATACACAAACGTCGCTTCTTACCGTACGGCGGTAGCCAATGGTATGAAAAAGGTCAAGGCGTATCCGGATCCGAAAAACCAGATCTCCTACGTATACGCCATCACAAGAAAAGAATGGGAATGCATACGGTAGTCAGCAAAAAACGTCGAGAGATCCTTTTTGAAAAATGGTACAATATCCTTACACCGTAAGGAGGTGAGCAGTGTGCAGGAACAGATTTTGGCGGTACAGCGGATGCAGGACTACATTGAAGCCCATCTGGAGGAAAAGATCGGGCTGTCGGAGCTTTCCGGCGTGTCCCTGTTTTCACCCTGGTATTCCTATCGACTGTTTCAGGAGTACACAGGATTGACTCCTGCCAGTTATATTCGGCGTTTGCGGTTGGCAAAGGCGGCTTTGCGCATCAAGAAGGAGCATATCCGCATGATCGATGCCGCCTTTGACCTGGGCTTTGGCAGTGTGGACGGCTTTACCCGTGCCTTTACCCGGGAATTTGGAATGCGTCCCAGTGACTATGCCAACCAGCCTGTTCCCATCACGCTGTTCGTCCCTTACGGTGCAAAATTCAGAGCACTCAGAAAGGATGTAACGACGATGAAAGCAACAAACAATATCTTTATTCAGGTCATTCACAAGCCGGAGCGTAAGGTGATTTGCAAGCGTGGCGTTAAGGCCGAGGACTACTTCCCCTACTGCGAGGAGGTGGGCTGCGATGTGTGGGGACTGCTGTTGAGCATGGATTCCCTCTGCGGCGAGCCGGTCTGCCTGTGGCTGCCGGAGCAATTCAAAAAGCCCAACACTTCTACTTATGTGCAGGGCGTGGAAGTGGATGCAGACTACCAGGGCGCAGTTCCGGAGGGCTTCGATGTGATCGACCTTCCGGAAACGGATTACCTGATGTTTCAGGGTGGACCCTTTGCGGAGGAGGATTACTGTGAGGCCATCTCTGCCGTGCAGCAGGCCATGAACGTCTACGACCCCAGCGTGATTGGCTACGGGTGGGATGACGAGAACCCCCGGATCCAGCTGGAACCCCGTGGCAGCCGTGGCTATGTGGAGCTGCGGGCGGTAAAAGCGGTGCAAAGATAAAAACATACCCCGGTCTGGGATTCTTCTACGGATCCCACCGGGGTATTGTTTTAAGTGGATTTTATTTTACCAACATGGATTTGATGTTCTTCCCGGCATAGGCATCCGCAAAGGCTTCGTTGACTTTTTCCACCGGATAGCCCTTGCCCAGTGCCAAAATACGTTCGTGCAGGGCAGGGTGCTCTACAAGGAAGGTCAGATAATCCCGCACATCCACCATGGAATATTGCGAGGAGCCTAAGATCTGCAGTGCCTTGAAGGTGATCAGCTCCGGCGAGATGGCAACGGTGCCTTGGTCGGAATACTGACCGGGGATCAGATATACCCCACGGTTCCGCAGCAGCCCCATGCCCACCGGGATCGCAGCAGGTGCGCCGGAGGCCTCATAGACCAGATCTACCCCCAGCCCGTTTGTGACGGCGAGCAGCTCTTCTGTCATGTTTTCCACAGCATGGTCTTCGTTTAGGTGGAATACCTTCTTCACGCCAAAGCTCAGCGCCGCCGTCTCTCGTGCGGGATTTTTCCCGGTGGACACGGCATATACGTTTTCCACACCGATGGCACACAGATACAGCGCCGCAAACATCCCCACAGGCCCCAACCCCTGTACCACAGCGGTGTGCATGGATACAAGGTCGATGTTGGCACGCTTGGCAATGGAGAAGGCGTGCAGAGCCGTAGGTCCGGGGCAGGCGAAGGTGCAGACCATACGAGGATCCAGCTCCGCCGGGATCTTCACCAAATTGGCAAGGGGCGTGTAGTTGACCTCTCCGTAGCCGCCGAAGAAATGGGGCGCATGGGTGACCATCTCCTCATTGGTACACTGCATCCGGATACAGTTGGCATCGTCTCCGGACAGGCACAAAGGGCATTCTCCACAGGGCACCGCAATGTCGGCAATGACTGCATCTCCCACGGTCAGACCATAGGCAGCCGCTTCGGCAGGGTCACAGTCGAACAGCCGACCTACGAATTCATGCCCCAGCATGGTCTCCGCTTCTCCACCCAGTCGCCCGGCGTGGATGTGCAGGTCGGTACCACATATGCCACTGGCCAGCAGCGTGGATGCACCATAGCCCGGCGGTGGCGGCAGAATGGGATATTCCCGGATCTCGAAAGGGACATTGTGTCCCATAAATACAGCACATTTGGCAGTTTTGTTCATGATATATATCCTTTGTGAAAATGATTATCCGATCTGTGCGTGCTCTGTGCGGTGCAGGATGTCCTCCTGTACGTCTCGACCCAGTGTCACAAAGTAGGCCGAGAAGCCGGACACACGTACCACCAGATCTCCATAGTTTTCCGGGTGCGCCATAGCATCCCTCAGGGTCTCACGGGATACGCAGTTGATCTGCACCTCCTGTCCCCCACGCTGGAAGTATACCTGAATGGCGGCGGTCAGCGCAGCACGCTTCACCGGGTCCGTCAGCATATCCGGCGTGTATTTCTGGTTGACCACCGTACCGCAGGAGACTAAGCGATAGTCCGGCTTGCACAGGGACAAAAACGCAGCCGTAGGTCCATGCTTGTCCACCCCATAGGTGGGAGACGCCGCATCGGACAGGGGTACGCCCGACAACCGTCCATCGGGTGTTGCACCGGTGATGCGACCGGCAGAGACACTTTGCGTGTTGCTGGCGATGGCAGTGTAGAAATCCCCGCCGTCTCTGGTGTGGTACTGGGAAAATACCTTGTGTAGATATTCCACATACCAAATGGCATATTTGTCCACAAAATCATCGTCGTTGCCGTACTTCGGTGCATTTTGCAGCTGGGCACGCAGGGTCTCATAGCCCACGAAATTGGCCGCCATGGCATCCCGTAGCGTGGTGAGGGAGACGGTCTTGTCGATATACACCAGCTTTTCCACAGCCGCCAGCGAATCCGCAATGGTGCCGATCCCCATGCAGCCGGCTCCGTGTACAGAGGGATACACCGCACCGCCGCAGTTGATGTCCATGCCCCGACCAATGCAGTCGTCGCAGAACAGGGACATAAAGGGCTGGGCATAGTGGCGATAGTTGTACCGACCGTTCTCGTTGTTGAACACAGCCACATATTCGGCGGCGGCAAAGGCGATCTGCGCTGCAAAGGCCTTCATAAAATCATCCATGGTGGTCATGTCTTCCAGCGCACCGGTGTCTATCCCCAGATAGTTTTCGTCCAGTGCAGAGGTGCCACGGTAGAACACCGCCTCCAAAAACTGCGGCACGTTGAATCGGCCATCCGACCAGGCAGGCTGCTTGCCGGGAATAAAGTTCTCGATGCAGCCCACGAAGCAGTAGTTCCGGGCGTCGGGCAGGGAATAGCCATGGGCCAGCAGCGCCGGGATGTTGACTCTGTCGTTCATCAGCGCCGGATAGCCAAGCCCCGTACCAATGACCTGTAGGCATTCGTCTAAGAATTTGTCCGGCATTCCCTCGTGGAGACGGGCAGACAGATTGGGTCCCGGCACGTTGCAGTTTCGCACCGCATGGAGGATCACGTAGGACAGCTCGTTGATCCCTTCGTCTCCCGCCGGTGTGATACCGCCGATGCAGATGTTCACCGTGTCGTCGCCGCCCAGCCAACGATGCTCCGTGAGCTTGATGAAGGTGCAGCCGAACAGATCCTCCGCCTCCTCCATGGTCAGGATACCGGCATCGATGTCGTGGCGATAGAAGGGATACAGGTATTGATCCATCCGTCCCAGTGCCATGGCGTATTTGCCCTGGAAGTGGAAGGTCAGGTGACAGAGCCACACCAGATTCAGCGCCTGCCGCAGGGTCACGGGCTTTTCCCATACCACCCGGGCAAGATCGTCTGCCAGTGCGGTCAGCTCCTTTTGACATGCCGGATCGGTGACAGTCTCGGCGGTCTCCCGTGCGGCTTCGCTGTGTCGGCGCACAAAGGTGGAGAACCCGGTCAGCACTTCCTTTTGTGCCAGAAGAAATTCCACCTTGTCCGGCTCGTTTTCGTGGGCAGCCAAAGAGGCATCGATCCGTGCCATGGTGCCGCCAATGCCCTCCTGCAGGAACCGGTCGTAGCCGGGCGCAAAGTGGTCGGAATTGGTCCAGAAGCCAAGCTGCCCGTAGGAGCCACAAACGGCCTTTGCCCGGCGCAGCTCCAGCGGATCCGGATCGGTCACAAAGTTGCCATGCCGGGATCCGGCGATCCGGTCGTGGGGATAGATGTAGACGGGAAAGCGCTCAAACCAGGTCTTCCAGGATAAGGCAACGGCCGTCAAGGCACCGTCTCCGTAATGCTGCCGTAGGGTACGGTACCGCAGCAGCTCTGTTTGACAATATTCACCCGCCGGCTTTTGTCGCACAGCAAGCTTCATTTCTGTGAGATGGTTCATAAACAGGACCTCCGTATTGGGAAGATACATTTTGGTTATGCAGATCGGACTATTGTGTAAGCATGGGCTATACCAACAGTATAGGGCTATACTAACAGTATAGTGCTATACCTACAGTATAGCAGGAATTTATCGGTTTGTCTATAGGAAAATCATAGAAATCTGGACAAATCTGCACTTTCTTTTTCCGTGCGTCTTGCTTTTTGCGGGAAAATCTGCTATATTGTATAGGGAGAGAATCCTTGCAGAAAGGGTGTGGATGACCCATGGAGGAATATCAGTTGGCATTTTGCACGATGCCGCAGCTGCTGTTTGCCCATAGATTCGGCACAAGGCAGTACGACATGACATTTCAGGCAGCGGACAACAACATGAGAATGGAAGTGACCTACGTCCGGCATGGTGGCTGTCAGATCTGCTATTTGGACACCGAAGAAAAGATCCCTGTGCCGGAAAACAGCATGATCTTTTCCCTGTTCGAGCGTCCCCGGCATATCTTTTCCTCTACCTATCACGAGCATATCACCTTCAGCTTCAAGGCTGCCTATACCCATGTGGAGAAAGGCGGTCTGCGTCTGCCACAGGTGCTTTCCTTTGGCAAAGAGGCAAATCCACTGCTGCCGTCCATGGAACAGCTGGTGCTGCAATACACCCTCGATGCCGATTCCCCGCAGAATATGGGGCTGGTTTTTTCGATCTTAGGACAGCTATCCGGGCTATATCTTTCCGGTCAGCAGAAAAAGCAGTCCATGGGGCAGGAATGGTACATCAAACGGGCACAAAAGTTCATCGTGGACAACATTGCGCTCCCCTTGCGTGTGACCGATATAGCGGCACACCTGGGCATTTCCGCCGGCTACCTGAGCCACCTGTTCCACCAATACGTAGGGCAGACCGTGGTGGCGTATATCAACACGGTGCGGATCCGGCGGGTGGAGGAGCTGGTGCTGAACTACGGCATGGACATTCGACAGGCCGGGGTGCAGGTGGGGCTGTCCGATCCCAACTACGTGAGCCGCTTGTTCCAGAAGATCCGTGGATGCAGCCTGACGGAGCTTCGCCACACCCGATACCACCATCCGATCCTGCCGGATTAAGGCCACGGACAGAATGGAACATACGATAGAAAAATAAGCCTATAGGGCAGCAATATAAAGGAGAATATACAATATGGATCTGTTGATTTTTGGCGGACAAAGCAATATGGAAGGACAAACCTCTGGCGTACCGGAGGATCTGCGGCCGGTGGTCGGCGGGATGGAATATCTTTTGAAGTCCCACGCATATGCACCTTTGCAGCATCCGGTGGGCGAGGACTTCGAACCCTACCTGGGCGGCGCCTGCTTCGGTTTTGGCAATATGGTGCCCGATTTCGTGGATGTGTATCGGAAATACAGAAAGGTGCTGGTAGCGGCAGTCCATGCGGCACAGGGTGCGACCAACATCGACCAGTGGGCAAGAGACGGCGCCATCTACAAGCAGGCCAAGGAAAAGATCGACGACTGCCTACACACCTGCCAGCCGGAGCCCATCGAGAGACGGTACTACATCTGGCTGCAGGGCGAATCCGATGCCATCCGGGGCCTGTCTGAGGACGAATATTTGGAGAAGCTCATTGCCTACAAGAATGCGCTGAAGGAGGACTTCCAGATCGACAAATTCGGGATCATCCGGGTGGGCTACTTCTGCTACGATACCCCTTGGCAGGATGAAGCCATCATGCGGGCCCAGGAGCGTGCCTGCACCATGGACGACGATTTCTTGATGCTGACTCGGATCACAGCCAAGCTTTCCTACGACAAACGGTACCTGAACCCCCAGGCCTCCGGGCATTACGACAACAGCGGACTGGCTGTGATCGCTGCCGAAGCTGCTCGGACACTGGGCATGTACGCTATGGGACTTTGATACAAAAAAGGAGGACATTATGATCCACAACGTATCCACAAAGCAAATGACCGCACTGCTTTTGGCTCTGCTGCTGCTCACGTCCTGCGGCAGTACCACGGAGGAGACCACCAACACTGCCAAAACCACCGATCCGACTGTCCAGACAGAGATAGTGGAAACGGAAAAGCGACCTGCGCTGCCGGAGGACCTGACCTTTGATGGTCGTACCTTCAACCTGCTGACCAGCTATTACAACGACTATTGCAAGATCACAAAGGAAGAAGCAAACGGCGAGGTGCTGAACGATGCCATCTACAACATGGAGATCAACACCGAAGACCGGCTGGATATCGAGATCGTAGAGGATCAGCAGCAGTACAATGCAGCGATCACCATGGCAAACGCAATGGTGGCAGCGGGAGACAATACCTATGCCGCCATGAACCAGTTGGATCGTTTTGCCATCGATATGATGGTGCAGGGCTCTCTGCGTCCGTTGGAGGATGCAGCGTACCTGGATCTGTCTGCGTCCTGGTGGCATCCGGCGGTGACGGAGGAAATGTCATTGGCAGGGGCTACATACTATGCCACCTCTGCCTCCAATATTTTGATGTATGTGGATACGGCTGCGATATTTGTCAATACCAGCTTAGCCACCGATGTGGGCATCTCCACGGAAACGCTGTACGATGCCGTACGAGAGGGGACCTGGACACAGGATATGCTGCTGGAAAAGGCGGCACTGGGAAAGGTGGATCTCAACGGCGACGGCGAATACACCCGGGCGGACCAGTGGGGACTGACCTGCTTTGACGAGAATATCTTTGGTACCTCGTTGATCACAGCCGGTGGTGGCAAGGCTGTGGATAAGGATGCAGAGGACCGGCTATCGCTGCTGTGGAACGATGCGACCTACCTGGATATGGTGGAGAAGGCCTATGCGACCTTCCATAACGATGCGGTGTGGACGGAAAAGAACCAGACGTACCGGCATACGGCAGTCGAATTTGCCAGCGGAAATATTTTGTTCCTGCATGGCTTCTTCTTAGCCGTAGACCACCTGAAGGAGATGGAGGACGACTACACGATCCTGCCGATCCCCAAGTACAGTGCAGAGCAAAAGGAGTATATCTGCGCCAACTACGACGTGATGACCTACATCATGCCCAAATTCGTGAACGATACGGAGCTGTTCGGCGCAGTGCTGGAATGGTTGTCCTACGAAGGTGAAAGTCTGGTGAAGGATGCCTACATCGAGACCACCATGAAGTACAAGGCCGCCCGTGAGGAGACCATGGCAGAAATGGTGCAGATCTGTTTGGATGCCTCCATGATCGACCTGGGCTGCATGTACTGCTACGATTGGTGCAGCTACGATGCCCTGTGGCGGGAGATCTTCATCAAGCAGACCCTGACCTTTGCCTCCTATGCCGCCGGCCGAGAAAAAGCGATCCAGACCCGGTTGACCGAGATCGCCGACGCATTGGAGAATGCACAATAAAATAACTAAAATATAATACATAAAAACGGTATGCTGTCGTCATGCCGTTTTTTGTTTTCCAAAGCGGTTCTGTATGCCGGCAGAGCCGTTTTTTACGTTTTCAGGATCATGCTTCGATGAAAATAAAAAACGAGCATGGACGTAGGAAATTACGCCATGCCCGCATGCGATATCGTTATATTTTTTACATATGCCGTATAAAAATACAGGCTCGTATCCATTTTTCGCAAAGTATGGCACTTTACGAAACCATAGCCAGCAGAATGGTATGCTGATATTATATCATAAACAAGCGAATATTGCAATAGATGAAGCCAAATTTTCTGTGTTATCACGAAAAATTCACATATACTTTCTGTTTTGCACACGTCGATGTATATAACAAGACGCAATGACGGCGTATAGTATGCGCTTGCGCCGTCAAAAAAAGCGCCTGTGATACAATATCATACAACCAGTAGGAGGGTACGATCTATGTCACGAAAGGGAGAAAACATCTACAAGCGTCGAGATGGACGCTGGGAAGCACGGTATGTCAAGGGATATACGGATGCGGGAAAGATCCAATATGGCTGCTGCTACGGAAAGACCTACAAAGAAGCCAGGGAAAAAGCAGAACAAAGGAAGGCAACCATGCGCATAGCGGTTCCGGTGTCTACGGAAAACGAATGGCATACGATGGCGTTTTACTGTGATGCATGGCTGAAGCTGCAGCGGATCAAGGTGAAGGACTCCACCTATGTACGCTACGAAACGATCATAGAAAAGCATATCAAGCCCGCTTTGGGCATGTGTCTTCCCATAGCCCTGTGCGATGATCGGATCGACGATTTTACCAGGGAGCTGCTGCAAACCAAAAGACTCTCGCCCAAAACGGTGAAGGACATCCTTGTGGTGCTGCGCTCCGTATGGCACTATACAGCCAAACCGTTTCCCGGTGCGTTCCCACTGGTGCAGTTTGCCTATCCGAAAGAGCCCAGACGCACCACACGTGTGTTGACAAATGACGAACAAGAACGCTTCGTGCAATATCTTTTGGCAGATATGGATGCCTGTAAGTTTGGGATCCTGCTGGCTTTGTGTACCGGTATGCGGATCGGAGAGCTTTGTGCGCTGCAGTGGAAGCATATTGCAACAAAAGAGAAAACCATCAAGATCCAGGCGACGATGCAGCGGCTCCCCAGTGGAGAAGCTACACCGGGTGCTAAAACCAAAGTCATCATCGGTGCTCCCAAGAGCGATAGCTCCATCCGTGAGATCCCCTATACAGACAAGATGGCTGCGTTGGTGGCACAGATGGATCCCAACGATCCAACAGCCTATGTTGTGACCGGCACCGACCGGTATATGGAGCCACGGACGCTGCAATATCGTCTTGCGAAATACACGAAGGAAAACGGTCTGGACGGTGTGCATTTTCATACGCTCCGGCACACCTTTGCCACCAGATGCATCGAGGTGGGTTTTGAGATCAAATCGCTCAGCGAGATCTTAGGACATGCCAACACCACCATCACCCTCGATCGCTATGTCCATGCCTCCATGGCGTTGAAACGGGAAAACATGGACAAGCTATCCGCCATCGGCCTGTGAGCTGTATACGGATACGCCGTCAAGCACCTATGGCACGTATGGACGAAACACCGTTTTCATAAGTCCATGGCAGAGGATCGTGGCTATGGTTTCGTAAAGTGCCATACTTTGCGAAAAGCGCATATTGCGCCGGTACCTGCCAAAAACAAAATCCTATACGAGAGTGGATGCAATAGATATGAATGCGCCAAACCACCAAAATCCGGAACCGATGCAGACCGATCCCGCTGTCGATCTGATTGAACTTGCCTATCGCCTCCTCGATAAAGCACTCCTGCTGCTGCTTGCTGCCATCCTCGGTGCTTTCGTTGCGGGAAGGCTCTTAGGAACAGAAGCCGTGACCACCTATGCTTCCACAGCCAGACTGTACCTGATCAGCAACGACGATGGAGCCCTTTCCATGTCAGAATTACAGGCGGCCAATTATTTGGTGGGAGACTATCTTGCTGTCCTGCAAACACAGGAGCTGCAAACACGTGTGGCAAACCGGCTCGGACAGAACTACACAGCCGCCCAGCTGCGCACCATGGTTTCTGTCGCCAACATTGCGGATACACATATGATCGCGATCACAGTCCGTGCGGATACAGCGGAAGAAGCAGAGTACATCGCCAATGTATATGCCCGTGTGGCAGGTCCGTACATAGCCGATACGCTGCACGTTTCCCGTCCCAAGCTGTTGGAAAAAGCAACACCGGCCGTGAAAAATACCACATCCCCTGCCAAACAAAATTATACCATCGGTGCCATGCTCGGCCTATGTGGCAGTTGCATAGCAGTCGTTGTACATGGCTGCTTCGATGACCGTGTCTATACCCCGGAGGATCTGCAAAATGCAGCGGGGCTCGAAACCTGGGGGATCCTTACCAAGCAGAAAAAACATCCGGCAGGAAGGAGACGGCGCATATGAACGAGATCCAGCTCCGACAGCTTTTGCCAACCGATCCCGCCGAACAAAATTTGGTGCAGACGATCGCCGGCAATTTGCTTTTGTCCGGTCAGGATACATCGATCATAGCAGTCACAAGCTGCCGGGATGGCGAAGGAAAATCCACAGTCACGCTCCAGCTTGCCCACGCCCTTGCCAACGAAGGTCATACAGTGGTCGTAGTGGATGCGGCCTTGTGCAGTACATCGCTGCTATCCTATCCTGCACGCGAGACAGAGCGGGATCTGGAGACGTACCGCCGTGGGGACTGTACACTGACGGATATAGTATACCCCACAGATGTGAGCAATTTGTATATACTCCCCCGTACCATGTTCACAGGCAGCGGGGCCATACCGGGCAACACAGCTCCCTCCATTCCCCAAACGGTGTTTTCGACGCTGCTCGATGGGCTGGCACAGGCGTACGACTATATCTTCGTGGACACACCCTCCGCCGGGAATAGCATAGAAGCCACCAAGCTGGCTTCCCTGTGTGACGGGATCATTTTGGTCGTTCAGTACAAGAAAACAAAGAAAAAAGATATAGCGGAGGTCGTTCGGCAGCTTGCAAGGGCCGGGAAACCGATCTTTGGATGCGTGATCAATCAAGTTCGGTTTGACAGCATCCTGACAAGAAAGCGATACCGCCTTCTGCGAACGCCGTTCAAGCGCATATTTCGATAAAAATGACAAAAACAGATGACCTTACAGGAAAGGATTTTTCGTACTGGCACGTTTTGGAGAAGGTCTCCGAGGCCGGTGCTGCCAAATGGCTTTGCCGATGTCGATGCGGCACAGAGCGTGTTGTACTGGCACGAAGCCTGAAGTCCGGTGCATCCAAAAGCTGTGGCTGTATGAATCGCCAAAGGGCTGCTGCACGTGGTCATGATCTGCTGGGAAAAACCTTCGGCAACCTCCTTGTGGTCGCACAGGAACCACACAACCCCGGTTCGTGTCTGCGATGGCGATGCCGTTGTCTATTGTGTGGCAGAGAATGTATCGTGGCCGGCACACGGCTGGAGACCGGACGCAAGACCCACTGCGGCTGTCTTACCAAAAAGGATCACACAAAGAAGGATATTGCAGGTCGTACCTTTGGAAGGCTCACCGTACTGTATGAAACGCCGGAACGAGATCATAATGGTTCGGTCATTTGGCATTGTCGCTGTACATGCGGAAGGGAAGTGGATGTATCCTACAGCGATCTGCAATACAACGCACGGATCAGCTGCGGTTGCCTGCGAGAGGAAGCGGTAAAAAAAGCAAACGAACACCGCACCAATGTGGCGGACACATCCATTGACAGCATCCGCAGCAAGCGGCTCTCCAAAAACAATACGACCGGTGTCACCGGCGTGTATCCGTATCACGGAAAATATCGTGCCGCCATTACCTTTCAGAAAAAGGTGTATTATCTTGGTACCTTTTCCAAATTGGAAACAGCAGCACAGGTGAGAAAGCAAGCTGAAAAAGTCCTACATGATGATTTTGTGAGATTCTACGACCGGTGGAAAAAAAAGGCAGAAAAGGATCCGATATGGGCAGCCGAAAACCCCATATCCATCTCTGTGGAGCAGAAGGATACCGGTGATTTTATGGTCTGTATGTCCCCGCATATGGAATAAAGGCATAGGGAAGGAGGTGTGCGAATTGTATAAGCCAAAGAAAAAAGGCTGCCTAAAATGGCTGTATGCGCACATTCGCCATCGCATACCGCACCTTGCCCTGTTGATGGGCTCAAACATCGTTGCGGCATATGCGGCCATCCTCTTTTCCTTGTCCATGCGTACAGTCATCGACAGTGCCACCGATGGTGCCGCGACCTCGTTCTACAAAGCCTGTGCGATCCTCGGCTCGATCGTCATCGTCCGCATCGTGTGCAACACAGCATCCCTGCATCTGATGGAACGGCTGAACGCGGATCTGGATCGTGACTTCAAGAAGTCGATCATCCATACAATATTGCACAGTGCGTACAGCGAGATCTCCGGTTACCATAGCGGCGACCTTGTCAACCGTTTGAATGGTGATGTTAGAAATACATACACCGGTGTGCTGGCTATCGTATCGTCTGCGACTTCCTACATAACCAGCCTGATCACGGCGGTCTGCGTGTTGCTGGAAATGGCACCCATGTTCACCGTTGCCATGATCGGCATCAGCATCCTGATCGCACTGCTGACTATGTGGATCCAGCGACAGCTGAAGGATATTCACAAGCATGTCAGCACCGCCAACGGAAAGGTGTCCGGTTTCTATCAGGAGATCATTGAAAAGCTTCTGGTCGTACAGGCACTGGATGTTTCGGACGAGATCGAAAAGCGCTCCGACAAGCTGCTGGCAGATCGGTGGCAGATCCAGCGGAGAAGAAAAAATATCTCCTTGACCATGAACGTAGGCTCTCAGGTGCTGTCCTTTGCGGGCGGTTTTATCACCCTGGTGTGGTGTGCCGGGAAGCTCTTGCATGGCGAGATCTCCTATGGGGAGCTGACCGCTATGACCGCTCTTGTGGGACAGCTGCAAACGCCACTGCTCATGTTTCCGTCACTGCTTCCCAAATGCACCGCTGTTTTGGCTGCCAGCGAACGGCTGATGGAGATCGAAGAGATCTCGGCGCAGGCAACGCCGCCGGACGACGCACCTACAGCCATGTACGATGCCATGGAGGAGATCGTAGCAGAAGACCTGACCTTTGCCTATGACCGGGATCCGATCCTGCGCCATGCAAGCTTTTCCATCCCCAAGGGGGGACTGACCGTCATCGTGGGTGCATCCGGCATTGGCAAAAGCACCCTACTCAAGCTGCTGCTCGGCATGTATACGCCAACGGCAGGTGCCTTGACCATTCGTACCGCAACCGGGTCTGTCCCCCTTTCGAGGGCGACCAGAGCACTGTTTTCCTATGCACCACAGGGAAATCTGCTGCTCAGCGGTACGCTAAGGGAGAATCTTTTGCTCTCACGTCCCAATGCCAGCGAAGCCGAGATCCAGCGGGCGCTGTATGTCAGTGCCATGGATACCTATGTCTCCACGCTGCCGGATGGACTGGATACGGTGATCGGGGAAAACGCTGCCGGACTCTCCGAAGGGCAGGCACAGCGGCTTTCACTGGCGAGAGCGATCCTGCGAGATGCACCGATCCTGCTGTTGGATGAGGTCACCTCTGCCTTGGATGCAAAGACCGAAGCCGTTGTGTTGGAACGGATCCATGCACTGCCGGATAAAACCTGCATCGCCGTCACCCATCGACCGGCAGCACTGGCACTGGCCGACCGGCAGCTTTCCGTTACCAATACAGAAATCAAGTTGACTGAGTTAAAACAGTAACGATCCTGGAGGTGAAACCGTATGCCAGAGAAAGAGAAGATCATAGATCGCTATACACTCTCTCCGGAGCTGACGCTGATGCTCTCTCTGGCACTACAGGCTCCTGCACCGGCTATTCCGGAAAATTTGGACCCAGCAAAATTCGAAACGCTTGTCCTCAAAAATCGTATCGAACCGCTTGTAGCCGAGGGGATCAAAAAGCTGCCGGCAGAGATCGTACAGCAGCATGCCATCCTGCAAAAGCTGTCGGAGAAGCAGAAGTCGTATACCTTGCTCTGTATGCGGCAGATACAAACGCTTGCAGGGATCGTGGGAGCCTTTGCCGAAAAGGGGATCCGTGTGCTTTCCTTAAAAGGACCGATATTGGCGGCAGAGCTGTATGGTGATCCGACACGGCGGTTTTCCCGGGATCTGGATCTGCTGGTACAGGAGCCGGATCTGGCAGCAGCCTCTGCATGTTTGGAAACACTTGGCTACACAGAGGAGATCACCGTTTTCAACAAAACACCGCTGCGCCGCAAAAAGTTAGAAAAGAACGGTGAGGAAATGCACCGTGTATATACAAAAGATGCCATCTGCATCGAACTCCATTGGCGGCTGTCCTTCCGGCTGGCGCTTGCCTTTGACGACCTGTGGGAGCGCAGTCGGACAAAGGTGCTGTTGGGGCAGGCGATCCATTATCTGGGTGAATGCGACAATATCGCATATCTCATCACCCATGGAGCCGGACACGGGTATCACCGCCTCCGCTGGCTCATCGATATCTACCAATGGCAGAAGCAGACCACATTCTCCTGGGCTGAGGTATATGACTACATGGCAAAGCAGCAGGTGGGCATGCTCCTTCTGGAAACGCTGCTCCTTCTCTATACGCTTTCGCCCTTCCCCATGCTGCCCTATGAGAGCGAACGCTTCTCGCTGCGGCGGACAGAGGACAAGGTCATCCTGCGGTATCCCGAAGCGCTGCAGCCGGCGGTACAAAGAGCTGTCACACTCACCAGGGCAGCCTATCCCATGCTCAGCAACGATACCGATGAGAATGGCATGGCAGGACGCCGGTATGACCGTCTGCTGCCGACCTTAGGCAGAAAGAAAACCTGGCTGCGCTCCTTTGCGGCTCTGTGGGAACCGGGCAGAGCAGAGCTGACATGGTTGGATCTCCCGGATCCTTTATACTTTTTATATTATATCATACGTCCGTTTTACAAGCTGTGGCGTATGACACCGTTTTCTCGGAAGCCTTGATCTCCGAAGACGATGTACCCATAAGCGGATCGACAGCGACACCTGGGACCCTGTGATGCTGTTTTCCGGTCGGATGCCGATCGTGTCCGACGTATATACTCTCTCTTTGTATTTTTGGTGAAAGGAGGAACTTATTCATGAAAATGTGGAATGCACCTGTTCTGCAGGAGCTGGATGTTAAGCTCACCGCTTCCAGTGGTATCTCCGGCGCTACCGAATCTGCCGGCTGGATCGACGGCGCTAACGGCTTTGTGGCCGCTACGTTCGACTCTGCGATCTATGAGGAAGGCCCGTCCGGCGATTGCACCATCAAGATCGAAACCAGCGCGAAGGTCAATTCTTGACAGTCAATCATTGACGATCAATGCGATTGATGATCATGCGTCAAGGATGAAACGATCACGATAGGTCTGACCTATGGTGACATCTGTGTATGTCCCGGCGTGACCCTTGGGTCCCTGCGTCGGGCATGCACAGGCTTTGTATACACACATTTGGAGGTGCAGATATGAGCGGTATCTTTGGATTTAGTACAAAAAACAGCGATGCTGGCGAAACGCTTCTGCACGCTTTGGATGTATTGAATAGATGCTACGGACAGGAGGGCTCGGACACCCTTTTGTACGAGAATATGGGGGCGGGCTGTCACATCGAGCATTTTGCAAGTGGCTTTGCCGCTTCCTGCCCCGTGCTCCGGCAGGATGACAGCATAGCCGTGATCGATGCGCTGCTCTACAATCGAGAGGAGCTCACGGCACTGTTGGCAGTCGATGGAGCGATTTCCGATGAGGAACTGCTTTTGCAGCTGCTGCGGGCAAAGGGCTATGGGGCATTGGCCATGGTCAACGGAGATTTTGCCGGTGCCATTTACGATACGGTAGAGAAAACATGGACGCTGTTTCGGGATCATTCCGGCGTTCGTCCGCTGTTTTTCTACCAGGACGATACACTGTTCGCATTTTCCACCGACATGCGGGGACTTACCGCACTGCCCGGTGCCGATATGCGGATCAACGAAGAAAAACTATACGCCCGATTGGCAGGCTACAACGACCTGTCCCTGTGCGAGACGGAGTATCAGCAGATCCACTGCATTCGCCCGGCTGCCTGGACGGTCCTGCGGGAGACGGAGGCCGGCTTTACTGCCACCGAAACGGTCTATTGGCAATGGCGACAACAGAAGTGCCGCATGGCATCCGACGAGGCCTATCAAGCAGAGCTGCGACGGCTGATCACCGATGCTGTACAGCGCAGACTGGCTGCGGTCCCCGGGCTTGTGGGCTGTGAGCTGTCCGGCGGGCTGGATTCCAGCATCATTGCCATCCTCATCCATCGCCTGGGCAGAGAAGGTGCCTTTTACTCCTGGTCCTCTCCCCTTGAAGAGATACCTTTGCTGCCGGACAGAGACGAGCGCAGGATCATTTTGGATATTTGCAAACAAGAACACATAGACTGCCATTTTGCCAAAACCGATTTTTCCCGTACCACACAGGACATCATGGAGGAAATGGCGGTACCCTACCGAAACACCTATGCGCTGACACAGGGCTGCCAGTATGTACAAAGTCAGGGAGCACGCGTGATGTTCACGGGACACGGGGGAGATGAAGGGGTCAGCCATCGCTGCAATTTTTATGAGCTGTGGCTCCACCATGAATATCCGGCCTTCTTTCGCAATATCTATCGCACCACACAAGGAAAAAAGCTCCGGCTCTTGCGCACGACCAAACGGGTACTGCGCCAGCTCTGTGTGGAACAGCCCAATCTGCGAAAACCGTTTTATAAAGCATACAGCAATGCCGCCCGGTTTTTGGCACCGGCATTCGTAGAAAGGATCGGCCGGGATTTTCAGCCGCAGCACCACTACTTTGCCTACCAGCCCTACAAATATATCCTGCAAGGCGGTCACAGAGTGCGGCTGGACAATATGGCTGTGCAGGGAGCCCAATGTGGTGTTCGGTATGTTGCACCGTTTATCGACTATAGAGCACTGGACTTTGCGCTGTCCATTCCCCGGGCACAATTCCATAACGGCTACACGAACCGATACATCTATCGTGCTGCCTTTGACGATATGATGCCGCCGTCTCTGCGGGATATGCACTACAAGGATACGCCAAGCATGGATGCCTACACGCCCCATGTCGATATGCGTGCGCACTTTTTGAATGCCAAAAAGGTCATGCTGGCCTATTTGGATGCAGACTATTGGAAGGCCTATTTGGACATCCCGACGATCGAAAAGCTGGATCTGCCGACAGAGCCCACCCGGATACAATATGCCAATGCCATGTCCATGCTCAACGACATAGCCTGGTGCTGCTGTATCCACAACCTGCCGATCCAAACCAAAGAATGGAGTGAGACACATGCATGAGGAATATCGCTATACGGCATTTGGACTGACCCTCCATTCCCGGCTCCGGATCCCCCACCTTCTCCCCGCAGCAGATGCATCACCGCCGGATGTGACCATATCGATACAGGATCTGTCTGCCCATCCCATCGAGTACGGGTATTGCCGGATCCGGAAGCCGGAGCTGCTTTTTGCCTATGCGGAAGCCGGACGGTTTCGTGTCACAAAGGGCAGTAGCATAGAGATCGATCCCGTTGACGGCTGTACAGAAGCCCTGTTGGGTGCCTATGTCATGGGTTCGGGTATGGGAGCGATCCTGCACCAGAGAGGGTATCTGCCCCTGCACGGGAGCTGCGTCACAAACGGTGACCAAACGATCCTGATCACAGGAGATTCCGGTGCCGGCAAAAGCACATTGGCAGCCGAGTTTCTTGCACACGGCTGGCAGCTGCTCACCGATGATGTGGCGGCGGTAGCCCGAGAGGACACGATCCCCGTGGTGCAGGCAAGCTATCCTTCCCAAAAGCTGTGGCAGGATTCCATGCAGCGATACGAGAGGTCGGCAAAGGATGTACATTCTTTGTATGTGGATGCGACAAGAGAAAAGTTTGGTGTACAGGTTTTGGCATCGTTCCATGCGGGTGCCTGTCCCCTCACCATGCTCGTCCGTCTGCTTCCCACAGCAGCACCATGCCGCATAGAGCCCATCGAGGGGATCACAAAGGTGGATCAGCTCCTGCGGAACACATACCGTCCCTATATGATCGCACCGGAAGATCGAGAACGGCATTTTCGCCGTTGCGCCACGCTGGCAGACAAGCTTCCCATGCGGCTCATCACCCGGCAGCTCGGTGTGTCCTGTGCGGATGTACTGTATCATATGCTCATAAACGAACTGGGAGAAATGAAAAATGGATAAGAATACGATGCTTTCCCGCAAATCGGGGATCATGACGGCCGATATGCACGATGCAACGGTCATGATGGATATAGAAACCGGCAAATACTATAACTTAGGACAGGTCGGCGGTCGGATCTGGGAACTGCTGGCCTCCCCCATGTCCGTAGCAGCCCTTTTGGATGCACTGACAAAGGAATACAGCGTCACGCTCGAACAGTGTGAAAAGGATACCATGCCGTTTCTGGCTTCGCTGGTGGAGCGGGGGCTTCTGACGGCGGAATGAGCGGGATCCTGCGCAAATGCCTGCGCTTGTCGTTCCGACAAAAGATGCTGCTGCCCGAAGCGGTATTTCTTTCGGCCTATTATCGTTTCCTGCTCCTGCATGCACCCTTTGCCAAGCTATCCCGAAGGATCGGGATATTTGGATATGAAACACCATTTGATGCGAATGATCACCGTATGGTGTATGGGGTTCGTGTTGTGGTGGAGGCCGTATGCAGACACACACCCTGGGAAAGCAAATGCCTTGTCCGTGCGCTGACGGCAAAAAAGATGCTCAACCGGCGGGGATGCCTATGTACGCTGTATATGGGGGTAAAACAAACAGAAGATGGAACGATGGATGCCCATGCATGGCTTCGGTATGGGGATATTTTTGTCACCGGCGGGAAGGGAGACGGCTATGCTGTCACCGGCCTATTTGGAGATAAGAGCTTGTAAGGGATACATATAATATGGGAAATAAAACAGTAGATATGGGATCGTCCCAAACAATCAAAGCAGAGGGGGAAGAGGCTATAGCCGAGGTTTCTGCTGCGATAAAACCATCCTCTCTCGGTTACAGAATCGTGAAAAGAGGGTTTGATATTCTTGCAGCCTCCTGTGCGCTCCTCGTTCTGGCACCGTTCATGCTGCTGATCTCCCTCATGATCCGAATGGATTCCAAAGGTCCGGCGATTTTTGTGCATGCTCGTGTCGGCAAAAACGGACGATCGCTGGCACTATACAAATTTCGTTCCATGTACGTGAATGCCGAAGCTATGATCGCTGCCTTTACGCCGGCACAAAAGGCAGAGTGGGAACAGAATTTCAAGCTGGATCACGATCCGCGTATCACCCGTGTAGGGCGGATCCTCCGGAAAACCAGTCTCGATGAGCTGCCGCAGCTGTTCAACATCCTCCGGGGAGAGCTTTCTATGGTCGGACCACGTCCCGTTGTGGCAGAGGAGCTAAAAAAATACGGAAAAAACAAGGACAAATTCCTAAGCGTTACACCGGGGCTGACAGGGTATTGGCAGGCGTATGCACGCAGCGATTGTAGCTACGAAAAGCGTATGGAAATGGAACTGCATTATGTAGAAAATGCGAATCTTCTTTGGGATATAAAAATACTATTCGCCACAGTAGGTGCCGTTCTCAGGGGACGTGGCGCAAAATAACAAGGAGAGCAACGGACATGGAAAATACCCCAAATGCGCTGGTGTCGATCATAACACCGGTGTACGATTGTGAACAATATATCTGTCAAACGATCGATAGCGTACTGGCACAGACATATACCCATTGGGAATTGATCCTGGTCGATGACTGTACGCCGGATAACAGTGCCGCCAGGATCGCTGTATATGCCCAAAAAGACGAGCGGATCAAATACATAAAGCTTCCGCAAAATGGCGGCGCTGCCCAGGCACGCAATGCAGCGTTGGAGCAGGCGAAGGGACGGTATATCGCCTATTTGGATGCAGATGACCTATGGCTGCCCCATAAGCTGGAACGCCAGATCGACTTTATGACGAAAAATCATGTGGTGTTTACTTGCTGTGATTACGAAAAGATCGAACAAGACGGCACGCCACTGCATAAGGTCGTTCATATGCCGAAAAGGATCTCCTATGAACAGCTCCTCCGCAACACGATCATCCAGACTGTCGGCGTTCTCGTCGATACCGACGGTGTTGACCGGACGCTGCTGGTCATGCCAAATGTTCGGCGTGGGCAGGATTCCGCAACGTGGCTGCAAATGCTGCGGAACGGTGTACCATTTTGTGGACAAAACGAGGTCCTCGCCCAATACCGCCGTGTACCGCAGTCTCTCAGTGCCAATAAAGTAAATGCCATGAAGCGCACGTGGTATCTCTATCGGGGTGTAGAAAAGCTGTCTGTACCCAAATCCATATGGTGCATGATCGGCTGGGCTTGGCACGCCAGTTTGAAGCGGATCTATGTGGGCAGGTGGTTTCCGATCCGCAAAGGCAGAAAGGAGCATGAAGCATGAAGCGTATGTTGATCCTTTTGGTCAGACGATATCCCTTTGACTTTGGGGAGCCCTTTCTGGAAAGCGAGATCGACAAGCATATTCCCTATTACGATAAGATCGTTGTCCTTGCACAGGATGTTGGTATCTCCTCCAAACAAACAAGAACGCCCCCAAAAGAGGTCGAATATCGCAATACCGCACCCAAGGAGCGTCTGGTGTTGCGGCTGGGTGACCTCTGTCATATCCCGCAATATCTTCTGCATCCCAATGCGGCGATGGCGGCGGAGCTGCAGCAAAAGAAGTTGGGGATTCTGCAAAAGGGATTTTTGGCGTATTTCGAAGCACGCTGCCAGCGTTTGCGCAAAGAAGCGATCGCTGCGCTGCAGGATATAGATGTCCACCAATATGAAAAGATCACATTGTACAGCTATTGGTTATTTGCCAATGCGAACGTTGCCTTGTACCTACGGGAGCACTTGTATCGGGATCGTGGCTATACCGGAGACGTTGTTTTGGTCTCCCGTGCCCATCGCTACGATATATACGAGGAGGCAAACAAAGCAAAATATCTGCCCTTTCGGGAACGGCTGCTGAACGGACTGGATCGGGTATTTCCATGCTCTGCAGATGGAACGGCATATCTGCAAAGCAAATATCCAGGCGCAAAGGCAAAGATCCAAACCGCCTACCTGGGCTCCCGGGATTACGGGCAAAACACAGTGGAACCGCAGGCAGGTGTGTTTCATATCGTATCCTGCTCTCGTGTGGTGCCGATCAAACGATTAGAGCGTCTGATCGATGAGCTTGCCATATTGGAATCCACCGAGTGGACAGGATCGGCAGCAGAGGAGCCAACAGTGCAGTGGTCCCACATCGGCGGCGGGATCAATGGAAAAACCGATTATTTCGATTCGGTCTGTCGCTATGCCAAAAAGAAGCTGCACCACATCCGGTATACCTTTGTAGGCTCCCTCTCCAACGAGGAGGTGTACGCATATTATCAAAGCCATCCCATCGATGTGTTTGTGAATTGCAGCTATTCCGAGGGTCTGCCGGTGAGCTTGATGGAGGCCAGCGGGTTTGGCTTTCCCATCATTGCCACCGATGTAGGCGGTTCCAAAGAGATCATAGACCAGGAGAAGAACGGCTTTTTGCTCGATCGAGATTTTGCAGCAGGTGCGCTTGCCGAAAAAATCGCTGTATTGATGCGTGCCACGCCGACAGAAAGAGATGCCATGCGACAGGCAGCAAGAGCGATTTGGGAGAAGCGGTTTGACGCTGAAAAAAACTATACTACCTTTGCCGCACGGTTGGCAAGCCTTTGAATGCGAATGATAGCAAGGAGATATGATGGCAAAGCTTGGAATATTGACCTATCACAGAAGCCTCAATTATGGTGCCGTGATGCAGGCCTATGCGCTGGCTACAGAGCTACAAAAGCGATTTCCCCATGCCGAGGTGGAGATCATTGACTATATGTCAAGGCGTATGGATCGATATTATAAAATGATCACGCTGTACCGTGGAAAGGACAGCATTTTGCGCCTTCGAGAGCGGGTGGAGATGTATAAGGCCTTTCAAAGGGGACTACAGGCACTTCCGCTGTCCCCGGAAAAGCTGTGTACCGATGCGCCTCAAAGGGTGGAACGTTGGCTGGCAGGGCGGTATGATGTGATCATTGTGGGCAGTGATGCGGTCTGGAACTACAGCAAAAGAGGCCTGCCCAATCCCTATTTTCCCACAGAAGCCCATGGTAGCCGCTACATGTCCTATGCTGCCTCCTGCAACGGACTGGGGCTTTCGTCTTTTGCAGCGATAAGTCCCCAGGATCGTGCCGGCATGGAAGCTTCGTTTCCCCAATTTTCCTATATCGGCGTTCGAGATCAGCAGACGGAAGCACTTGTGCACGCCCTGTGTCCCACGCTGCCGGTATACCACAACTGTGATCCATCCCTGTTCCTGCGGGATCTGCGTCGAGCAGACAGAAGCGCACTGCTGGAAAAGCTGGAGAAGAAATACCATTTTGATCCAAAGAAGCCGACCATCGCCTATATGCTGTCCAACCACAATGGTGCTTTCAAAAAAGAATTGGCAAGTCGGCTCCGGGCACGATATGGGACACAGTATCAAACGGTGTCCCTATATGCCTACGATCCCCATGCCGATATCCCCTATATCGCCGATCTGGCACCGCAGGAATGGAGCATCTTCTTCGGCCTGTGCAAGCTGACCATATCCAAATATTTCCATGGTACCTTGTTTTCGCTGCTCAATGGCACCCCTGTGATCGCTGTGGGTGCCGAAAAAACGATAGAGGGTCTGCCCAACAAGATCACCGATGTCTTAGAGCGGCTGGGACTGGGGGCGTACTATTTTGCAACGGAAAACGGTGCTTTTTCGACCTGGGACACGCTGTTTACCCAGATCGACACCTGCTTAGCGGATCCCGATTCGCTTCATATCGAGGAACGGTTGGCAGCGGAACGTGCCAGTGCAGAAAGCTTTTTTGTTCGTTTGCAAAGCATGCTCGATGGCAGAGACGGCGCTGTCCCGGATGAGGTGATACCACAAAATGTGTAAAAAAACGAAGGTTATGATTCTATTGGCGCAGCTCAATGCAGGCGGCATACAAAAATTCGCCATTGACCTTGCCCAAAACCTCGACAAAGAAAAATTTGAGACCTGTATTCTCAGTCTCATGCCACGCACGGGGACCGTATTCGAGCAGAAAGCAGCAGAATGTGGTCTGCACGTATGGTACCTGCACAAAAGAAAGGGTATGGATCCTGCCGTGATCCCGCAGCTCTATCGTGCGATACGGCAGTATCAGCCCGATGTGATCCACGCCAACCAAAGAACGTTGACCTATGCTCTGCTGCCGATCCGGCTTTTGGGGATCCAAAATGTCCTCTATACCGTGCACAACCTGGCCGAGCACGATGCAAGCGGGATCCATAAACAGATCCTGCGCCTTGCCAATACACGCTATGGGATCCCATTGGTGGCGATATCCGATATTTGCAAACGCTCCATTGCCCAGGTGTACGGTATTCCGGCAGAAAAAATCCCCTGTATATACAACGGCGTGGATGTGACGCAGTTTGCACCGCTGCCGACTGCCACGCAGCTGCCGGCTGCCACACAGAAGGACATCGATTTTTTGGCGGTCGGCAGAATGTCCGCACAAAAGAACTACCCATTGCTGCTGTCGGCATTCAAGCATGTGCATGGGCTGTACCCAACGGTACGGCTCACCATTTTGGGGGATGGAGAAAAACGTGCGGAGATCGAAGCATTTTGTCAGGCCAATGGATTGCAGGGCTTTGTGGATATGCCGGGGAATGTATCCAATGTGTGCGACTATATGCGGAGAGCCAAGGTGTTTCTCATGAGCTCCGATTATGAGGGACTGCCGATAACTGTATTGGAGGCGATGGCTGCCGCCTTGCCCGTGATCTCGACAAGAGCCGGTGGCGTACCGGATATCGTACAGGATGGGGTCAATGGCAGACTTGCTGCGATCGGTGACACAGCGGGGCTGGCGGAAGCGATGGTGGAGAGTATACAGAGGCCGGAGCGATACCATGCCTATGGGCAAAACAGCCGTGCCCTGTCTCTCCAATATAGCGTGACCCATTGTGCAGACGAATATAGCAAGCTGTATCTGTCCCTGTGTGGGTCCTGATACGATCCGGGGAGACGGAAAAGGATGAGGTATGCGAAAAAAATCGATAGCGGTTCTGGAACGGCCGGTCTTTTTGGTGATGCTGCTGTTCATTTATATATACAACTATCAAAGTGCAGGCTTTGGCAATACCATCACAAATGGCTTGATATTGTTGTTTATCGGTATCGAATTTTTGGTGGTCGTGGGGTATGGGGGAAAGATGCTATGCGACAAACCGCTGAACAGCTACATCTTTTTTCTGCTGAGCTGTATGCTCTCGGTCACCTATTCCTTTGCGCCGAAGGATTCCTTTGCAAAGGTCAAGACGCTGTTGATCCTGGTGGTGTTTTTATATGCGATGATGGAATTTTTAAGATGCGAAAGAAATCTCCGTTTTATGCTGCGTTCCATCTCGTGGAGTGCGATCATAGCCGGGATCTATCTTTTGCTGAAATCCGATTGGGCGAACGGCTCCCGCATGAACGGCGTGATCGGGGACAGCAATCAAGTGGGTGCCTATCTGGCCTATTCGCTGACCATCATCCTGTACTGTTGGAAGAAGAAGCTGCTGTCCGCCTGGGTGAGCTTTCCGGCCATGGCACTGCTGTTGGTGGTCAGCATTCTCAGCGGCTCTCGGTCTTCCCTGGTCATTACACTGCTTAGCATCGGTTTTTTTCTTCTTTCGACGATCCCCCATGACCGATACAAGCCGCTGAAGCTGCTCCTGCTGTTGTTTTGCGGCATTGCTCTGCTTATTTTTCTTGTATATCTGGTGATGACAAATGCGCTGCTGTACAAGATCATAGGCAGTCGATTTGTTTCTTTTTTTGAGATCATGCGTGGCGGGGACTCCTCGATCCAAGAATATTCCACCATTGAGCGCACCTGGATGCGGGAATTGGCATGGGCGAAGTTCACCGAAAGCGTGCAAACGGTGTGCTGGGGAAACGGCATCAGTTATTTCAACGCATACTTTTTGTCCATTGGCGGGCGATATTGCTTTTGCCACAACAACTATTTTGAGCTGCTCAGCGGCATCGGGGTGATCGGCACCGGCTTTTATTATTTTCCCTATATTTTGACAGGCTATTATGGGCTGCTGGGGCGTAGAACAACATACAAATTGGAAGCGATCACAGCGTTGATCCTACTGATGCAGATCTTTTTGATGCATTGGTTTGTAGTGTTTTATTATCAGAAACTTGAATTTGTTTTTATCAGTCTGCTCATTTGCTTTGGGCGGATCCTGAAAAAGCAGCACGATACAGAGGGACGGGTCTATGTGGGTGTATAGGATCGTGAAACGGTGGTATAAGAAAAACAGGCTATACATAGATAAACAGAATATCTTTGTAAAAAATAATAGAATAAAAGAAGGCATGTGACATGAGTAAAAATCGTATCGCAAGAGATACCCTTGCAATCACATTTTCAAAGCTCCTATCCATGTTCACCAGCATCATCACCACCATGATCCTGTCCAGAAGGCTTGCGCTGGTAGAATACGGTACATATTCCACAGGCAATCTGATCATCAATACAGCGACCTCTCTGTCGGCGCTGGGACTATTGGATGCGGTGAACTATTATTACAACGGCAAAGAGGAGGCGGAGGGGCGAGATCGATATGTCAATACCACATTTCTGTTGATCCTCCTGTGCGGTGGTACGGCAGCGGCGGTGATCCTTCTCTTTCATTCGGCGATCACCCAGTACTTCCACAATACACTTCTCAACACGATCTATGCCTATATCGCCTTTCGTCCCCTGCTTACCAATGCCGAGACCGCCTCTCGCAATCTGCATCTGGCCATCGGAAAAGCAAAATTTGTGGCGCTCCGCAATACGATATTTTACGTAGGAAAGCTTGCCATCATCCTGGTCACCTCCTATTTTACCACCGATGTGGGCACCATTTTCCTATGTCTTCTCCTTTTGGAAATCGGCACCTTGACGCTGAATCTGTATGTTTTGGAAAAAAATCACATCTGTATCCGCATACAGCATAGCGACCTTGGCAGGTGCAAAGAGATCCTGCGGTTTTGCATCCCCATGGGCATATACATCCAGGCCAATATTCTGACGCAAAATATGGATGCATTCGTCATTGGATATTTCGAGACCACCGACCGGCTGGCGATCTACACGAATTGTACCACTCGATTGCCCATTGATTTTTTAGCTACCTCCCTGTTGACCGTTCTGATCCCGGCGATCACACGCTGCATCCAGAGAAAAGAGCTTGCTCGTTGTTCGGAGCTGTTTAGGTGCTATATCAAGCTCGGCTACATCTTTGCGTGGGCCTTTGGACTGGCCTGTATCCTGCTCTCCCCGGAGGCCGTGCGTTTTCTGTACGGAGAAAAATATCTGGAGGGTACATCGATCTTTGTGCTCTACATCTTCGTCGATATGCTGCGCTTTGCCAATTTGTCACTGATCCTATCGGCCAAGGGCGACACCAAAACGCTGATGCTGCTTTCCTGTGGGTCGCTTGTTGCCAATTTTGTCTTGAATAATGCGTTCTATGCATTCTTTGGCTTCATAGGACCGGCGGTGGCAACGGTGGTGATCACAGCGGCATCCAGCCTGCTCATGCTCCAAAAAAGTGCCGGTGTATTGGGGAGCACGATCTCCGCCCTGTTCGACGGGAAGCATGTACGCAAATACCTGTTGTGCATGCTGCTTTGCGGGGCCGGCACAGCGATGGTTCGCGCCATTCTACAAACACTGCACTGCCACTACTTCATCACGTTGGCGGTCGGTGGCTCTGTCTGCGTGCTCTCCATTTTGGCTTTGCAATACACAGACATACGAAACACCTTCCGGACACTCAACACAGTAGGAAAGGATACATAAGAGGACAAATACCATGAACATAGCAGTTGCAGGGATCGGATACGTGGGGCTTTCCTTAGCGGTCCTGCTTTCCCAGACCCATACCGTCACAGCCGTGGATATCGATGAGACAAAGGTCGATATGCTCAACAGCCGCCGCTCGCCGATCCAGGATCCGGAGATAGAGCAGTATTTGCAGACCAAAAGCCTTGCCCTTACCGCCACGACAGATGCCCACAGTGCCTATCGGACTGCGGCGTACGTGATCGTTGCAGCACCCACCAATTATGACAGTGACAACAACTGTTTTGATACCACCGCTGTGGAGACGGTGATCGAGACGGTCATGGCCTGCAATCCCCAGGCGTATATCGTGATCAAGTCTACCGTTCCGGTGGGATATACAGCGTCGATCCGTGCCAAAACCGGGTATCGCAATATTCTCTTTTCCCCGGAATTTCTGCGAGAAAGCCATGCGCTGTATGACAATCTATATCCATCCCGCATTATCGTTGGCACAGACATTTCCGATCCAACGCTTGTCCGGGCAGCGAACACCTTTGCCACGATACTGGCCGAAAACGCACTGCGCACGGATCCACCGACCCTTCTCATGGGCTCGACGGAAGCGGAGGCTGTCAAGCTGTTCTCCAACACCTATTTGGCACTGCGCGTCAGCTACTTCAACGAATTGGATACCTATGCAGAGCTAAAAGGCTTAGATACACGGCAGATCATCGACGGCGTATGCTTAGATCCCCGCATCGGTAGCCATTACAACAATCCCTCCTTTGGCTACGGCGGATACTGCTTACCCAAAGATACCAAGCAGCTGCTTGCCAATTACGCCAATGTGCCGCAGGATCTCATTCGTGCCATCGTCGGTTCCAACCGCACCAGAAAGGATTATATTGCCGATCGTGTGCTGACACTTGCCCGGGCGAATCGAAAGGGAAGTGAGGGACCTGTGACGATCGGGATCTATCGCCTGACCATGAAGCAGGGCTCCGACAATTTTCGCCAAAGCAGCATCCAGGGCGTGATGAAGCGGCTCGGCAGTGCGGGGGCTGTGCTTCTCATATACGAACCCACACTGCCGGCGGGCAGCACCTTCTACGAGGGCACGGTCGTTGGCGATTTTGAGACCTTTCTGCAACAAAGCGAAATGATCCTTGCCAATCGATATGACGAATGTCTGGACCCTGTGCGGGACAAGGTATACTCACGAGATCTTTTCAGAAGGGACTGAGCGACCATGCTGCGCAAGCCTCGATCATGCCTACACAAGCCCCGACATGGGAAAGACAAGCGGCATTGCATGCGGCTCGTAGGCATATGGGTGTGTATCTTTCTTTGGGGGCTGTTCGCTGTGTTTTTGTCCCGGCAAAACGGCACAGAGACAGCAGCGCTGAGCTATGGCATAAGCGAAAAGCTGGCGGCATGGCTCGGCTATTGGGGGCTCCGACCCTCGGTGGCTGCGATAAACCACGGCATACGAAAGGCAGCGCATATCCTGATATATCTGATGGGAGGAGGTTTGGTATATGATGCGCTTATCTGTACCTTTGGCTGGCATCCGGGGGCTTCCCTTATACCCGCTGCGGTGCTTTGTTTGGCTGCATCCACGTTAGACGAACTACAAAAGCTGTTCATTCCCGGCCGGCACTGCGACCCGGAGGAGATCCTGCTGAACGGCGCTGCCGGCGTCGTTGGCATAGCGATCCGGTATTTTCTGTACACAAAACAAAATCATAAACACAATGAGGATGGTAAATGACCATGCGTATGTATCTCAAAATGACGATCCCTCTTTTTTTCTGTATCCTGCTTTTGCTTGGTATCGCACCGCTTACCCATGCTGCTGAAGTCCCTGCACCTGTGCCCTATGACAATATCAGCATAGGCGGAGGCGGTTCTTTTTTTCAGCCGCTGATCGATCCGACAGACAGTAGCCGATATATCGTTTTCTGTGATATGAACGGCCTATATCGTTCCAACGATGCCGGGGAGAGCTGGGAGCGGACCGAGACGCCCATCGCCTTCTCCCATGCCTACTTTTCGGAAGACGGCATTCTGTATGCAGGCAGCAGTGGCTTGTATGCCAGCTATGACCATGGGGAAACGCTACAGATCCTATATCCCCATCCCTCCACGATCCAAACGACTGTGAGCAGATTGGGCAGAAACGACCTCAACATATTGGCAGGCAAGGACTATAACAACAGCTATGTGCTGTGTGTCACAGAGCATGGTGGGCGGGTGTATTTCATCACCATGGATTGGAGTACAGACAGAGAGCTGCGGCTGCTGAGCTGTGATCCATACGGCGACGAACTGGTGGAGTACCATCGAGAGGACACCCACAGCACCCTATCGCCACTCAACCAGCGGTATCAGATCGAGGCGGATGACATGGCGATCTACTACGCAGACGGGGAACGGATCTTGCGATATGGGTTGGACGATGCCATGCTTACAGAGGTATACCATGCCCAGGGCAGTATCCGGGATTTCCAGCGGATCGAGGATACCTTCTTTATTTTAGATGATCTGGAGGAAAAAACGCTGATCCTATATACGCAGGATTTCAGCAGCTACCAGGATCTGTCCACACAGAATACGCTGCCCTCCACCTTCAAAGCAACAGGGGTCGTATATTCCTTTTCGTGGCATTATACCATGCTGGCGGGCAATTCGTTGGATAGTATATTCTTTGTCATGCATTCCGAAATAGACGAATCGTGCCCGCTCAACAGCGACTTAGGCGGCGTTTTGAAATATGACGGCACTGCCTTTGCATGGGTGTATGACCCGGTGTATCAAACCAATCGCACCTATCGGGATGCGGCCTGGACGACCTATGCCGTGGATCCGATCTATGGCATATGCAGCGATCCCCAGGATGACACACATTGCCTGATGACCAATATCCATTCCGTGTATGATATCTATTATGATACAAACTATCAGGACGGAAAAATGCAGCATTGCACGACCCATACCGTGGATGATGTGACCTATTATACCTCTACAGGTCTGGATTGCCAAACGACGTATTTTGTCCATGAGGATCCCTTTGACGAAAACCACCTATTGATCTCCACAACGGACATCGGCCTACAGATCAGCTATGATGGCGGGGAAAGCTTCCGCCGTGTGGAGAAGCAGGCGGCATACTGGTCTGTATACAATACCTGCTACGATCTGTACTTTGATGAGAACACAGAGGGCGTGGTATATGGGCTATGGAGCTCCCGGCATGATGTACCCAATACCGCAGCAAGCCTCTCCGACCGGTATGCACAGGGCTATTTTGGGATCTCCTACGACGGCGGGATCCATTGGGATTTTTCCTATAGCACGGGACTGCCGACAAACAGTATCCCGGTGAAAATGAGCATCGTGCCACAGGAGGACGAGCTGCTCATAGCCGTGGCCACCTTCAACAATGGTTTCTATATCAGCTATGACAGCGGTCGGACCTTTACGAGCATCAGCGGAGAGATGGCGTATTTCGAAGGCATGCTCTGGGGCGAGGATGTTGTGATCGCCAATGATCTGGTGTACTGCCTGACCGCCTACCACAGCTATGTTGGCACGGCGGCCACTGCCGTAAATTTAGCGGCGCTGGATGTGTATCCCGCTGTCACAGATGTGGTGCCGTCGATCCTGTATGTGTATGATCTGACGACAGGGGAGACCACCACAGTCGATCTGGGCGATATTGTGATCGCACGTTCCTTGACCTACGATCCTGCCTATGGCTTATATATCAATGTGATCCCCTACTATTATTGGGGCTGGAATGCAGAGCTGCAGGCGAACTACTATATCAATTACGGTGGCGGCGTGTATGCCTGTGCAGATGGGGAAGTAACGCTTGTCCTGCCCATCGAGAATGGTGCCTCCCATAGCGCATTTGCAGCCGATGGCGTGTTGTATGTGGCAGCGGATAAAGGCACGATCTATTACCGAGAACCAACGGACACAGCCTTTCACGTGTATGTGGATGGATTGTTCCCCAGAATGAAGAATATCAGCTTTTCCAGAGATGGCGGCACCCTGTACGCAACGACCTTTGGCGGCGGTACCTATCGTATGCCGACCTTGCCACAGGCGTACACAGCGCCCCAATACACCGTGACCTTTGTGAACTGGGATGGCACCATCCTGTCTACGCAAACGGTATCCGAAGGGCAGTCCGCACGCCTGCCTGCTGTGCCTTCTCGTGTGCCGGACGAAAGCTACCACTACACCTTCTCCCGTTGGAGCGAAAATACAAGTGTCGTGGACTGCGACATCGTGGTGTACGCCTGCTATGTGTACAAACCCCATACCGTGGGGCTGCAAAATGCAGCAGAGGCGACCTGTACGACGGATGGGTATACCGGTGACCAGGCATGCCTGTCCTGCGGCTATGTGTACGACAGCGGGGAAGTGCTTCCGGCTCTTGGACATACCATGGGTACGGCGCTTACGAAGGAAGATGGGACCCATGGGATCCATTGTGCCGTATGCGAGGAGGAATTCCTGGTGGTGACCTGCACAGACGAGGATGACGACGGCTACTGCGATGTGTGCGGCTACAAGTTCCCGATCTACTATACCGTGACCTTTGTGGACTGGGACGGTACGACGCTTTCGACCCAAACGGTTTTAGAAGGAGAAGCTGCTGTGCCGCCGACCTCTCCCACAAGAGAAGCGGATACAGCCGGCTCCTACGCCTTTGCCGGTTGGGATACGGATGTGCGCCAGGTGCAGTGTGACTGTGTTGTAACGGCTGTGTATACGTTCACCGCACACATCCCGACATGCCAGGGTGCCTGGGATGCGACCTGTACCGAGAAAGGCTACACCGGCGATACCTACTGCTCGCTCTGTGGTACACTGCTGGAAGAAGGCACCACCATTGCTCAAAAAGCCCATACACCCGGGGACGCAAAGACCGATCACGATGGCACCCATACCTTCTCTTGTAGGACATGCGGCATTGCACTGGATACCGAGGCTTGTGTGGACGATGACAGCGATGGCTGCTGCGATGCCTGTGGCTTTGGTATGGGGCTGACGAAATTCACCAAGGTCTCTGCCTTCCAAAACGACAGACAATATCTGCTGGTCGGTGACGGCTATGCGCTGCGTGGTGCGATCACAGCAGAGGCGGTGTCACTGTCCGCTGCCAATGGCTATTACACCACCCCGGATACGATCCCGGCGGATATGCTTTGGACGTATCACAACGGATACCTGTCCACCACCTACAACGGTCAAACCTATTACTTAGCGGCCTATCGTAGCTATCAAGCGGCCAATTACACCCTTTCCATCGATAAACAGATCTGGATGGCAAGCTTTTGGAGCTATCGAAAAGGCGCACTTTCCACACAGGTGAACGACTGGCGTTATCGTATTACCAAATATTTGTATATCAAGGACGGCGCAGTCGCACTGTCCTCGTCGGGTAGCATCACTCTGTACCAGCTGGAAAACTAACATCCCCAAAGCAAAAAACACACCCTTGCAGCAAGCTCTGCGCAGCAGGTCCTGCTGGGGGTGTGTTTTCTATTATCACTGTAGATTATTTGTTATCCTTTTTATTCTTATCGTCCTTGCTGTCCGCATCGGTATTACGGTGCGCATACTTGTTGCAGCAGGCCACCACGGAGCCGGACAACGCGATCAGTGCCAATGCGTTGGGGAGAACCATGAGCTGGTTCAGGGTATCCTGCAGGTCCCATACCAGATCGTTGTCCAGGATGGTGCCTAAGAACACGCAGATCACAGCCACTACGCCGAAGACGATCTCGCCCTTCTTGCCGAACAGGTAGGTCACGTTGATCTTCCCGAACAGGTTCCAGCCGATGATGGTGGAGAAGGCGAAGAACAGCAGGCAGACGGCTACGAAAATATTCCCGATGTTGGTGCCAAAGACGGAACCAAAGGCAAGCTGTGCCATATTGGTCTTGTCCACACCGGTAACGGGACCGGCAGCCAGCACGCCGTCACCGGTGTACAGGCAGGTGATGACCACCAGAGCGGTCATGGTCAGCACGATAAAGGTGTCGATGAACACACCGATCATGGCAACTACGCCCTGTTCATGGGGATTCTTAACATTGGCCTGTGCATGTGCATGGGGGGTAGAACCCATACCGGCTTCGTTGGAGAACAGACCTCTCTTAGCACCCTGGGAGATGGCCTTGGCAATGGTCGCACCGAATGCACCACCGGCCAGTGCCTGGGGAGCGAAGGCATATTTGAAGATCATGCCGAAAGCGGCAGGAACGCTGGTGATCCGGCAAACCAGAACGATCAGACCGCCGACCAGATACAGACAAGCCATAACGGGAACCAGCTTTTCGGTAACGGATGCGATACGCTGTACACCACCTAAGAAGATGAAGGCGGACACAGCGGCCAGGATGATACCGATGATCCATGTGGGAATGCCCAGTGCGGTGTGGAAGGTAGAGCCGATGGAGTTAGACTGTACCATAGCACCCATGCAGCCCAAAGACAGGATGATGGCTACGGCGAAGAATACAGCAAGGAAGGAGCCGAACTTGCCCTTGAATGCCTTCTTGATGTAGTACACGGGACCACCCTGTACATTGCCGTCCTTATCGATGATACGGGTCTCCTGCGCCAGCACAGCCTCACCATAGATGGTAGCCATGCCTAAGAAGGCGATGATCCACATCCAGAAGATGGCGCCGGGACCACCCACCAGAATGGCACCGGAGGCACCGACGATGTTCCCGGTACCGACCTGGGCTGCGATAGCCGTAGCCAGTGCCTGGAAGGAGGACATACCGCTCTTGTGCTTGTTGCCCTTCATAGAGAAGTTGCCGAATACCTTCCGCATCCCCTCGCCGAAGCAGCGGACCTGCACGAACCGGGTACGGATGGTGAAGAGAAGGCCGGTACCGATCAGCAGGATGATCAAAACATAGTCACCCATGTAGCTGTTGATGGCCTTCACGATGTTGTGAAACGCTTCCATAAAGCCTCCAAAAAAATGAAATGAAAATGAAAAAACTGCCGACCATGCAATGCACTTGCATATACGACAGCTCTGAAGACCGGATACGGCAGGCGTGTGACTGACACGTTTATTCTGCTCTGTCCTTTTGCCTGAGAGATTCGGGGCTGACCCCTTGCACCTTCGGCACCCATCGACGCTTTTGGCATCCGTGGGATTCTCCAGAGTCCCCTGACCTTCCAGTTTCCGTTGGGATCCTAAAAGGGTCATCGGGGGGATATGCTGGTTCTTATTATACGCCTATCGTGCCCGTTTGTCAATAGGGTATGGCGAAATTTTCATCGAATTTTGGAAAAAAAGTGAAGAAGCTGTGACGCTCTGGAGATACGGTGTGGAACTATCTAAAAGCAAAAACATACGTATGCAACCACGCTTTGCTTGCTTTTCCGGCGAAAATGGTGTACAATGAAGTGGGAATACAGTGAAGCTGTGTAGAGGTGCGATCTTTCCCACCGCATTAGGTGCCCTAACTCTCGGAAATTTACAAACGTTTTTTGTGACCGTTGCGTCATCTCTCTATCCATATAACAGGAGGTTTTTATGTTCAGTACGCAAAAATTTGGTGGATACCTGTCCCGGCTGCGGAAGGAGCGGGATATGACCCAGTCGGAGCTGGCGGAGAAGCTCAACCTGACAAGGCAGTCCATCTCCAAATACGAGACCGGCGACAGCTTTCCCGATGTGTCCATTCTGGTGAGCATTGCCAATATTTTTCATGTGACCTTAGACGACCTGATCCGTGCCGGGGAACCCACCGTGGGAGAGGCTGCTATTTTGTCCACCGCAGCCCAGCACGAGCCCACCGCCATTGCCCAGACCGTTGAAGACATCCAGGGCATCGCACCGCTGCTGAAGCCCAGCGTATTGGAGGCGGCATCCGCAGGTCTGGCACGCCGGGGCATCGATGTGACCCACATTATCGAGCTGTCGGAATTTCTAAACGACCGCTCCATCATCGCCATGCTGGAAAACGCCACGAACGTAGAAGCCAGTGACGAGCTGGTGGGCCGGCTGATCCCCTTCATGGACGAAAAGGCACGGTACAACGTGTTCGAAAAGATCTTAGCGGGCGAGATGGACTGGCACATGATCCGGATCCTGCTGCCTTATGCGGAATACCTGACCTCTCCTGTGGAAGCCGCCGTGGTGGAAGGTGCCCTACCGTGGGAGGCACTGGATATGCTACGAGCCGGATGGGAGGAGATCCTGCGCAAACGGCAAGCGGATCAGTGAACAAGCTTCTGCCTTTTGCCGTTGGTGTTCTATAGGTGAAATAGCTTTTGCAAAAGTTTTTCAAAAACTTTTGCAAAAGCTATTGACAAGTGCAGACGGATGTGGTATAATATCACCTGTAAGAAACACAAGCCACACGGCGCCATAGCCAAGCGGTAAGGCAGAAGTCTGCAAAACTTTTATTCCCCGGTCCGATTCCGGGTGGCGCCTTTATGATACAGTCTCACGTGAGGCTGTATTTTTTTGTTCATATGCAAACATAGCCAAAGAAAAAACACCGGCATCCAATGGAGCGGTGTTTTTGCTATACTATTTTGCATGCTTAGTGTACGAATGCCATGGTCGGTGCTACAAGCTCCGTGCCGGTGTAGGCAGACATGGCAGCCCGCAGGAAGTAGCCCTGCTTGTGCAGACATACCGGACACATCCCCGGTGCCTTTCTGCCGGTGTGCAGGTGGCCGCAGTTCTGGCACATCCAGACGCAGGTGTCGCTGGTGTCGGCAAATAAGGTGTCCCCGGCCAGCCAGGTCTCAAACTGCCGGAACCGGGCGGCGTGGGCAGCTTCCACCTTGGCGATCATCCGGAAGGCGGCGGCAACCTTGGGAAGGCCATCCCGGTCTGCCTGGGCGGCAAAAGCGGGGTACACATCCTCGGCCTCCTCTGTTTCGTTGTGTCCCGCCATCTGCAAAAGCTTGGTCAGCGTGGGGTCGATGTCCACCGGATAGCCGCCGTCGATGGCGATGGTCTGCCCGGCTGCGTCCTGCAGGTAGTCGTAGAAGACCTTGGCGTGGGCCCGCTCCTGGTCGGCGGTGTAGAGAAAGACTTCCTCCAGGACATATAATTCTTTTTCTTTGGCTTTTTCGGCGGCGATGGTGTACCGGTTTCGTGCCTGGCTCTCTCCGGCAAAGGCACGCATCAGGTTGATCTGGGTCTCATTTGGTTGGAATGGCATATTGTGTTCCTCCTGTCGTTTGTGGTACAGGAACAGTATGGACATCCGGTGGGGGGATTATTCGGGAGAGCTGAAAAAAGGGAACAGGCCATAGCTGCATATTCCATGGCTCACCTGCTGTGTATGGGGATCGGTTTGCCATTGACTTTTGTCCCGGTTTATGCTATACTTACGGTAACCTATATGGAATGCGTAAGTGTGGCTCACGCACAGCCAATCCATACCATACAGCACGGAGGATATAACCATGATCATTTCCAAAATCGAACAACTGCGAGACCCCTTTATCGTCGTGGAGAACGGCATCTACTACGCCTACGGTACCGGCTGGGTCTGCTACAAAAACACCAGCGGTTCCCTTGCCGGCGACTGGGAATGCCTGGGCAAGGTAGTCGTGGATCCGGCAGACACAAAGGATTGTCGCTGGGCACCGGAGGTGCATCGGTATCAGGGACGCTTCTACATGTTCACCACCTACCTCTCCAGTGTCACCGGCCACCGTGGCTGCGTGATCCTCTCGTCCGACAAGCCGGAGGGACCCTTTGTTGCGATCACCGGTCATGCCGTGACCCCCACCGATTGGGACTGCATCGACGGCACCTTCTACGTAGACAAGGCCGGGCAGCCCTGGATGGTGTTTGTTCACGAATGGACTTCCACGGACGATGGCTGCGGCAGAATGGCGGCGGCAAAGCTCTCGGAGGATCTGACCCATTTTGTCTCCGAGCCGGTGGAGCTGTTCCGGGCAGACGATCCGGTGTGGGCAAGAGGCAAGGTCACGGACGGCTGCTTCCTGTACCCCACGAAGGATGGTCAACTGCTGATGATCTGGTCCAACTGGGACGACGCTGGGTATTGTGTGGGCATCGCCCGGAGCGCAGACGGCGGACCCATGTATGGGGCGGTAGATGGGCACTGGACACAGGACGAAGCACTTCTCTACTCCAAGAATATGACCGGCGAGTACGATGGCGGTCACGGCATGCTCTTCACGGACACCGATGGGCAGCTGTACCTGTCCATGCATTCCCCCAACAATCCGGCAGACGGACGCAAGGAAACGCCCGTGTTCCTGCCGCTCCAAGAAGAAAACGGCACTTTGGTTTGGATGAGATAAGTTTATGGCATAAAAAAGCAGCGGTTCTGTACAGTTCCGCTGTTTTTCTTCCGTTATGTATCCAGTATGGCCCGTGCCGCTTCCTCCACCAGCTCCCCCATGGTTTTGGTCACGCCCACCACGGTGGTGTCGCATTTGTTCACCGGGATCAAGATGCGCCGGGCATCCGCTTGTCCCACGGCAGCAGCAGCACCGGCTGTGATCTCCCCATTCATGGCATCGGCGATGACGATCCCCACAGGGCCACAGATCACGTCCGCTCGTCTGGCACACACGGCAATGGCGTTTTCTCCGGTGGCTGCTTCGTCCGGGTCGGCTTTCAGCATACAGGCAGTGGCAATGGCATTGGTCCCCACGGCGATGACCCGGTCATGGGAGCCCTTTGCCGCCATACACTTTTCCACAAGCTGCCGCCCCAGCTTGCCGCCCTGTCCATCGATGATCAGAATCCGCATAGTACTTCCCTCAGCTAAAAAATAGATGCTCGACCAATATTTTGATACCCATGCCGATCAGCACGATCCCACCGACCAATTCCGCTTTCGACTTGTACCGGGCACCGAACACATTGCCAATGACCACACCCAACGCCGACAGCACAAAGGTGATCACGCCGATAAAGGTCACGGCCGGCACGATCTGCACCTGCAAAAAGGCAAAGGACACGCCTACCGCCAGCGCATCGATGCTGGTGGCCACCGCCATGGGAAACATGCTCTTTACGCCGAATCCGTAGGTATCGGAACCGGAACCGCTCGCTTCTTTTTCGTCGTCGTCCTTGTCCGTCACAGCCTCCTTGATCATGTTGCCGCCGATGAGACATAGCAGCACGAATGCCACCCAATGGTCAATAGACTGGATCTTCTGCGCAAAGCCTGTCCCCAGCAGATAGCCGAGAAAGGGCATCAACGCCTGAAAGCCACCGAACCATGCACCCACGAGCAGGGTGTGGTGTGGCTTTATCTTCTCCACCGACAGCCCCTTACAAATGGCCACGGCAAACGCATCCATGGACAGCCCCACGGCGATCACAAAAAGTTCCCAAAGCTGCATAACAATTCCTTCTCCAAACGTAACAGCAAGCATCCTGCTGCGAAAATAGGTCTTAACAGTATAGCACATACCGCCGCAAAAAGCAAGAAAAATTATATGAACAATGGGAAAAAGTTAATTTCTTCTGGAAAAATGTTTCTCTGCGTGTACTTGACGAAATGTACCATATGTGCTACAATATGCGATGGGAACACTGTGTTCCTGTTGGAAATCGAAATACTATATCTATGGGACGGTTGTCGATAGTTCATGCGACCCCTTCACAGGGAGAGCAGAATATGTCAACTATGTTTGTGTATAATACTGCTCTCCTGAGTTTCAAACGAAAGGAGGGTGATACGTACATGAATGTATCCTTTTTCTTTGCGATACTGGAAGCACTGCTCATGCAGATCACTTCTTTTGATCTTGCCGATTGGTGCAGCATCATTGGACTGTTTTTAGCAGTACATAATGAATTTCATGGAACAAAGAAAAAGTGAGCCGTCTGTCGCTACACAGGTTGGGCTCACTGTCAGAGTTAAGATTGCCGTCTTTCTCTGAACATTGTATTCATATCATGAATCGGCAACCGTAAGATATGTACTCCGGTTTCCTTCTTTTATTATACAACAACTCTGCCGGATTGTCAATACCAAAACCATATTTCTACACGGCAATCGCTTACGAAAAAGCGAAGACCTTGAGTAGATACGCATGAGAAAGA
>CAYXBQ010000009.1:0-80389 GCA_964463375.1 uncultured Ruminococcus sp. | reverse complement strand
GGCTGAAGGAAAACTACGAAGGCTGCGAGATCATCGCCGTTTCCGGGAACGTCGGACAGGCAGACGAACTGGAAGGGCTGGAGGAAAAGGCTCTGAAGACGGGTGCTTCCAAGCTGTATATCGAGGACCTGCGGAAGGAATACATCGAAGACTTCATTTGGCCCTGCCTGAAAGCAGATGCTAAGTATGAAGATTATCTGCTGGGTACATCCCACGCTCGTCCCTGCATCGCCAAGAGACTGGTGGAGATCGCCAAGGCTGAAGGTGCAGATGCGATCTGCCACGGCTGCACCGGCAAGGGGAACGACCAGGTTCGGTTCGAGCTGACCATCAAGGCACTGGCTCCCGAAATGACCATCATCGCTCCCTGGCGTGTTTGGGATATCAAGTCCCGTGACGAAGAGATCGACTACGCCGAAGCACACAACATCCCCCTGAAGATCAACAGAGAGACCAACTACTCCAAGGACAAGAACCTGTGGCACCTGAGCCATGAAGGTATGGATCTGGAAAGCCCCGCCAACGAGCCCCAGCTGAACAAGCCCGGCTTCCTGGAACTGGGTGTGTCTCCCGAAAACGCACCGGACAAGGCTACCTACGTGACCATCCACTTTGAAAAGGGTATCCCCACCGCTGTGGACGGCGAAGAGCTGGGTGCTATCGAGCTGGTAGACAAGCTGAACAAGATCGGCGGTGCCAACGGTATCGGGATCCTGGACATCGTAGAAAACCGTCTGGTCGGTATGAAGAGCCGTGGTGTATACGAAACGCCCGCCGGTACCATCCTGTACAAGGCACACGACGTACTGGAAACCATTACGCTGGACAAGGAAACCATGCACTTCAAGACCATGGTCGGTCAGAAGCTGGCTGAGCTGGTATACAACGGTCAGTGGTTCTCTCCCCTGCGTGAATCCCTGTGCGCCTTCACGGACGATGCACAGAAGACCGTTACCGGTGACGTTACCCTGAAGCTCTACAAGGGCAACATGATCAACGCCGGTGTGACCTCTCCGTATTCTCTGTACAGCGAACAGACCGCCTCCTTCGGTGTGGACGAAGACTACAACCAGGCTGACGCAGAAGGCTTCATCAACCTGTTCGGTCTGCCCATCAAGATGAAGGCACTGGCTGAACAGAACTGGAACAAGTAATTCCTCGCTACATATAAAGATAAGAAGTAGGAGACCGGATGGTAGGCTCATGTGGGATACCTGTCCGCTCTTACTTCTTACTTCCATTTTTTGCCTATTTTTCATGACCGGGACACAAGCCGGTACGAAGCGATTTTTTGATATACATGGGGGTACAACATGGCCAAAATGTGGGATGCCCGGTTTTCCAAAGCAGAGAACAGCCGGGTAAACGACTTCAATTCATCGATTTCCTTTGACTCTCGTATGTTCCGGGAGGACATTGAGGGTTCTATTGCCCATGCGACCATGCTGGGAAAATGTGGGATCATCGAACAGGGCGAAGCAGAAAAGATCATCGCCGCACTTGGCGAGATCAAGGCAGACATCGAATCCGGCGCACTGCCCATCGATCCGGAGGCAGAGGACATCCATATGTTCGTGGAAGAAGTCCTGACCAAACGGATCGGGGACACGGGCAAGCGTCTGCACACCGCCAGAAGCCGGAACGACCAGGTAGCACTGGACATTCGTCTGTACCTGCGTAACGAGATCGGACAGATCCGTTCTCTGCTGGTAGGACTGCTGAACGCCATCACCGACAAGGCCGATGCCAACATCCACACGGTCATGGCAGGGTATACGCATTTGCAGCGTGCCCAGCCGGTGACCTTTGCCCACTACATTTTGGCTTATGCCCAGATGTTCCTGCGGGATCTGTCCAGACTGGAGCAAACGGCGACACGGATGAATGTATGCCCGCTGGGTTCCGGTGCGCTGGCCTCCACCACCTACCCCATCGACCGGCACATGACCGCTTCCCTGCTGGGCTTTGACGGGCCTATGGAAAACAGCATCGATGGCGTGTCCGACCGGGATTCGCTGCTGGAGCTGGCGTTCGATCTGTCGGTGGTGATGATGCACCTGAGCCGGTTCAGCGAAGAGATGATCCTGTGGTGTTCCTCCGAATTTGGGTTCATCGAGCTGGACGACGCATTCTCCACCGGTTCCTCCATCATGCCCCAGAAGAAAAATCCGGACATTGCCGAGCTGGTGCGTGGAAAAACCGGCCGGGTATATGGGGATCTGACCACGCTGCTGACCATGATGAAGGGGCTGCCGCTGGCCTACAACAAGGATATGCAGGAAGACAAAGAAGCGATCTTCGATGCCATCGACAACAGCAAGCTGTGCATCGAGCTGTTCACTGCCATGCTGGCAACGGCGACGGTCAAGGCAGATAAGCTGCGGAAGGCGGCCTCCGGTGGGTTCATCAATGCCACCGACTGCGCCGACTATCTGGTGAAGAAGGGGATGCCCTTCCGGGATGCCTACAAGATCAGCGGACGGCTGGTAGCCTACTGCATCGAGCACGGTACGGATTTCGAGACTCTGCCTCTTGCCACCTATCAGGAATTCTCTCCCCTGTTCGCACAGGATGTATATAAGGCGGTCAATTTGGAGAACTGCGTCAATGGACGGCTGGCCTACGGTGGGCCCAGCGAGACCTCTGTGCTGCACCAGATCGACTTGATCCGAAACAAAATTCAGGAACTGAAATAAAGGAGCAAATGCTATGACGATACACGCTGCTGTTGTGGGAGCCACCGGATATGCCGGCGCGGAGCTGGTACGGTTGCTGGCCTGCCATCCGAACGTAGAGATCACCGGTCTGTCCTCCACCTCTTTTGCCGGACAATCCATCGATGAAATTTACCCCAGCTTCAAGAAATGCACCCTGCCTACCCTGACCGATATGGATACCGCCATTGCCGGTGCGGACGTGGTATTTGCTGCCCTGCCCCATGGTCTGTCCGAACCGCTGGCAGAACAATGTGCTAAGACCGGTGCGCTGCTGGTTGACTTAGGTGCCGACTTCCGGCTGGAATCCGAGGAAGAATACGAAGCCTGGTACAAAAAGCCCTTTGACAAGCCGGAGCTCCATGACGGTGCTGTCTATGCCCTGCCGGAGCTGTTCCGGGATGCCATCCGGGATGCCAAGATCGTAGCCAATCCGGGTTGCTATCCTACGGCGGCTGCATTGGGTCTGGCACCGGCGCTGCAAAAGGGACTGGTCAAGGGCGACTACGTGATCATCGATGCCAAATCCGGCGTGACCGGTGCCGGTCGTTCCCTGACCCAGACCACCCATTATCCCGAAGCAAACGAAAGCATTTCCGCCTACAAGGTTGGCTCTCACCGACACACACCGGAGATCGAACAGTCTCTGTCCCATATGGCCGGTTCTGCCGTAAAGGTGACCTTTGTGCCCCATCTGCTGCCGGTGAACCGTGGGATCGAGGAGACGATCTATGTGCCGCTCTGCGATGGCGTGACCCTTGCTGCGGTACGGGCGGCCTATGAGAAGTTCTACGAAAACGAGCCCTTCGTTCGTGTGGAACGGGAAGGCGTGTCTGCCCAGATCCGCAATGTGGTGCGCTCCAACTTCTGCGATATTTCGCTCCACACCGATGCACGAAACGGGATGCTGATCATCTGCTCCTGCATCGACAACATGGTCAAGGGCGCTGCCGGTCAGGCCATCCAAAACATGAATCTGAAATTCGGTCTGCCCGAGACCACCGGTCTGGAAATGCTGCCTGCCGGATTCTAAACTTTTCACGGAGTATATCATGATGAATATTACCTATACATCCATTCCCGGCGGCGTTTGTGCTGCCAAGGGATTCAAAGCATACGGCCTCCACGCCGGCTTCCGGAAGAACACCGCCAAGCTGGACCTTGCCATGGTGCTGGCGGACAAGACCTGCAACGCTGCCGGTGTCTTTACCAAGAACAAAGTATTCGCCGCTCCGGTTGGTGTGACGAGAGCGCACCTGGCTGGCGGCAAGGCAAGAGTTGTGATCTGCAACAGCGGCAACGCCAATGCCTGCACCCCCGATGGGTACGACACAGCCAACGCCTCCTGCAAGGCTGTAGCAGAGCTGGTGGGCTGCGGGGAAGAAGAAGTGATCGTGGCCTCCACCGGTGTTATCGGACAGACCCTGCCCACCGAGCCCCTCTTTAGCGCACTGCCTACGCTGTTTGAAAAGGTGGAAGCCAGCGCAGAAGCGGCAGATCTGGCTGCCAACGCCATCATGACCACCGACACCAAGAAGAAGGAATTTGCCCTGTCCTACGAATTTGGCGGTAAGACCATCCATCTGGGTGGCATGTGCAAGGGCTCCGGCATGATCCATCCCAATATGGGTACCATGCTGGGCTTCATCACCACCGACTGTGCCATTGCCTCCGACCTGCTGCAAAAGGCGCTGTCCACGGCCATCGAAGACACCTTCAACATGGTCTCTGTGGATGGGGACACCAGCACCAACGATACACTGTGCATCATGGCTTCCGGCTGTGCGGGCAACGAAGAGATCGGCGCTGCCAATGTCGCGTATAACGCCTTCTACGGTGCCCTGCATCTGCTTTGCACCCAGATGGCCTCTGCCATTGCTGCGGACGGCGAAGGGGCTACCAAGTTCCTGCGCTGCCACGTGACCGGTGCGGATACGCTGGAAAACGCACGGATCCTTGCCAAGAGCGTGATCTGCTCCTCTCTGGTGAAGACCGCTATGTTCGGTGCCGATGCCAACTGGGGTCGTGTGATCTGCGCCCTGGGCTATGCCGGTGTAGCATTCGATACCACGAAGGTGGATATTTCCTTCACCTCTCCTGCCGGGAAGATCGACGTGTGCCGGAACGGTGCCCAGCTGCCCTTTGACGAAGATGTGGCAAAGAAGATCCTTCTCGAAAAAGAGATCGTCATCGAATGCGTCCTGCACGAAGGAGACTGCGAAGCTACGGCACTGGGCTGTGATCTGAGCTACGAATACGTACACATCAACGGGGACTATCGAAGCTAAAACATTTGGGTACCATCGGCTAAAAACACCCGTCTACCCTGTATCTACACACAACAGAATCATATGGAGTAAAACATCATGTCTATATCCAATCAAGACAAGGCCAGTGTCCTGATCGAGGCGCTGCCCTATATACAGAAGTACACCGGTCAAACGGTGGTGATCAAATACGGCGGCAATGCCATGCTGTCGGAAGAACTCCAGGATGCGGTGATCAGCGACCTGGTGCTGCTGTCTCTCACGGGCATCCATGTGGTGCTGGTACACGGCGGCGGTCCGGACATCAACGAAATGCTGAAGAAGATCGGCAAGCAGTCCCAGTTCATCAACGGTCTGCGGTATACGGATGCGGAAACGGCTGAGGTGGCGCTGATGGTGCTGGCCGGTAAGACCAACAAGCAGCTGGTAGATCGCATTGAACGGACCGGCGGTCGTGCCGTGGGGCTGTGCGGTCTGGACGGTGGACTGCTCAAGGCGACCCGTCACACCGATGCTGCCGGTACGGACTATGGCTACGTGGGCGACATCACCTCGGTAGATGCGTCCATCATCCAGGACGTGATCGACAAGGGATACATTCCGGTGATCTCCACAGTGGCCCACGTGGCAGACGGCTCCGGGGTGTACAACATCAATGCAGACACCGCAGCCGCTGAGATCGCCATTGCCCTGCATGCCCGGAACCTGATCCTTTTGACCGATACCCGTGGCGTACTGCGGGATCCCCACGACGAGACGACCCTGATCCCGGTGATCCATACCAATGAGGTGGACGGACTCAAGGCAGACGGCGTGATCTCCGGCGGTATGATCCCCAAGGTGGAATGCTGTGTCCATGCGGCCGAAGGTGGTATCCACCGCACGTTCATCACCGACGGCAGAGTGAAGCACTCCATCCTGATCGAAATGCTGTCCGACGAAGGCTGCGGCACCATGTTTACCAAGGGAGAGTAATACAAACGCGCAGGTTGTCAGGATCCCGTTCGTTTGCATATCGTATTTATCGTTATTCAGGAGATTCTACATATGACTAAAGATCAAGTTATAGAGAAAGACCAAGCCTATATCATGCACACCTATGGTCGTCTGCCGCTGGTGCCGGATCATGCGTCCGGGGCTACCATGTGGGACAAGGACGGCAAAAAGTTCATCGACTTCACCAGTGGAATCGGGGTCAATTCCTTTGGCTATTCCGATGCCGGCTGGGTCCATGCAGTGTTCGAACAGGCTTCCAAGTACCAGCATGTGTGCAACTACTACTACTGCGAACCGGCTGCCCAGGTAGCTGAATTTCTGGTGAAGACCTCCGGGCTGTGCAATGTATTCTTCGGCAACTCCGGTGCGGAGGCCAACGAAGGGGCTATCAAGCTGGCAAGAAAATACAGCTACGACAAGTACGGCGAAGGCAGAGCCACCATCATCACCCTGCGCCAGTCCTTCCACGGTCGCACCGTGACCACCTTAGCCGCCACCGGTCAGGATGTGTTCCATCAGTACTTCTACCCCTTCACCGAAGGCTTCAAGTACTGCACCGCCGGGGATATGGACGAATTCAAGGCCGCCTGCACCAAGGATGTGTGTGCGGTCATGCTGGAGGTGATCCAGGGCGAAGGCGGGGTCAACATCCTTTCTACGGAATATGTTCGCTCCCTGCGGAAGTACTGCGACGAGCACGATATTCTCATGATCATCGACGAAGTGCAGACGGGCATGGGGCGTACCGGTAAGGTATTTGCGTTCCAGAACTACGGTATCCTGCCGGACATCTGCACCGTAGCCAAGGGGATCGCCGGTGGGCTGCCTATGGGTGCCTTCATCGCCGGTGAAAAGTGCAAGGATACGCTGGGCTCCAGTATGCATGGCACGACCTTTGGGGCGAACCCGGTTTGTGCCGCCGCCGCCCAGTATGTGACCAGCCACCTGACCGAGGATTTCTTAGCCGCCGTAGACCACAAGGGACAGCTCATTGCCGACAAGATCGCCGGTGCCGCCGCCACTGCAGGACTGGATAATGTGGTATCCGTTCGGCATATGGGCATGATGATCGGTGTACAGGTGAAGAATTCGCCCAAGGATGTGCTGCACAAGGCATTTGACAATGGGCTGCTGGTGCTGACCGCCGGTTCGGATGTGGTTCGTCTGCTGCCGCCGCTGAACATCACCATGCAGGAGATCGACGAAGGTTTGACGATCCTGCTGAATGCACTGCAATAAGAGAATAAGGAGTTATAATACAATGAAAAAAGACCTGACCAAAATGGCAGACCTGTCTGCTGAGGAGATCCACGAACTGCTGGATCTGGCTGCTAAGCTGAAATACGAACGGAAGAACGGCATCGAACACCACCACCTGAAGGGGCAGTCCCTCGGTATGATCTTCCAGAAGTCCTCCACCCGTACCCGTGTTTCCTTCGAGACCGGTATGTACCAGCTGGGTGGACAGGCGCTGTTCCTCTCCCCCAGAGATTTGCAGATCGGTCGTGGTGAGCCCTTGCAGGACACCGCTCGTGTGCTGTCCCGGTATCTGGATGGCATCATGATCCGTACCTTTGCCCAGAAGGAAGTGGAAGACCTGGCAGAATGGTGTACCTGCCCCATCATCAACGGGCTGACCGACTATTGCCATCCCTGCCAGATTTTAGCTGACCTGCTGACCATTCGGGAATTCAAGGGTGGCTTTGACGGGCTGAAGATGACCTACATCGGCGACGGCAACAACATGGCGAACTCCCTGATCGTGGGTGGCCTGACCGTGGGTATGAACGTAGCCATCGCCTGCCCGAATGCATACCAGCCGGATCCCACCGTACTGGAATTCACCAAGAAGTATCCCGGCAAGTTTACCATGTCCGACAACATTCTGGAAGCCGCTGCCGGTTCCGATGTGCTGTTCACTGACGTATGGGCATCCATGGGTCAGGAAGAAGAAGCTGCCGAACGCCGCAAGGTCTTCACGGGCTACCAGATCAACGATGCTGTGATCGACGTTTGTCACAAGGATGTGATGGTACAGCATTGTCTCCCGGCGCACCGTGGCGAAGAGATCACCGCAGAGGTATTTGAAGCCCACGCCAACGAGATCTTTGAAGAAGCCGAAAACCGTCTCCATGCACAGAAGGCTGTTATGGTCAAGCTCATGAAGAAGGCATAAAATCGTATATACAAACCATAAGAACGCTGATGAGGACATAAAAATATCCAACATCAGCGTTTCTTGGTTATCCACAAAGGAGGAAACTCTATGGATCGAAGCTTGCTGATAAAACAGTTTGGTAAGCTCTCGCCGTTTACCGATCGCATGATCGAGCGTGGGATCGAGACACACCGGAAGGGTCTGTTTGCCGTGCGTGTGCTGGATGGCGAAGGCAAACCCATGGCAAACGTTCCCGTTCACGTGAAGCTGCACCGGCACGCCTTCAAGTTCGGCTGTTCTCTGTTTCTTTTGGATCAGTTTCCGGAAGCAGAACGCAACCAGGCCTATCGGGACGAATTTCGCCGGATCTGCAACTATAGTGTGATGCCGCTGTACTGGGATACGCTGGAACCGGAGGAAGGCACACCCCGTTTTGCTAAGGATGCCGCACCTGTGTACCGTCGGCCGCCGCTGGATCTGATCCGGGAATATTGCCGGGAGAACCACATCGGGATCAAGGGGCACTGCCTCATGTACAATTCGTTCAATCCATCGTGGATGCCACGGGATTGGCGGTCGCTGAAAATGGCTGTAGAAAAGCGGAGCCGTGCCATCGCCGAACGATACGGGGACGACATCCTCGATCTGGACGTGATCAACGAAATGTACCACGTATACCGGAACGCACACGGCGAGTTTGGCTGCCGGGACCTGCCGATCTGCGACGAACCGGGACACGAAAAATGGTGCTTTGATACGGCAAAGAAGTATTTCCCCTACAGCCGACTCTTTTGGAACGAGGGCTGCTTTGAGACCTTTGGTGCCGCCGGTGCCAGTCGGTATTGTGGGGACAAGAGCGTGTACTACCTGATGCTGAAGCGGTGGCTGGGCGAAGGTGCGCCTATCGAGGGGATCGGGATGCAGTTCCACGATTTCACCGGCAGTGAGACCGACGAATACGCCATCTACAATCCCTATCGTGCCATGGATATTTTTGATCTGTACGGCACCTTCGGTCTGCCCATCCATCTCTCCGAGGTATCCATTCCGTCTTATTCCAACGAAGCGGAGGATGAAGCGATCCAGGCGGCACTGGTGGAGCGGATGTATCGTCTTTGGTTCAGCCAAAAACAGGTGGAGTCCATCGTGTGGTGGAATTTGGTGGACGGTACGGCATATGCTGGGGAGAATCACTTCCATGCCGGGCTGCTGCGGAATGATATGTCCCACAAGCCGGCGTTCGACGTATTGGATCGGCTGATCAACAAGGAATGGCAGACAGAAGAAGACCTTGTGACCGATGAAACGGGTCGGGCATACTTCACTGGATTCTATGGGGACTACATGGTCACAGCCGGGGACAGCACCGAAGAACGTCCCTTCCACAAAGAAAACACCGGGTATTATCACGTGACTGGTGGACCTATGGAGCAGAAAATTCGCCTATAAAGACAACGGAGGATGCCAATGTATACACTTTCTCAACATACATTCCGGCAAATGGATGCCTGGATGCATGAAAACGCACGACCGCTGGATGTGGCAAAATGGGATCATCTATTCCATGGTGGGACAAAGGATGCCATCGTGACCGAGCTATGTCGGTATCAGAATACCGATGGTGGGATGGGGCATGGGCTGGAGCCGGATATCCAGTGTCCCGATTCCTCTGCCATCGCCACGGCAGAAGCGATCTTTCAGGTATATGACTATACATTGGACACCGATACTCCTTGGTTTCGCCGGATGTTAGACTATCTGGAAGCCACTGTGCAGCCCATTGCCAAATATTGGGAGGACACACCGCCTGCTGTAATGGAGCATCCGCATGCCCCGTGGTGGAATTATAGCGCACCGGACGATCACTTTACGCCCAATCCCTGTGGCTGTATCGCATCGGCTCTATTGCGGTATGGCACGGACAGTCAAAAAGCCTTGGGGGAACGGGTGGCAAAGGATTGTCTTGCACTGCTGACGGGCAACGATTTCTGCGGAGATCACGATACCCTGAACGAAAAGGCATTGGTGGAATCGCTGATGGCGATCGGATCACCGCTAGCCACAGAAGCAGTCGTGGCATCTCTGCGACGGCGTATCCGGGAGAATACCAGCTTCGATACCGCCAAGTGGCAGGAATATGTCTTCCAGCCGCTGGATTTCGTGGATCGTCCGACTTCACCCTGGTACCCACTATTTGCAGACCATATAGACGAAAACATTGGCTATTGGCTGGACACCCGAAACGACATGGGTATCTGGGAACCCAACTTCACCTGGGGCGAGGATTCGGCTGTGGCTCATGCGGTGACCATGCAGTGGCGTGGACATATCACGCTCAAACGTGCAAGGATCCTGCAAAACTTCGGCAGGATTGAAGATTAATTTGCCCTATTTTCCCATAGAAAAACCTGCTACTTTCTCCGGTTCTGTAAACCACTTCGGAGAAATAGCAGGTTCTTTTTTTATCCCAATTTAGAATGCCAGCTTACGGTTACCGTGGTAATTGGTGGGCAGATTCTCGGCGTACAGATGCCCATCGGAGGACCAGGTCAGTACCTTTGGCACGGCAAAGCCATCCTTTTCCGCAAAATCGATGACGGTCAGGTTGGAGTGGCTGATGTCGAAATGGGTGGTGAATACCGGGTACGGGATGTGCAGTAGGTGGCTCAGGAACGCCAGACCAAAGCCCTGGTGCGCAAACAGTGCCACACGCTCGTTGTTGGACTTTTCCACCTGGTAGATGCCGCTCTTGCCGATCCGACGGTAGCCCAGCTCTGCAAAGAATGCGTCCGATTCCCGGCAGATCCGTTCTTCCCCTTTTTCAAAATGGTACTGCTCCAGCCGCTTGTCGGTGTACCACAGCGCGCCCATATCCTGGATGCTCTGCTCCGCAAAGATCTTCTGGATGTCCGCACGCTGGTAGCACCAGGTACGCTTGCCGGGCTCATATTCCACGGCGTAGTCATTCCAGGCGTGTCCCTCGTTGCACCAATCCAACTGCTGGATGGGCAGCTTCAGCATTTCACTGGCGGGCTCGGCAGTCTGGATGGCTCTGGTGGAGGTGGATGCATAGATCCGATCCAGCCCGAACCGTGCCAGCCGTCTGCCCACAGCCTCAGCCTGTCTCCGACCCAGAGGGGTCAGCGCATCGGGCGAGTAGGTGGGATCGCCGTGTCTCACATAGAAAAATAACATTCGTCTGCCTCCCTCACTCGGTCACGAGCGGATCGATCGTCAACTGTACAGGCAAGCCGCCTTCGTAGCGGATCTCCGGTTCGCCCTGGATCAGAGGCAGAATATACCGCAGGCATTCGTCGGTCACATTGCTGCCGCTTTCATTGATAAATTCTCTCGGTACAGCACGCACTGCATTGGCGATACCGGCAATATCCTCTGCCTTATAGGTCACAGCGTATTCCGCAGCTTCCGTGCGGCAGATGGAAATCATACGGCCGGTCATACCGCCGCAGGCTGCTTCCACCGCTGCCTGTCCAGCCCCGGAGGACTCGGTCAGGTCGGTGTGAGATGCACAGTGTGCCGCACATCTCTGGGGCAGATTCAGCTCGATGGAACGAACCTTGCAGCCGATCTTTTCCTTCACAGCCAGTTCCAGCGCCTTGCCGGTGCCGGCCAGATACTTATGACCAAAAGCGTCGGTGGAGCCGCTCTGGGTGCCTTCGCCTACATAGTGTCCGTCTGCAAACCGCACGCCTTCGGACACGGCCACCACCACATTGGGATGCTTGGCCAGTGCAGCCTGTACATCGGCAAAGAAAGCGTCCATATCGAAGGTCACCTCCGGCAGATAGATCAGGTCGGGCGCATAGCCGTGTACCAGTCTGCCCAGACCAGCAGAAGCCGTCAGCCAGCCTGCGTCACGCCCCATGATCTCCACGATGGTCACAGCCGGGATGGTGTACACTGCGCAGTCCCGGATGATCTCGGACATAGTGGTGGCGATATACTTGGCAGCGGAGCCAAAGCCGGGGGTATGGTCGGTGCCCATCAGGTCATTGTCGATGGTCTTCGGGATCCCCACGGCGCACATTTCATAATCAGAGGTCTTCAGGTACTCGGTCAGCTTCGCCACGGTATCCATGGAGTCGTTGCCGCCGATATAGAAGAAATAGCGGATATTTTGCGCCTTGAACTTAGCGACCAGATCCTCATAGAAAGCCACATCGGTATGGGGATCGGGCAGCTTCTTCCGGCAGGAGCCCAGAGCAGCCGCCGGTGTATGGGACAGCAGTGTCACCTTGTCCTCGTCCATATTTCCCTTGTCGTCACCAAACCACTGGGTCAGCTCCACTGTGCGGCCGGCCAAAAAGCCCTCGATGCCGTTGCGCATCCCATACAGCTTCGTGATATGCTCTCCCTTGTCTGCAAACACACCCCGGATCACACCGGCCAGGGTGGCATTGATGGCTGCCGTAGGTCCACCGGACTGGCCTACTACCGCAGCACCCTTCAAAAACTTTTCCATCTCGTCCTCCAAATAACCGCCGCAAAAGCGTTCCTCTATGACACGGCTGTCCCTGACAGAACCGCGCTGTTCCATCAAATAGCCGACAAAATTCCATTCTGTATATATCATACCACATCCATCGGCACTTGTCAAGAATTCTCGAAAAACTCCTAAAAAAATCGCATTATATTTTCTATTGGCACCTGCTTTTTTGGAGGCATTTTCCGTAGCAAAAGCACTACATTTGGCGAGATGCCAGATTTGGCCAGCACCGGAGGTTTTTGCAAACTTTTGTGTCTCCCGCCCCACCCTTCGACAGCATCTGCAAAGGCTTTGGTGTATACTATAGGAAAGAATCCCATCCGCCGCCGCAGAAGCGTTTTTCGGTGGCTATACATAGCCAGCAACTATACCATAGCAGGAGGTATAAAATATGGACATACACGAACATTCGCTGCGCTGTCAAGAGGTGTCCGGCAGTCTCACGGTGTATCTAGAAGGGGACATCGACCACCATTCTGCCGCCACCATTCGCAGTCGCATCGACACCAAGCTGTTTCTCACCCGGCCTTGTGAGCTGGTACTGGATCTGGCAAAGGTCAGCTTTATGGACAGCGCCGGGCTGGGACTGATCTTAGGTCGGTACACCAAAGCGGCAGAGCTGGGCGTGGGCTTTCGGCTCATCCATCCCAATCCCCAGGTGCAAAAGATTCTGGATCTGGCCGGGATGGAGCGACTGGTACCCATCACCATGCGTTAAGGAGGACGTTACTATGGAATGTGCAAAAGAAGAAAAATATACCCCAGTGGTGGACAAACCCGTGGAGAACACCTGCCGCCTCACCTTCCCGTCCCTATCCGCCAACGAGGGGTACGCCAGAGCCTGTGCAGCCGCCTTTTGTGCCCAGCTGGATCCCACAGCCACGGAGCTGTCTGACGTGAAATGTGCCGTCTCCGAAGCGGTCACCAACGCCATCGTCCATGGATACAGAGACACGGTGGGAGAGATCGTGATGACTATGCGTCTTCTGCCGGAGCGCACGGTGAAGATCGAGATCCGGGACAAGGGCTGCGGCATTGCAGACATCGAACAGGCGAAAACACCGCTGTACACCTCCGATCCGGCGGGGGAACGCAGCGGCATGGGGTTCACGGTCATGGAGAGCTTCATGGACAGTCTGCGGATCCTCTCTGCCCCCGGCAAAGGCACCAAGATCACCATGACGAAAAAATTCGCCGTACTGGCCAGAAGCAGTATGCCACGCCCCCGGCACTGACGGATACATAACCAATGTACAAAAAGGGGGATATACCATGACAAATGCACCCAAACTGCCGGAGGACACGACCAGCCGGTACGATGCCAACCGCCAGGATCTGCTGCGATACCGGGCCGGAGAGAGCGCACTGGAAACGGTGATCATGGAACGCAATGCACCGCTGGTCCATGGACTTGCCTGCCGGTTTCGGGGACGTGGGGTCGAATATGAGGATCTGGTGCAGATCGGCTCCATCGGTATGCTGAAAGCCATCCGCAGCTTCGACTGTGACCGGGGCACGGCCTTTTCCACCTACGCAGTCCCGCTGATCATCGGAGAGATCCGGCGATATTTGCGGGACGATGGACTGATCAAGGTATCCCGTGGGCAAAAGCGGCTGGGAGCGATCCTACTGCGGGAACGGGAGAAGTATCTGTCTGTCCACGGTACGGAGCCATCCATTGCGTATCTGGCAGAGGCGGCGGGTGTATCTCCGGCGGAAGCGGCGGTGGCACTGGATGCTTCCCTACCCGTCCACTCCCTCTCCGATCCCATGGGGGACGAGGATTACACACTGGAAAACGTGCTACCGGCTGCGGAGGATCCCTTAGAGGAAATGTTGGAGCATATTGCCCTTACGGAAATCATCGACGGTCTGCCGGAGCTGTGGCGCAAGATCCTGCTGCTGCGGTACTACCGAGATTACTCCCAACAGCAAACCGCCGATGCACTGGGTCTGACACAGGTGAAGATCTCCCGGGAGGAGAAAAAGATCTTCGCCCGACTTCGGCAGGAGTTGGCATGAGGAAGGGCAGAAATAAGAAGTCAGAGGTGGGGGAAAAGCGTTTTGCAATTCTTACCCATTTCTGACTTCTCATTTTTTATTCCTTATTGTGTAGCTTCAGTTGCATGACGTCCACGGCGGCGTTTTGCAGGAGCAGATACAGACCATGCTTGTACGCTGGGGCATAGCTGCTCTGCCAAACGATCTCACCATCGATGGCCAGCGTGGCGGTACGGTTTTCTGCATCGGCAGTCAGAACCACGGTGCATTCCCGATCCAGTGGTAGTGGCAGCGGCAGTACGGCATCGTCACTCCACACGGTGGGCGTGGGGTGGTTCCAGAACAGTGCGATCCGTCCTATGGTTCTGGCGCACATCTTGGCGGTGAAGGTGTAGCTGTCCGGCATTTGTCCCGGCTGTCTCCATTCCAGCACCGACCAGCTTTCCCCGGCAGAGAGATGGCACACGCCACGTTCGATGGACACGTCCATGCCACGATAGCCGGTAGAGCCGCCGGTGACCGCCGACCACGCTTTGTGGTACACATTGGTATCGGTGAAATCTTCTTCGTATGTAAAACCGCCATAGCAGTTATCCGACGGAATGGGTGCGGATGCGGACAGATCCAGCGTCACTTCTCGTCTGCCGGACACAAAGATGGCGTGGATCCTTTCGGAAGTCACAAGCACCTTATTACAGTCCCAGTCTGTGATCACCTGGTACCAGAAGTCCGGGCAAGGCCACAGCAGGATCTCCGGGTCTGCGGTGCGATACAACCGATCGGAACCGCCCCAGTAGCCGTGGTGTCCCACCTGTAGGATCTCGCAAACCAAAGTATCCCTGCTGAGTTTTTGGGTAATGTAGCCAGAGGCCTTTCTTTGCGCATCTCCCAGCCACAGCACACGCCGTTCTCCCACATCCATCCGCATGACCATGGACGTGTCGTTGATGTTGTCATAGGGAGCCGGATACAGGTCCTCGCAGGTGAACAGCACGTGGAAGGTCACGCCGGGGAAGACGATGGTCCAGCCATCCCGTGGGGTGATCTTTTTGGTGTTCGGCAGCGCAGCCAGCGTCATGTCGAACCCGGTCAGGTCGGAGAAGCCTTTTGCCATATCGGTGGTGGGCCAATTGTACAGCACGCTTTCCAGCACTACCTTATTACCGTGCCGCTCCATAAAGTGGACAAAGGTGTTGTAGTGGTCGATGTGGGGATGGGTGAAGAACCAGGCTGCGATGGTGGGTCGGCCCTCCCGCACGTTCTGACTTTCCAGCAGCTCCCATAGATGCTCCGGTTCCTCATGCTCGCCCATACCGGCATCGATCACCGCAAACCGTCCGTCCCCCAACCGGATCAGGTACAGCATCCCGCAGTCGGCACAGCAGTACAACAGCCGCATCTGGGTCACCAGCACCGGGCAAATGGGTGCGGCAGTATCCGGCGGCAGCGGCAGGTCGGTGGTGGTATCCCGGATCAGGCGGCAGGTCTTCTCGAAGGCTGTGTAGGACAGGGTGTACACGCCATCCTCGCCTGCGTATACGGCAGTACGGTTTCCCTCTCGTTCGCTGTAGTCCAGCTTCGTGGTTCCGGCAGAAGCAAAGGCTTGCTCCCAGGCGACAAAGGTATCGACCTCACATTCCGGCAACAGCAGCAGCTCGCTGTCGTGCCAGCAGGGGATGCGTTGCACCTTTTGTTCTGCGGCAAATTTTTCGTATAACTCCATGGTCATCCTCCGTTTTGGTTTGGTATATACTGTCTTCATTATAATCGCTTTCATCCGTCCTGTCAAGTGCTTTATGTTCTGTTTTTCCATATAGATTTACGATTTCTATCTTGACAAAAACAGCATTTCATGGTATTGTTATAGGGTATATCAATTTTTAGGAGAGTACCTATGCGTATATTGTTTTTTGACATCGATACCCTGCGTGCCGACCACTTAGGCTGCTACGGCTATGGTCGCAATACCACGCCCAATATGGACGCTGTGGCCGACGAAGGGATCCGGTTTGACAACTATTATTGTCCCAATGCACCCTGCCTGCCTTCCCGTGCCTCGCTGATCACCGGGCAATTTGGCATTCGCACCGGCGTTGTAGGCCATGGCGGTACGGCTGCGGATATGCGGCTCCAGGGGGAGAACCGGCACTTCACCGACCTATACAGCGAAAACGGACTGTTCATGCAGTTCCGCCGTGCCGGGATGAAGACTGCCACCATTTCCACCTTTGCGGAACGGCATTCGTCCTGGTGGTTCCTGTCCGGCTTCAACGAAGTGTACAACGTGGGCAGCCGGGGACACGAGACCGCTGACAAGGTCACGCCCATTGCACTGGATTGGCTGGACAAAAACGGGGACGACGACAACTGGTTCCTGCACGTCCACTACTGGGATCCCCACACGCCCTACCGCACGCCCCTGGACTACGGCAATCCGTACGAAAACGATCCCCTGCCGGACAACTGGATCACCGAGGAAGTCTTTGCGGATCACCTGCTGCACGTAGGCCCCCACGGTGCCAACGAGATCGATATGTGGGACGACGCATCCAATCCGGCTCTGCCTCGCCATCCCGGCAGCGTAAAGACCATGGGGGAAATGAAGACCTTCATGGACAACTACGACTGTGGGATCAAGTACACCGACGACGCCATTGGGCAGATCTTCGCCAAGCTGCGGGAGATGGGCATCTACGACGATGTATCCATCATCATCACCGCAGACCACGGGGAAAACATGGGTGAGCTGGGTCTGTATGCCGAACACGGTACCGCAGACGAGCCCACCTGTCGGATCCCCATGATCATCAAATGGGCCGGCGGCGTACAGGGGCACGTGGACACCGGGTTCCATACCAATGTGGATCTGGTACCGACCATCCAGGAGCTGCTGGGCACCAGTGTCCGTGGCCGCTACGAATACGACGGGGTCAGCTATGCAGACACCATCCGCACCGGTGCCGACTGCGGGCAGGATCACGCCATCCTCTCCCAGTGCGCCCATGTGTGCCAGCGGTCTGCCCGGTTCGGAGACTATCTCTACATCCGTACCGTCCATGGTGGCTACCATCTGTTCCCCAAGGAAATGCTGTTCAACATCAAAGAAGATCCACACGAACTGCACAATTTGGCAGAGGAACATCCGGAGCTGTGCGCAAAAGGTGCCAAGCTGATCAAGGACTGGGAAGACGAGATGATGGCAAAGTCCTGGTACGACACGGATCCCATGTGGACTGTCATGCGGGAAGGTGGCCCGGAGCACTGCCGTGGCGAGCTGGAGGCCTACATGGAACGGCTCAAGGGCACACCCAGAGAATATGGTGTGGAACTGCTGCAAAAGCAGTATGCCAGAGATCTGAAGCGGTAAAGTATGAAACGAACCTTTACCACAACCATGCCGGATCAGGTAGGTGCCTTTCTGTTGGCCGACCGGTGCCTGACGGGGCTGGGGCTGAACATCACCAGAGTCAGCTACAACAAGGCTGTAGACACCCATATGCTGTTTTTGGAAGTGGATGGAGATCCGGAGACGCTGGACAAGGCCGAATGGGAGCTGGCACGGCTGGGATACCTACAAAATGAGCTGGGAGCCGGGCAGGTGCTGCTTTTGGAATTTCAGCTGAAGGACGAACCGGGCTCGTTGTATCCGGTGCTGAAGCTGATCCACGCCTTCCATTTCAACATCTCCTACATCAGCTCCCAGGAAAACGGCACGGACTACCAATATTTCAAGATGGGTCTGTTCGTGGACGACGGCAGAGAGATCTCCGACTTCATGCGGCAGGTGGCACTGCTCTGTCCGGTGCGGGTACTGGAATACGACAAAAGCGAAAAGATACTGGACAACACGGTGTTCTACCTGAACTTTGCCAACGACATTTCCCAGAAAATGGGCTTTAACGAGGACGAAAAGCGGCAGTTCATCGTGCAGTCCAACAAGATCATGCAGGTTTTGGAGGAACGAAACAGCCCGCCCTACAAGACCTTCGAGTACATCGGAAAATTTGCCGACTGCATCCGGCACTACAAGGGGGAGGACTTTTGTCCCCGTGTGACCCGGCAGGTGCTGGAGGACGGCACGGTGCTGACCCTGATCGAGCCACCCTGCGGCAGCAACCTGTGCTTCTTAGATGCCGGTGGAGATACGCCCCTTGTCTGTGTGGATGGTGGCTTTGCCTGCTACACAGACGAAATGCTGCCACTGGTACACCGGCTGTTCCCCGATTGGGAGGACCGACAGCGGGTACTGCTGCTGACCCATGGAGACGTGGATCACTGCGGGCTGGCAGAGCACTTTGATGTGGTATACGGCAGCGGGCGTTGTCTGGAGAATTTCCAGCATGAGCAAAAAGGACTGCCCGCCATCCGGGAAGAAAATCCTCTGCATGAGCCGTACGTCCGCATCAGCAAGCTGCTCACTGCCTACCGCACACCGGACACTGCCCACTTCCACGCTTTTTCGGCACCAAAGGGAGAAGGTGCGCTGTCTGTCGGGGTACCGCTGGACATAGGTCCCTTCCACTTTACGGCATACGAAGGCGGTGGCGGTCATGTGGCGGGAGAAGTGATCTATCTGGAGGAGGCGCACCATCTGGCGTTCTCCGGCGATATTTTCGTGAACCTGAAAGGCTTTACCCCCGAACAAGCCCAGTTCAATCGGCTGGCACCCTACCTAATGACCTCCGTGGACACCGATCCGGCGCTGGCAAAAGGGGAACGAGAGGCATTCCAAAGGCTGCTCACTCCCGGCAGCTGGCACATCTGTGGCGGACATGGTGCGCTATTGACTTTGGATATCGAATAAAAAAGCAGGATCTGCTGTACCTTTTTTGTGAGGCACAGGGGATCCTGTTTTGCTATCTGTATTATTTTGCTTCGTACCAGTTTTCGCCCATACCGGCTTCTGCGGTCAGCGGCACGGCCAACTGGGCGGCGTTTTCCATTTCCCGCACCAGGATCTCCATAGCCTGCTCTGCACACCCACGGGAGGCCTCTACGATCAGTTCGTCATGGACCTGCATGATCAGGTGGGCATCGATCCCCGCCTCGCACAACGCCTTGTGGACCCGCAGCATTGCGATCTTGATGATGTCCGCTGCACTGCCCTGGATGGGGCTGTTCATGGCCACACGTTCGCCAAAGGCCTGTCTGGTCTTGTTCTTCATAGCCAGCTCCGGGATCCTTCTGCGACGACCGAACATGGTGGTGGTATAGCCATTGGTCTTGGCTTCGTCGATGGTGACCTTCAGGTAGGTGCCGACCTTGGGGTAGGTGGCCAGGTAGCTTTCGATGTACTGCCCCGCCTGCTTCCGGGAAATGTGCAGATCCTGGGACAGGGAGTAGTCGCCAATGCCGTAGATGATCCCGAAGTTCACCGCCTTTGCCCGACGACGCAGCTCCGGTGTAACCGCATCTTCCGGGATACCGAACACCTGGGATGCCACCTTGGTGTGTATATCCACGCCACTGCGGAAGGCCTCCTGCATCACCGGGTCACCGGCTAAGTGGGACAGCAGTCGCAGTTCGATCTGCGAATAGTCCGCATCGATCAGTACATGGTCTTCGTCCTCCGGGATGAAATACTTCCGCAGCTCCCGCCCCAGCTCCATCCGAATCGGGATATTCTGCAAATTGGGATCGTTGGAGGACAGGCGACCGGTGGCGGTGCCGGTCTGGTTCAGCTGGGTATGGATGCGGCCGTTTTTGTCTGCCAGCCGTACCAGCGGTTCTCCATAGGTCCCCCGCAGCTTGGCGATCTGCCGGTAGGACAGGATGTCGTCGATGATGGGGTGATAGGGGCGGAGGCGTTCCAGGGTCTCTGCGTCGGTGGAATAGCCTGTCTTGGTCTTTTTGCCGGCGGGCAGCTCCAATTCCTCAAACAGCACTTCGCCCAGCTGCTTGGGGGAGTTCACGTTGAAGTCGTGTCCCGCCGCCAGCCAAATGGCATCCAGCAGACCATTCTCCGTCTCCGCCAGCCGCCCGGCATACCGGTACACGCCTTCCGTATCGATCTTGAAGCCGATCTGCTCCATAGAGGCCAACACAGCCGCCAGCGGAAGCTCGATGTCCCGGAACAGATCCTCCATATTTTCTTCTTTTAGCTTCGGTTCCGTAGCCACATACAGCTGCCAGGTAGCCCAGGCGGTCTCTGCATCCGTCGGTTCCTCCGCAATGGTCAGGCCGTAGGGCAAACCGGCTACGTCCAACGGATAGTTGCCCTTGCCGGGATCCAGCAGGTAGGCGGCCAGCATGGTGTCGTATATGCAGTGCTCGTGCAGGGACAGGCAGCCTGTACGGCGCAGGATGGTTTTCAGATCGTGACAAATGAAAGGACGGCGCAACACGGTCTCCGCTTCTCCCCGTACCTTCCACAGCTTCTCCCCATCGCAGAAGAGCCAGCCCTCCTCGGTCATAGCGACGGCCAGCGGCTGTTTCGGCAGTGCAGAGGGAACGACCTCCTGGATCGGCGGCAGCTCCAGACGTGGCGGCTCCTTTTGTCCTTCCACGACCCCGAACTTTTTTGCCATACCGGTGAACTCCAAGTTGTTGCACAGCTCCAGCATTTCCTCTGCCTGGATGCCCGGATTGACCAGATCGTCCATGGTCTCGGTCACAGGCACGTCCCGGCGAATGGCAGCCAGCTTACGGGAGAGATATGCCGATTCTTTGCCCTCGGTGAGCTTGCGGCAGATGGCACGGGTGGCGCCACCGAAGTCCGGATCGGCGTACAGGCTGTCCAGATCCCCTCGCAGGGAGATCAGCTTCAGCGCCGTTTTTTCGCCGATGCCTTCCACGCCGGGGATATTGTCCGAGGTGTCCCCCATCAGGGCCTTCACATCCACGAACTGCTCCGGAGTGATGCCATAGTCTGTGCGGAACTGCATGGGGGTGTACAGCACGTCTTCTTTGTTCTTCATCAGCACAATGGTGGTGTGCTCGCTGATCAGCTGTAGGGAGTCGCGGTCTCCGGTCAGCAGATAGACCGCCATGCCCGCTTCCTCCCCCATACGAGACAGGGTGCCCAGCACGTCGTCCGCCTCCCAGCCGGGATATTCCAGCACGGGAAATCCTAAGGCATGGGCGGCTTTTTTGGCATACGGCAGCTGCAGGGCCAGCTCCTCCGGCATGCCCTTGCGGTTGGCTTTGTAGCCATCGAACATTTCCTTCCGAAAGGTGGGTGCCGGGGTGTCGAATGCACAGGCCAAGTGGGTGGGAGCCAACGCAGTCATATGCTTAAAGAGAATATTCATAAATCCAAAGACGGCATTGGTGGGGAGCCCGGCGGCGGTGGAGAGATTGCGAATCCCGTAAAACGCCCGGTTCAAAATGCTATTGCCGTCCAGGACAAGCAGCTTTTTCATTTTTTCATGTACCTCACTGGTGGGAAAACTCATACAGATATATTATACCACAAAAGTCTCCTTTTGGAGCGGTTTACACAAAAAATTTACAATGTCCTACAATCAAAGAACCTCTGTATAGCATGTACTGTTTGTCAAAAATAATGTTGCATTTTTTCGATACTTCAGCTACGTGCAGGCATCCCCAAATGTAAACTTTCCCACGCACCTCTTGCATTTCTCCCCTGTCCGGTGTATAATAAAAACAACAAATCAACAAGCGCAAAGGAGGATCCACGATGCTGCGCCGCTTATCCATCGCACTACTTTTGGGGATCACGCTGCTGTTCACCGGTTGTCGAGCGTACACCTTGACAGACGAGCTGCCCGCGCTGATCGATCCACAGACCCAGCTGCCGGAGATCACGGCGATCGAAGTCACTCGTGTCGCCGATGGCTGTGCCGTGACCCTGACGGAGATCGACGATCTGAACAACATGATGCTACAGGTAGACGGGATCCGGGGTACCAAAACAAAGGAAGAAAGTGCCCGGTTCACCGAGACCTATCCGGTGCTGTACACCATCGACTTCTATAAGGAAGACATGGTCATGCCCACGCTGTACATCTGCGGCGAAGAGGAGTTTTACCTGAATGGGTATAGCTGGCTGGCGGTGCGTGGCGGCATGGATCTATGGTATCTGGATAGCCTGTTCCCGGCTGCGGAGTAACAAAAGAAAGAGAGAACGTATTGGCTTGCGCTCTCTCTTTTTTCGTTTATTTCGTATACAGCAGCCGTTCTCCCGGTCGGAACATATGGTACCGCAGCTTGCTATGCCACACGGCGTTCACAAAATCGGCGGCAGGCAGACCGTTGTTGTCGTACAGGTCGTAGTGTAGCGGGATCAGCAGCTCCCCACCGACTCTCTCTGCCAGCACCACCGCCTCCTCTGCGGTCAGGTTGCCGATGATGTCGTGCTCCCAACGCTTGAAGTAGCTGCGGCCATTCACCGGCAGACACAGCACATCCGCCTGTCCAATGGCCTCCACCAGACCTTCGTACATACAGCAGTCGCCGCCATGGAAGACCACGGTATCTCTCGCGCCGGTATGGAAGGTGAACCGGAAACTCAGCTCGGCGTAGCCCAATTCGGTCTTGTGCAGCTCCTCATGGGCAGCCGGGATCCCCACAAAGGAGAACGTGGGCATATTGTACACCTTTCCCGCATCCACCGGCAGCACCTGCCCTTCTGCTACGCCCAGCTTGACCAGCGTATCCGCAAAGGCACGGGACGCCACAAAGCGCAATTCGGGGTTCTCCTTCGCCAGCACCGGGATGGTCCAGGGATCCGTGTGGTCACTGTGGCTGTGGGTGCAGAACACATAGTGCAGATCCCCAGCCAGTGCCGCCGGTGTCACAGGGGCGGGATAGTTGCGCTGCCAACGAACAGCAGCTGTGGCGCACTGTTGGTCTACGTAATCGGAAAGATAGGGATCGATGGCGATACGGCAGCCGCCTTGATCCAGCACGATGGACTCCTGCCCCAGATACCAGATCCCCAACAGAGACTTGGTATCGGCAGGCATGGCAGTGATATAGGACATATGGATTCCTCTTTAATTGACTTGTTTTGCTTCAAAATCTTCGATGATCTTGTCCAGTGCTTTCAGTGCTGCTCCTTCTCTCTTGGCATAGGCAGAAGCAAAGTCCTTCTTCCCGACACCGATATTGTCTTCATTAAACGTACCGCTCAGGAAGATCGAATTGACGGACGGATTGTATGCCAGCGGGAAGGTGTTGCCAATGTTGTCGTGGATGATATCGATCATCTGGGCAGAGGTGTCGTCACGGGTATACTTCATCTTCAGCGAGGATTCATAGTACACCGGCAGCACGGATTTGTAAGTCTCCCGGCACAGCACTTCTACGACGGCACTGATAAAGTCCAGATCATCCGGTGCTACCGTGACTGGGATCAGGCCGATCTCGCAGGTGTCATGGGTGGAGGTGACGTAGTTCTCCTGTAGGTCATTCAGCTTCGGGTACGGCACAACGCCCAGACCTTCTTCCATTTCTCGCACCACGGCATTTTCCAGGGAACCCAGTCTCTGGTAACCAACGAACAGGGCACGACCGGATGTGAAGGTGGTCACAGCCAGTTCTTCCGTTATCCCATTGGCCACCCATGCGCCATTGCCTTCCCAGTACAGGTCGTACAACTCGTCCATTAGCTGGATGGAATTGTCGTTGTTCATGGTGATGTACGGGTATCCCTTTTCGTCCCGGTCAATGTATCCGGGGTCTGCGCTGATCAGGAACGGGATCATCGAACCCCAGATCTCGAAGGAAACATAGCCGAACTGGTCATCGATGTCTGCCTTGCCGTCGCCGTTCAGATCGATGTACGCTTCTTCGAGCATATCGTTCATTTTGTCCAGTGTCCAGTCGCCGGACAGCACGATGTCATACAGCCCGTCTTCATCGCCGTACAGGTCGCCATACATATTCTTATTGTAGAACAGGCAGTGGGAGCAGCGCAGGATGTCGATAAAATAGTCGCCACCCAGCATATATTGGTAGTTGGAGTTGATGGATACGTCTTCCATGAAATCGCTGTACCACCAGGGCTGGGAGAAATCAAAATGCTCCCCTTCCAGGACGTTGTAGAACATGCCCTCCAGCGTCAGCGAAGCCGTACCGTACATATCGTTGATGATCAGCTCATATGCGTTTTCGCCAGCCATCACGTACTTCTGGATCTCCGCTTTGACGAGATCATAGGATTTATCCAGCTGCGCATACTGGAAGTTGACATCCAGCAGTTCTGCCACCTTGTTGTTCCGTTCGTAGGCAGCATCAGGGGCGGCATCCCCGGTGAGCTCCTCCGGCCCTTCGATCATGTAGTTGGAATTGCCCAAAGACTTTGCGGCAATGTTGATACTGGTCCAAATGCGGAAATCCCGACCTTCGTAGTCAAAATCGGCAAAGGGATCTGTGGTTTCCGTGACTTTCTCTGTCTTGGTATCGCTCACATTGCTCTGGGCGGTAGTCTCGTTGGTGCTGCTGTTATCGGAACATGCCATAAGGGTCGGTGCCACCAGTAGTGCCGCCAGTAGACACATGAATATACGGTTGTAGTGTTTCATGGTGCTCTCCTATACATTTTACAAATTTCGTCCTATGCGGAACTCGACCTTCGATAATATCTATAGTATATCACCTTTTCCCCATTTCGTCAATTGGCACAATCCACACAGACTTTTGTTCTTTTTTTGGTTATATTGCCTATTTTTAAAGGTGATTTGTAAACGACAAAAAAACACCCCTTGGCAGGATATACCAAAGGGTGTTTAGAAAATGCGATTTTCGAGATCAATACAACAGGTTCGTGTAGATGTAGTACACGGCAAACAGCACGCTGGCGATCACCATCACGGACAGGATCATGACCATGGTCAGATACCGATACAACAACACGATGGCGAACAGGTACAAACACAGAGCGAAGACCATGGCAGGGGTCATAGGGTGCTTGCGGGTATCCACCTTTTTCACCAGAGACCACACAAAATACCCGGCTGCGGCTGCAAACAGTACACCGAATACCCAAGTCAGCCAGGGACAAACATCGAATACAAACGTATACTCCCGGTTAGAATCGCCCCGGACAAAGTCCAGCAGGCTGCCGATGATGATGTCTGCCACCAAAATGATCAAAATGCGCAGCGATACCACCTGTACCGCTTCCTCTCGTGACAGCTTCGTACCGTTATCCCGGTTCGTTTGCAGGATCGAATTATGCTTTGCCATATCCATTATCTTGTGACCACATCGATAGGGGTGATGGGTCTGCTCCTTTCCCGTGAGAACAATTTCAATTGATATTTTTTAGATAAGATCTATCACAGTTCATACGCCGCCGATAAGCAGGACAACACAAACAGCGCCGCCGTTTCCGTACGCAGGATCCGCCTGCCCAGTCCGCACATCTGCATGCCGCATGCCCTGGCAAACGCCGCTTCCTCGTCAGAAAAGCCGCCCTCCGGCCCCACGAACAGGGACACCGTAGTGGGGTCTTCCCGTTGGCGATACAGCGTGGGCAGAGGCACAGTGCCTTCTCCCTCGTAGCAGAACAGGGGAAGTGCATCTGCTGCCGCCTGTTTTACAGCCTCCCGGAAGGACATGGGCATTGCCACGGTCGGGATGATCCCACGACCGCACTGCTTGGCTGCCTCCTGGGCGATCTTCTGCCAGCGTTCCACTTTCTTTTTGGCATCTTTTTCATCCAGCTTGACCACCGCACGACTGGTAGCCACCGGTACGATCACAGCCGCACCCAGCTCCACCGCCTTCTGGATCACCGTTTCCATCTTGTCCCCCTTCACAAGGGCCTGATAGACCGCAGCACGATAGGGCGGTTCGGTGTCCACGGTACCGGTCTGCGTCACCCGCAAAAGCACCTCCGCACCGGCGGCAGTCATTTCGCCTTCATAGACGACGCCATCGCTGGCACAGGCTACCAAATGCTCGCCCATACGGGTACGCAGCACGTGGGTGATATGATGGGCATCGTCTCCGGTGATACGGACATACTGTTTGTCGCCGTCCCAAAAGACAGCCGCAGGGTCAATAAAAAATCTGGGCATAACTATCTCCCGCCAAAAAGCACACTCCACTGTCAGGATACCATGATATTATACACTAAAAAATTGATTTTGTCAAATGCTATCTCCGGTTTTTTTCTCGATTTTTCGAAATCCTGATATAATTTACATTTTCGTTACAATTTCAGCATCGGTTTTGCGGGTCTTTCAGTGCTGTTTGGTCACCGCAGCAGCGTACCAGCCGTTCTCCCGCCGATCATCGATCACCGTGAACCCGGCATTGTGCAGAGCCGCCACCGTTTCCTCTGCCCGCTCTAAGATGATACCGGACACGATCAGCACGCCATCCGGTGCAATGTAATCGCCGATGTCCGGTGCTAAGCGAATGATCACGTCTGCCACGATGTTGGCACAAGCCACCTGGTAGCCGCCCTCCACCTTTTCCGTCTGCTTCAGCAGGTCAGACACGGCGCACTTCACATTGGGCGTATGGTTCAGCTGGGTGTTCTCCACAGCCACCTTCACCGCTTGGGGATCGATGTCGCAGGCAAAGCACTGGGCCGCACCCAGCTTAGCCGCACAGATCGCCAAAATCCCGGAGCCGCAGCCTACGTCCAGCATGGTACAACCGGGCTTGGTGTACTGCTCCAGCAGGGCGGCGCACAATCTGGTGGTCTCGTGGGTACCGGTGCCAAAGGCCATGCCGGGATCCATCAGCACGGTGATCTCGTGGGGTTCGGGTTCGTAGGTCTCCCACACAGGCACGATGACCAGCTTGTCACCGGTGTGGATGGGCTTGTAATACTGCTTCCAGGAGTCGGCCCAGTCCTCTTCCTTCACGCCGGTCTGGGTCACTTCTGCTTCGATCTGCAATTCCTGCAAACGGCCTTTGATGAAGTGGAGACTTTCGGCGGGAGACTTGATTTCCGGGATGAACACGGACACAGCAGCCGTGGTGCGGTCGGCTTCCAGGATGGTCTCGTCGATCAGATCCCCGTACACGCCGTCCAATTCTTTATCCACATCGGAGTAGTCTTCGATCATCAGCCCGTTGTCTACCATGCTCATGACGCTGGTCACGGTATCCAGATCTTCCACCTTGCAGGTCACCTTGATCTGGATCCAGTTCTGGTTATCAGTCATTTTTCTATCCTCTCGATCTTGTTATGGGGGATCACTCTTTGTCCTTCTTGAAGAATTTCTTGAAGAAGTTGGTCCGCTTGGAGTAGTTTCCTTCTCCGCAGGATTCGGCAAACTTTTCCAGCAGTTCCTTCTGTTCCCGGTTCAGTCCCTTGGGTACTTCTACAACAACTGTCACATACAGGTTGCCTCTGCCACGGCTGTTGACCCGCTGCACGCCCTTATCCCGCAGGGTGAAGACGGTGCCGGTCTGGGTGCCTTCGGGGATCTCTAACTTCTGTGTGCCTTCCAGCGTGGGGATCTCGATCTCGGCACCCAGGGTCGCTTCTGCGTAGGTGATGGGTTCTTCTAAGTACAGATCGTAGCCGTCCCGTTCGAATACAGAGTGGGGACGAACGGAGATCACGATGTTCAGGTCACCCGGTCCACCGCCGTTCATGCCGTCACTGCCCTGTCCACGGAGCCCGATCTGCTGCTCATCGTCGATACCGGCGGGAATGTTTACTTCCAGCTTCTTATTGACTCTGATAAAGCCTGTGCCCTTACAGCCACTGCACGGGGTCTCCACGATCTTACCGGTACCGCCGCAATGGTCGCACTGCTTCCGGGTCTGCATGAGCCCCATCATGGTACGCTGCTCCACGGTCACATACCCGGTACCACGGCAATGGTCACAGGTCTTGGGAGAGGTTCCCTTAGCCGCACCGGAGCCGCCGCAGTCTGCGCACTTCTGCACCTTCTGGTAAGTGATCTCCTTCTTACAGCCGAACACCGCTTCTTCAAAGGTCAGGGTCAGGCGCACCGTAATGTTGTTGCCGCGCACCGGCCCGTTCCGTCTGGCAGAACCACCGCCGCCACCGAAGAAGCTGGAAAAAATATCGTTGATATCGAATCCAAAATCGCCGAAGCCGCCAAAGCCTGCACCGCCGCCGGAAGCCGGATCAAAGGCTGCGTGACCGTATTGGTCGTATTTTGCTTTTTTATCCGGATCGGACAGCACGTCATAGGCCTCGTTCACTTCCTTGAAGTGGGCCTCTGCGTCTGCGTCTCCGGGGTTCATGTCCGGGTGGTATTTTTTCGCAAGCTGACGATACGCCTTTTTGATGGTCGAATCATCTGCCGATTTGTCCACGCCCAGGACTTCATAATAATCTCGTTTCTCTGCCATCGCTTCTATGCCTCGTTCCACACGCAATTACAGAAACATGGGCGGAGTGAAAGAATCCTTCCCCGCCCTGATGTTCCCGTGCTATATCATTTTACTTGTCGCTCTTGTCTTCGAAATCGGCGCTGTAGTAGGTGCCGTCGTTGCCCTGCTGCGCACCAGCGTTGGGATCAAAGCCCTGTGCACCGGGGTTACCGGCACCCTGCTGCTGTGCATACATCTTTTCAGCGATGGGATAGAATGCCTTTTCCAGTGCTTCGGTGTCGGCCTTGATGGCATCCATATCGTCGCCCTTTACGGTTTCCTTCAGCTTGTCGATGGCGGCACGAACGGTGTTCTTTTCGTCGTCGGTGGCCTTGTCGCCCAGCTCGTTCAGGCTCTTTTCGCTCTGGTAGATGGTGGATTCGGCTCTGTTCTTCAGCTCGATAACTTCCTTCTGCTTCTTGTCTGCTTCAGCAAACTTTTCGGCTTCGTGAACGGCCTTGTCAATGTCTTCCTTAGACATATTGGTGGAAGAGGTGATGGTGATGTGCTGTTCCTTGCCGGTACCCTTATCGGTAGCGGATACATTTACGATACCATTGGCGTCGATGTCAAAGGTAACTTCGATCTGCGGTACGCCACGAGGAGCGGGTGTGATGCCGTCCAGGATGAATCTGCCCAGCGTGGTGTTGCCGGCAGCCATGTCTCTTTCGCCCTGCAACACGTGGATCTCTACAGAGGTCTGGCCGTCAGCAGCGGTGGAGTACACCTGGCTCTTCTTTACGGGGATGGTGGTGTTCCGGTCGATGATCCGGTTGAACACGCCGCCCAGAGTCTCGATACCCAGAGACAGAGGCGTTACGTCCAGCAGCAGCAGGTCCTTTACGTCGCCGCCCAGAACGCCGCCCTGGATAGCCGCACCGATGGCAACGCATTCGTCGGGGTTGATGCCCTTGAAGGGTTCCTTACCGGTGAAGGACTTGATAGCGTCCTGTACGGCGGGGATTCTGGTGGAACCACCGACCAGCAGCACCTTGTCTACCTGAGAAGCGCTGATACCGGCGTCACGCAGCACCTGGTTGATGGGTTCGATGGTGGCCTTTACCAGATCTGCGGTCATGTCGTTGAACATAGCTCTGGTCAGGGTAGCGTTGAAGTGCTTGGGGCCGGTAGCGTCTGCGGTGATGAAGGGCAGGTTGATCTCGGTGGTGGTCATGCCGGACAGCTCGATCTTTGCCTTTTCCGCAGCGTCCTTCAGTCTCTGCAGTGCCATCTTGTCCTTACGCAGGTCGATGCCGCCGTTTTCCTTGGCAAAGGATTCTGCGATCCAGTCCATGATCCGTGCGTCGAAGTCGTCACCGCCCAGCTTGTTGTTCCCGGCAGTAGCCAGCACTTCAAACACGCCGTCGGAGATCTCCAGCAGAGATACGTCGAAGGTACCGCCGCCCAGGTCGTAGATCATGATGCGCTGTTCGTTTTCCTTATCCATACCGTAGGCAAGCGCTGCGGCGGTAGGTTCGTTGATGATACGCTTTACATCCAGACCGGCGATCTTACCGGCATCCTTGGTGGCCTGTCTCTGTGCGTCGGAGAAGTAGGCAGGCACGGTGATAACGGCTTCGGTCACGGTGGTGCCCAGGTATGCCTCTGCGTCTGCCTTCAGCTTCTGCAGGATCATAGCGGAGATCTCCTGGGGTGTGTACTTCTTGTCGTCGATGGACACGTTGTAGTTGTGACCCATTTCCCGCTTGATGGACATGATGGTCCGGTCGGGGTTGGTGATGGCCTGTCTCTTGGCAACCTGACCTACCATTCTTTCACCGGTCTTGGAGAAGGCGACCACAGAAGGTGTGGTTCTGGCTCCTTCGGGGTTCGGAATAACGGTGGGTTCGCCGCCTTCAAATACGGCCACGCAAGAGTTTGTCGTACCTAAATCTATACCAATGATCTTTCCCATAATGCTTGTTCCTCCAAAATTGTTTCAGTATAAAATGTATGTGATATTTTTGTATATCCGTTTGTGTGCCAACGACTATGTCGTTTACTTGACCGATGGTCAAAGCACTTTCGCCACGTCAGCGATCAGTTCGCCACCTTGACCATGGCGTACCGGATCACGCGGTCTTCGTAGAGGTAGCCGCTTTGCAGCACTTCCATGATCTCGTTTTCGCCGTAGTCTTCGTTTTCCTCATGCATCACGGCGTTGTGGTAGGTGGGATCAAAGGTCTCTCCTGCCGCACCCACCGGCTTGATGTGCAGCTTTTCCAGCGTCTCCGGCAGCTTATCAAGGATCAGCTTCACGCCCTCGGCGAACTTTTCTGCATCTGCATCCCCATACTTGGAGGCATACTGCAAATTGTCGATGATGGGCAGCAGTCCCTTTAGGGTATCTGCAACCGCTTCGCCGTACACGCCATCCTTTTCCTTCTGGGCTCTCTTGCGGAAGTTGTCGTATTCCGCAGCCAGACGCATGTATTTGTCGGTGGCCTCAGCACTCTTCTGCTTTTCGGCTTCCAGAGCCTTCTTCGTTTCTTCCAGCTCCGCCTTCAGCTTCTTGGCATCTGCCTTTTTTTCTTTTTCCTTCTTGCCCTTTTCGGCAGAAGTTTCTTCAGCAGGTGCCTCTGCGTTCTGCGCTTCGGGTTCTGCGGCCGTATCCGTCGTCTGTTTCTCTGCTTCTTCCGTTTCCGGGATCTTGGTTTCTTTTTCTTCCGTCATTTGGTTCTCCTGTTATATCTCTCCTGCATCCGGATCCTGATTTTGTATGCGTGGTGGGTGCGCCCCATCGTCCAGAATACCGGCAACACCGCTGGACAAAGAATCGATGGTGGCAATGACCCGTTTATAGTCCATTCTGGTGGGACCGATGATGCCGATGACCCCCACGGGCGTGCCGTTTTTGCGGATGGTCTTGAACACCAAGGTGGAGTTGTCCATGATCTCTACCAGATTTTCTCTACCAATATAAATGTGCAGCTTCTCTTTTTCTGCGTCACTCTGCCCTGCTTCTTCGGACAGGATCCGCACCAATTCGTCCTTCTGCTCGAACATGGCCAGCATTTCTTTCAGTCTGTCCATATCGTAGTATTCCGGATACGACAGCAGTTTATTGATGCCTTCGAAGCGGATCTCGCCGCCGTCGAAGCTGGTGATGGTCTCGCACACGCCCTTGATCACGGGGGACACTAAGAAATCATAGGCACCCATGCGCTTTTCCATTTCCATCAGCAGGGGCATATTGATCTCTTCGGCGGTCTTCCCGGCGGCGCATTCGTTCAGCACCATGGCCAATTTGGCACCGGCCTCCATGGACACGGGGCTTTGGCTACGGATCCGGCGGGTCTTGATGGTCTGGCCAATGACCATGATCAGCACTAAGGTGTAGTCATCCAGCCGCATAAGCTCGAACCGGTCCACGGTGATCCGCTGGATCCGGGGACGCAGGGCCATAGCGGTGTAGTTGGTCATCCGGGCTGCCAGACGCATGGCATTTTGCAGGATGGCATCCAGCTCGGTCTGCTTGGTCTGTGCCAGCCGCTTTAGCTCCGCCAGCTCGTTCTGAGTCATGTTGTAGCGATCCACCAGGGAATCCACGTAGAAGCGGTAGCCCACCTCCGAGGGGATCCGACCGGCAGATGTGTGGGGCTGTTCCAAAAACCCCATGTCTTCCAGCTCTGCCATCTCGTTCCGTATGGTAGCAGACGAATAGGCGATCTGCTTATTTTGCGTCAGGAACTTGGAGCCCACCGGCTCGCCGTTCTCGATGTGGGCATCGATGATGGCTTTCAGAATGAGTTTCTTTCGTTCACTCAAGTCTGTTCTATCTTCTTTCAACCTCTTCACCTCCCCATAGACGGATTTGCTCCGGAGGTTGATATGTACTTTGGATCGTGATTTAGCACTTGTCTCGGTCGAGTGCTAAATTCTGTTATAAGATTACCATTTTGCGGCCTTCAATTCAACAGGATATTGAATACGATTTGTTAAATAATTGTGAACAACAAAAAAGCGGGGGATCTTTTGTGGGATCTCCCGCCTTTTTCACTATATAAATAGGTTTTTATCCCCCATATTTCCGTCGTTTTGCCCAGCACATTCCTGCCACCGACAAGAGCAGCAGTACCGGCCAAACGGGGGCTTCTCCGGTGTTCGGGGCATGCTCGGGTGCATTTTCGGCAAGCTCGCTGTCGGACCAGCTCTGGTCGGCAAAGGGGCCGATTTTAGCAGTGTACCCGGTGCCGTTGACAATATAGACCTCCTCCACGGCCACAGAGGCGTTGCGGACACCAAAGCCACGTTCTCCCTCTGCAATGCGCAAAATGGAATCCCGCTGGACCGTGCAGGTATCCTCACCGGCGGTCAGGGTGATGGTGTGTACCAGCCCATTCTCCACGGGGATCTCCACGTGGATGGTCTCTCCCGCCTGGATCTTTTGCCGGATCGTCTCATCGGGATCGTCGAAGTTGTCGATGGTACCATTGGCACGAAATACGGCGGCGGAGATATTGGAAGGCTCGTCCCCCCAACAGGTCAACAGGAAGGCTATGTATCCGTTGGAGGCAGAGATCTCGGTGAAGCGGAAGGAGAATTCGATGGTGTGGGAATCGGTCCAGGGGGTGTCCGGCAAGAGCGAATAGGCTCTGCGGTCATCGGCGGTATGGATTCCCAGGTCGTCGTCCTCGATGGTGAGCCAGGCGTTGCCCACGGTGGCCGTTCCCAGCGTGATCCCAGCCGCCTGCACGGAATCCACATCAGCGAAATCCTGGTGGTACAGCACCCTTCCCGCCGGCTCTTCCGCACTGACGCCGATCGCCAGCAGCACCACCAGCACGATCTGCAAAAACAGGAACAGTCCCATTCGTCCTCGACACATTTTCATAGAAGTCCCCCCGATCCCATTTACTGTCACGTTCGCATTTCCATGCAACTATATTATACGATTTTTAGACGCATTCGTCAAGTGTATTTGTGAACTTTTTTCGACTTTTTTTGCACAAGTACAAGAAAAGCCCCAGCGCATGGCCGGAGCTTTTGGGTATATAGAAATACTTCCGAATTAGTGAACGATGAAGCGTTCGGTGTCCTTGTCGAACAGGTGAACACGGGTCATATCCAGAGCCACGTTCACGATGTCACCAGCACGAGTGGTGGAACGAGCGGATACACGAGCGGTCAGAGAAGTTTCTTCGGATACCAGGTACAGATAGATTTCAGCACCCATAAGCTCGGTAACTTCTACGTCGCATTCGATCACGGAGTCGGACATAGCCTTCAGAGAAGCGTTGTCATCGTGGATACATTCGGGACGAACACCGGCGATCACTTCCTTGCCTACGTAATCCTTCAGAGCGGGATCAGCGGCCTTTTCTGCGGGCAGCTTCAGGCTGTTGGTACCGAAGGTGATGTAGTAATCTTCGCCCTTCTTATCCAGTACGCAGTTGATGAAGTTCATCTGGGGCGTGCCGATGAAGCCTGCAACGAACAGGTTTACAGGAGAATCGTACAGGTTCTGAGGCGTATCTACCTGCTGGATCAGACCGTCCTTCATAACTACGATACGGGTAGCCATGGTCATAGCCTCTACCTGGTCGTGGGTTACGTATACGAAGGTGGTACCAACTCTCTGGTGGATCTTGGTCAGCTCGGTTCTCATGGCTGCTCTCAGCTTAGCGTCCAGGTTGGACAGAGGTTCGTCCAGCAGGAATACCTTGGGGTTACGAACCAGGGCACGACCCAGCGCAACTCTCTGCTTCTGACCACCAGACAGAGCCTTCGGCTTTCTATCCAGCAGGTGGGTGATGTCCAGGATACGAGCAGCTTCTTCAACACGACGCTTGATCTCTTCCTTGGGAGTCTTCCGCAGCTTCAGACCGAATGCCATGTTGTCGAACACGGACATATGGGGATACAGAGCGTAGTTCTGGAACACCATGGCGATGTCTCTGTCCTTAGGAGCTACGTCGTTGACCAGCTTATCGCCGATGAACAGTTCACCTTCAGAGATTTCTTCCAGACCAGCGATCATACGCAGGGTGGTAGACTTACCACAACCAGAGGGACCTACCAGGATCAGGAATTCCTTGTCCTTGATCTCCAGGCAGAAGTCGGATACGGCCGTAACGCCGCCGGGATATTTCTTGTAAATGTGCTTCAGGGATAAGCTTGCCATTGTATAAATCCTCCTTGGATATTTGACGCATATGTAAAATCAGTTTCCGATACAACGAGAACCCGTACAGGCGTACACCGCTCTCGTTTTTCTGGACTATATTGTACCAAATTCTCGGCGATTTTGAAAGCGTTTTTTTTACCGAAATTTGTTTTTCATCTTTGTGCAACCTGCACACGACAAATGGGGCATCTACGGCGGTTCCATCCCACGGGCAAAATCGCATCTTAATTTTATTAAGATTTCGATTGTGTACCGGTGATCCGCTTCAGACCGATCCGGCCACGCTGTCTGTCCACCTGTACCACCTCGACCTGCACGGTGTCCCCTACAGCCACCACCTCGGATGGATGGCGGATATAGCGGTCAGCCAGGGCGGAGATGTGGATGAGCCCGTCCTGGTGGATGCCGATGTCCACGAAGGCACCAAAGTCCACCACGTTGCGCACGGTACCGGTGAAGGTCTGACCTTCCTCGATGTCGTCAAGGGTCATGACCTTTTCCCGCAGCAAGGGCGTGGGCAGTGTATCCCGGATGTCTCGACCCGGCTTTTCCAGCTCCCCGATGATGTCCGTCAGGGTCGGCACACCACAGCCAAGCGCTGTTGCCAATGCGGAAAGCCCCACTTCTTCTGCCTGTTGCCGCAGCGCACCCAGACCGCCTGCACCAATGTCTGCTTCTGTGTAGCCGAAGCGGGCGCACAGGGCTTTGGCGATGGGATAGGATTCGGGATGCACGCCGGTGTTGTCCAGCACCTCTTTGGCACCGGGCACACGCAAAAAGCCGGCTGCCTGCTCATAGGCTTTGGCACCAAACCGCGGCACCTTTTTTACAGCCGCACGGCTGGTGAATCCGCCGTTTTCCTCCCGGTATTTGACGATATTTTTCGCCGTAGTCTTGTTCAGGCCGGCGATATAGGATAGCAGCGGGGCAGAGGCTGTGTTCAGATCCACGCCCACCGCATTCACGCAGTCCTCCACCACACCGGAAAGGGCCTCTGCCAGCCGGGTCTGCCGCATATCGTGCTGGTACTGTCCTACCCCAATGGAGCGGGGCTCGATCTTCACCAGCTCTGCCAGGGGATCCTGTAGTCTGCGGCCGATGGACACAGCACTGCGTTCGGTCACGTCCAGTTCCGGGAACTCCTCTGCCCCCAGCTCCGACGCCGAATACACCGATGCACCCGCCTCCGAAACGATGCTGTACTGCACCTTGTGGTCTGCCTTGCCGATTGTCTCTGCGATGAACTGTTCGCTTTCGCCGGAGGCTGTGCCGTTACCGATGGACACCACATCCACCTGATATTTTTGGATGAGGCGCAGCACCGTCCGACGGGCCTCCTCGATCCGCTCATGGGGCTTGGTGGGGTAGATCACGGCGGTCTCCAGCACGGTCCCGGTGGGGGACAGCACCGCCAGCTTACAGCCGGTACGATAGCCGGGATCCAGCCCCAGCACGGTCTTTCCCTTCAGCGGCGGGGTCAGCAGCAGATTTTTCAGGTTCATGGCAAAGTTGTGGATGGCACCTTCCTCTGCCTGTGCGGTCAGCTCACTCCGGATCTCCCGTTCCAGCGACGGTGCCAGCAGCCGGTCATAGCCATCGGAGAGCGCTTCGGTGAGGATCTCGCCGGCAGTCCCATCGCAGCCACGCACCAGCACACGGGCACACAGGGCTTGCAGGATCCGTTCTCGATCGACGACCAGTGTGACCCGCAGTGCTTCTTCCCGTTCGCCCCGGTTGATCGCCAAAACTCTGTGGGAGGGGATCTTGGCAAGCGGCTCCGTGTGATCGGCATACTGGGCATAAGGAGAGCTTGCGGCATCTGTTAGCAGAACCGTGTGGATCTGTCCCTGCCGCATGGTCATTTCCCGCACCAGCTGTCGATTCTCCGGCGCATCGGTCAGCATCTCTGCCAAAATATCTGCCGCACCCTGCAGGGCTTCCTCTGCGGTATGTACCTCTTTTTCCGGGGAAATATACGCCTTTGCCACCTCTGCCAGACTGGGCTTGTAGAACTTTTTTTGCGCAAGGATCAACAGCGCCAGCGGTTCCAGCCCTCTCTCCTTCGCCATAGAGGCACGGGTGCGCTTCTTCGGGCGGTAGGGGCGGTAGATATCCTCCACTTCGGTGACGGTCGTGGCGTTGTCTAAAGCGGTCTGCAAGGCTTCGCTCCATTTTTCCAGAGCGATCAGCTTGTCCCGGACTTCTGCTTTGCGGGACTCCAAATTCCGCAGCGTGGTGAGTGTATCCACCAGCTTCCGCAGTACAGTGTCGTCCAGGCCACCGGTGACTTCCTTGCGATACCGTGCGATAAAGGGGACAGTGTTGCCTTCATCCAGCAGCGTTACAGCAGCCTGCACCTGCTTCAGTGGCAGCGACAGACTGGCCGCTATGGCTTCTTCTATGGTCATAGGTTCTCCTTTGTTTTGCTTTCCAATACTTTATCCACCATCCGGCGCATCCAGGCTCCGTCATAGGGCGGCAGTCCGGTCAGGTAGTGGTTCCGTGCGGGCACGCCGTCGGTGGTATAGTCGATGAGCAGGCACCGCTTTTCGCTGACCATGATCCGCAGGCTGGCCACCTGTTTTTTCTCGCCGGGCAGCAGTGTGCATTCGCCTGTATGCACCACGGCATCGGTGTCTCCGTCGGTGATCGTCCACTGCACCTTGTGTACTTCTCGTGTGTCGTTGGTGGCGTACAGAGGATAGTACCAGCCGGAGGCCTCGCCCACGAACACCAGCACATCCTTTTGCGATGCTTGGATATAGTCATACGCCAACTTTTTGTTGTAGTAATAGTCCACCACGGCATCGGAGATCTGGGGCCAGCAGTCGATCATGTTCCACCAGATGATGCCGGTACGCTTCCATTTCAAGGCGCGGGCACGCTCGATAAAGAACTTGACCGCCTCTGCCTGAGATACCTGGGACAGGAACGAGAAGGTGGCAAGCTCCAACGTCTCCGGATCCACGCCGAACAACAGCTTCACTTGATCCTTCATCAGTTCGTTGCGGCCATGTCCTGCGGTATATAAAAGATTCTCCGTGCTGTGTGCTGCCCAGCTGCGGTTTCGGGTGGGCCAAAGGTCTTCTGCCGGGATGAATTTTGCCAGACTTTCCGGGGCGGGACAGCCGTGGTACCCTGCTTCGCCAATGAAGGTTGCGGTGCAGTCCCGGTAGTAGGGATCCTTGTACCAGGCTCTGGGTCCCCAGGTATGCTGCTCCGGCACGTTCTCTAAGCCAAATCCCTCCGGCACCTCCGGAGATGAGCAAACGTAGTACCGGTAGGGGTCGTGGGCTTGCAGTAGACGGGGCAAAAGCTCCTTGGCTATACGATTGTACCGTACCCGATATTCCGGGTAATCGAAGGCCATATTCTTCTGGTCGATCTCGTTGTCGGAGGCATACAGGCACACGCAGGGATGGTTCCGGATCCGGCACAGCAGCTTTTCGATCTCGTCGGACAGCACATTGTCGAGGGAACCGTCCTGGGGATAGGTGGTGTTGCCCATGGCAAAGTCCTGCCAGATCAGGATCCCCTCCCGGTCACACAGGTCGTAGAGCAGATCGTCTTCGTAGACACCACCGCCCCAGCACCGGATGATGTTGCAGCCGCAGTCGGAAATAAGCTGTACCGCTGCCGGGATCCGCTCCTTGGCTCTGCTGTGGAACGCATCCATGGGGACCCAGTTGGTGCCGCGGCAGAAGATGGGCGTTTCGTTGACATAGAAGCAGAACTTTTGCTGCCCCGGCGTGAAGTCCCGTTCTAAGCGAATATGCCGGAGGCCGATATGCTCCACCTTTTCGTCCAGCAGCTCGTCCCCACGCCAGAGACGGGTGGTCATGGTGTACAGGTTTTGTTCGCCATAGCCCTTCGGCCACCACAGCTTCGGGGAACGCACATGGTATTCGCCGTTCATACTGATGTGGCTGGGACGGCAGGATACGGTAAAGCTATGCGCCCCACAGACAGCGTCCATGGTGATCCGATAGGCAGAGAGATCCTTGTCCTTGCTTTGGAACCGCACCGCCCAGCGCAGGGTGGCAGCGTCTTCGTTGGCACGGGAAACGGCAAAATAGGTCTGGGTCAGGCGGGTCTTTTGGCGACTGTACAAGGTCACGTCCCGCCACAAACCTGCCGTCACCAGCCGGGGTGCGATGTCCCAGCCAAAGCAGTGTGCCGCTTTCCGAATGTAGGAGATCTGGTTACGGTCTGCGGTGCCGATCATGCCCACCGGATAATCCATCTCTCGAATATAGTGCATGGCGGGATAGATGGTGACCATGACTGTGTTCTCTCCCGGCCGCAGCACCGCAGACACGTTCATCTCATGCTCCACGAACATATCCTCGGTATGCCCCACCCATTCGCCGTTGACAAACACATCTGCCACCGTATCGATGCCGTCAAACCGAAGGATCATCTCTTCGCCGGTGGGCAGCTCGTCCAGCGTAAAGCTTCTGGCATAGACAAAGGTACAGGCTTCGTAGTCCATGTATTTGTAGTAGTTGTCTGCATAAAAGGGATCCGGAGTGATGCCGGCGTGAAACAGATCCAGCTGTACGTTGCCCGGCACTGCGCCGGTTAGGGTGTGCTGTACGTGCTCCGTATCCGGCACCCAGCCATACCGGGGCTTTTTGTATGCATCGCTTGCCAGGCAATAGAGCTGCCACGTACCATTCAGCGAACACTTCATCGTTTTTTCCTCCATTGTTTTATTGCAGCCACAGCACCTCACCGGGTTTTAGGCTATAGGCTCCCGCACCTATGGTCGTTTGCGTCAGCAGAGAGCGCATAGCCGTTTTGAGTTCGATCTCTACCGGCACCTCTCCACGGTTTGCCCAAATGGTGATCGTCTGCCCTTCGTCTGTTCGACCAGTACCTGTTCGGGTGAAGCACAGCACCGTTTCGTCCACCTGCCGCAGCTGTAATACGCCTGTGTGTAGTGCGCTCTCCTGCTTGCGACACTGCCCTACCCGGCGGTACCAATCCAGCAGATCGGGATCCATGTTGTGCCAGGGGAAGGGGCGGCGGCAGAAGGGATCTCGATAGCCTTCCAGCCCCACCTCGTCTCCATAATATACGCAGGGGATCCCCGGAAGCGCAGCCAATATGCCATAGGCCAGCTGCAGCCGCCGTTTGCCTATCGTGCGCTGTGCCGGGGTCATGTGCATGCCTGCAAGCTCGTCGTTGGTGTGTTCTCCCATGGGCTCTCCACCCAGTGCGGTCAGGATCCGGATGGTGTCGTGGGTGGAGAGGATGTTCATCTGGTTTTCCGAGGCCCACTTGGGATACCGGCGGTATAGCCGCTCCGTCCCCTGCCGCAGTGCCGCCACATCTCCGGAAAGCACATAGCGGATCACGGCATCCCGCAGGGGATAGTTCATCACGCCGTCCAGCTGTCTGCCGTAGAGATACTGCCGTCTTGTGCCGTAGCTGACCTTGTCCGAGGCATCCTCCCAGACCTCGCCGATGAGTAACCCACTAAGAGTGGGTTGCCCATCTTCAGTGGGTTGCCCACCTTCGTTCTCCCCATGCACAGCCGACCGCAGACCGGTGAGGAACCCATCGTCCAGCTCATCGGCCACGTCCAGCCGCCAGCCGTATACGCCAGCTTCACGCCACTTGGGAATGACCTTTTCAAAGATGAACCGTTGGTAGTCTGCATTTCCGCTGCGTACCCTGGGCAAGATCTTCACGCCCCACCAGCACTCGTAGTCGTCCGGGAACTTGCGAAAGGTGTACCAATCGGCGTACGGCGAGTCCGGCGACTGGTAGGCTCCTATGGAGTCGTAATGGCCTTCCTTATTGAAATAGATGCTATCCGAACCGGTGTGGTTGAATACGCCGTCTAAGATCACCCGGATCCCCCACTTTTTCGCCGCATCACAGAGGAACCGCAGGGCTTCGTCTCCCCCGAACATGGCATCTACCGAGAGATAGTCCGCTGTGTCGTATTTGTGGTTCGTGGCGGCATCGAACACGGGCGAGAGATACAGGATGCTGGTACCCAAAGAGGCGATATAGTCTAAGTTGGCGGCGATACCGTACAGGTCTCCCCCAAAGAAAACATTGTTCGCCACCTCTGCCCCCGGATAGGCACCGTATTGGGGGATCCCGTCTTCCCAGTTGGTATCCAGCACGGTGCCGGGCTTTTGGTGCTGCCAAGCCACACCGGTCTTCGCAAAGCGATCTACAAAGACATGGTACATGATCCCATCGATCTGCTCCGGCGGACGATAGCTTGCATCATATAGGAGAAGCTGTCTCTCCCCCTGCCCATCCACCACCGGTGTCAGTGTCGTTGGTTCTTCGCCGCCCAGCAGCAGCACGTCCTCTTCTGTCAGGATCCGGTAGTGGTAATAGAACAGGCCGCCCTCGTCCATGGACATATCGTCGCAAAGCTGCTGCATGGACAGGGTGACGGTGAACCTATTTTCTTCCCCGTCATGCAGCGGATATTCCCGCCAAACAGAGGTCTCCCGTCCCCAACCGTCGCCGTGGATCACCATGGTCACAGAGGTGACGACCGTTTCCGGCGGCGGCAGCAGGGTGAAGGTGATGGTCTCTGCCTGGGAGAAGGCGCCAAACAGAGACAGGTCACGGGTGTTACTATATTTGTGTTCAAAATATTGCATGGATCACCGTACCGGCGTGGTGTGCCAGATGTTTTCGGCGTATTCCCGGATGCTGCGGTCGGCGGCAAAGAATCCGGCACCGGCGATATTGACCAGAGACTTCTTCGTCCACACGGTCTTATCCCGGTATACCTGCAGCATGCGGGCGTATTCGTTCATATAGGATTCGTAGTCGGCCAGACACATATAGGGGTCGGACACGCCGTGGCTGTACAGGAAATAGCCCACCATATCGTGGAAGCTGTTTCCGGCAAAGCTGCCTCTCAGCCGATCGATGGTGGAGCGCAGCCGTTCGTTGGTGTCGTAGTACAGCCGAGACGAATAGCCCTGCCGCCACAAGCTGTCCACTTCCTCTGCGTTCAAGCCGAAGATGAAGATGTTGTCGTCTCCCACCGCTTCCTTCATTTCCACGTTGGCACCATCCAAAGTACCAATGGTCAAGGCACCGTTGATCATGAATTTCATGCAGCCGGTACCGCTGGCCTCCTTGCCGGCCAAACTGATCTGTTCGCTGATGTCGGAGGCAGGCATGAGTACCTCGGCAGTGCTGACGTTGTAATCCTCCAGATACAGCACCTGCAGCAGCTCACGCACCTTTTTATCCTTGCGGATCTCTTCCCCTAAGCTCCAGATCAGCTTGATGATGTCCTTGGCCATATAGTAACCCGGTGCTGCCTTGCCGCCGAAGATGAAGGTACTGGGGGTATAGTCCCCATTGGGATTCTCTCTGATCTCGTTGTACAGGGTGATGATCTTGAGCACATTGAGCAGCTGTCTCTTGTACTCATGCATCCGCTTCACCTGCACGTCGAACACGGAACCTACATCCAGTGCGATGCCGGTCTTGTTGAACACATATTTAGATAGTTCCAGCTTGTTCTCGGCTTTGATCTCCTGCAGTCTTTGCAGAATGCCCTCGTCGTTTTCGTACTTTTTGAAGGCAGAAAGGGTCTCCGGCTGCTTGCGGTAGTCGGTGCCGATGGTCTCATCCAGCAATGCGGACAGACCCGGATTGGAATAGCACAGCCAACGCCGGTGGGCGATCCCGTTTGTTACATTTGTAAATTTATACGGCATGGCTTTGTAGTAGTCGTGGAACACCGTCTTTTTCAGGATGTCGGAATGGAGTGCCGACACGCCGTTGACCGTATGGGAGGCTGCCACGCTGAGGTTTGCCATGCGCACCTGGGAATAGCCCACGATGGCCATGCGGGAGATCCGGTCCCAGTCGCCGGGGTACATATTCCACAGGTCCGCACACAGCCGCCGGTTGATCTCCTCGATGATCATATAGATCCGGGGCAGCTTCATGCGGAACAGGTATACATTCCACTTTTCCAGTGCTTCCGGCAGTACCGTATGGTTGGTGTAGGACACGACCTTGGTCACCACGTTCCAGGCGGCATCCCAGGAGTAGGAGTACACGTCCATGAGGATCCGCATCAGCTCCGGGATCACCAGTGCCGGGTGGGTGTCGTTGATGTGGATGGCTACCTTGTCGGCAAAGTTGTACAGGGTACCGTAGGCGGTCAGGTGGTCGCTGATGATGCTTTGCAGGGACGCAGACACTAAGAAATACTGCTGGGTCAGGCGCAGGAGCTTGCCTTCGTCATGGTCGTCAGAGGGATACAGCACCTTGGAGATCACCTCAGCGTTGGAGGAGGCCTCCATGGCCTGCACGTACTGCCCCTGGGAGAACAGTGCCATATTAAACTGGCTGGTGTCCACAGCCTTCCACAGCCGCAGCACGTTCACTGCCTCGCAGTCTGCGCCGGAGATCATCATATCGTAGGGGACTGCCCGAACCACCTCGTCGTTGTCGTAGGAAATGGCGCACTTGCCGTCCTTCCATTCTTCCTTCACAGTACCGCCTAAATGGATGTCAAAGGCCTTGTCGGTACGGGGCACCAGCCAGGTGTCTCCCCCGCTCATCCAGCTGTCCGGCAGCTCCACCTGGTTGCCATCGATGATCTTTTGCTTGAACAGACCATATTCATAACAAATGGAGAAGCCGGTGGCGTGGTAGTTCTGTGCGGTCAGGGCATCCATGAAGCAGGCAGCCAGTCGTCCCAGACCGCCGTTACCCAGACCCGGATCCGGTTCCATTTCGTAGATGTCGTCCAGGTCATAGCCCATCCGGGACAGCACCTGCCGATAGCTGTCCGCCAGCCCCAGGTTCATCAGGTTGTTCCGCAGAGAAGGGCCGATGAGAAATTCCATGCACAGGTAGTAGACCTTTTTGGGTCTTTGCTTCTTTGCCTTCTCATGGAAATCCTGTCTCTTTTCGGTGAGGATATCCTTCACGCTCATGAGGGTGGCTTTGTATATCTGCTCCGGGTCGGCTTCCTCCGGCTTCACACCAAAGTATCGAGCCAGCTTGGTACGCAGGGCTTCTTCGATTTGGGGTTCTGTGATGGTGTACATAATTCTATATTGTTTCCTTTCGGTTTGGGTACGTGGTGCGGATCCCCCGGAAAACCAGAAAAGGCAGATGCTGTGTCTGCCGTTTTCCGATTGGCGTGTGAGGGGAAACCCACAAATCACATCCATATTATTTTACTGCAATTTGTTATAAATAGCAATATATTTTTTTGCTGAAACGCTCCACGAAAAATCCACTTTCATGACGTTTTTCACCAAATCCAGCCACTTTTCCGGCTCCGTTGTGAACAGCGCTGCCGCCATTTCCACCACGTGCTTCATATCGTGGGCATTGTAGTTGGCAAAGGTGAAGCCGTTGCCCTCTCCGGTCTCTGCATTGTAGGGATGGATGGTGTCGTAGAGCCCGCCGGTCTCCCGCACGATCGGCACGGTGCCGTACCGGGATGCGATCATCTGGGCCAGTCCGCAGGGTTCGCTCTTGGAGGGCATGAGGAACATATCAGCACCCGCATAGAACGCCTTGGACAGGGATTTGTTGTACTCTAACTTCACGCAGACACGGCCGGGGAAACGCTCGGTCAGGTGGGTGAAGAAGTCCTCCAGCGCACTCTCACCGGTACCCAGCAGCGCAAAACGGATATTTGTCTCCGTGAGTATTTCGTCGATCACACGGGTCACCAGATCAAAGCCCTTGTGGGATGCCAGCCGAGACACCATGGCTACGATGGGGGCACTCTCGTCATGCTGGAAACCGCAGATCTCCTCCAATTTTTCTTTGCACGCTGCCTTGCCGGAGAGATCTTCTACGGTAAAGTTGGCGGCGATCTCCGGGTCTTTTTCGGCATTATAGTAGTCCACATCGATGCCGTTCACGATGCCGCACAGCTTGTCTTCGCTGGCACGCAGGATATAGTGCAGACCGCTGGCATAGTATTCGGTCAGGATCTCGTCGGCATAGCGGCTGCTGACGGTGCTGACCTGATCGGCACACACGATGGCTCCCTTGAGCAGATTGATGCAGCCGTTGTATTCCACGATATTTCTATCCCACTCCGCCAGCTCGAACACGTCGCCTAAGATGGTGAAATCATAGATACCCTGATAGTCGATGTTGTGGATGGTGAACAGGGTGCGGATCTTTTGGTAGGCCTCCAGATGGGCGTACTTCCGCTTCAGGTAGATCACAGCGGGAGCCGTTTGCCAGTCGTTGGCGTGCAGCACATCGGGATAGAAGTCCACCGCCGCCATCAGCTCCAGTATCGCCTTGCCGAAATACGCAAACCGTTCCCCATCGTCGAAGGAGCCGTACAGAGCCGCACGGTTGAAATAATATTCGTTATCGATAAAGTAGAAGGTCACGCCGTCCCGCTTGGTCTGCCAGATCCCGCAGTATTGGTTTCGCCAGGCAAGCTTTACGTTCATTTCACAGATCAGCTCGATCTCCTCGGCGAATTTTTGCCGGATGGACGGATACAGCGGGATGACCACTCGAATGTCCGCGTCCTTGCCCAGCTCTTTTTTCACCGCTCCCGGCAGTGAGCCAACCACATCAGCCAGACCGCCTGTGGAGGCAAAGGGTAACGCTTCCGATGCAGCATAGAGAATTTTCATAATCATACCCTCGCTAAATTACAGTTAGATCATTTTCCCTTTGGTGATGTAGAACGGCTGTACATCGGCACCGGCCAACATACGATTGTCCCGCACCACGGCGTTTTTGTCGGTGATCACATGGTTCAGGAATGCGCCGTCGCCAACGATGGTGTCCTGCATGAGGATGCAGTTTTTCACCGTGGCATTGCGGCCGATCTTGACCCCACGGAACAGGATGCAGTTCTCCACCGTCCCCTGGATGTCGCAGCCGTCGGCGATCATGGAATTTTTCACCATGGCATTCTGGCCGTAGTTGGTGGGAACGGAGTTACGTACCTTGGTGTAGATGGGGCGGTTCTTCACGTTGAACAGCGCCGCACGTGCCGCCGGATCGGTCAGCAGATTCATGCTGTGTGCGTAATATTCTGCAAAGGAAGTGATGGTGGCAAAGTAGCCGTCGTATTTGTATACCCGGTAGTTCATGTGCTTCCGGTTCCGTGCCATGATGTCTCGGGTCATGCTCACGTAGTTGTGCGCCACCGCATCCAGCACCAGCTCCTGCAAATATTTCGTATTCATCACTACGATGTTCAAGGACACGTCTGCCTGACCGCTGAAGTTGGTGGGATAGGACAGAATATCTGTGATCCGGCCTTCTTCGTCGGAGGTGTACAGCACATTGATCCGTGCCTGCTCCGGGGTCAGCTCCATGGTCTTCACCGCCACCGTGATGTCGGCGTTGGTCTTGATGTGGTAGTCGATGATGTCGTTGAAATCCACGTTGCAGATCACGTCGCAGTCGGACAGCACCACGTATTCGTCCGTGATCATCTGGATAGAGTGGCTCACACCCTTCAGTGCCTCCAGACGGGTCTGGTACTGGTTGTTCGAGGCACTGGCATAGGCGGTGATGTAGGGCGGCAGGATCTTGATACCACCGGAGCGTCTTGCCAGATCCCAGTCCTTACCGGAACCGATGTGATCCATGAGGGAGTGATAGTTCAGGTGCGTGATCAGGTCTATATTGAAAATGTTCGAGTTTACCATATTGGACAGCGTAAAGTCGATGAGCCGATACCGGCAGGCAAAGGGCACCGAGGCGATGGTACGCAGCCGGGTCAGCTCCGGAATATTGTTGTCATGTATGTTGGAAAAAATAATACCAGTTGCAGACATATCTCGTTATTCATCCTTTCTTCCGATTCACTTTTCCGTCTTGTTTGCTTCCAGCCACGTCCGATCCACCATGCTGCCGCCGGGAATATCGGTGCCGGGCAAAATGGTCAGATCCGAGCCCACCACGGTGATCTTTTCGTCTGCGCTGCGGGTCCTACCCACCACAGCACCGGCACCAATGGTGGTATCGCTGTCGATGATGGAATAGTTCACAGTGGCACCTTCTCCAATGGTCACACCGGAATGGATCACGGCATCCTTGATGTAGGCACCACGGGCCACCTTGACACCGCTTGCCAGCACGGAGTTCTCCACGATCCCTTCGATCTCACAGCCTTCGGTGATCAAGGAGCCGGTGATCTTGGCGTAGTTTCCTACGAAATGGGGCGGGACGGCGTTGTTCCGGGAGTAGATGCGCCATTCCCGGTCGGCCAGGTCTAAGGCGGTATCCTCGTCCAGCAGATCCATATTGGCTTCCCACAGAGACTGGATGGTCCCTACGTCCTTCCAATAGCCCTTGAAGGGGTAGGCGTACATTCTGCGTCCGTCCTCCAGCATGCGGGGGATGATATTTTTGCCGAAGTCCTTGGAGGAGGCGGGATCCGCTTCGTCCTCGATCAGGTACCGCTCCAACAGTTCACGGTTGAAAATGTATATCCCCATGGATGCCTTGGTGCTTTTCGGTACCTTGGGCTTTTCTTCAAACTCTAAGATCCGCATCTGGTCGTCGGTGTTCATGATGCCAAACCGGCTTGCCTCTTCCAGGCTCACCTCCAGTACGGCGATGGTGCAGTCGGCGTTTTTGGCCTTGTGTGCCTCCAGCATACGGTTGTAGTCCATTTTATAAATGTGGTCACCGGAGAGGATCAGCACATATTCCGGGTCATAGCGACGGATGAAATTCAGGTTCTGGTAGATGGCGTTGGCGGTACCCTTGTACCAGTCCGCACCATCCTTGCCCTGGTAAGGGGGCAGTACCGTTGCGCCGCTTTGGCCGCGGTCCAGATCCCAGGGGCTACCGTTGCCTATGTATTCGTTGAGCACCAGGGGCTGGTACTGGGTCAGCACGCCCACGGTATAGATGCCGGAATTCACGCAGTTGGACATGGGAAAATCGATGATCCGGTACTTGCCGCCGTAGGGGACAGCGGGCTTTGCGGTCTTCTCCGTCAGTGTGTATAGACGGCTTCCCTGCCCGCCAGCCAACAGCATTGCCACACACTCCTGCTTCTTATACATGATTTACACCTCACAGCATATATTTATATTCTAATTTTTATAAAACCAATTTAGTTTACGACCTTGCGAAGCACCACACCGCCCATGCTGGGGAGGGTGATCTGGATCTGGTTTTTCTTAGTGCCGTCCACATCCGTGAAGTAGGAGGTACGGACACCGCTTTCGTTGATGTGGTTTTTGCCGCCGAATTCGTACCGGTCGGTGGTCAGGATCTCTTCGTAGCGTCCCATTTTCGGCACCACCACCGTATAGCCCTCCCGCAGCACCGGGGAGAAATTCAGCACCACGATCAGCTCCTTACCATGGCGATCTCGCCGGCGATAGGACAGTGTATTGGTCTTGTCCTGATCCGGGTCGATCCAGGCAAAGCCGTCCCAGCTGTCGTCGATCTCCCAGAGAGCGTTGCTTTCTTTATATAATGTATTCAGCGCTCGGAGGAACCGCTGCATCTCCACGTGGCGGGGGTAGTCGATCATGAACCATTCCAGCTGGTTCTCGTAGTCCCATTCCCGGAACTGGGCGAACTCTGTCCCCATGAAGGTGAGCTTTTTGCCGGGCATGGTCATCATGTACAGCATGAAGGTGCGCATGCAGGCAAACTTATCATCGTACTCCCCGAACATTTTGTCCACAAGGGATTTTTTTCCATGGACTACCTCATCGTGGGAGACGGGTAGGATGTAGTTCTCGTTGAAGGCGTACATCAAGGGGAAGGTCAGCTTGTTGTGGATATATTGTCTGCCGATGGGGTCGCAGCCCACGTACTCGAACATATCGTTTGCCCAGCCCATATTCCACTTGAAGGAGAAACCAAGTCCCCCCTCGGACACAGGTTTAGTCAGCATGGGCCAGTCGGTGGATTCCTCGGCGATCATGAGGGCATCGGGACACCGCTCGTGGATCACGGTATTGAGCTTTTGGCAGAAGGCGATGGCTTCGGGGTTTTTATTGGAGCCATCCGGTGCCGGGATCCATTCGCCGGGGTTTTTGTCAAAGTCTAAGTACAGCATGGAAGCTACGGCATCCACCCGCAGTCCGTCGATGTGAAATTCCGTGAGCCAGTACAGGGCGTTGGAAATGAGGAACGACTGCACCTCCGGCCGCCCCAGATCAAAGAACCGGGTGCCCCAGACCTTATGCTCCTGCCGGTCCCAGCCCTGGTATTCGTACAGCGGCTCTCCATCGAATTCGTACAGGCCGTGGCGATCCTTGGGGAAATGGGCAGGCACCCAGTCCAAAAGCACGCCAATGCCCTTTTGATGCATGGTATCTACAAAATATTTGAAATCCTCCGGGCTTCCGTAGCGGGAGGTCGGTGCATAGTAGCCGCAGACCTGATAGCCCCAGGAGCCGTCGTAGGGATGCTCCATCACCGGCAGCAGCTCCACGTGGGTGTACCCCATATCGGTCAGGTACTCGGAGAGCTTGTCTGCCAGCGTGCGGTAGTCCAGGTAATGCGCACCGTCTACGTTGGACTCTCCATCGATGGTCTTCCAGGAGCCCAAATGCACTTCGTAGATGTTCATGGGTGCGCTGTAGAAATGCTGTGTGTGGGGCTTGAAGCCACGGTACCGGGGACACACGATGCGCTCCCGCTGCTTTCGCCATGGATCGTCGTGCCAGGTGTAGCTTCCCTCGGTGTGGATAATGGAGGCGGTCTTCTCGCCGGTCTCGTCGTAGGTGGCATAGGGATCCGCTTTGAGCCAGGTCTTACCGTCTCGCCCGGTGATGGCGAATTTATAGTAGGTGTCCTCCCAGCTTTTGTCACAGTCAAGCTCCGCTTCCCACAGACCCTGCTCTGTACGCCGCTCCATAGGCAAGCCGCGCTCCCAGTCGGTCAGGTCGCCCACCACCGAAACGGCACGTGCATTGGGTGCCCAGGTGCGAAAGACATAGTGGTAGCTGCCTCCCTGCTGCACCACATGTACGCCCAAATAACGCCAGGCTTCGTAGTTGGTGCCTTGGTGGAACAGATAGGCGGGCAGTGCATTCTCATCCACGGTCATTTCCGGTGCGGATATGTCCGCCGCAGATATGTCCGTTTCCGGTCGTTCCGGTGGTGCGCTCTTTCGTTTGCGCTTGGGCTTTTCTATAGCATCTGTCTTCGGGATCTCCTCCGGCAGACAGGTTTTATCCTTTGCTTTATCAGTCATACAGCGTTTCCTCACTTTCCCGTTTGTTCGCTTTTCTGTACCGCAGATGCATAAGCGATCCGGCGGGATATGGTTTACTCTGGTATTATTATACTATAATCTGCTTGAAATTTCAAGTCTTTTTTGGTGTATAAATACGATTTGTACATATTTCATTCGATTTTTTCCGGCATTTTCCCCAAACCTGCGTGTCGTCCCCCTATTTTCTGTCGCCGTTTTCCGCCCTTCGACCTCGTTTGCGTCGAGCAAGCAACAAAAAAACAGCCCCACCTGGATAGGCAAGGCCGTTTTGCATGGGTTTTGGTCGGTTGGGTTTCGTCTTTTTGCTGATTTTTTTGTCAACTTTCACAAATATTGCCTGCACAATTTTGATCAGTCAAAGGCGATGGGTGTGGTGGGGATGGAGGAGCGGGGGGTCGCCATCATAGGTGCGACGGTCTCTCTCCACTTGTTATAATGCTCGGTCTGCTTGTGGGCAGCGGCGGCTTCTTCGTCCACATATACCTCGTAGAGCAGGAACTTGTTGGGGTCCTTGTTGTCGTGGAGCACGTCGAAGCGCACGTTGCCGGGCTCCTTGCGGGAGTTCTCGTGGTTATATTTGGTGATCTCCACGAACGCATCCACGCATTCGGGCTTTACATCTACAAAAACAACGGTTGCCAGCATGGTTATCTCCTCCTGTTATTCGGCGCTCACGACCCGGAAGAACTCCAGCTCTTCCCCGTTGGGGCCGTATACGAAGCCACAGTTCAGGGTCAGCTTCACCGGGTGGGAATCCAGCGGCACGACCTTGGGTTCGCTCTTGGGGGTGGCACCGGCGGCAAGGGCTCTTGCATAGGCAGCATCCACATCGTCTACCCGCAGGGCAAAGTGGATGTAGCGGTTGTTGCAGGCTTCACCTTCGGCACCGGCGAACAGCTCTAAGATCCCGCCGTCACCCAGATCCAGCATAGCGATACGGTCATTGCCCTCGCCCCAGCCGGTGTAGTATTTCATACCCAGTCCCTCGGTGTAGAATTTCAGGGAAGCGTCAAAATCGATTGCCTTCACGGCGATGTGATGGAAGCCCATTCCCTTTACGATCTCGTTAGCCATTGTGTTGTTTCCTTTCTGTATGTAAGCTATTTTGGGGTTGCTGTTTTATGTCACTCCGTTTTGCCGGGTGATCAATAGTACCGGATGCTTGCCAGAACACGTCCTAAGATGACCACCTCGTCTAAGAGGATGGGATCCAGGAAGGCGTTGCGGGGCTGGAGACGGAAATGGCCGTTCTCTCGATAGAAGACCTTGACGGTAGCAGAGTCGTCTACCATAGCCACCACGATCTCGCCGTTCTCGGCGTATTCGCATTTTTCCACGATCACCAGATCTCCGTCCATGATACCGGCCTCGATCATGCTGTCACCCTGCACACGAAGGGCAAAGAGCGGCGAATCGTGGGAGCGTCCCTCCCCTTCCGGATAGGTGATGAAGCCCTCATAGTTTTCCACAGCTAAGATCGGCGTACCGGCTGTGACCTTGCCCACGATCGGCACTCTGGTACCGTTGTGACCTCCCTTGCCGGCTTCCGTGTTATCCTCGACCCGGAGAGTACGGCTCTTACCGTTTTCCTTATGGATATAGCCCTTGCGTTCCAGCCGTTCCAGGTAGGTGTGTACCGTGGAGGTGGACTTGATGTCCAGGGCAGTGCGGATATCCCGGATGGAGGGCGAATACCCCTTCGAGCGGATATTGTCTCGGATATACTCAAAAATGGCCTGTTCCTTTGGCGTTAATGGCGTCATATACGTTCCACCTTTCTTGACCCACTTGCTATAAGCAACGTGTACTTGCCGTAGGCAATGTGTACTTGCTGAAAGCAACATGTACTTGCTTTAGGCAATGTGTGTCTGTCGTGATTCTGTTGGGTTTTTGTCTACATACCTGTATTATAGCACACTTTTTCCCATTTGTAAACACTTGTTCCGAAATTTCTCAAAAAAATCTTTTGGAAAAGGCGCAGAGAGAAGGCAGAGATCGGAAATACGAGAGCAGATGCATCTGTGTTCAAATAATGCGCAAGTGTTATCATCAGAAACCGGAGCGAGGGATCCAACGGATCTTTGGATTTCTCTGTATCACCGATCAAACTATGCTTCACGCAAAGCAACACAAAATGCACAAAAATTATGACCAGTATCGAATAAAAAATTCATATTCCGTCTCTTGCTTTTTGTGTGCCGGTACGGTATAATGGTATACGGAAAACAAGGTTCGCCCATCCTGTACGGGCATACATTGAAATCATGCATAACAAGAATCAAATATAAGGAGAGTTATAAGAATGACACAGAACAAATACGTACTGTCCTGGATCGAAGAAATGGCTGCTATGACCCAGCCCGACAAGATCGTCTGGATCGACGGTTCCGAAGAACAGGCTGAGGCCCTGCGTGCTGAGGCTTGCTCCACCGGCGAGATGATCAAGCTGAACCAGGAAAAGCTCCCCGGATGCTACCTGCATCGCACCGCTGTCAACGACGTGGCTCGTGTGGAAGGCAGAACCTTTATCTGCACCACCAAGAAGGAAGACGCCGGTAACATCAACAACTGGATGGCTCCCGCCGAATGCTACGAAAAGCTGTCCAAGCTGTATCGTGGCTCCATGAAGGGTCGCACCATGTATGTGATCCCCTACTCCATGGGTATCGTTGGTTCCGACTTTGCCAAGTACGGCATCGAGCTGACCGACTCTATCTATGTCGTACTGAATATGCTGATCATGACCCGTGTGGGCAAGGACGTTCTGGATGCCCTGGGCGACGATGCCGGCTTCATCAAGGGTCTGCACGCTAAGGCTGATCTGGACGAAGAAAACCGTTACATCTGCCACTTCCCGGAAGACAACACCATTTGGTCTGTAAACTCCGGCTACGGCGGAAACGTACTGCTGGGTAAGAAGTGCTTTGCACTGCGTATCGCTTCCTTCCTGGGTCGCAACGAAGGCTGGATGGCTGAGCACATGCTGATCCTGGGTGTTGAATATCCCAACGGCGAAGTGAAGTACATCTCCGCTGCATTCCCGTCCGCTTGCGGTAAGACCAATCTGGCTATGCTGATCCCGCCGGAAATCTACCAGAAGCAGGGCTACAAGGTATGGTGCGTAGGTGACGACATTGCATGGCTGCGGATCGGTAAGGACGGCAGACTGTGGGCTATGAACCCGGAAAACGGCTTCTTCGGTGTAGCTCCTGGTACCAACGAAAAGTCCAACCCCAACGCCCTGCATACCACCATGAAGGACACCATCTTCACCAACGTTGTGCATAACACCGCCGACAACACCGTTTGGTGGGAAGGTCTGGACAACAATCCGCCCACACCCGGCAATGCCATCGACTGGAAGGGCAATCCTTGGGACTGCACCAAGTACGACAAGAAGGACAAGTCCACCTGCGGCGCACATCCGAACTCCCGGTTCACCGCAAAGGCTGTCAACTGCCCCTGCCTGTCCTCTGAATTCAACAATGCCGCCGGTGTGCCGATCTCCGCGATCGTATTCGGTGGCAGACGTGCAAAGACCGCTCCCCTGGTATATCAGTCCACCAGCTGGCAGAACGGTACCTTCGTTGGTTCCATCATGGCTTCCGAAACCACTGCTGCTGCCTCCGGTGCTGTTGGCGTAGTACGTCGTGACCCCATGGCTATGCGTCCCTTCGTTGGCTACAACATGGGTGACTACTTCAAGCACTGGCTGGATATGGGCAAGAAGATCCCCCATGCCCCCAAGATCTTCCACGTGAACTGGTTCCGTACCGACGATGAAGGCAACTTCATTTGGCCCGGCTTCGGCGACAACATGAGAGTGCTGCTGTGGATCCTGGCTCGTTGTGAAGACAAGGTAGACGCTGTGGAGACCGCTATCGGTTATGTTCCGAAGGCTGAAGATATCAACATCGAAGGTCTGTCCGATGTGACGCTGGACACCATCAAGGAGCTGGTATCTGTTGACCACGATTCCTGGAAGGCTGACATTGACAACATCAAGGAATTCTACAACCTGATCGGCGAAAGAGTTCCCGCTGAAATGTGGGAAGAACTGGAAGCTCTGGACAAGAGACTGGGCTGAGCGTAAGGTCAGAAATCAGAAATACAAAGTGGGTACGTTTTGTGCCCACTTTTTTGTTTGCCGTTTGATACTTATGTAAACAAGATTCTTCTATAAAACGCAAAAAAAAGCAGGTGCAAACCATTTGGCTTACACCTGCTTTGTATTTTTTATTCGTTCAACAGTGCATCTACCACCGCTTGCAGATTGCTGTTCAGTGCCTTTTCCTTGCTCTGGTACGTGGAGACCCAGTTGGTGTTGCCACTGCCCACAGCGTCCCGGAACAAGCCGAAGGTCATGGACTGCATACTGTCGTTGAACACCCGGCCAAAGTCGAAGACCACGGAGGAGCGGATAATGTCGAACATCTGGGCAGTCTTGTCGTCCTGGGCATACTTCGCCTTGAATGCGGTCTCAAACAGCGCAGGAGACACGGTACGATACCCTTCCGAACCCAGGGCTTCCATCACAGCCGCAGACATATCGGGATCGGCAGCGTCTACCGGCACGCCGTAGAGGGAATAGGGGAAGGACATAACGGTGTAGTAATCCTGCTGTTCTTCGTCGTACTTCGGCATGGGCACCACACCAAAATTCACATCCGAGGAGCGCAGGTAGGTGACGGTGTACATAAATTCGTTGTCGGTGAACAGGGACCGACCCTCGGCGAACATATTGCCGGTGTTGGCATAATCTGCCCCTTCCAGCCATGCATCGTTGGTGTCAAACCAGTCCACCAGGGTGATCAGTAGCTCGTGGGTCTTCTCTCCCCCAAAGGCATCGGAGATCACCGGGATGTCGTTCTCGTCCTTGGCAGTCGTCCGCAGACCAACGCTGAAGTAGAATGGGTCCACATAGGTGGTGTGGGTGCCAAAGCCGTACACGTCGCCTATGTCCTTCTTGCCGTCGCCGTTGGTATCCTGATACACGCCCTCGGTCATGGAGAGCATTTTGTCCAGGGTCCACTTGTTCTCCTGCACCAGATCATAGGGATCCTCCAGGGCATAGTCGATGACCAGCTGCTTGTTGAAGTACATGGCGTACATGTAGTAGATCATGTAGGTGGAAATATCGCCGGAGCAGAAGTACAGCTTGCCGCCGCAGGTCGCCTCGGATTGCAGGGATTTCGGCCACCAGGGCTTGTCAAAATTCAGATACTCCAGCCCGTTCAGGTCGATGAGCATATTGGACACGGCCAGAGACGCACCCGCCATGGAGTACCCGGCCGCAATATCATAGGCACTGTCCCCGGCGGTGATGCTCTGGTTCAGGGTCTTTGCCCATGCGGCACGGTCGTTGAAGGCACCGGGCTCCAGACGATATTCCAGAGTCACGCCCAGCCGTTCCTCCACCTTCAGGTTCCGCTGGAAGATAGCATCGTTGACGATCTCGCCGTTTTCCTCTTCCACATAGAATTCCGGCGTAGCGGGACCGCTCCAGCCAAAGGTGGTGACGGTCTTGCCGCCGTAGTGCAGGTCAGCGGGCAGGTCGTCCAGCTCGTACAGGGTCTCGGTCTCCGTCTCTACGGGTGTAGTGTCAGCAGTGGTGTCTGCGGTGGTTTCGCTTGCATTGTTGCCGCAGCCCACACAGGCAGACAGCAGCATCGCCAGCACCAGCAGCTTTGCGATAGGCTTCTTCATCCTTCATCCTCCAAATTACAACATATAATAAACGCAAGGAGTATTGTAGCACATTCGTCCGTTTTTTGCAATGGCGGTTTTGCCAAATCTTTGCAAAAACAAAGTGCGTTTTGCTGCGATCCACCAAAAATCACATCCGGGACACCCCATGGCATAGGTACGCTTCGATCCCCTCGGCTTGCAGTGCCCGGTACACATGGTTTGCCGCCGCCACATCCGGAAACAGCCCGAACACAGCAGGGCCACTACCACTCATCAGCGGGACCCCACCACCGGCTGTGATCCGTTCTCGCAGGGCTGTCGCCTCCGGATGGTTTGGCAGGATCACGTCCTCGAAGGTGTTGCGCATATGCCGGGGTATGGAGTCTCCCGCCGCCAGAGAGGCAAGAAAGCCCTCGAAGTCGCCAAAGTCCTCCCCCAGTCTCTCGCCGTACAAAGCGTCCAGTGCGCCGTAGGCACGGGGGGTAGAGACACCGCTGCCGTCTCTTGCCAACAGGATGGTGCAGTCTGTGGTGTAGTCCAGCGGCGTGATCCGGTCACCGATGCCCAGGGTCTTCGCACAGCCCCCCACCACGCAGAAGGGGATGTCCGCACCAATGGTACTGCCGATGGCACAAAGGGTGTCCAGATCGGTCTGGATCATGTCTGCGAACAGCTCTGCCATGGCAGTCAGCACCGCACCGCCGTCCGCACTGCCCCCGCCCAGTCCCGCCGCAATGGGGATATGCTTCTCGATCCGGATGGACACGCCTTCCCGCAGGTCGTAGTGCCGCAGAAACGCATCGGCACAGCGATAGGCAATGTTCTCTTCCCCGTTTGGCAGATCGTCTCCCATATCGGCCAGACGAATGCTGCTCCCGCCGTCTCTGGTCACCGTGACAAGATCGTGGAGGCTGACCTGCATCATAACGCTTTTGATATCGTGGTATCCGTCCGGCCGCTTTCCCATCACGTCCAGGTACAAATTGAGTTTGGCAAACGCCCGTTTTGTTATGGTCATGGTTGTTCCTTGTTCAGTTTGAAATGTGAAATGGGGAGTGTGGAATCACTCTATCCACGCTCCGCACTACGTTGGTTGCTCAATGCACCAGCCGGATCAACGGATTCTTTTGCATCCCCACCGCCCCATGGGGACACAGCTCCTGACAGCAATAGCACCGGATGCACGCCTTTCCGTGGATCACGGCTTTTTTGTCCCGGATGGTGATGGTATGCGCCGGGCAGGAGCGCACGCACACGCCACAGCCGATGCACTTTTTCCCATCGATCCGTGGTTTGGCGGCAAAAAATTCTGCCAGCCTGCCACCGCAGATGCCCGATAGATTTTTTAGAAACCGTCCGGCAGAGGCCTCCGGCGGCATGAAGTGATAACCGGGCAGTGGGTCTCCCACCACCTCGATCTCCTGTGGGTCCCGTGTGGACACCAGCCCGCGCTCCTGCGCTTTGTCCAGATGCACCACCGGCACGTCACAGCCGATGATGTGCGCCGCCACCACGTCCAGTGCGTATGGATTCCGTGCGGCCAGCAGGCCCCCCGCAGACACCGGTTCTCCATGGGTGGGACCGTTGCCCTCCATCCCCAGGATCCCGTCACACAGGGCGATATAGGGCTTCTCCGCACGGATATATTCGGTGATGTCCACCAGCATATCGGAAAAGTCCTCGATCTTTGGGAAGGTGGCGTGCATGGAAAATTTTTCTACACCGGGGATCACGCCGAACAGATTCTTGGTGGCGCAGCTCAGGCCGGTCAGCCCATGGGTCTTGAGCTTACATAGGTTGATCAGAATATCGCAGTCCGAAATCGTTTGTAGTATGGTGCAGTTATGCAGCGTGCGGCCCGTAGGCAGGGTCACTGCCTGAAACCGAAAATCGTCATTCAGCCGTACACCGGGGATCTCACTTAGCGTGGACAGTCCACAGGTGCGATACACATTCTCCAAATACACCGCCGTGTAGGGTCCTCCCGGGCTGTCCACCACCACGACCTCCTTCGCTCCCCACGCCAGCACCAGCTTTGCTACCGCAGCGATGACGGCTGGATGGGTGGTAGCCGCCGCCTCCGGCTTTTTCGCCATGACCAAATTGGGCTTCAGTGCCACTCGACACCCGGCAAACAGCGTTTTCTCGATCCTAAGCGCCGCAAACATCTCTGCCACACAGGCAAAAATCGCCTCTTCCTCATAGGCCCCGCAAGCCCGCACAGCCACTCGTTCCCGCATCTCTCTATCCCCACAAAAATCCCATTTTAATAATAGATACATTATAGCATATTCCAGCGAAAAGTGCAATAGCTTTGCCCGGTTTTGGCATAGAAAAAACAGGTCTTTGCCCCAGCCCCATGGCTGTGCAAATAAACCTGTCTCTCTACATTTGGCAAGGTTCAGTCCTCGTCGATGGTCTCCACCTCGAAATCGTCCTTGGCAACGCCGCATTCCGGGCAAACGAAATCATCCGGCAGATCTTCAAACCGGGTTCCGGGTTCGATGCCATTATCCGGGTCACCCTTCCGCTCGTTGTACGTGTAACCGCAAATGATGCAAACATATTTCATGGAAAAAGCACCTCCTTCCCGATGTGATCCCCGGCCTTGTATCAGGTCTCGGTGCATACTATTATAGCAAAGCTATGGGCAAAATGCAAGAATAAAATCCACATAAATTTCCGCTTGCTTTTGTCAGTTTTGCACAATTTTCCATATTCCTTGCCGGTTTACGCCCTTTACACCGGTCTTCTGGGTACCCGATCGCTCACCCGACAGGTGCATTCGTACACGATGGTATCGGCACGGGCGGCCAGAGCGGCGATGCGCTCCCCACGGTCTCCCCCAAATAAGACCACATCGTCTCCGATATGTACCCGATCCTCGGCTCCCGTGATGTCCACCATGCACTGGTCCATGCAGATCCGCCCCACCACCGGGAAGGCTTCCCCATGGATCGTCACCGCCGAACCTGCGTAGGCACGGATCCAACCGTCTGCGTAGCCAATGGGCAGAGTGGCAATGGTGCATGGCTCCGTGGCAGTATAGGTGGCACCGTAGCTGACGTGCTCCCCGGCACGCAGGGTCTGGATATGGGCAACGGTGGTCATCAGCTGCATGGCTGACACAAACCCATCATTTGTCCAAGGCTTACCGTCGGGGGACAAGCCATAGAGAATGATCCCCGCACGCACCGCATCCAGCCACGCCGGTGTGTAGCCCAGGATCGCCGCACTGTTGGCAAGGTGACGGGTACCTACATCGATGCCCTTCTCCCGCAGCAGCCCCAGCACACGCTCGTACCGCATCCACTGGATCTCGGTGAGCTTTCCTTCCGGCACGGGATGTAGGTCGTCCAGCATTTCATCATCGCAGCAGGCAAAGTGCGAAAATATGCCTGTGATGTGCAGGTGTGGATTTTGGGCAAGGGCAGCAATATCCTCTGCCGTTTGTACCGCAGCTTCAGCCGTATCGCAGGCAAAGCCCACCCGATGCATGCCGGTGTCCAGCTTGATGTGGATCTGGAGTTTCCCTGCCCCCACGCCTTCTGCCAGTGCCGCCCCATGGATGGGGGAAACGGCGGTGCATTCTATGTCGTTTTCTGCCAGGACCGGTGCGTTCTCCGGGAAGGTGTAGCCTAAGATCAGGATCCGGGGATGCCGCCCACGCGCCTGCTCCAGCTGCCGCACCTGCAATGCCTCCGCTTCCGAAGACACGGCGAAGAACCGGCACCCGTTCTCCCCCAGCACCGCCGTCACGGTATCCACACCATGTCCGTAGGCATTGGCCTTCACCGTGGCGATGATCTGGGGCGGCTCCGTGGCACTGCTTTTTAGGCGGGCTTCTATGACTTTATAATTATTCCGCAAAGCGTCTTTTGAGATATACGCTATATTTTTTTCATGTAACATGGGAACTCCTTTGTGTTGCTATGGCTGATCGCACGTGTTCTGCGGTCTTCTCGTCCAGTGGGATCTGCAAGTCTGCCACCGCCATTGTGCAGCCGGTATCGGTACAGGTGAAGGTCAGCCCGGCGATGGATGCCGGTTCGGTGAGCTGCCAGGTGTACACGCCCTCCGTGACGGTCAGGATGCCGCTGTAGCTGCCCTGCGCTGTGCGGACGACAAGCTGCTGCTCCGGTGCCTCCGGTACCTCCTCTATGCGCTCCGGAACGCTCTCACAGGCCACCAGCGTGACCAACAGCACTGCCAAGATACCAATATGCCATTTCATAAACAGAAAACCTCCTGCAACGGGATCGTGAGACACCATATGCAGGAGGCCAAAAAAGTATACTATGTCTCACGCATGTTTGCTTCATACAAGGCTTGCGTGGGTGGTCAGCGTGTGGTCTGCTTTGTGGCTACCAGATTCTGGGAATTATAGTATTTCAGTGCCTTTAGAGTCTTCTCAGCGGCCTCGAAAAAAACCACCGAGGTACGGCCATCCGGCTCTGTTGCCAGCAGAAAGTACGCATCCGGCGACTTTTCGCTGCCCCGGAAATCCCGCACAACATCGACCTTTTCGTACTTCTCCCGGTACTGTTCCTCCACCGGTGCGATCAGGCTGTATTCGCTGATGAGCCGTTCGTAGATCTTGTTCTCTCTGGTCTTGCCGTAGACCTCGTAGAAGATGATCTTCGCCGAGGCGATCTCGTATTTGTATTCCACGTTCACATACCGGTTCCACACGTAGTGGCGCAGCAGCAGGATGAACAGGGGCACAAAGGGGATCGTCACCACTGCCACCCATACGCTATAGGTACCCAGCGCCACCGCCAGACTCAGGTACCCCAGCACGATGAGTATGTACAGTGCGATACAGGCGATCTTGTATTTCAGATACTTCCCGGTAGGCTTTCGCTCTACGGTGTACTCTGCCATATTTCCGTTGGATGCATTCATACGTCTCTTGCTCCTTTGACAGTCTTAGAATTTTGATAAAAAAGAAACAGGGGAACAAGCCTATCCAAAAAGCCCGCCCCTGCTGCTTCCATTTTGTTTTGTCAGATCAGATATCGGCCTTCCATGGCACGGCGCAGGGTCACCTCATCGGCGAATTCCAGATCCCCGCCCACCGGTACACCATTGGCGATACGGGAAACCTTGATCCCCAGCGGCGAGAGCAGCTTGGCAATGTACATGGCCGTTGCCTCCCCTTCCACCGTGGGATTGGTGGCAAGGATCACCTCCTGCACAGGCTCGGTTTGCAGTCGGGTCAACAGCTCCCGGATCTTGATCCGATCGGGTGTGATCCCTCTGGCCGGAGACAGGGTACCGTGGAGCACATGATACAGGCCGCCGTATTGTCGGGTCTTCTCAATGGCCGCCACAGCCCGTGGGTCCTCCACCACGCAGATCAAACTGCCGTCCCGCCGTTCATCCCGGCAAAGGGGACAGTATTCTCCCGTGGTGATATTCTGGCAACGCTTGCAGGGGTGGATCTGGGTCTTCGCCGTAAGGATCGCATCTGCAAACGCCTTTGCCTCGTCATCGGTAAAGCTGAGGACGGAGTAGGCATACCGCATGGCAGTTTTTTTGCCCACGCCATCCAGATGCCGAAACATATCGGTCAGCCGTTCCAGAGGCTCCAGAGTTTCCCCTGCCATATCAGAACAGACCCGGAACGTTCAGACCGCCGGTGATCTTGCTCATGGCTTCGTTGTTGGTCTCGGAAACCTTCTTGATGGCTTCGTTCACGCCGGCCACCAGAATGTCGGTCAGGGTCTCGATGTCGTCGGGATCTACCACTTCGGGGGTCAGACCGATGGAGAGTACTTCCATCTTGCCGTTGATCTTCACGGTCACAGCTCCGCCGCCGGCCTGGATTTCATACTCCATAGCATCCAGCTCAGCCTGCTTGGCTTCCATTTCTTCCTGCATCTTCTGTGCCTGCTTGATCATCCCCTGCATATTATTGGGAGTGCCGCCCATCTGCTTCGGAACTCTTGCTTTCATGATTATGTACCTTCCTTTTTTTCCTTTTTTGATTTAGATATTTCTCTTAGGATCGTTTACGCAAAAATATATGATGAATAAAGTGATGCTCTGTGCAGCGATATGCCGCATAGATGCTCCCTTCACTTACTCCTCTGTGAACCCGCCAAGCTCATCCACGGGCGAGCGTTTTTTTATCCCGTTGCCACTACAGGAAATCTCGATCGTCACACCCGGCTTCGTGATCCCGCTGAGGCAAAATGCAGCCTGCAAAGCGGCCTTCGCACCATCCTGGGACAGCATCTGGACACCAAAGGGGGTCTCGGTACACACATAGACCGTGCACCCATCCGGTGCGATAGAGCAGTCTGCCTCCCGGAAAAAGGCACCTGCCATAGGCACAGCCTGTGCGAAACGTTCTGCCACCTCGCTGATGTCCGTAAGCGGCCGATTTTGCTCTGCCACCGGTGCTGGTTCAGGGGATGCTTCTGCACTTGTCTCCGCAGGGATCGGTGTGGCAACAGGCGTATGCTCCACCGATGCAGGCTCTGCCGATGCTACAGGCTTCACGACACCACCGGCCTCCAGCAGTGCCACCTTTTCCTCCAGTGCCGTCAGCCTTGCCAACAGTCCCTCCGGATTGTCCGACATACGGGGATCGCTCATGCGGATCAGCACCACCTCAGCGGTCAGCCGTTTGGTCTGGGGCATCCGGTTCATGGTCTGCAACGCTTCATCCAACAGGACAAAGTGTACGTTCAGGATCGGCACGGAAAACCGTCTGGCGGCATCGTGGAGCACCCGCATTTCCGGCTCGGTCATGTCCAGGTAAGCTGCGGCACCTTCGCCCAAATGCTTTTCCACCAGCATATCCCGCCAGAAAGCCGTCAGCTCCTGCCAGTACACCGCTATATCCTTTGCCGATGCTGCCACGCTGTCGATGATCTTGAACAGCCCTGCCACGTCTCCTCTGGAAACCGCCACAGCCGTTTTGTACACCTGCTCGATCCCGGTCAGACCCAGCACGTCCCGGACTCTGGCTGCCGTTACGTCCTGTCCCCCACCGGCACACAGCTCAAACAAGCTGATGGCATCTCGCATACCGCCCTGGGACTGCTTGGCCAGCAGCGATGCCGCCTCCGGTTCCAGTGGGATCTGCTCCTCTGCGGCAATATAGGACAGCCGAGATGCAATGGCATCCACGCCGATCCGGCGAAAATCAAATCGTTGGCAACGAGAAATGATGGTAGCGGGGAGCTTGTGGGGTTCTGTGGTGGCTAAGATGAAGATCACGTGCGACGGCGGCTCCTCCAGGGTCTTCAGCAGCGCATTGAAGGCACTCGAAGACAGCATATGCACCTCGTCGATGATGTACACCTTGCGGCGCAGCATGGCAGGCACATAGCTCACCTCGTCCCGGATGTCCCGGATGTAGTCCACGCCCGTATTGGAGGCAGCGTCCATTTCCAGCACATCGGTGGCACTGCCGCTATCGATGCTTCGACAAGCGTCACATACACCGCAGGGATTGCCGTTTTGCAAATGCTCGCAGTTGACAGCCTTCGCTAAGATCTTGGCGCAGGAGGTCTTGCCTGTCCCTCTGGGGCCGCAGAACAGGTAGGCGTGGGACACCTTGCCGTTCTCCGTCTGATACCGCAGTACAGAAGCCACATGGTCCTCGCCGCACACGTCGTCAAAGGATCTGGGACGATACTTTCGGTATAAAGCCTGATGCACGATTTGCCTCCTAAAACTGCATATTTCTATCAGATACACTTTTCTAAAGCTGTATCTTCACAGAAACTGCACATGAAAAAATAACTCGCAAAATACGACCATGCACCCAGATGTCGAACAGAAGATCATATGCGCTATTCGTCCGTACTGCTCCGAACAGGCTGCCTCGCGGCGCACCGGCGACACTGCTTAATGCTGCTTGGTTCCCCACCTGACATGGTTCACAGCTGCCGATCGCGCAAGACCCATTCCTCAACGCAGCCTAAAACGACGCTGACCACACAAGTTCTGCCCTCGTTCCGGGATTCCACCCCTGCTGTAGCGGACTGCAGGTACAGGGCCCCGCTGCTTCCCCGGCTGGCATGGCCTTATTTCACGAGTTATTTTGATATCGGTAATATGACATCGCACGATAACAGGCTCACTCAAAAGAACCCCTGCCACCGCACGATGTCGTTATTATACCACATCTTCCGCAGAATTGCAAGAGGAAATCGATGGAATTCACGGTTTATTAAAAATATTCCTTGCCCATAGCGCCCTCTCAGCCGTTTCTGCCCTCCTCAATGGCCAAAAGCCGGTTGTATTTTTCCGTCCGTTCCCCACGACAGGGCGCACCGGTCTTGATATACCCGGCTCCCAGCCCCACTGCCAGGTCCGCAATGGTCGTGTCTCCCGTTTCCCCCGATCTGTGGGACAGGATCACGGTGTACCCATGGGCCTTCGCCAGTGCCACCACCTCCATGGTCTCGGTCAGGGTGCCGATCTGGTTGGGTTTCACCAGGATCCCGTTGCCGCAGCCCTGCCGGATCCCCGCTTGTAATCGCTTGGGATTGGTCACAAAATAGTCGTCTCCCACAAGGATCGCACGCCCGCCCAGGCGTTCGGTCATAGCCTTCCAGCCGGCGTGGTCGTCCTCCCCCAGTCCGTCCTCGATCGACACGATCGGAAACCGTTCGCACAGCCGACTATACCAGTTCACCAGCTCCACGGCGTCCACTTTGCCCCCGGCCTTGGGGAAGGTGTACTGCCCCACCTCTGCTCCTGCCCATTCCGATGCCGCCACGTCCAGGCCGATCTGCACCTGTTCTGTGGTATACCCGGCTTCGTTTATGGCATCCACGATGGCAGTGAGTGCCTCCTCGGCATCCCGCATGTCCGGTGCAAACCCACCTTCGTCGCCCACACCGGTGTTCTTGCCCATGCCCCGCAGCTTTCGCCCCAGCACATGGTAGATCTCCACCCCTGCCCGCAGTCTCTCTCGGAAGGTCGTAAAGCCGGAGGGCAGGATCATGAACTCCTGCACGTCGATGTTGTTGGCAGCGTGGGCACCGCCGTTGAGGATATTCAGCATGGGGATGGGCAACCGATTCGCCTGGATCCCGCCCACATAGCGGTACAGCGGCACACCCTGCCAGGCGGCTCCCGCTTTGGCTGCTGCCAGAGATACCGCCAAAATACCATTGGCACCCAAGCGGCTTTTGTTTTCCGAACCATCCAGTTGGCACATAGTCTCATCGATGCAGCGTTGGCAAAGTCCCATGCCCCGCAGTGCCGGTGCGATCTCCCGCCGCACGTTGTCTACCGCTGTCAGCACCCCTTTGCCGCCGTACCGCTTGCTGTCTCCATCCCGCAGCTCCACCGCTTCGTATGTGCCGGTTGAAGCACCGGAGGGTGCTTTGGCACAGCCCACAATGCCGTTTTCCAGCCGGACGATGGCTTCTACGGTGGGATTGCCACGGGAGTCCAACACCTCACGGGCGTGTACCGTTTCGATCTTCGTTTGTTTCCAAAATTGCATATCGCACCTCATCTCTTGTGATACGCTCAGTATGCCCCATACAGTGGTCCTTTATGCGATGTAAAATATGGCTTTGTCGTTCTAATTTTCCGCTTCTGTGCATACGATGATGGGAAGACATCTATCGTTTGGGAGGTCAATCTATGCAGATCCATACCGTTTCCCGTGGGGACACCGTGTTCACCATCGCCCGGCACTATGGCATTCCCCCCACCCGCCTGATCACCGACAATCTCTTAGAAGAGCCGGGCAAGCTGGCAGTGGGGCAAGGGCTGCTTGTCCTATTTCCCACCTGCACCCACACGGTCCGTGGCGGGGAGACTTTGGCAAGCATTGCCGCTGCCTACGACAGGACTCTATTATCCCTATACCAATACAACCCACAACTATTCGGCAGTCCGCAGATCTTTCCCGGACAAGTGCTGAACATCGTCTATGCACCGCCGCAGCACGCACCCTTGCTGGTCCATGGGTACGCCTATCCCACCATCGACCGCACGCTCCTGCGCCAGACCCTGCCCTATTTGACCTACCTATCCCTCTGCGGCTACAGCCTGCGTCCGGACGGCAGCATCCTTCCCCCGGCTGGAAACATGGAGGAGTTGTTTGCGTTGGCACGAGCCTACGGTACCGTACCGCTGCCGGTGTTGTCACAGGCACAGTCGGAATCGCTTTCGGCAGACGAAGATACGCAAGCAAAATGGATCGAGAATGCGGTAAAGCTGGTGTGGGAGGGTGGCTGCGGCGGTGTGGTCGTTGCGGCAAGCGGCTGCGGCAGGTTTGTTGAGCGGCTACAGGCGGCGCTGGGAGAACAGGAGGTCTTTGTGCCTTATGGGCCGGAGGACACCGGTTCTGCCGTACATACGCTGGTACAGGCTCGACCGTGGGGACACACCTACGCTGCACCGGGTACGGTATCCCCCTTGCCGGAGGTATGCCGGGTGCTGGATGCTGTGGTGGCAAAGTGCCCGCCGGAGAAGCTGCTTTTGGGCATGCCCAACTATGGCTTGGACTGGCCACTGCCCTATGTGCGTGGGAAGACAAAGGCACGGGTGCTGGACAACGGTGCTGCGGTTGCCATGGCGTGGGAGAAGGAGGCTGCCATCGGCTATGACTCCACCATAGATGCGCCCACCTATCGCTACTACGACCGCCCCAGCACCTTTCGGGATGCCATAGAGCATGTGGTGTGGTTCCAGGACCCACGCAGTACCCTCGCTCGGTTGTCGCTGCTGCCCCGCTATGGCATACCCGGTATCAGCGTGTGGGACCTGATGCGGCCCTATCCGGCGCTGTGGACCCTGCTCATGCAAAACTTTGGCATACAAAAAAAGCAGGTGTGATGCCCGCTTTCCTATGCTTTATTCCTCGAGCTTCTGCCGCAAAATGGCAAGCAGTACCGCCGTGTCTCCCCCAAAGACCCGCTCCACCAGCACCGTCAGCTGAGACTGCACGCAGGCTTCTTCGGTGTAGCAGGGCGCATACAGGAACACGCTATGCTGTCGATCCACCCGGATGAGCGCTTTTTCCTCCATACGCAATAGCAGCGTGCGGATCGTGGCGTGGGTCCACTGCTGTTTCTCCGCCAGACCACAGGCCACCTCCCCCAGCGTCATGCCACGCTCTTCCGGAAACTGCCAAAGTGTCTGCAATATGCACCATTCGGCATCGGTGATATTTCCCATCGATTGACGTTCCTGCATCTGTATCCCTCCTGCTGTATGCTCCGGTACTATGTATAGTATACCGGATTTTGCCGCCGTTGTCAAGGATAGAAATGGATGTTTTGACAATTTTATCGCTTTTGTATATAAAAAAAGATACAGACTGTTACATCTGTATCTTTTTCATATGTAGAATCAAATTACTTCAGCATTTCCTGACCGCCGGTCACAGGAACAGCCTGTCCGGTCTCGTACTTCTGGGAAATGATGTACAGCACGGCCTTGGCAACGTCCTCGATCTCGCAGCCACGTCCCAGCGGCACCTTGGATTCGTAGAACTTCTTCACGTCTTCCACGGTCTTGGCACCGGGCACCTTGCCGGCGTTCAGGTACTGTACGAACAGGCCCTTTTCCGGGTCAGACCACAGGGGACCGTTCAGGAAGTTGCCGGGGCAGACAGCGTTGACCTTGATGCCGTAGGGAGCCAGTTCCAGCGCGAAGGACTGGGTCAGACCGATACCACCGAACTTGGAACCGGCGTAGGCAAAGTTCTTGTTGGAGCCAGCCAGACCGGACTTGGAGTTGATCTCCACGATGTCCGTCATGTAATCGGGAGCAATGGCTCTTTGCAGCTTCATCACGGCAGAAGCGTACTTAGCGCACAGGAAGTATGCGGTATAGTTGACGGCAGCTACCAGTTCAAAGTTGGACTTGGTCATTTCTTCCAGAGAACCGGCACGAACGATCCCGGCGTTGTTTACGAAAATGTCCAGACCACCGAAGGCCAGAACGGTTTCGTTCATCATGTTTTCTACGCTTGCTTCGTCGGATACGTTGGCAGACACAGCCAGCGTGCCTACGCCATAGGCAGCGGCCAGCTTTTCAGCAGTAGCAGCAGCACCGGCGGCGTTCATGTCGGCGATGACCACGTTGGCGCCTTCCTTGGCCAGGTATTCGGCGATACCGGCACCAAAGCCCTGTGCAGAACCGGTGACGATGGCAGTCTTACCAGCCAGAGCCTTGGCAGCGCCACCAGCCAGAGATACCTTCGCACGGTAGGATTCTACTTCCCAGTTCACGATGAAGTCCACCATAGCGGGAGCCATGTGCCGTACGCCACCGAAGTTGCGGGCAAATACGGTGATGGTCATAGCGTCCTTCCAAACCACAGCGGCGGTCTTGGCTTCCTTCAGGGATGCGCCAACGGTGAACATACCGATGCCCTTGGCGAACACCACCTTGGGCGCAAAGCCACGTCTGGTCTTCAGTTCGTTGAAGGCAGCCTGAATGGCTTCGGGTGCGAAGTCTTCGATGAACAGGGGCTCAGCCTTGCAGTATACGATGTGGTCGGGAGACAGGGGAGACTTCAGCTCGGCAAAGGCTTCGGCAGATTCTGCAAAGGTCAGGATCTGCTTGTTGGCGGTGAACACAACGGCAGCCTGTCCTTCTGCATCGTAGCACATACGCAGTACGGGCGCGATCTTGGCAGCGGCAGCCTTGTCGTATTCCACTTCGGAGAAGTCGGGCTTTTCGGTCAGCTTGGCATCGATGGCATCCATGATACCGCCTACCAGCGCATCCAGCTCTGCTTCGGTGTCGGCAGCAAAGAAGATACCGTGGTTCTGTAAGAATACCACAGAGGCATCCTTGCCGGTCTCGTTCTTGTAGTCCAGCATCTTCTTGCGGCAGTTGGAAGCCAGCACATAGCCGGGCTCGCATTCGTCAACCCACACAGCACCGGGAACCAGCGCCAGAGCAGCATCCTTGCCCTGTGTGGAGCAGGTGATGGCGTTGACGGAGGCGGGGTGAACGTGCAGGATGAACTGCTGGGGGAACAGGTCGTGGAGCAGGGTCTCCACAGAGGGACGCTTGGCTTCTTCGCCGGGGAACTTGGCAGCCATCAGGTCCGCCAGCACTTCGGCTTCTCTTGCCTTGTCGTCTGCGGAGTAGGTCTTCTCCCAGATCGCAGCCAGAGCCGCTCTGTCCATCTTGACGAACTGTTCGGCTTTGATGGTAGCCAGAGAGGTACCGCTGCCCTTGATGTACAGCGCATCGGCGGTCTTATAGGAGGTGTTCCCACCACCGGCCAGCACAAAAGCAGGATTTGCCCCATAGGCATTGGAAAAATGTACAAGTGTTTCGAGACTCATAATCGTATGTCCTTTCGTGTACAATATATGTTTGAAATTTGCTTGGTTTTATAATTTGCAAGAGCAAGGTGGTTCGCTTCACTACTTAACTAAAATATATCCTTGCTCATCACTCCTGCCAGCCGCCGATTTTGGCATAGTGGGCGATCCGGTCGGACAGGGCAGGCATATCCTTCTTGGTCTCCTCGGAGAACATGGACTTGCACTGGCACTGGGAAGCGGCGATCTCATGCCCGATCAGCGCATAGGTAGCCACACGCAGGTGCTTGTAGGCCGGGTCAGCCAATGCCTGGCAGATGAAGGACTGGCGGGGAGAGTTGATGTCTTCGCCGGAGATCTCGAACAGGTCTCTGTCGTGGCAGTACTGCATCAGGGTCGCCAGCTGTTCCTTGGTGTTCCGGGAAGGCATGTAGGTCACCGCAGAGAAGCCGCAGTCGGCTAAGGTATCAAACAGCTCCGGCAGGTAGTCGTCTTCGAACTTCTGGGCCTTCTTGTCCCCTGTGGGGCTTTCTCCTACGTCACCCAGGTAGGCATATGCGGAAATGGCGCCCAGCTCCTTGGCAAGAGCGGTGAATTCCCGGATGTTCATGCATTCGTCGGTGGCTTCTACGTAGAACTTTTCCACCATGTGACCCTTCAGCACGCCCAGAATGTCGTATTCATAGAAATTTTCCGGTGCATCCAGCAGCTTGGCACGGGTCTTGTCCCCCAGGGGCTTGCCGGTCAGCTTTTCGATAAAGTCGCAGGCATCGTTCCGGTCGGGATACCGGGCGGTGATCTTCTTGGTCAGGGCAAAGAGGATGTGCCGTTCGGTGATGCTGCCGCCTTCCTTTGCCATGGAGATCGGGTATACATCCTTGTCAAAATCCAGCTCGATCCCGGCTTCTCTGGTCATATCGCTGATCCGGGCGCACATCTTGCGGTTTCTGGCGTTTCTCTTTTCCCGGACACCGGCCAGCACGGCTTCTGCCTTGTCGATGTTCTGGTGGGGGATCCCGTGCATAGCCAGGTAGGCGCAGGACTTCTGGTCAGGGTTGTTGATCTTCTTCCCCATGAGCGACGTGCCTTCCACGTTCACACGGCATTCGAAACCGCAGGTGATGGGCATGTTCATGATCTTCCCGGCTTCGATGAATTCCCGCATACCGCCGACGCTGTCGTGGTCCATGATCCCGGCAGTCCGCAGACCGGCTTTCCATGCGTAGAATACCGCAGAGGTGGGGGTGTAGGGAGAGAAGGAGTAGCAGGTGTGGATGTGGTTGTTCACAAAGATACCGGGCTCCGTCCGTTCGATGGCATCCAGATCCTTTGCGATCTCCCGCAGGGCATCCAGACGCTTCTCAGCTGTCAGGGTGGTGTCCCCAATGGCAGCCAGCAGGGCATTCAGTTCCATAGTTGTAACCTTCCTTTTATGTAAAATTCAAAGATATTTCTATTTTTCAAGTTAACGCTGCTGCACACCTTGATCGGCATTACCTTTGTTCCTGTGGCAGTGCCGGTGCTTCTTCCCCATAGAGGAAGTGGTAGGTCTCCCGGTACCGTTCCCATTTTTGCCGGGCTTCGGGAGAGTCCATATGCCATCCCTTCTTTTTCCAGGCACGCAGCAGGATATTCTTCGGCGTATCCTCCGGGTCGATCAGCTCTGTGGCATCGGTGCGGTAGCCCATGGCTTCCAGTCGCAGGAGCCGCAGGGCATCGGTGGCCGCATCGCAGAATTTCTGCCGCAGCAGGGGACGTTCGCCAATGAAATCCACCGCCGGACAGTGGAGCTTTCGGTTCATTTCATGGTGGCAGCAGGGCGTGGACAGCACCACCTTGGCACCGTTCCGCATGGCTACCTCCAGCACCGCATCCGTGGCGGTATCGCAGGCGTGGAGGGAGATCACCAGATCCGGCTTGTGGGCAGGCTGGTAATCAAAGATATTTTGGCAATAGAAGTGCATCCCATCGTAGTGGAGCTTTTCGGCGATAGCAGCGCATTCCCGGATCACCGACTCCTTCAGATCCACGCAGACCATATCCACGGTGCGGCCTAAGATGGCAGTCAAGGTGTGGTATGCTGCGAAGCTCAGGTAGCTTTTGCCACAGCACAGGTCTGCCACATACAGCGTACCTTCCATGGGCAGCTCGGCTACGGCATCCCGGATATATTCGGTGAATCGGCAGATCTGGCGGAATTTGGCTTGCCGTTTGTCGTGTACCCTGCCCTTTTCGTCGGACACACCCAGCACCCGCAGGAAATCCTCTTCCCCGGTCAGCAGGCGGTTCTTGGCACGGTTGTTTTCGCTCGCCACCGGTTCTGCCGCTAAGTTTTCCAGCTTCTCCGGCTGCTTTAGCTCCCCCTTCACCAGCAGTGTGACCTTCCCTTTTGTGGAGATCATCAGCGAAGCCGAACCCGCCTCTGTCACCAGGTCTCCCTGCCGGAACTGTTCTCCCAAATACCGAGGCAGCACCGTGGGGATCTCGGCAAGGGGGATGTTTTCGTGGGTCAGCCGGCCTTCTGTCCAGAACCGTTCCAGCTGGAGCGCCACTTCCCCGCCCACCTTTTTCACGCTGCACTTGGCCTTGGAAAGCTCTTTTTCCGTGGCTTTATACAGGGTACAGGAGCGAAGTCTGCCGGTCTCGGCGGCTTGCTTGATCAATGCGGCAAATTTTTCCGCTTCCGTATGATTCATTTTTCGTCCCCCTTCTTGTCCTCGTCCTCCGGCAGCTGCATTTCCGGTTCAAAGGTGGTGGGCTTGTCCTTCACGTGGAAGTCGATCTTGCTTTCCGTTCCTTCAAAGATTCGTTTCAAATTTTGTCGGTGCATGAACACACCCATGATGGTGATGATGAAGGCGATCAGGATGGACAGGGACGGGTCCGTGGGAGACTGCATTTTGCTCAGCAGCAGGGGATACAGCATATAGCCCATGATGGAGCCAAAGGAGATATACCGGGTCATGTACACCAGCAGGGCAAAGATCACGATCAGCACAAGGAATACCTTCCAGTTGGTCATGAGCACCATGCCAGCCGAAGCCGCCACGCCCTTGCCGCCCTTGAATTTGTAGTAGCAGGGGAAAATATGCCCCATGACGCAGAACAGACCGCCGATATAGGCACCCAGCAGACCGAACAGCAGCCGTCCGATCACGACCCCTAAGCATCCCTTCGCAAAGTCGCACAGGAAGGTCAGGATGCCCATTTTCTTGCCGTAGGTACGCAGCATATTGGTGGCTCCCGCATTGCCGCTACCCTGGGTACGGATGTCCTCATGGTACAAAAACCGGGACAGGATGATGCTGGTGTTGACGCTGCCCAGCAGATAGGGGAACACGATACTGGTCAGCACACCCAGCACCATCAGTGCGGTGAACAGGGCATCCTGCCCATGGACGTTTGCCAGCAGACAGCCGAAGAAGCCGTCATAGAAAATATCTTGAAACATGCTCGTCACACCTCAGCATCCTCGCCCTTTTGCCGCACGATCAGCCGAATGGGTGTGCCCCGGAAGCCAAAGGTGGTACGCAGGCAGTTTTCGATATACCGCTGGTAAGAGAAGTGGAACAGCTCCGCATTGTTACAGAACAGCACGAAGGTCGGCGGTGCTACGCTGGTCTGGGTCATGTAGTAGATCTTGAGCCGTCTGCCCTTATCGGACGGGGGCTGTACTCTCGCCACGGCATCTGCCAGCACGTCGTTGAGCATACCGGTGGTGGCACGCATATTGGTCTGGTCGTGGACATAATTGATCTGGTCGAAGAGCTTGTCCACCCGCTGGCCGGTCTTTGCCGAGATGAACAGGATGGGCGCATAGGTCATATAGGACAGCGAATTGGTAATTTTCTTTATATATTCGTTGGTGGTATTGTTGTTCTTGTCCACGTCGTCCCATTTGTTCACGCAAATGATGGAGGCCTTGCCCGCCTCATGGGCCAGCCCTGCGATCTTCTCGTCCTGCTCGGTGATGCCCTCCTTGCCGTCGATGACGATCAGGCACACATCCGCCCGTTCCACAGCCATTTTAGCCCGGAGCACGCTGAACTTTTCCACCCGTTCGTCCACCTTGCTTTGGCGGCGGATCCCGGCGGTATCGATGAAGTTGTACCGGCCATGCTCGTTTTCCAGGAAGGTGTCGATGGCGTCTCTGGTGGTACCGGCGATGTTGGACACGATCAGCCGCTCGTCCCCTAAGATCCGGTTGATCAGGGAAGATTTGCCCGCATTGGGTTTCCCGATCACCGCTACGGAGACCACATCGCCGTCCCCTTCTTCCGTCTCAAAGGCAGGCAGTGCATCGATCACCGCATCCAGCACGTCCCCACTGCCGCTGCCGTGGAGGGAGGACAGGGGGATGGGATCGATGGAGAAGCCCAGCTCGTAGAATTCGTAGAAGTTGGCATCCACGTCCCCGATCCGGTCGGACTTGTTGATACAGGGGATGACGGGCTTGCCGCTCTTTTTCAGCATCACCGCAATGTCCATGTCGTCTGCTAAAAGGCCGGTACGGATGTCGCACATGAACAGGATCACGTCTGCCGTGTCGATGGCGATCTGGGCCTGCTCCCGCATTTTCTTCAGAATGATGTCGTCGGTCTTGGGTTCGATACCGCCGGTGTCGATGACGATCATGGTCTTGCCCCGCCATTCGGTCTCTCCGTAAATACGGTCTCTGGTCACGCCGGGGGTGTCTTCCACGATGGCTCTTTTTTCGCCGATCAGTTTATTGAACAGTGTACTCTTCCCCACATTGGGTCGCCCTACAATGGCGATCACTGGTTTTCCCATGGATTCTTGCTCCTTTTTCTCTCTTACTGTATTTATATCAAAACGATTGCTCTCGCTATGTTTTTTCTCAAATGCCCAGCATATTTTCCAGCAGTGCGGCGCCGTCCTGGTCGATAAAGCACAGGGGCACGCCCAGCTTTTCGGACAGCTCGTCCGGTGTCATACCGCAGAGGAACAGATCCCCTTCGCTACGTAGCGTGGTACGGGACAGCAGCAGCCGCTCGCCCAGCTCTTTGCCGGTAAGCTGCTCGGCAATATCCTTCCCGGTGAGCAGCCCGGTCACCGTCACCTGACCGCCGAAGAAATTGTTTTTCACCACGTATACGTGGCAATGCAGGTTCGGACACACCGCTTCGGCCTCCCGCACCAGCCCCTGGATCATTTCGGCTGCCGCTTCTCCGGTGGCGATGGACACATGGCTTTCGATGTTTTTTTCGTCCTCGTCCAGCATGGAAAGCAGCCCGTGGAACTCGCTTTCAAAGGAGGTCAGCATTCCTACGCCGTTTTCCAGCTGGGTGAACTCCCCATAAAATTCGTCATCCGGCAACGGCACGTGCCCTTTGACGTAAAACTCATCGGAGGCATAAAAGATCCGTTCGCCGCATTCTGCCATGCACTTATCCCCAAAGGCCTTCACCTGTTCGATCACCCCACGGCATTCCTCCGGTGTGAAGGGTTCCAGGGGGTACAGCTTCTGTCGATAGGCAGTCAGCCCGGCCGGTACGATGGACACGCTGTCCATAGCCGGGTAGTACGTGTACAGATCCCGCATACTGCGATCCAGCTCGGCCCCATCGTTTACGCCTTTGCAAAGCACGATCTGTCCCCGCAGCTTGGTACCGGCATCGGCTAGGCGGCGCAGATAGGACAGCACTTCTCCGGAGCGTTTGTTTTTCATCATCTGTACCCGCAGCGCCGGATTGGTGGTGTGTACCGACACGTTGACCGGTGAGATATGCATTTCCAGGATCCGGTCGATATCCTCATCGTGGAGGTTGGTCAGGGTGATGTAGTTGCCATGCAGGAAGGACAGGCGGGAGTCGTCATCCTTGAAGTAGATGGATTCCCGCATCCCCGGTGGGTTTTGGTCGATGAAGCAGAAGATGCAGCCGTTCTCGCACCGGTGCTTTTTATCCATGAGAGGCGTGGCAAATTCCAGCCCAATGTCGTCGTATTCCTCTTTGCGGATGGTGACATCCAGCAGCTCAGGACCTCTGTGCAGCTTCAGCGTCACCGTCCGTTCCGCCAACCGAAACCGATAGTCCAGCACGTCGTTGATCGTATGTCCGTTGATCTCCAGCAGAATATCTCCCGGCTGGATGCCTTTTTTGGCAGCACGGGAGCGGGGCAATACCCCAGTGATCTCCACCATATATTTCCTTCCTCCCGTTTTTGCGGTGCAGGCACATCTGCCCACACGTGTCCATGGTAATTCACCCTATATTATACACCAAAAAGCGTGCCGGGTCAATAGATTCCGTCTAACCTTCCTGTAAATCAATTTTGAATTTTCCGCTGTTTTTTTGTGCTAAGGGGCAAGTTTTCGCCTTTGCGGAAAAAAGACACCGTATCCCACAGGGACACAGTGTCTCTTATCACATCGTTTTGTTATGTAAGCTTATGCGTTGGCTTCGGCTTCAGCAGCGGCGGCAGCAGCATCGGCAGCCTTTTCAGCTTCCACTCTGGCACGGAATGCAGCCTTACGTTCAGCAGCTTCCTTGGCTCTCTTTTCCAGTTCCTTCTGACGAACGGTGATAGCACGGGTGATGTCTACAACAGCCTTATCGGTGTCAGCGCCATATTCTACGCACATCCGCAGAGCTTCGGTACCGTCGGCCTTGATCAGCTTAAATACGTAGAAAGGAACTTCGATGGTGCGGTCGCCCTTCTTGGTGGTGTAGGTCTTTTCTTCCAGCTCGGCTCTATCCAGGTCGAAGTAGAAGTAGTTGGCAGCGATCTCTTCGTCGATCAGATCATCGGTCACGGAGAAACGACGGCCGTAGATGAATACCTTTTCGTTGGTGAAGATCAGGTTCACGCCGCAGAAGTAGTTGGTGCGGTGCTTGCCATCCTGCCCCTTCTTGTAGTAGAAGGGTTCTTCCTTGGCTTCGAAGTCGTAACCCAGCAGATTGATGGGCTTGAGCATCTTCAGAAAGCTCTTTTCGTATACTTCAAACTTCTTTTCGCTTCTTTCCTGCAGGTCACGGATCTTTTCCAGAGCCTGGAATTCCACGTCGGTGTCATTGGACTTCCCACCGGAAGCGAATACGACAACGAACAGACCTACGATGGCGGTGATGATACCGGCAATACGGGTGGACCAGAACAGGCTGGCCAGAACAACGCCGATGACGACGATGATCCAACCAACGATCGCGATCACGTTGATCGGCGGGGCGGTGAAATACTTGATATTGCGCTTTGTTTCCATACCATACTCCATTTTTTTGAAAATTTTCTTTGCACGAAAGACAACGTCCATCATGCGCCAGTTGATGTGCAGCCAACGTCGCACTGTGCTACACAGTGTTCCGTTGAGCAGATGCAACTCCATATAAGTATAATAACATAAAAATGCGATTATGTCAAGATGTTATCTCGGACATTTTGCCGCAAATCTCCCGAAAAACCGAAAAAACTTGTATTTTTCCCGTTTTTCTGCATTTGGGGATCCGCATGCCCCATAGAATGGGGTTCTACGCCCATGGCTACAGATTACTTTTGTTATGTTAAAAAACTTTATTACCGCAGGATAAACGGACGCATATACTGGATCGTATAGTCGATGCCGCGTTCGCCAAGCTCGCCCTGCCAGATACCGGAGTGGGGCTCGATGCTCAGGCCAGCGTCATAGCCGTAGCGATAGATCAGGGAGAATACGGTGGGCCAATCGATGCTGTCCATACCGGCCGGCGGGTTGTCTACCCACTTGTCTCCTACCTTAGCCACGCCTTTTACGTGCATGTGTGCCACTCTGGGCAGCCAGGTGTTCAGCTCTTCGATGTAGTCCTGGTTCCGGGAGAAGGAGTGGGAGCAGTCGTACTTGAGCATCAGCTCCGGGATCTCGCCCAGCACGATCTTCCACTGCTCGTCCTTATGGACAAAGTTGTTCCAGTCGCAGTTGTACACAGCCACCTGGATCCCCAGCTTCTTGCCTTCCTCCACCAGTGTGCCGAAGTTTTCCACAGCAGCGCAGTAGTTGCGGAACAGGGAGATGGAGTCGTCGTAGTTGCAGCCGCACACGAACACCTTTGCACCCACGTCAGCAGCGGCACGGAGCAGCTCCAGGTTCAGTGCCATCACGTCGGGATCGATCTTGCCACCCACGTTGGGCGCAGAGTTCCAGCGGCCTACGGACTGCACGGGAATGCCGGTACGGGCGATGTTCGCCTTGATCTCCTCTTTCTGTTCGATGAAGTTTTTGCTGTCCGGGTCAAAGTTGCAGCAGACCTCCATGAAGTCCAGACCCTTCCCTGCCAGATAGTCAAAGCTACCGGCATCGGGCCAGCGGATCATACCAAGTTTCATAATGTGTCCTCCGGTAAAGTGAAAGTATTTTTTCGTTCTGTATTATTATACCATACTTTCCGGCAGATGCAAGGGCTTTTTCGTTTTTTCCACGAAAAGAATTGCAAATTTTTCGTAAAAAAGACCCCACAGGTGTAAAACCGGCGGGATCTTACTTAGCTTTTGAAAGAATTTTGCTACCTTATGACGAAAGTTTACTTCTCGTGGACGAAAGTTTACTTCTCGTTATTGGTCTTGTAGGTCTCGATCAGGGTACTCAGCTTTTCCTGCATGCCCTTTTCGGCGCTGGCGTACTTGCTGGCGAAGGTGTTTTCCGCAGACGCAGCGCTAAAGATCACGCTTTGCAGGAAGGTACCCAGAGGCTGGTGCCATGCCAGAGCGAAGGAGTTGCTCAGCCCATCGTGGATCATATCGATCATCTGGGCAGATACTTCATCTCTTGTATATTTGATCTTTAGCGAGTTTTCATAGTAGGCAGGTAGCACTGTCTTGCTCGATTCACGAGACAGCACCTCCAGAACGGCACTGGCAAAGGACAATCGGCTCTCCGGCATGGTCACAGGCAGCAGACCGATCTCAGAGGTATCGTGGGCAGAGGTCACGTAGCTTTCCTGCTGCTCGTCCAGCTTCGGATAGGGTACGATGCCGATCTCATGCTCCGAGGCACGCAGCGCTTCGCTTTCCAGAGAGCCCAGCTGCTGGTAGCCGATGATCAGCACGTTACCGGAGGTAAACTGATCCAGCACCGTCTGCGCTTCGTTATTGAAGATCGACAAGCCGCCGATGCCCTGGGAATGCCACAGCTCGTATACTTTGTCGCACATCAGCATGGTGCGTTCGTTGTTCATAGTCAGTGTGGGATAGCCGGCATCGTCACGACCCATGTATTCTACACCCAAAGAGATGGAGAAGGGGATGAAGGGACCCCAGTCCTGGAACACCGCAAAGCCCAGCTTATCGCCGATATTCTTGGTGCCGTTGCCATCGCTGTCCACATAGGCTGCATTCACCAGCTCGATCATTTTGTCCATGGTCCAGCTGCCTTCCAGCACGATGTCATACAGCCCATCTCCGTCACCGAACAGGTCGGTGTACATATCCTTGTTGTAGACCAGGCAGTGGGCAGTCCGCAGGGTATCGATGATGAAGTCGCCAGCCATCATGAAGGTATCGCCCTCTTTGAAGGAAATATCCTTCATAAAGTCGCCGAACCAATAGGGCTGGGTGAAATCGAAGTATTCACCACCGTCTGCCGAATGGAACATCCCTTCCACGGTCAGCCCGGTAAGCCCGTACAGGTCGTTGACGATCAGCTCATATTCGTCAGAGCCTGCCATGATATAGGTTCGAACGGTGTTTTGAACCGTGTCGTAGCCCATCTCGGCCTGTGCAAATTCCAGGGAGATATTGAGCATTTCTTCGACGACTCTATTGCGTTCGAAGGCTGCATCGCTGGCGGCTTCCCCGGTCAATTCCTCCGGTCCTTCGATCAGGAAGTTGGAGCTTTTCAGGGAGACCGACGCATTGTTCACGCTGGTGTAGGTGCGGAAGCTCTGTCCGCCGTAGTCGAAATCGGCAAAGGGATCCGCTTCTTCTGTTTCGGCGTTTGCCGTGGTGTTGTTTGCGTTCGTCGTGTCTGCGGTGTTGCCAGTGCCCGTATCGGATGCACATCCGGCAAAGCTGCTCGTACACAGCATAGCCGCCAGCAGTACGACCCAAAGCCGTTTGCTCATTTTCATATGTAATCCTCCTGTTCGTCTTTTAGAAAGTCCATTTTTTAGATGTGCAAAAAGGCCCCCGCACCCAACTGGTGAGAGAGCCTTGTTGCTTTTTCTATGAACCTACAGAAGTTCGCTTGACTTAGTTCAGTTCAGCGAAGTACTTGATGGTACGAACCATCTGGCTGGTGTAGGAGTTTTCGTTGTCGTACCAAGACACAACCTGTACCTGGTAGGTATCGTCGTCGATCTTAGCAACCATGGTCTGGGTAGCATCGAACAGAGAGCCGTAACGCATACCGATCACGTCGGAAGAAACGATCTCGTCGGTGTTGTAACCGAAGGATTCGGTAGCAGCAGCCTTCATAGCAGCGTTGATGCTGTCCTTGGTAACGTCCTTACCCTTCACAACGGCAACCAGGATGGTGGTGGAACCGGTGCAGGTGGGAACTCTCTGGGCAGAACCGATCAGCTTGCCGTTCAGCTCGGGGATGACCAGGCCGATAGCCTTGGCAGCGCCGGTGGAGTTGGGAACGATGTTGACAGCAGCAGCGCGGGAGCGGCGCAGGTCGCCCTTCTTCTGCGGGCCGTCGAGCGGCATCTGATCGCCGGTGTAGGCGTGGATGGTGCACATAATGCCGGACTGGATGGGAGCCAGGTCATTCAGAGCCTTGGCCATGGGTGCCAGGCAGTTGGTGGTGCAGGAAGCAGCGGAGATGATGTTGTCTTCCTTGGTCAGGGTGTTGTGGTTGACGTTGTAAACGATGGTGGGCAGGTCATTGCCGGCGGGAGCCGAGATAACGACCTTGCGGGCGCCGGCGTCGATGTGCGCCTGAGCCTTGGCCTTGCTGGTGTAGAAGCCGGTGCACTCGAGAACGACGTCAACACCCAGCTTGCCCCAGGGCAGATCAGCAGCGTTCGGCATCTTGTAGATGACGATCTTCTTGCCGTCGACGACGATGTAGTTGTCCTCGCCCTCGCCCTCATGGAAATCAACGGTGTGACCCTGTGCAACGTAGTTGCCCTGCGTGGAGTCATACTTCAGCAGGTGCGCCAGCATCTTGGCAGAGGTCAGGTCGTTGATGGCGACGACTTCGTAGCCCTCAGCGCCGAACATCTGACGGAAAGCCAGACGGCCAATGCGGCCAAAACC
>CAYXBQ010000008.1:55256-86699 GCA_964463375.1 uncultured Ruminococcus sp. | reverse complement strand
ATACCACACCATCCCACCTTTGTCAATACCTTTTCGAAAGTTTTTTCGAGAAATTTGAAAAAGCCCCCTTTCGAGAGCCTTTTCCGCCTTATATTTTATAAACCTTCGCAACCACGATCCCGATCAACAGCAGCAATGCCGATATACCGACCAGGATCCATTCGTTCCCTTCTGTCTGCACCTCCATATTCTGCCAATCTCGATTTTCTCCGGGACGCACATTTTCACCGGGTATCTGCCGTTCCTCCCCATTTCGCTCCTCCATATCCGGCATATCCATGTTATCCTTTGTTTCCGGTGCCGCCATATCTTCCGGTTTCTCCTGCCGATCCTGACCGTCACCAAAGCCACCGCCCATGTTCATGCTACCCATGTCACTGAGTGTGATCCCGCTGGCATCGGCGTAATCCATGGACTCTGCCGTCTCGCCGGTTTCCAACTGCATCTGGATACTTTCACTTCGCAGACTACAAAACTGCTTTAACACACGGACACCCGTCTCGAATTCCTCGGTACTGTAGAACTTGGTCGGATCCTTTTCCACATACGGTTGGATCAGCCCATAGGCATCGTCTATCATGCCCTGTACGTCCACGGTGTCCAGGAACGTCTGAAAATACTGGTGGTACTGCTCCGTATAGCTTTCATCGGACAGGATCCAGCCCCACATGGGTCGGTCGTCTCCATCACTTACAGGACTATCGATGGGTTCGTTCACCGCTTCCTGTGTATTACCGCCCTGGAACGTGCCAAACGCCAGGTTGTAGTCCCAGGGGATCATGGCGAGCCGGCCGTTTTCTTCATATAGATAATAATTGTGTATCATAGACCCGGTGTAGCTGTCGCCGTTGACCACATAATTGTGTACCACAAAATACCGCAGCACCTGATCCATATCCACCACATCTTCTATATCGGTATAGCTCGACAGCTTCTCCAGCGAATCGATGAGCCGGTCTTTGTCTGCATCGGTGATATTGGTCTTGGCACTGTCCCAGATGTTGCTGTAGCTGTCGTATGCGTCATCGATATATTGCAGCTTCACATCCGCAGAACCCATACCGCCACCCATGTTGCCAAAGTCCATGTTTTCCAGCATATCGCTGTTCATGACCGCATCCATCAGCTTTTGTACCGTTTCGCCGTCCAGCGTGGATACAAGTGCCTGCACATCCGCCATGGTAATCGTATCCAGATCAATTCCTTCCAGCAGCGATGCATCCAGCCCCAGTGAATCCCACACCTCCCGCACGGTATCTGCATCCAGTGAGGAGCCGAAGCCACCTTTGCCGCCACTCTGTTTCTGCATCAACGTACCATTGTAAGCCATCGCACCATCCTCGGGCATACCATCTGGTATATTCCCTTGCGGCATATCGGGTATGTTTCCCATATCGGGCATTCCACCCGGCATATTTCCATTTTCCATATCCGGCATTCCACCCGGCATAGCAAAGTTTCCCTCTCCCATGGAAGGCATATCGGGCATTTCTCCTGCGAACCCGCCAAAGGCAAAGTCCTCCATCTGGAAATCCTTCCCGTTGCCTCTGCCGCCGCCAAAGCTCATGCTGTCCGGCTTATACAAATTCCCATGGTCTGTGCCGTAGTTTCGGGTGAGAAAACCGTCCTCGATCCCTTCCACTGCCAAATACAGCCCCCAGTCTTCGCCGTTCACCGTGATATAGACAAAGCTGCATAGGGGTGCATTCACACCAAATGCTCCCATCATGGTGTAGGTGAGATAATCCTTCATCATGGTGGAATCCTGGATCAGATTGTTCAGGCAGAGCTTGTCCAGGCCATAGTAGCTTTTGGTTTTGTCGTACTGATCAAACTCGATCTTGAAGCTGTACCGGTCGCTGTCCATGGAGGCCACAGTGGAAAGAGATGTGTTCCCCTTCCCCCGGATGCCGACATTTTTGTACGCTTCCCCATCGATCACCAGATCTGCCATGTAGTATTCTTCCGAAGTCGCATGGGCAATAAAGATGTCCCAGTCGTCCATGACGATATCGATGCTGTGTACCTTTCCGTTGTCAAACAGCCTTGTCTCATACCCCGGCACCCGCTCCGCAGCCTGGATCCCCAATGCCCCGCCGTGCATGAACAGGATGGTCACCACCAGCATCAGCGCCGTGATGGTCCAGGCGATCTTATCAAAATGTGTACTTCCCGCCATGGCTTACCCCATATATTCGCCGTTGTAGGACACGATCACCGCACTCTGTACCCCCGGCAGCTCTGCCATGGCACTGATAAAGTCGGTGTCGTCCTGCTGCAAGCGCACCTCGATATTGGTCTCCACCATCCCCTTGGTGGCACTTTTGCTCTTGATGGTGCTGCGGGATACATGCTTGTCTAAGAATGCCATGGCCGCCACCTCTGCACTGTGGTTTTCGCATTGCAGCACCACCATGTACGGATGGGTGTGGGACTTGCGGTTCACGAAGAACAGCAGGATCAGACCAATGACCACACTGCTGATCACAGCCAGCGGGATCATACCGGCAGCCAAAATGATACCGGCCGCAATGGACCAGAACAAAAACGCAATGTCCAGCGGCTCTTTGATGGCAGTCCGGAATCGCACGATGGACAGCGCACCCACCATACCCAAAGACAACACCACATTGGAAGTCACCGCTAAGATCACCGAGGCCGTGATCATGGTCAGGGCGATCAGCGTAGTGCCAAAGCTGGCAGAGTACATGACCCCTTGGTAGGTCTTCTTATAGATGAGAAAAATGAAAACACCGATCCCGAAGGACAGCACCAACGTGAGCAGCATATCCAGCACGCTGACCGCCGTCACGTTATCGAGAAAACTGGACTTAAAAATATCCGAAAAATGCATGGTAGTATAACTCCTTTTTGATTCTATTGTAGGTTTCTTAATCGTACATCCGGCAGGCCGCATATTTGGAATACGCCCCGCTTCGTCGTCCCGGCAGCTGTACCGCATCCCGGATCACGTCCGGCAAATACGCATCCCACTTGACCTCCAGTATACAGGGATCCTCCGCCACCGGGATCGTTGCGGTTTGGGCATCGAAAAACGCCGTAGAGGAAAGCCCGGTGCGTATGTCATAGTCCAGCGTCACCCGCACGTTGCCCGGCCCATAGACAAAGGGCTCTCTCGTGTAGTCCACCAGCACCTTTGCCCCCAGTCCCTCGTTCCGGATCCGGGTGTAAAAGCCCAGCAGCACGGGATCCTGCGCCGATGGGTATAAACTGTCCGGATCCGTCACCATCCACCCAACGTCCCCCGCCAATATGGCCTCGACCTGCCAGGGTGTGAGCCCTGTGGTTTCTTTGTAGCCCAGTCCCCCATGCTTGTACTTCCGCTCCAGCTGGATCACCGATGGATCGTGGTTGTACATCCGGATCCGGTATTTCTCCCGTATGTTCACCCCGTCCAACTTCTCCCGCAGTGCCTTGTCCGATGGCGTGTCAAAATACAGACTGCGGATCTGGTACCGACCATCGATCACATGGGCATCTCGCTGTAGGACAGCCCCCAGCCGTTGCCGCAGCACGATCATATCCAGCCGGGAGATCTCCTGCTTCACTTCATGTCGAAATTGCAATTCTCCTTCATCCTTTCGTAAGATCATGTACTTTATTATATCCGCATACTCTGACAGCCAAATGGAAAGATCCGCCGGGGATGTGAAAAAAGCCCGGTATCTTTGTGATGATACACTGAAAGTTAGTTATCGTTTGTGAATGAATTTATTTTATTAAATAACTGTATTGCATCGCATTTCCGTAAAAAAAACACATTTTTGCCCTTGCCATATGGCAAATTGTGTGGTATAATATCCTTGCAATTCGGGGAACGACACAGGTGTGCCCGCCCCCAAACCACATAGGAGGTTTCATTTATTATGAGCGAACTTCGTGTATTTTCTTTCAATATTTGGACAGACGGCCGTGCTGATGGCGGTGCGTCCTCCGGCAATCCCAGATGCTTTGCCATCCGTAGGGAGCTGATCAAGAAAAATCTGCCCAAGTACGATCCCGACATCGTTGGCTTCCAGGAGACCATGCCTGCCCAGCGTCAGTGGCTGATCGATACCTTCACCGACTATCAGGTATGCGGCATCGGCCGTGACACCGATCTACAGGGCGAAAGCAACGTGGTCATGTTCAAGAAGGACAAATTCGACCTTGTGAACCTGGATACGTTCTGGCTGTCCGATACGCCCCACATCCCCGGCACCCGCTTCTGCACCGACCAGTCCGCCTGCCCCCGGATCTGCACCGTTGTGACCCTGCGGCGCAAGGAAGACGGCAAGCTGTTCCGGCACTATAACACCCACTTAGACCACGTAGGACAGATCGCACAGGCACAGGGCATCACCATGATCCTGAACCGGATGGTCGCTGACTACCAGACCTGGCCCATGCCCGTGATCCTGACCGGCGACATGAACGTGACCCCCGACAACGTGGTGTACAAGTCCATCGTAAGCTTCACCGGTCTGGGTACCGCACTGGAAGACAAGACCGCCGATATTCCCTTCTCCTTCCACAACTTTGAGCCGGAGAAGACCCACATGAAGATCGACTACGTATTCTCCACCCTGCCCTGCGACACCACCAAGTCCGTGGCTATCACCGACACCAACGAGGACGGCGTGACCATGACCGACCACTACCCGGTTGGCGCTGTGCTGGAGCTGTAATCCAATAAAAACAAAAATGGATGTAGAACCCACAAGCTCTACACCCATTTTTTATTTCTAACTTTTCGTTTTTCACCGGATCACCGAGCCAAAGTCCGTGTACTGCCGCATACGCCACGACTGACCACGCCATATGATGGAATATTTCGCATGATCCGACTGCTGGGCACACTTCAAGATCACCGTGTTCTCCCCTTCACGCAGCTTGACCGCGAAGTGCCTGTTTTCCAGCGTCCACCATTTGGTCTCGTCGCTTTCGCCGATCTTCTGCCCATTGATCCACAGCTGGAACGGCGCCGTATGCCCGACCGCTACCTCCACCGTCCGCTCCTCCGGCGACACGAGCTTGCGTACAAAATAATCGATGTGGGGTCCTTCATACGACTGTACCTTCGCTGTATCAAAGAGATCCTCCGGCATGGCCACCGACTCCGGCAAAAAGGCAGCAGCATGCACCGGATCCTCCTGCAGCGGATGCACCTCTACAAAAGGCTCCGTCTCATCCGCAAAGGCACGATGGATGTCGGCAATACCGCCTAAGTGGAACTCTCTTGTCACGTCATACCCGTTTTCCCCCGGCTCGATGGGCAGATGGCTACCATATGCAGCTTCCGGCGGCACGTGGGAAATATCCTTGTTGTTGGCAAGAAACGGTCCGTAGTGGGTCCATACATCCCGTCCGGCAAGTCCAAAGCTGTCCTCGACTACACCAAAGGCACCGGTCAGCGTCACCCGGAACAGATTTTTCTGCCAAAGCACCTTTGTCTCCGGCAGTACCCACGCCCGGCACGCCAGTTTTACCACCTCACCCGGCAGCATCGTCAGAGTAAGCTCGGTCGGTGTGACCGCAATGCCTTCCGGTGGCGTGATCGTAAGCTGTACCTTATTTGCCGCTGTCATATGGCTGGTCAGCTCCAGCATGAATTCCGTGGGACCAAGGGGAGAGATCGTGGGATCCTCCGGCATGGTGGGGTCCACACGGTACTCCGCACACACTTCAATAAACGGTGTCCGATCCTGGGTGGGGATGGGAGCCTGTACTCCGGGCGCATCCGTGATGGGCACCACATCGGCAAAGCACCCGTTTTGGATCCCCACCATGCACACATCCTGTGCCAGCTCCGCAATGGAACCGTTCTTCCGGCGTGTACCCACCTCGATATTCAGCCCCGTGTCGGTCATGCCGTCCTGACGTAGCAGCCACTTTGCCCCCCGCACGATCCCCAAAATGGATGCCGCCGTGGCACAAATGCAGTCGGTGTCATAACCGCAGGCCAGCCCCAGCCGGATCGTCTCCCGCAGGTCTTCCTTGCCGTACAGCAGCGTCAGCAGCACAAAGCCCACGTTTTGGTACATATTCGTGCAGTCCGCGTGTCCATAGTGCCGCAGGATCAGTCCCCGTACCATTTGCCATTCGTACCCTTCCTCGATCCAACGCAGCGTATCCCGGATCATGTGGGCAAGCTTGCGCTCTTGGGGGATGACCCCACGTGCTGTCTCTATGGCGCCTCGAATATCATCAGAGAAGAACAGTTCGCTTTCGATGGTGGAAAGAAACATCTCCGCATCGATGGAATCCCGCTCGTGATCCAGAGAACCGTCCATTTCTACATACTTTCGTCTGGTCTCGTCCGCACCGGGGAACAGGCACGCCCAGATCTCCGACCGAATGGGACAGCCCATGCCATTTTTGTAGTAGCGATTGTTGTACCTCCCGGACAGCGGCGGATAGATCCCCTTGGCATAGCTGGTCTGGAAATACGCATATTCGCCGGGGCCATAGGGGACTTTATGATAGAATTCGTCTGCCATGTCCCGTGCCGTGATGGAGTAGCCCTTGTCCTCGATCAGCTCCAGCCACAGGATCTGCAAGTCTAAGTCATCGTTGGGCAAACACATATGCAGCAGCGATTCGTCCAGCGGATAATCCAGCAGCTCCTTGCGCCCCTCCGCAGGTCCTCCCGCCGTACCGCCGATGCACTTGCCCAAAAAGCAGCCGTACACCTTGTCATAATAGGTCTCCCAGGATAGTGTCCTTTGCATAGTAACCTCCTACGAAAAAAGCGGCATACAATCCGACATTCTGTTACAAATCTCTCCATCGTATACCGCACTATTTTTTGAACGTAATTGAAATATTATCGCTTCAGTACCGCTGCCGCATCGGGATTTTCCGTCTCCAACCGGGCCAGCAGTGCTGCCGCCTTCTTTTTCTTCCGCAGTACCGGTACCACCACCAGTGCCGCAAGGAGCAAGATCGCCGCCGCCAGACAAACATAGTCCACCACGCCGTTCACGTTTTCCCCAAAGATCACGGAAGGACGCACACGCTTGGCAGTGGATCTCCCGTTTATCTGGGTCTGGTCGGCATATTCCGCAATAGCCGCACCGCCGGCGGTCAGCGCAATGTCCTCCACCGTCAGGTTCTTGGCAGACAATGCCGCTTTGGGTGCCGTGATGTCCAGGTTCACGCCCTCTACGATCAGCATATGGGACGCTTCCACTGCGTTGTTCGCCGTAAAGGATCCACCCAGCAGGTTCACGATCCGCCCGGACACAGCCGCGCCTTCTTCGTTGTCCACAGTGATGTGCATAGACCCATCCACGAAGGAGAAATCAGAAGCTGTGGAAAACACGCCATAATCCCCCGCATGGATCTCATAGGTACCATCCAGCAACCGCACCTTCTGGGTACCATCCTCTGCATAGATGTACAGCCCGATCTCGCCGGCTTCCAGCGTCAGCTTGCCGTCGCCCTTGAAAACGACAGTGCCGGCGCAGGACATCGCATAGCGAGAAGCCTTGATGTAGTTGTCGCCCTTGAGCACCACGGTGCAGTTCTTGGGCAGACGAAGACCATAGTCCGAGGTGGTATCCAGGTGGATGCCGTCCAGTGTCAGAATATCGTACCGGTTGGCCCAGGAATACCCATGGCCTTCCATATTTTTATTGGCCTGCGCAATGTTGACCGTCTCTGTGATGGTCACATTGGCAGACGAGGCCGTCACCGGCAAACCGATAACGGAAACAAGCAGTGCCAGCGTCAGACAGAAAGTCAAAAGATGGCAGATGCGACGTTTTGTGTTCATGGGAGGATCCCTTTCTGATTTGGATTTGCAGCAAAATAGTCTTATGCAGCATTCGTATATTATCCTATATTGTACCACAACCACTGCCAAAAAGCAACCGTTTTTTGTGCTTTCGAGGGCAGGAGAGCGAAACTTTCGAAAATTCTACGCAGAAAAATCACATGTCCGACACAGACAGCATCGCTCATCGGCTGCACGTGCCGTTCTTTTTCCGCAGTATGCCCTCGATCCCGTACATCCCCCGCAGCACCAGCCCATCCGCCAGTCCCAACGCCTGGATATATCCGGCAAGAGGCAGCTCGTCCGTGCCCGATGTGGCAGCGAAAAAGCCCGCTATGGCAAAGAGCACGACGGTGGCCGCCAAAGAACACAGCGAACGCAGTCCCCGCCACCGAGAAGAAGCACATCGCTTTTCCCAAATGGCAGAAAGTGCCGAGAAAAAGGTGATGGCACAAAAGATCCCCAGCGCCGGCAATGCATATTGCAAATAGGTAGTCACGCAGTCCCAGGCCCAGGAAGCAAAGCTCTCCCGATAGGTGGAGAGAAATCCACGCAGCACCAGCAATAGTATCGGATGCAGCAGTACCCCCACACCGCAAAGGATCCATTCCACAAGGGGCAGACATCGTACAGGTCGTTCCCGATGCTCCAATACCGTAAGAAAGGCCAGTGCCGTGAACAATATAACGCAAAGTACTAAATACATAAGCTCAGTTTTTAATAATAAAATCACGATACGATGATCGTATCAACCATCGATCCATCGAATCAAGATACGATCATCGAATCAACCCTCGATGAGAATATCCTCCAGCTTCCGTTTGGGGACAAAGTGCAGGTTGTGGTCGTCCCGGTAGTAGATCACATTGTTTGGATCCTTGGGTTCGGTCAGGAACACCATATCATCCGGCTTGCCCAGTGCCACCAGCAGCACCGGCACGAACTTCTCCGGGATCCGCAGCACCTCGCCCACTCGCTCCCGGTCAAAGGCACCGATCATGCACCCACCATAGCCCGCCTCTGTAGCAGACAACAGCAGTGTCATAGCGGCAATGCCCACGTCGGTAGCCGAGGCGTTCGGATTTTCCCGCACGGTGGTATCGTGGCAGATCACCACAAAGGCAGTGGGATGGTGTCCCTCCGGCGGCAGCTTGATGTCCTTCAGCGCACCGGCCCACGCCGTATGGGGCAGCAGCTTTTCCACACCGACCTTTGTGTCCACCAGCCGATACTTCAAGGGCTGCGCATTGACAGCCGAGGGCACCAGCCGAGCATTGTCCACCCAATCCAACAGCATTTCTCTGGTCACCGGGTAATTTTCATCAAAGCTCCGATAGCTGCGATTTTCCAGCACAAGATCACGTAACATATGTATACATCCTTTCAAGCTCAGTCGTATTCCCCATTATCATACCCCACAAACCGGCGAATGTCAAGAGCTTTTTTGTGAACAGGCACAGACTCGCCGGAAATAAAACGTTTTCTTCCTCTTTATAGATGCGCTTTCTTCCGGTGCCCCTTGCATTTCCGGTGCATCTGTGGTATCATAAAAGAAAAATATATACAAGGAGACCCCTTCCTATGCCTAACAAAAATCCTCTCCCCCGCACGGCACTGCGCCGGGTCGTTCGGATCGTATTGACCGGTGGTGCTGCCGCCGGAAAAAGCCATGTCCTTGCTGCCCTACAGGATACCATCTCCACCTGGGATTTTCCCACCGCCATCGTTCCCGAATGTGCCACCATCCTGCTGGAAAAAGGCTACACCCCAGACCGCTGGGGACAGACCGCCTTCCAGCACACCGTCTTCCGGCACCAGCTGCAAAACGAGAACCGTGCCTTCCGAAAGCTGCTGCCCCAAGCAAAGGCGACCGGTCTGCCGGTGGTGCTGCTGTGCGACCGTGGCCTGTGCGACGGTGGTGCCTATATCCGGCGAGAGACCTTTGACACCATCTGCCGCAGCTTTGACTATTCCCGCCGCCGACTGCTGGGACGTTACCAGGCCGTGCTGTATTTGGATTCCGCCGCCACCCTCTCCACCATCCCCTTCGATGTACAGGAGGGCAATGCGCACCGGTTGGAGTCCAGTCGAGAGGAAGTGCTGGTCACCGCCGAGAATGCCTACGCTGCCTGGCAGGATCACCCCCACCTATACCGCATCGCCGCCGAAAAAGACTTCTCTGTTAAGGTGGAAAACGTGCGCAAAACGATCTGTACGCTGCTGGAGTCCTATCGATAAAGTCCCGTAATTGTCACAAAATATCCGGATTTCACCGAATTCTATGCACATCAATATTGACAAAACCCACCCCCTTGTGTATAATAGGTATAGGCTATTTTCACATTCTACTTTAAACGAGGTTTTTATGAAAAAAACACTTTTGACAACGATCCTTTTGGCAGCCATCCTGACAAGCTGCGGCGGCACCACCCCCAATGAAAACACCACACCTGTTACGGTCAACGTAGACGAGGTGATCCAGACCGTGGTAGCGGACTACAGCCTTACCGACGGCTTTGTGTTCACCTCCTCCTCAACGGAGCTGGGCGAATACTTAGACGATGACCTGATCATGGGCTACTATGGCGATGCCGTAGACGTGCCGGACTTCACCAAGGTGGACGAATACTGTGTATATATCGACGAATCCAACCCCAATGTGTTCATCGACGTAGGTCTGTTCAAGATGAACGATACCACCTACGCCGATACCCTGATGCAGTATTTCCAGAGCCGCATCGACGATAAGATCGCCAAGGCCGACTCCGGCTATCCCGACATGGACGTGCCCACCCTGGAAGCTGCCACCATCGCCAAGCACGGCGACTATGTGTACTATGTGATCTCCTACGACGTGGATGCCATCACAAAGGACATCGAGACTGCCATCGGCAAATAAGCACCGCAGAAAATAATCTGATCAACATAGGAGCAAATCCATGGTATTTTCATCCCTGCTATTCCTGTTCGCATACTTAGCGGTCACCCTGTTTCTGTACTATCTCATCCCCAATATGAAATACCGGAACTGGGTGCTGTTCATCGTCAGTATGCTGTTCTACGGATGGGGCGAGCCGCTGTACATCCTGGTCATGCTGGCCTCGATCCTGGAAGCCTACATATTCGGCTTCTTTATCGCCAAATATCGAGAGAGCAATATAAAGAAGGCAAGGCTGTTCATGACCCTGTCTCTCTGCGCCAACTTAGCCTCTCTCTTATTCTTCAAGTACTGTAACTTCTTTATCGAAAACCTGCGGCTCCTGCCCTTCCTGACCGACGTGATCGCGCCCATCGAAGGTCTGAAGCTGCCCATCGGGATCTCCTTCTACACCTTCCAGATCATGTCCTACACCATCGACCTGTACCGGGGACAGACGGATGTGCAGAAGAACTTTGTTGCCTTTGGTACCTATGTCACCCTGTTCCCCCAGCTCATTGCCGGACCCATCGTGCGCTACCGGGACGTGGATGACCAGCTTATGCTGCGGAAGGAGACCATCGACCTGTTTGGCTCCGGTACACGCCGCTTCGTCATTGGCCTTGCCAAAAAAATCATCATCGGCGATGCCTGCGCTGCGTACTACGAATATTTCAAAGCAACGGATGGTTTAGCAGATACCACTGCCGGTGCCTGGATGGTCATGATCTTCTACACCCTGCACATCTACTACGACTTCTCCGGCTACTCCGATATGGCCATTGGCCTGGGTCGTATGATCGGCTTCCGCTTCCTAGAAAACTTCAACTATCCCTATATCTCCAAATCCATCACCGAATTCTGGCGGCGGTGGCATATGTCCCTGGGCACCTGGTTCAAGGAATATGTGTACATCCCCCTGGGCGGCAACCGGGTGGGCAAGCTGAAGCAGTATCGGAACATCGCCATCGTGTGGTTCCTCACCGGCTTCTGGCACGGCGCAAGCTGGAACTACATCCTCTGGGGCGTGTACTTCGGGATCATCTTAATGCTGGAAAAAACCTTCCTGCTCAAAGCCTTGAAGAAGACCCCCGCTGTGGTGCAGCACCTGTATGCCTTACTTCTCATTGGCTTCGGCTGGATCATCTTCTCCTACACCGATGCATCTGCCGGACTGCGCTGCTTTGGTTCTCTCTTTGGCATTGGCACCTCCTCGTTCTGTACCCCCACCGTGGGATACCAGATCCTGCATGGCCTGCCCCTGCTGCTGCTCGCTGCCATCGGTTCTACGCCACTGCCGAAAAAGCTGTGGGACAAGCTCTGTACCGTGGACTGGATCCGCATTGGTGCCATTCGGGAGGACGGCACAGAGGAACCCATCGAAATGGACGAGCCTGTGACCGGCGTCCGTGCCAAGACCATGGCTGTGGTGACCACGGTACTGACCTTTGCCATCTTCATGATCTGCGTGGCGTACCTGGTAGACTCCACCTTCAGTCCGTTCTTGTACTTTATTTTCTAAGGAGGCAGGCATATGAAATTTCAAAAGATCATCAATATAGCGACCTCGGCTCTGTTCGCCTGCATCCTGTTTGCCTTTGCTGTTGCCTTTGTGGCGGTGCCGGACAGTGATTTCTCCGAGGAAGAAAACCGCTCACTCACCACCTTCCCCAAGTTCTCCTGGGCCGCACTGGTAGACGGCAGCTTCTCCTCCAAGATCAACGAATACTTTGCCGACCAGTTCCCGGCACGCAATTCCCTTGTAGGAGTCAAGAGCGTGGTAGAGCTGGCGCAGGGGAAAGCGGAGAACAACGGCGTGCTGCTGGGGGAAAACGATCAACTGGCTGTGCGGCTGTTCACCATGTATAAAAGCCGGCTGGAACGGGTGGCGGACATGGACTATTTCTTTGCAGACACCGTGACCCAGTCTATCGAAGGACTCAACGCCTTTGCCAAAAATGCCACGGTACCGGTGACCACGATCCTGCCGCCCCGTACCATTGACGTAGCCGCCTCTGCCTTTTCGTATCCCACAGAGATCAGCGATGCCCTGCACCGGCAGATCGCAGACACCATGGCACCGGAGGCCGGGTACATCGATCTGCTGCCCATGATGCGGGAAAAATACGATGTCGGCGAGTCGGTCTACCTGCGCACCGACCACCACTGGACCGCCTATGGTGCGTACCTGGCCTACTGCGAGATCATGGATTCCTTTGGTATGGCGGGCGATATTCTGCCCATAGACAGCTTCACAGTGGAAAAAGTGGAAGATTTCTACGGCACCACCTGGTCAAAGGGTGGCTACAAGTTTGTTGAACCGGAGACGCTGGAGGTTTGGACGGTGGGCAACGAAGACCAGTTCACCACATCCTGCCTGTCCACCAAGCAGGTGAAGGGGGAGGACGGCAAGCCCACCTCCGTGAAGGAAGCCTACAAGACCTACACCGGCTGGCTGGATCGTGACTACCTGACCCAAAAGGACAAATACGCCGCATTTCTCTCCGGTACCCACAACGAACAGACGGTATTCTTAGGCGATGGCAATATCGGCCGTCCCCGGCTGCTTGTGGTGAAGGACTCCTTCGCCCATACTTTGGTGCCGTACCTGTGCCAGCACTTTGATATCGTGATCATCAACTTAGCGGCGAAGGTAGCGAACATTTCGGACTATGTTGCCGAATACGACTGCGACCGGGTGCTGGTGGTCTACAACTGGGCCAACCTGATCGAAAACAACAACCTGGCTGCCGTAAGCTGAGTTGGATATACACATAGCATTTCCGATATGGAGCAAATACAATAAAGGAATTCATCAACATGAAAAAGCAAAATAGACTGACAGCCCTGTTTTTAGCCCTGCTCTGCTGTATGCCCTTAGCCGTAGCCTGTGGCAAAAAGGGTGGCGTATCGGTGGATAAGGCAAGTGCCTTAGAGCAGCTAAAGCTCTCCGATGCCAAGACCCAGGAATCCAAGGATGCCGAGGCAGAATCCAAAAAGCAAGCCATGATCGAAGGCAAAAGCACCAAAAAGGTGGAGACAAAAGCCCCGGAGACCGAGCCCATCGAGACAAAGGGTCCCGTGGAAGAGGTGCCCATCACAGACTACACGCCCTACTCCGCCCCCGCCAAGGTTGCAGACGTATACGATCCCAACATCGAAAACCGGGAACTGAAGGTGCTGGGTGCTGGTTTCTCCGACGATGACTATTGCGTGGTCTATGGCGAATGCGCGGTAGGCACCACGGTGTATATCGAAAACGAGGAAGGCACGTTCTCCGTGGTATCGGAGGGTGGCTGCTTTGCTATGCGCATACTCAGTCCCGACCTTTCCATGGTACTGGATGTGACCCAGAAGGCTGACGGCAAGCAGATCGGCGACACCCTTCATTGGGAAGGCGAGGCCTCTCTGCCGGATTACGGCGACGACTGGGGCGTGTGGATCGGCTACGAAAACCAGGGCTTCTACAACAAGATGATCCCGGACTTCACCCACACCAATCTGCTGTCGGATACGGTGCTAAAGAGCATTACCGAACGATATGCAGAGCGGGTGGAAAAGCTCAAGACCGTGGGAGACGGCTGCGAGATGATCTTCGTGATGGTGCCCGCCTCCATGACCGTGTATCCGGAGCTGGTACCGCCGGAGGTTGCTACACCTGTAGAAGGAGACAGCCGCTTTGACCAGCTGGCAAATGCCCTGACCGAAGCCGGTGCCAAGGTGGTGGACATGCGGAAGACCTTCTCCGAGCGCAAAAACGATGCCCTGCCCTTGTACTTCAACTACGACAGCCACTGGACGGATTACGCCGCCTATCTGACCTATGTAGACCTGTACGACTTCATCTCCGACCGGTATACGGATGCCGCACCCAAGACCTTTGATGAATTTGAGTGGAAGTGGGGCTACTACACCAGAGGAGACATGCCCTGGTACTTTGATGTTGACCAGGGTGGTTTGGTATACGAATACACCTTCGAGCGGATCGGCACCTTTGACCATCCCGCCGTGCGTGCCATCACCCGGTATCCCAACAAGGGCTGGTCCCTGGCCTACCCCACCTTCTCTGCGGAGATCCAGAACGGCAGCACCTACAACACCCACCGGGAAAACCTGCCGGACATCATGGTCATGCGCAACTCCTACGGCTCCTATTTGTATGAGCTGATGGTGGACAAGAGCGACAAGGCGTATATGATGCCTACATTCTCCTACACCTTCAACCTTGCCCAGATCAAGAAAAACGACCCGGACTACCTGATCTACATCCTGTCCGAGTGGGATTTCCAAAATATCATCGACAACTAAAGAGGCGTTCATGAAAAAAATATGCGTGACTGCCCTGTCCGTCGTTTTCGTGTTTCTGCTCACGCTCCAGATCTTAGCTGCCGGTGGCCTGATCAAAATATCGGTAGACCCATCCATCCAAATTTTGGTAGATGGGAAAGTATTCCAGCCAAAGGATGCAAAGGGTAAGGATGTCATGACCTTTGTGTACAACGGCACCACCTATGCACCGCTCCGTGCCTTAGCGGAGGCCTTTGGTCTGGAAGTGGGCTACGATGCGGAAAAGAATATGGCGACGGTGGGCGAGCGGTCTCCCTATGCGGCACCGGCAAAGGTAGCGGAGGTGTACGATGCCAAAGCGAAAAACCGGCCGCTAAAGGTGTTGGGTGCCTCCCATTCCGACGGCGACTATTGCGTGCTCTTTGGAGAATGTGCCGTGGGTACGACCATTTCCGCCACAAACGACAGCGGTACCTTTTCCGTGGTGTCCGAGGGCGGCAGCTTTGCCCTGCGGTTCCAAAATCCCGGTGGATCTGCCAAGCTGGACGTGGTGCAAAAGGCCAATGGAGAGCAGATCGGCGGCACCGTCCACTGGGAAGGCAACATCGTCCAGCCCAGCTGCAGCGACGACTGGGGCGTGTGGATCGGCTACGAGAACCAGTGCTTCTACAAAAAAATGATCCCGGACTTCACTCACACCAACCGGCTGTCCCAGGATGTGGTAAAAAGCATCACGGACCGGTATACAGAGCGGGTAAATAAGCTGAAAACCGTAGGCGATGGCTGCGAAATGGTCTTCGTGCTGGTGCCGGCCTCTATGACCGTGTATTCCGAATTGGTACCGGAAGAGGTGGCAAAGCCGGGCACAGGGGACAGTCGGTTCGATCAAGTGGCCGATGCCCTGACCGCAGCCGGTGCCACCGTCATCGATATGCGAGATACCTTTGCCAAGCGCAAGAACGATGCCCTGCCCCTGTATTTCCAAAACGACAGCCACTGGACGGACTACGGTGCCTATTTGGCATACGTAGATCTGTTTACCCATATCGCCGAGAAATACCCGGATGCCTCGCCCAAGACCTTTGATGCCTTCGAATGGCAATGGGGCTACTACACCCGTGGCGACATGCCCTGGTATTTTGACATCGACCAAGACGGCAAGGTCTACGAATACACCTTCCAGCGGATCGGCAAGCTGGATACACCGGCGGCAAATGCCATCGAGCGATTCCCCATCCAAAACTGGTCATTGGCCTACGCTGCCTTCTCCGGTGAGATCCAGGGTGGCGGCACCTACCATACCGACCGTGCCACGCTGCCGGACATCATGGTCATGCGCAACTCCTACGGTGCGTATCTGTACGATTTGCTGGTGGACGCAAGTGATTCTGCCTACATGATGCCGTCCTTCTCCTACACCTTCAACTTCGCCCAGATCCAGAAGAACGACCCGGACTACCTGGTCTACGTCCTGTCCGAATGGGATTTTCAAGGGATCATCAACACCTAAAGGAGGCAACATGAAAAAGATCCTTTTGACCGCATTGGTCACCTTAGGGTTCTGCCTGCTTGCGGTACACAGCCTGGCCGAAACCGGTTTTGTCCAGATCACCGTGGACCCCTCCATCCGAATCCTTGTCAACGGCACGGAATTTCAGCCAACGGATGCCAACGGGAACAAAGTCATGACCTTTGTCTACGACGGCACCACCTATGCACCGCTCCGTGCGCTGGCGGAAGCATACGGTTTGGAAGTGGGCTACGATGCCGAGAAAAATATGGCTACGGTGGACAGACCGTAGGTGGGTATACGAAAAATGTTGGCATTCTCACCAAAAATTTTCAAAAAGGAATGCTGCAAACCGGTTGACAAACCACACTTTGTGTGGTATAATGAACACAACAGAACCCGCCACGCCTCTTCACAATGCGCAACCCGGCGGGGCTTTTTTTGCAGCGAAGGACTTTTTTATGTATAACTATCCTAAGCCATATTTGTCAGAATCTGAGCTCATACAAAAACTCATAGACTCTGGCATGGCAATACCCTCTCTATCGGAAGCTGAAGAAGCACTCAGTACAATTGGTTATTATCGTCTCCGTGGATACTGTTATCACTTATATAACTACAGCACAAATCGTTACATAGAGGGAACAAATTTCAGCGACATTCTAAAGCTATATCGCTTTGATACAGAGCTTTCTCATTTGCTTTTTTCGTATCTTTCTCAGATCGAGATAGCATTGCGTGTTCGTTTTGTCCATGCGTTTCAACCCATGCAGGATGTCTTGGTTTTAAATGATCCATCCATTTTCAAGGATAAGGAATGGTACTGGAAAAATCAAAGTACGATCGCTGGTGAAATTGCTCGTTCCGATGATGTGTTCATTCTACACAATTATGAGCAGTATGATGGAGCTATTCCGCTGTGGGCAACCGTTGAGATCTTGTCTTTTGGGATGTTGTCGAAACTGATCAAAAACCTCAAAACGGGGTCAGACAGTGCTTTTTCACGAATCGCACAATTCTATAAATATACAAATCAACGAGGAAATTGAATCACACCCTCTCAAGATATACTCACTTCATGGATACGAGCCACATCTATTTTACGAAATATCTGTGCTCACAACAGTCGGATTTACAACCGCTCTATAAACACTTTTCCACAGCTTATCGAAGCAGACCGTATCGAGCAGCCTAAATTCAATGGTCTATATCAAATGTTGCTGGCAATGAAATATCTTCGTCCTACAGATTCCTCGTGGACAGATTTTGCCGCATCTTTACATATATTGTTGCAAAAATACGAAGGTGTGTACGAACTCCAAAGAATGAATTTTCCAATAGATTGGGCTGTACATTTTCAGGTATAAGATAGCCAACACCTGCATATACTATCCATGACAGACCCGATCACGCCTCTCCACGATGCGCAACCCGGTCGGGCTTTCTCATCACAAAAAACCGTTCGTCTCCTTTCGGAAAACGAACGGTTTTCTTTATGCCTATATTACAGCTTGCAGGTGTACACAGCTCTGTCCAGATCCGTGTGCATCACAGCACCGTTGGGCAGGATGATCTCCTGGTTCAGCCCACGAGGTGCCACCACGTGCATCTTGAACCAGCCATCCTCGATCTTCCAATCCACCGTGACCATACCACCAACAACGGCAACAGAACCCTTTGCATGGTCTCTGCCGGCGATGCGAGGCTGGATGCGGATCCTCTTGTCTGCCGCAGAAATGGTGCGAACACCCAGTACCACTGCCGCAAATTCGTAGATGGCAACGGCACCCCAGGCGTGGCAGTCGCTGCGCGGTGCCTCCGGCGTTTCCGGAATGGTGGTACAGTGCAGGGCAGACAATGCTCTGAGCTTGTCCATCATGATCTCTGTCTTGTCGTAAAGCCCGGCCTTCTCCAGTGCCCGGAAGTACAGGTAGCCATAGGCCTGGGTGCAGGCGGCTTCCAGCGGCAGGGCGTTTTCCATGATACGGTGGGCCTTGTCTCCCGTTGCGATCCCGGAAAGCACGCACCAAACCTGCATATGCTGGCTGTAGTAATTCCCCGCCAAGTCGTCGGCGTACAGCCCCTTGTCCTCTCGCCATGCCAGCTTTTCGATCGTTTCGGCAAGCTTGTCTGCTCTGGCACGATATTCTGCCGCCGTACAGTTTCTACCGCACAGTGCAAACAGATCAGCCGCCTGCCGCAGCGCAAATACGTACATGGCACTGTGGATGGTCACGACCTTGCGCACTCCGGAGTCACTACTGCCGGAGTGATTGCCTCCGATGTACGGTTCCCCACGAGTGGCCATCCAGGGTGCAGACCAGTCTACGAAGTCCCAATACTGGGTGTTGTGCAGCAGACCGCATTCGTCCATCTGGTGATCGAACCATTCCAGTACCCCATCGATGCCCCGCAGATTTTCCCGCACCAGTGCCTTGTCCCCGAACCGCTTGTAATGCTCTGCCACCATAAAGATATAATAGAAGCAGAAGGTCGGGATGTACTGGATCTCCACGGAAGGATACCGGCTGTGCATCAGGCCATCGGCTCTCTGGGACAAACGGAAATCGTGGATGGCCTTCCGTGCCAGCTTGTCATCGTTGGTCAGCTGGTAGTGGAACAGCATCTGCATGGAGGTGTCCATATCGTATTGCAGCTGCTCATAGAAGGGGCAGTCCGTGTAGGATTCTACCATGCACCGCTTCAGGGTATTCACGGAGATCTGCCACAGAGCATTGTCGGTCTCGTTGCCAAAATCGCAGTTCTCCGGCACGTCCAGTGGATAGCCTGCCTCGGTGAAGTGGAACCCGGTCAGCTGCACATCCCCTTCGATCTCCAGCCGCAGGATCCGGCAGGTGCGGAACCAGAAGGGCTCAAAATGGGTCTCTCCATCCACTGTCACCAGGTCGGTAGAGCCGGTCATGCCCTTGGAACGATCCAGCCGGTCGCCCTTTTCGCCACCATCCCCAAAGGATTCTGCATAGCGAATGAGCACCTTGCCCTTACCGGTAAAGGTAAACTCCGGGAAACCAATGGTCAGGGTATCCAAAATAATGTAGCCATCCTCGTCCATGCCGGCTGCCGGGGTCACATCGTTCTGCCGCAGCATGGGAATGGGACGGGGGGTCAGGTACAGGTCATTGACGATGCCGTACAGGTAAGGCGTTTCTCTGTCGCAGTGGACATCCCGCAGGACCACCGCCTTCTGCCACTGTGCTTCCCCCGGTGTGTAGGTCTCCTCCATGGTGCAGACGAACATATCCCCACGGCGTACCGGGAAGCTGGCGGTAGGTGCCTTGCAAACCTCCCAGCTCTCGTCGGTGATCAGGCTACTTTCGGTACCGTCGGCCATGGTGCAGGTCAGCTTTGCCGCCAGTGCCAGATTGCCCGTGCGGCGTACCGCATAGAGGAACCGGGCCTTGGTCATGTCCTCGTTGTCGCACAGCTGCAGCACATGGCAGAAGAGCTGGTTCTCGCCCTCGTGCAGATAGGGTGCGATGTCGATGGTATCGTAGTATTTTTCTTCCGCAGAAGAACGGCAGGGACCCACCGCCACCCGCTGTCCGTTGACATAGAGCTTGTAGCGTGCTTCTGCCGAAATGTGCAGGATCGCCTTGTCCGGTACAGCAGGCAGCGTCAGGCCTTTGCGGAACCAATACAGGTTGGTGTCCGAGTAGCCAAAGCCGGGACAGGTGATCCACTTGGATGTATGCATAGGAAAAACCTCCGTGAAATATTGTGTGATCCGCATGGGGATGCCAAAAGCTGCGACCGTGCGCAGACCATCCCCATTCATTATACCACAACCGTTCCCATTTGGAAAGAGGGACATGCCCCTTTCGCCAAACTTTTTTGGTAAAACTGGTAAAAATGACAGATTTTCTCTTGACAACGATGCAGATATATGCTATACTGACCATAGTACATTCGCTATAGTACAGTGCTTCTACGGCTATGGCAGCTTCATATATGAAAGGAATGCGAACCATGAAATCTACGACACGTTTTCTCTGCCTGCTTCTGGCAATGCTCATGACCATGCCCCTTTCCTCCTGCGGTAGTACCGAGACCGCCGATACCACTGACACCACGGCAAACGCCGACACCACACCTGTAGAGACCGAGACCGCCGATCCCTTAGTGCACCTGCCCACCACCGATTACGAGGGCTACGACTTCCGGATGCAGCTGCGGAACGACGACAAATGGGTGGCAGACCAGGTGGCGGAAGAAATGACCGGTGAAGTGGTGAACGATGCTGTGTACAAGCGTAACTCCGAGACCATGGATCGCTACAACATCGTGATCAGCCACACCCGCTCCTCCAACGCCAACGGAGATATGGATGCCAAAGCCACGATCCAGGCCGGCGACGATGCCTACGACCTGATCATCAACCACCCTCGGAACGTCCATCGGTACGCCAACCAGGGACTGGCTCGCAACTGGAACGACATGACCTACGTGGATCTGACCAAGGACTACTGGGATCAGGATGCCGTGGAGAGCTTCCAGATGCCGGGCGGGCTGTTCTGCATGATCGGCGACATCAGCCACGAATCCATCGGTGCCACCAACGCCATGCTGTTCAACAAGGATATTTTCGACGACAACGGTCTTGCCTACCCCTATGAAACGGTGAAGGAAGGCAAATGGCTGCTGGACGATTTTATCGGCATGGTGGAGACCTATTCCCAGGATCTGGACGGCGATGGTGAATTCACCGATAACGACCTGTACGGCTATGCCACACACTTGTGGATCGGTCCCATCCAGGCCTTCTATTCCTCCGGCGCACGTGTGATCGAAAAGGGCTCTAAGACCTACGAATTTTCCGTGTACAACGAACGTTCTCTGACCATGTTCGAGAAATATTTCGACCTGCTGGATGCGCCCTACACCTATCTGGATGCCACCTCCACCCAGTCCATTGACTGCGAGCCCATCAAGATGTTCCCGGAAGAGCGGGCTATGTTCATCGATGTCAACATCACCTCCGTGCTGAACATGCGGGAAATGGACGCCAATTTCGGGATCATCCCCTGGCCGAAGCTGAACGAGACCGACGAATACTGGTCCAACGTAGATGCAGGCACCAATCTGTTCTTTGTACCCATCACGGTGACGGACATGGATCGCACCTCGCTTATCGTGGAGACGCTGGCGATTTTGGGCAACAAATATGTGGTGCCGGCCTACTATGACGTGGCGCTGAAGACCCGTGACTCCCGTGACACCGAATCGGCCGAGATGCTGGACATCATTCTGGCAAACCGTGTCTTTGACTTAGGCTACTACAACGAAGAAATGGGCGGTGGATATGCCAGCCACTTTGCCGATCTCAGCCGGCAGACCAGCCGAGACTTCACCTCCTGGTACGACAGCAAGCTCAAAGCCTCCGAAAGCAAAAAGCAAGAGACGCTGGAAGCCTACGAAGGGCGCATGTGATTTTTGGCACCGACACACGCTCTGTAAAAAAGTGATTTTTTTGCCAAAAGCTCTTGCAGTTTTCCATGGGTTGGTGTATACTATACTAAAAATACTACGCAACAGAACCGAGGATACAATATGCAACGCAAAACCAAGCTGCTCTGCCTGCTTCTGGCACTGCTCATGACCCTGCCCCTTGCCTCCTGTGGCAGCACCGAGACCACCGATACCGGGGACACCACAGCAAGCACCGACACCACACCGGTAGAGACCGAGACCACCGATCCGCTGGCAAACCTGCCCACCATGGATCTGGAAGGCTACGAATTCCGGATGCTGATCCGCAACTCCGACGACTGGATCGGGGACCAGATCGCAGAGGAGCTGACCGGTGAGACCGTCAACGATGCTGTCTTCAAGCGGAACTCCACCACGGAAGAACGCTACAACATCTCCATCACCTACAATCCGTCTTCCCACAACAACTACGAGACCGACGCCAAGCCGCTGATCTTAGCCGGTGAGGATGCCTATGATCTGGTGGTACCCCATCCCCGTGTGGCACACATCTACGCCAACGAAGGACTGGTACTGGACTGGAACAATCTCCAATACATCGATCTGACCCAAAGCTATTGGGACCAGGATGCCGTGGAAAGCTTCCAAATGCCCGGCGGTCTGTACTGCTGCATCGGTGACATCAGCCACCAGGCCGTAGGTGCCGCCAACGCCATGCTGTTCAACAAGGATTACTTTGACGAAAACGGTGTGGAATATCCCTATGAAATGGTAAAAGATGGCAAGTGGACCTTTGATGTATTTGCCGAAATGGCAGAGACATATTCCCGTGACCTGAACGGGGACGGCACCATGACCGAGGACGACCTGTACGGCTACGCCACCTTCTATTGGATCGGCCCCATCCAGGCCTTCTACTCCTCCGGCGCACGTGTCATTGCAAAGGATTCGGAGGACTACGCATTTGGCGTGTACAACGAACGCTCTCTGACCATGTTCGAGAAATATTTCAAGCTGCTCAATTCCGACTATTCCCTGCTGGATGCCAAATCCGACAACTCCTTTGACTGCACCTCCACCCAGTTCTTCCGGGAAGGACATTCCCTGTTCACGGACGTAAACGTGTTCCTGGTGCTGACACTGCGGGAAATGGAGCAAAACTTTGGTATCCTGCCCTGGCCGAAGCTGGAAGAGACCGACGACTACGTAGCCAACGTGGATGCCGGTACAAATATGTTCACCATCCCGATCACCGTCTCTGACCCCGACAGAACCTCGCTGATCATCGAAACGCTGGCGATCTTGGGGCGGGAATACGTGATCCCCTCGTATTATGATGTGGCACTGAAGACCCGTGACTCCCGTGACGAAGAATCTGCTGAAATGCTAGACATCATCGTAGCCAACCGGGTATTCGACTTAGGCTACTACAACACCGCTATGGGTGGGGCATATGCCAGCCACTTTGCGGAATTGGCAAAAAATAACACCGAGGACTTTGCCTCCTGGTACGACAGCAAGCTCAAGTCTGCCACCACCGACCGGGACAAGACCCTGCAAGCCTACTACGATCGAATGGAATAAAATGCCCATGGGATATGTACGAAAGTGCGTATCCCATTTTTGGCATATCATGCAATTCCATAGGTCCTATTTTGTGTACGATCAACAAACTCGCAAAAAGGACTTGATTTTCCTGCAACAATAGCGTATAATACAGATACTACATTATGAACATAACTGAATCGAGGGTACACATATGCAACGCAAGACAAAGCTTCTCTGCCTGCTTCTGGCTCTGCTCATGACCATGCCCCTTTCTTCCTGCGGTAGTGGTACAGACGAGACCAAAAGCAGCGACACCACAGCGGACACCACAAACGCAGATAACACCACCGAGACCGAACCGGATATTTTAGCCGGTCTGTCCTACAACGGTGCCACCTTCCACATCATGACCAGCGACTCTGCCATCAGCTCCAACTATCTGCTGGAAGGCTCCGGCGAGCTGAACGGGGACAACGTGAACGATGCGGTGTTCCAGCGGAATCTGGCAGCCGAGGAACAGCTGGATGTCAAGTTCGCCTACACCCACACGGATCGCAGATTTTCCGACGTATATCCGGAGGTGAGCCAGATCATTCTCTCCGGGGACGACACCTTTGATCTGATCGTAGATGACCAGCTGGGGCTTGCCTCTGCCTCCATTGAGCATATGTTTGTGGATGCCACGACGCTGGACACGCTGGATCTGGATGCCGAATACTGGTCCACGGAATATATGTACAACCTGTCCATCGACTACAAGCACGTATATCTGTTGGTAGGCGATTATTTCATGGACGTACTGAACCACTCTCACGCCCTGCTGTACAACCGGGATATGTACCGCACGCTGTACGACGATCCGGACGATCTGTACAAGGTAGTGCAGGACGGCAAGTGGACCTATGACCATTGGCTGACCCTGACGGAAGGGGCCTACAAGGATGTCAACGGCAACGGTTCTGCCGATGCGGACGATGTATTCGGCATGATCGTCGGGGGGATCGGCGGTTCGTCCTTCCCGTTCACCTATGGTTCGGATGTGCCCTTTGTGAGCCGCGATGCCTCCGGCTATCCGACACTGACGATGTACTGCGACCGTCTGCTGACTCTATACGATAAGATCTACGCCATGTTCTACAGCGATGCCACCAGCACGAAGTACAACGAAAACGGCGAAGACCTGCACCAGAAGTTCATGGCCGATGGTGCCTTGTTCATCAGCGGTGCGCAGCTGGGTGACTTCGGCGTATTCCGTGACATGGAATCGGAGGTGGGTATCATCCCGTATCCGAAGCTGGACGAGACCCAGGCCAACTATGTAACGGTCGTCCACGACACAGCGGAGGTCGGCGTGATCCCGGCCTCGGCAAAGGATCCGGCGATGTCCGGTGCAGTGACCCATTTGTTGTGCCGTCTGACCCACGAAACGGTGCTGCCCGCCCACTATGAAATGTCGCTGAAGATCAAGTACGCCCGTGACAACTACACCTCCGCCATGATCGACCTGATCCACGATGGTATCATGGATATGTTCTGCCTCGTATACGGTGGTGTCCACGCCAACAACATCTTCACCTGGTCGATCCTGGAGCCGCTGCAAAAGGGCACCGACGCTGTGACCTCTGCCTATGAGACCCGCAAAGAAGCCGCCGAGCTTGGTCTGGCCGAGCTGGCAGCTGCCTTTGAGAACAACAAGTAAGCTATACACAAAAAGATACCGTATCGATACAAAGACACGGTATCTTTTCTTTTTATTTCAAACGAAAAAAGAATACCGTACTCAATCGGAATACGGTATTCGAAAACTATCAAAACTTTGGGAAATTTCCGGGAGTGGGAATGGATCGCTTCCCTATTTAGTTACACAGTATTTCCCACTCGATCGTCGCAACAAAGCTTTGGGAAATTTTCCGTCAGGGAAATTTCCGGGAGTGGGAATGGATCGCTCCCCTATTTAGTTACACGGTATTCCCACTCAGTTGTACTGGCTTGCCAGATCTGCTGCGATGTCTTCCAGGATCTCCTGCAGTGCAGCCTGGTACAGTGAGCCGGAGCTGCCGTTCAGCTTGCCGTTCTTCCACAGCAGTGCATACAGGGTATCCACATTGCCGTAGCAGCTGCCGTACAGCAGGTCGTATACGTCGCTGTAAACGGTCGTGGTGGTGGTCACCTTATCGCCGTTGGGCTTTTCGGTGGTGGTCTCCACCTTGGAAATTACAGGCAGGTAAGAGCCGTTGTCGGTCAGCACCCAGCCGTTGATCTTGTAGCCGCCGCCCCACAGATTGGGATTCCAGTAGTTGCAGGAGATGTTGCCGCCATTGGAGGTCCAGTAGCCGTCATACAGTGCATCCACGTACTTGCCAACATATACGATGGCATAGCCCTGGATGTTGGGGTTCTTGGTGCTGTATGCCTTCAGCACGATGGCACCGTCGCCGGTGGCGTAGAGCATACCGTCCTTGATATAGCCGTCGCCCTGTACCACAGCCAGCTTCACAGCATCGTTCTTGTGTGCTTCATCGACCTTGACTACCACAGAGGTGGAGTCGCCGGTCTTATCCAGCCGCCAGGATCCAACCTGTACATCGATATAGCCGTTGTGCAGACCGCCGTAAATGGCATTGGTCACGGACACAGAAATCTTCATAAAGGGAACGCCGCCGGCGGTGTACAGATATACGTCTGCACTGCCCATGCCCACAGCCTTCATGTTCTGCCCGTTGGTGTCGTTGTAGATCTTCACCACATTGCTGTCGGAGGAGATCATCTTGAAGCCGGTACCAAAGGTCTGTACCTCGCCCAGGATCAGGCTCATGCCCAGGGTGTTCTGGTTAAAGTACTTGCTGAGGTCTACCTTGTCATAGGCATAGTAGGTACCGCAAACGGTCTGGTATCTGTTGTAGGCACCTAAGACAGCGGGATTCTTCACGGTCACGCCACTGTCGGTGATGATCACATTGCCGTCGGTGCTGGTCTCGTCGGTCTTGGACTTCTTAATCACGCTGGACGGAATGGAGCTTTCGTACTTGGTGATCCCGGTCTCCTTAGAGGTTTCGGTGGGAACGATGGCAGCGGCCACGGTGTGGGGCGCATAGTGGATGTAGTAATCCTTAGCGCAGTACTGTACACCGTTCACCCAATAATAGCCGGACAGATCTGCGTGACCCGTGCAGTAGAGGCAGGAGCAGGTGTCATACCGACCGGTGACAGGATTCCAATAATCCTTCAGATTCGGCGCACTGTCATAGATCCAATTATAAAAGTAACCATTGTCATAGTCACCACAGTAGGAGTTGCCCCAATAGGGATAATAGGAGCCACAGTTGTAGTAGTAATAGGGATAGCGAATGCTGTCATAGGTCAGGACATTCTCTCCCTTGTCGGTATATACCGGTGCACCAGCGGACACAGATGCAGCACCGCCGACCAGCATCATCCCGGCCAGCAGAACCGCCAGAGTCTTCTTCAGTTTCATAGTTTCCTCCTTAATAGATCATGCAAAAGTCAAGCACGCCCCCCAAAAATAGAAACAGGACGGCTTCTTACCATTATTATACAACACCCACGATATGATGTCAAGAGATTTTTCGCAGTTTTTTCCTCTTTCGCAAATCTTTACCTTTTTCCGCAAACTCTGTAGGATATACCAAGTTACATCCATAACACAGCAGCTGTTTTATGATACAACACCAAATACATTTTTCGCACCATCCAAAGAAAAAACGCAGCCGTAGCCCGCAAACAACCCATTTTCAACCTCTCTCCCCCTGTGTCGGAAGCGGATACTGCACAGCGTATGCCTCCCGCCGGCGGACGGTATACAAAAAACGAAAAAAGCCTTGTAAAATGGCGAAGAACGTGGTATCATATGGGTATACAGAATTGCTATAGATGGAAGGAAGATATACGATGCAGGCAAAGGAATATATCCAACTGGACGGATGGCGGGTACCGGTGTACCCCTGCGGCTTATGCGTAGTCGGCAGTGGTGCGGCGGCCTGGAATGCTGCCCATACGGCTATCATCGAAAAAAAGGTAGATGCACCGGTGGTACTGGTGACGGAAGGCGTGTACATGGGGACCTCCCGCAACACCGGCTCCGACAAGCAAACCTATTATAAACAATCCACCACCGCACTGCACCCGGATTCCCCCTTAGAAATGGCACAGGACTATGTGTCCGGCGGTGCTATGCATGGGGATCTGGCCCTCACCGAAGCCTGTGGCGCATTGGCGGGATTCTACAAGCTCATCGCCTTAGGTGTTCCCTTCCCCCACGACCGGTACGGCGAATACCCCGGCTATCGCACCGACCACGACGAAAAAAGCCGTGCCACCTCTCTGGGTCCTCTCACCTCGAAGAAAATGACCGAGGTGCTGGAAAAAGCCGCACGGGCTGCCGGTACCATCGTATTCGACGGATATAGAGCCGTCCAGATCCTCACCCACCGGGGAGAAGCCTGCGGCGTGGCGTGCATCAGCCTCCACGAGGTGCGGGACGACAACCCGGCCGGTGTGGCGGTATTCGCTGCGCCTGCGGTGATCTGGGCAGTAGGCGGTCCCTCTGCGCTGTACCACAAATCCGTGTACCCCGAAAGCCAAACCTGCGGACTGGGTGCCGCATTGGCAGCCGGTGCATGTGGCGTGAACATGACCGAGTTCCAATACGGTCTGGCCTCTCTTGCCTTCCGCTGGAACGTGTCCGGCTCCTACCAACAGGTGATCCCCCGGTATATTTCCACCGCAGCCGATGGCGTGTCCGATCCCCGGGAGTTTCTGCTGGATACCTTCCCCGACACCAAGACTCTATCCCACGCCGTCTTCCGCAAGGGCTACGAATGGCCCTTCTCCCCGGAAAAGCTCTCTCCCATCGGTTCCACCACCGGCAGCTACTCCTCCCACGTGGATATTGCCGTGTACCGGGAGATCGCCAAAGGCCGGCGGGTATTCATGGACTTTCTCCAAAACGGCACCGGCGTAGGCAAAGGGAATGTAGTAACGCCGGAGGAAGTGGGGGAGGAAGCCTACACCTACCTGCAAAACTGCCACGCCACCACCGGCCGTCCCATTGACCGCCTGCGTGCCATGAACGAAAAAGCGTATCAGCTGTACCTCGATCACGGCATCGATCTGGAAACGGATCTGTTGGAGGTAGGCGTTTGCGCCCAGCATATGAACGGCGGTCTGGAGGGGGATATTTGGTACGAAAGCCCCACCCTGCCCCGGCTGTTCATATGTGGAGAGGCCAATGGCGTGTTTGGCGTGCGCAGACCCGGCGGCAGTGCGCTCAACTCCACCCAGGTAAGCTCCCGCCGTGCCGCCGAAAAAGCCATGCACGTGTACGACCAGACCCCCACGCCCATCACGGCAGAAATGCTCACCGATACCCTGTTCTTAGCCCACCGGCTGGATGGGGCAAAGGGCATGACCACCGAAGCCATCCTGCACCTGCGGCAGTGCTGCGGGGAACGTATGGACAATTGTGCCGCCTTTCTCCGGGATCCGGCAGCCATCGACCGTCTGTGCGCCGATACCTTGGATGCCCTACACCATGCCGACGGACTGCAAGCGGCAGATGTGCCCGCCCTGATCCAGCTACAGATCCACCTGGATACCCTGCTCACCCGGTATGCGGTGCTGTCGTCCATGCAGTTCTACATCCGGGACGGCGGCCTCTCCCGTGGGTCTTACCTACTCATCGAAAATGGATCACTCCCGGATCCTGTTCTCCTCGACACGGCCCACCAAAAGAAGGTCGGCAGGGTGTGCATCCGGCGAGACGGGGAGCTGTCTGCCGACTGTACATGGCAGGACGTGCGCCCCATCCCCACCGAGGAGCATTGGTTTGAAGAAGTCTACAACCGCAGCGGCACAGCAGAAAGCTATAGGTGAAAAATATGGCATATACATATGAGATCGAACGATACAGCGTCCGCAAGGCATTGGAAGGCAAGGATGTCTACCGTGAGCGCAAGGGCAAGCCGGTGGATGCCGAACGGGCTCTATACCTTTCCACCGTCCGGATCATGCCCGAAAAGCCCCTGTGCATCGTCCAGATCCTCCACGGCATCGACGAACACAAGGAACGGTATCTCCCCTTTGCCACCTATTTGGCATCCCGTGGCATGGGTGTGGTGCTGCATGATCTGCGTGGGCATGGCCGATCGCTGCTGCCGGAAGGGCTGGGCTATTGCGGGGAAGAGGCCGTAGCACTGCTCCACACCGACATCGACAGCGTGTACGCCTCGGCGTTCTTGCCCATCCCGGAAAGCGGCACCATGGAGATCACTCCCGCCGATATGCCCACCGTAGATCCCATTCCCCGGTATCTGTTAGGCTTCAGCATGGGTGCGCTGCTGGCGGGGAGCTATGCGGGACAATACGACGAACGGCTTGCCGGGGTGATCTTTGCAGGACTGCCCCATCGAGAGCCGCTTGTATCGCTTGCCTTGGGCTGGGTCCGGCTTTTGTCCGTGACCGATGGAGAAAACGGGCGGCCTACGCTGCTGAACAAATACAGCTTCCGCCGGTACAATCGTCCGTTTCGGCAGGCTGGGGAATCGGGCAGCTTCCTTTGGCTGTCGGAGGATCTCGAAAACATCGACCGTTTCCGTGCCGATCCCGCCTGTGGTGCGCCCATGACCATCTCCCTGTATCGGTTCCTGCTGACCATGGAGCGGGACATGTACACCCCTGCATCCTGGGAAATGCTGCGGCGGGATCTGCCCATCTGGCTCTTCTCCGGTGAAAAGGACCCGGTGGCCGGCGGCGAAAAATGGGTGCTGGACAGCGAGACCTTCCTTGCCGACATGGGCTACACCCACATCGAGAACCGGATCTTCCCCCAATGCCGCCACGAGATCTTCTTCGACAAGACCCGCAACGGGGTCTGGCAGGAGGTAGCCAACTGCGTGCTGGAAACGGTGCCCGACGAGCAGGCAAGGCTGGACGAGATCCGAGCCAAAGAAGAAGCGGCATATACATCTATGTTTGAAAAATGATGCATGAGAATTTGCAGATCTCCTACCAGGAGATCAACGAAATGCTGTCACACTTTTGCAGAGCCTTTTCTCTGCGGATCGGGATACACGACGAAAACAACCGGCTGCTGACCGAATTTCCCGGTATCCCTGCCCAGGTGGATCGCATGGTCTTCTGCGACTATGTGGCACAGCACAGTGCGGCCTTTGACAAAAAATGCCTCTCCTGCGACCAGGCGGCCTTTCAGATCGTACGCAAGACCCGGCGGTCATATCTATACCCATGCCATATGGGATTTAAGGAGGCCATGATCCCCATCTATACCGGCGACACATTACAGCTGGTGCTGATGATCGGACAGCTGCGGCAGCCGGACGACACCGAAGCAAGCTTTTCTGCCCTACTGGAAAAGCTGACCGCATTGGATCCGGGCCTGCCGGAGAGACTATCTCTGTCCAAGCTGCGGGAGAACTGGCTGCAAATGTCCGTCATGGAGGATAGCCAGCTGGAATCGGTGGTCTATCTTTTGGAGATCTGTGCCGCACACATCCGGGACAACCACTGGATCCGGTTCAAGAACAGCTCTCGACAGGAGCAGATCTGCCAATATCTTGCCGCCCATTACCAAGAGGACATCCACATCGGCCATATGGCAGAGGCGTTGCACCTGTCCACCTCCCACCTGAGCCGACTGCTCAAGCAGCTCACCGGCACCACCTTCACCGAGTGCTTGACCAAATATCGCATCCAAAAGGCGGTGGAAATGCTGACAGAGACTCGTATGACCACCGGCGAGATCGCCTATGCGGTGGGGTACAACGATCCCGGCTATTTTACAAAGGTTTTCAAGAAAGCAATGGGTATGCCCCCCAGCCTGTACCGAACGAGCCAGGCAAGTACCGAACGTGCAAGCATGTACTGAACAACCGCCGACGCACAAAAAATGATAGAATTTTCCCATTTTTGCATGGGTAG
>CAYXBQ010000008.1:0-55156 GCA_964463375.1 uncultured Ruminococcus sp. | reverse complement strand
GAACAACCGCCGACGCACAAAAAATGATAGAATTTTCCCATTTTTGCATGGGTAGTCCCTTGCCAAGCCTGTCTGTTTGTGCTATGATAAAGATAAGTCATAGCTATATGACAACACTATAGAAAGGCAAGTGAATAACTATGAAAAAGTGCTTTGCAAGTCTGGCAATGCTGGCGGTGCTCCTCGCTCTGCCGGTAATGGCATCGGACAGCGTTTACGGCAGCGTGACCGTAGACGGTAAGATCGGAGAGGGAGAATGGGACAATGCCGCATGGCAGGAGCTGTCCATCGTAAAGGATGCCCCTGAAGCCAGCGGTCGGATCAAGCTCATGAACGACGACAACTACCTGTTTCTGCTGGTCGAATCCACCGACCCCACGGTCTGCGATACCGTTTCTGCCAACTGGAATGCGGAAATGAGCATCGACTGCATCGAATTCTGGTTTACCGATGACATTGCAGCCGCCGCCGATGCCACCGCCTACGGCACAGGCTCCATCACGGCCTGCCTCGACCATCTGGGGAATTTCTCCTGGAACGGTGGGGACGAGGGTGCGCGTGACTCCATGCAGACCGCCTGCTCTACAAACGGCAATACCACCATCTATGAAGTTGCCATCCCGCTGATGGATGGGACCAGCGATATTCCCTTTGGTCTGAATGTAGCCATCAACGACACCAATGACGAAAACGGCAGCCGCTGCGGCTATGTAGTCCTGAACGAAGTGGGACAGTGGTGGGTTTCTCCTGCCAACTTAGGTACATACACCCTGGCAGAAGCACCGGTTCCCGCCACCGAAACTGTAGCCGATGAAGCTACCGCAGAGGCCACCGCAGTGACCACCGCTCCCCAGACCATGGATGTGGTAGGTCTGCTGGCACTCTCCACCATGCTGCTGGGCGGCACGGCTGTACTGACCAAAAAGAAGCAGTAAGCCATTCCCTGTTTACTACATGATGGCATAAAAATATTTTTGAATACAAAAAACCGGGTGCAGCATACATCCGGTTTTCGTATTGATGTGGAGCATCGACCATGCTCGTCAGCCAACTGTTGCGCATGCGTCCTGCTCTTTTTCTTTTGCCTTCGTGTACGTGATCTTGCCGTCGGTGAGCACCGCTTCCACCATGTCCCCCGCCTGGACTGTGCCTTGCAGCATGGCCTCCGAGAAGGAGTCCTCGATCTGGTGGACGATGGCACGGCGCAGGGGTCTGGCACCATAGACCGGGTCAAAGCCTTCCTTGGCTAAGTGTGCGACCACCTCCGGCGAGAAGGTTGCTGTGATCCCCAGAGCCTCGATCCGCTTCTGCACCTCCGTCAGCATCAGAGATGTGATCTTCTCGATGTCCGGCTGGGTCAGCTTGTTGAACACGATGATCTCATCCAGCCGGTTCAAAAATTCCGGACGGAATGCGGCTTTCAGAGCCTCCATGGCAGTGGCACGCATCTTTTCCCGTTCGTCCCGTGCGGCGGCCTCGTTGTCACTGGTGAAGCCCAGCTGCTTGGGGGCTGTGATCCCCGATGCACCCACGTTGGAGGTCATGATGATGATGGTGTTCTTGCAGTCCACCCGACGACCCTGCGAATCGGTCAGGATCCCGTCCTCCAGGATCTGCAGCATGATGTTGAACACATCCGGGTGCGCCTTTTCGATCTCGTCAAACAGCACCACAGTGTAGGGATGCCGACGGAGCTTTTCGGTCAGTTGTCCCCCTTCCTCGTAGCCCACATACCCCGGAGGCGAACCGATCAGCTTAGAAACGCTGTGCTTTTCCATGTACTCCGACATATCGATCCGGATCATGGCATTTTCGTCCCCGAACATCACATCTGCCAAAGCCTTCGTCAGCTCCGTCTTACCCACACCGGTGGGGCCGAGGAAGATGAAGGAACCAATGGGACGCTTCGGGTCCTTGAGTCCCATTCTCCCTCTCCGGATCGCACGGGCAACGGCATCCACCGCTTCGTCCTGTCCAATGATCCGCTCCTTCAAAATGGTGTCCAGATGGAGCAGCTTGGTGCTTTCTTCCTCCGCTAACTTCTTCACCGGGATCCCCGTCCAGCTGGTGACGATGTCCGCAATATCCTCCTCCGTCACCACCAATGCATCGCTGTTCACAGGAGCGGCGTTCTTTTTCTTTTCTTCCAGCTCCTCCGCCAGCTTCTTTTCCGTATCTCGCAGTCCGGCGGCCTTTTCGTAATCCTCTGCCAAAATGGCTTCTTCCTTTTCGGCAGTCACAGCCTTCAGCTTGCTCTCCGCTTCCCGCACGTCGTCGGTGGGTGTGAAGTGGGAGATGCGCTTCTTGCTGGCGGCTTCGTCGATCAGGTCGATGGCCTTATCCGGCAAGAACCGGTCGCTGATGTACCGCACAGACAGCTTGACAGCAGCCGTAATGGCTTCGTCACTGATCTTCAGCTTGTGGTGCGCTTCGTATTTGTCCCGCAGGCCCAGCAGGATCTGTTCCGCTTCTTCGGGGGAGGGCTCGCCCACCATCACCGACTGGAACCGACGCTCCAGTGCCGCATCCTTTTCGATGTGCCGTCTGTATTCGTCGATGGTCGTAGCACCGATCACCTGCAATTCCCCACGAGCCAGCGCCGGCTTCAGAATATTGGCGGCATCCACAGCCCCCTCGGCACCACCGGCCCCAATGATGGTGTGGATCTCATCGATGAACAAAATGATCTGGGGATTCTGGCGCACCTCGTCCATGACGTTCTTCATACGCTCTTCAAATTCCCCACGGTACTTGGCACCGGCGATCATGGCGGAAATATCCAATGTCACAAGGATCTTATCCTTCAAGGTATCCGGTACCGTACCGTCGGCGATCCGCTGCGCCAGGCCTTCCACCACAGCCGTCTTCCCAACACCCGGTTCCCCGATCAAGCAGGGGTTGTTTTTGGTACGCCGGGACAGGATCTGGACCACACGCTCCGTCTCTGTGTCACGGCCAATGATGGGATCGATCTTACCGTCTCTTGCCATTTCACATAGGTTTCTGCCGTAGGAGGACAGCGTAGGTGCATTTTTCAGTTCGGTGCCACCGCCCACGGTAGCCTTTTTGTCACCACCATCGCCGTTCTGGCGGCCACTCTGGCTGAAGTACGCCACCACATCCCGCTTGATGTCGGCGGCCGAGACACCCTGTGCCTGCATGAGCTTGACGGCAAAGCAGTCCGGCTCCCCACAGATGGCACATAAGAGATGCTCCGTACCGATGTAGCCGTGTCCCATTTCCATGGCCTCTCCGGCAGAGGCTTCGATGATCTTCTTCGTCCGAGGCGTGATGTCGGCGGCAGTCAGCTTGGTGGGCGCACCGGTGCCTACGTTCTGGGCCAAAAGCTCTCTCGTCTTCTCAAAGGTAATATTCCGTTCTTCCAGCACTCTCTTGGCAACCCCATCTTCTTCTGCCAAAAGTCCCATCAGCAGATGCTCACTGCCCACGCAGGTGTGCCCCATTTCGCAGGCATAATACAGTGCCCGATTCAGTGCATTCTGTGCTTTCTGTGTAAATCCGATACGCATATATATCAACTCCTTTTATCCGATCCGGCAGAACAGACATATGCTGTTCTCTACGGTGTTTGAGGAAGGTAATGCTTCAGTATAGTCCGCCGCCCTTCTCTCTATTCGTTCCCTTCTCACAAATGTTCCATCCCAGCGGCTTGGTTTCACGATCCCGGTCTCTTTATAGTATTACTGCAAAAGCTGCTGTATCCGTGCGGCTCTTGCCTTGTCTCGCGCGGCTGGATCGTTCCCCAATTTTTCGGAAACGGTCAGGGTGCCGGGCATGCTTTCGATCAGCATGGTGTCTGCCATGGTCGGCGTGATGTCGTCTAGCAGCTTCATAGAGGCTCCCAGCCGCAGTGTCGTATACAGGCTGAGCAGCTCGCTGCTGTCCATCCGCTTGGCATAGCGCAGGATGCCCAGAGTTCTGCTGGCGCGATCGGCAAGGGCTTCCTTGTCCTGTCTCTCCCGCAGCTTCCGTTCGTTCTCGATGACCTGCCGCACCACGGTCTCCAGCTTCCGGATGGTCTCCTCTTCGGTAATGCCCAACGTGATCTGGTTGGAGATCTGGTACAGACAGCCGTCCGCACCACTGCCTTCGCCGTACATCCCTCGGATGGTCAAGCCGATCTTGGACAGCTGGGATGCCAGTGCCTGGATGCCATGGGCGGCGGTATAGGCCGGCAGGAACAGCATCACAGAAGCACGCATCCCCGTACCCAAATTGGTGGGACAGTGGGTCAGATAGCCCAGCTTTTCCGTGTAGGCCACATTGGCACCTTCGTCCAACAGCCGATCCGCTTCGGCAGCATCGTGCCATGCCTCGTCCAGTGCCAGACCGGGGTAGATCGACTGGATCCGCAGGTGGTCCTCCTCCAGTGCCATGATGTACACGCTGTTTTTGGAAAGCAGGGCGCAGGGAGAGGTTTTTTCCGCAAAGGCGGGGCTGACCAAATGCTTTTCGCTATAGGAGCGTTTCTCCGTAGCAGGAAGCGCTGCAAAGTCGGTGTAGGTCCAGCCATCGCTGTAGATCTCCTGCAGCTTTGCACAGATCTCTTTTTCCTGTGCTTCGGTCAGGTGGGGCTCAAAGGGATATTCTGCGAAGTTTCTGGCCAGCCGTACCCTCGTGCTGACCACCACATCATTTTCGTTACCGGGGATCTCATACCAATTTTTCATAGTTTCCGTCACTCCTTATACTATACTCGTTCGTTTCCTTTACTGTTCTGTCGCGCCGCTTGCCGTTCCGGCTTCATTCTGTCCCCGCATTTCTCGCAGGGTATCCCGGATCTGGGCGGCCTTTTCGTATTCCTCGTTGGAGATGGCTTCCTTCAGGTCCTTTTCGAGCGCTGCGATCTTCTGCTTCTTTTCGTTCTCCACCCGGAATCTTGCCGGCACCTGACCGGTATGGGCGGTCCTGCCGTGGATGCGCTGGATGGAGGGGAGCAACTCGTTCGCAAAGGTCTCGTAGCACTGGGGGCAGCCGGCCTTTCCGGTGTTCACAAAGTCCCCAAAGGTACTCCCGCACAGGGGGCAGGTTCTGGCAGTTGCAGCCTTGGTGCTGTTCTTCTGGGGCACGCCCAGCAAAGAGCCAAACAGACTGTTGCCGCCGAAGAAGTTGTCGCCATCGAACATATGCATCATCTTGGAGAAGGGATCCTCTCCCAAATTTGTCTGGATCTCCCCGGACTTTTGCAGCTCTGCCGCACAATCCGCACACAGATTGTATGTTTTCACCGTTCCGTTCACGTTCTCCTTGTAATAAAAGGTAGCTTCTTTCTTACCACATCTTTCGCAAAGCATACTATTTTCCTCCGATTCTACTATATTTTTTCTTAAGCATTTGTTTGGTATGGGGAAGACGGGCATTTTCCGCTCCCCTGTATAGGTCACATCATGAGCATCATCAATACATGGCGCATGATGTCGGCACGCACGGCCGCTTTTTGCTCCGCCGGGACCTTATCCAGTGCCTTTTGGCTCATGGAGGCCATGGCGATGTTGGCTTCTCTGGGGGTGATCACGCCGCCGTCCGCCAAATTCTTGAGGCAGGCTCTGGCTTCGTTTTCCTCCAGACTGTCACCAATGGCGTGGAAGAAGTGCATCAGGACACTGTTTTTCGTCATGGGCACCCGAACGATACGGATGTACCCGCCGCCGCCCCGTCTGCTTTCGGTGACATAGCCTTTTTCCGGTGTGAACCGGGAAGTGATGACGTAGTTGATCTGGCTGGGGACACAACCGATGCGGGCGGCCAGATCATTTCGTCGCACCTCTGCTTGTCCGTTCCCTTCCTCCAGCATCTGTTCGATGAGCCGGGCAATGTGATCGGACAGAACCATATTTCGTCCCTCCTGTTCTTTGCGGTTATCGTTTGCCTTTGACTTTCTTTAACCTTTCTTGTGCCTATAGTATACACCAAAGGACAAAAAAGGTCAAAGTCAGTTTTGGTCAAATATCGGACATCACAAGCCGTTATTCCGATTTAGCACGTGATTTTCTCCGTTTTTCTCACAGAATCACAGTTTTTTGTCTTTCTTTGACCAAATGGATATACTACGTTGATCTTTGACCTTTATGGGTCAAGGTTTGCCTTTGCCCACGGTTTCTCTCTACGGAGGTACGCAAAGGGGCAGGGGCGATCTCCCATCCCCTACCCCATCCATCGAACGCTCGCACATAGCGTACCTATGCAAGACGTTTGTTTTTCACCCCACCACCTCGCCATAGGTTCGTGCCAGCGTATTCCAGGTGGTCGCACCTACGATCCCCGTCACCGGCAAGCCAAACAGTCCCTGGAATACCCGCACCGACTGGGCTGTCGCCTGCCCAAAGATCCCATCCACCGTCACCTTCGGGATCGAACGGTACACGTTCGCCACCCCGTTCAGGTACGTTTGCAGTGTCTCCACGTCCTCTCCTTCCGAACCATATCGCAGTGGCGTGCCCGGATATGGCTGTACCTGCACACCGAAATATCCCGCCGGCAGCGAATCCAGATACGTGCGGTACACCGAGAACAGCGTGTTCCAGGTAGCAGTGCCCACAATCCCATCCGGTGTCAGGCCATAGGTGCGCTGAAAGCTCTCCACGCTTTGCCGGGTCCGTTCGCCGAAATAGCCATCGATGGTCACCGGCTGCACCTGTTCGTTGAAGAAAGCGATGAACGCCAAAAAATATTGCAGCTCCCGTACGCCAATGCCGGTATCCCCCTGCTGTAGCAGCGACGGCTGGGTGTTCATCACGTCCTCTGCATCGATCCCTTCGGCATTCAGCTCTGCCAATCTGGTCACAGCAGCGGCGGTGCGGCTGATGGAATACCAGGTGGCACGGCCCACGATCCCATCCGGTGTCAGGGAGAAGGTCTCTTGATAGGCCTCCACCGCCGCCTGGGTATCGTTATCGAAGATGCCGTCCGGGTTTTGGATCCGTGGGATGGCGGGGAAATTCCGGCGTATCCGATTCAGTCGCAGCTGGATCTGCCGCACCTCGTTGCCGGTACTGCCCAGCCGCAGGGGTGTGCCGGGATAGCTTTCGGTGATGCCACGGATGGGCGCATCCTCCACCAGCACAATATCCCCGCCGTAGAACCGGGTCAGGATCTCAAAGGGGCTCAGTCCAGCCTCTGCCAGCGGCACAGTGCCCCACTGGGACAGGCCATCGCACTGGACCCGGATCCCGTCACAGTACAGGGCAAAGAGCGGCACAACGGTGTCCTCCCGCCGGATGTAGGTGGAAAACAGCTCCTCCACGATCTGGGAAATATTGTCAAAAATATCCCTGCCGTAGACAAAGGCCTGGTCGATGGCGGTGGAGTTTGTGATATCAAAGGGATACCCCCGGCTGCGGTAATATTCGGTGTATACCCGATTCAGAGCAAAGCTGATCTGGGCAAGGATGTTGGCACGGAGCGCCGCCTCCGGCCAGGTGGGATAGATCTCGCTGGATGCCACGTTTTTGATATAGTCCACAAAGGAAACGGTCACGTTGGCAGCATCGGAGGCAGCAGGCCCCAGATGTACCGTGATGTTCTCCGGGATGTACGGCAGTGCGCCACCGGTCATTGGTCATCCCTCCCTGTCTCTGCGGCTCCATAGTCCGGCAGATCGATGTCGTCCACGGCATCCGCATCGGGTTCCGGCTGCAAGTTGGCATATGGTTCGGCGGCATGTGGGAACAGCAGATACGGCTCCAGGGGATCGGCAGTACCCGTCTTCGTTTCCGGCAGCAGTGCAATGGGCTGCAAGGATGTGATCCCGTCAAACAGCGGCACCGCCAGCTCCCGAACAGGCGTGTACCCCGGCACCTCCACGGACACAAAGTAGGTGGTGTAGGCTTTGGCACCGGGCACCAGACTTTGGGTAGCCGCAGGAGCCGGAAGTGCCACCGCCGCCGTCAGCCCACTTTCCCCGGAGCGCAGCACATGGAGCAGTTCCCCGCCCTCGTTTCGCACCTGCACCGCCACGCCCGACACCGGCAAAGTCCCCCCTGCCGCCGTGATCCAGACCCGCAAAACCCCCATGGGGGATGTATGATTCATATAGTAGCCCTCCTATATTGGGATGCTACAGGATATGCAAAATGGCTGGGATGTGTGCTATATCGCCCTTCTTTCCTCTCCCAACAGCATCCCCACACCGACCAGCATCCACCCCACGTTGCCGCCGGTGCGCAGGGCGATCCAGGTGCCGCAGAGCCAAAACACCACCGCCGTGCAGCGGGATACCGCATAGGCGATCCGGTCTGCCACATCTCCTGCCAACGCCAGATGTAGTAGGCACGCAAGGATCCCGCCACCGTCCAGACTTTGCAGCGGCAGCAGATTCACTGTGTTCAGCACCAGCGCATACCGGACATAGCAGCCATCGTGCAGCCAAACAAGCGACAACAGCCCCAGCCCGCTGCCGCCCAGAAGCACCCACAGCTCCCGACTGTAGGACAGCCCCTCCGTAGCAAAATACAGCTGAAGACCGTTTTTTCGTCCCATGCAGTGCCGCAGCGGTACCCCCGCCAGCCACGCCGTCACCAAATGCCCCAGCTCGTGGATCCCCACCGCCGTCAAGAAAGCTACAAGCTCCCTCATGCCAAGAAGGACCACAGCAGATCCCCAATGTACTCCCACAGGTTCCACTGTCCCTGAAAGGTTCCGAACGGCTCCACCAGCACCGGCTCTTCCACGACCGACACCTCCTCCCGCACCAGCTGCATCACCGGCACCGCATCGACCGTGGTGGGAGCAGCTTTATCCGGCGGGAGAACAGCGGCAAAAAAGAATCCTGCCAACAGCGCCGTTCCCAGTGCAAGCACCAACCATGGCGCCGTATTTTGGGGTGGATCTGTGTGGGTCGTCGGTCGTCCGTAACGCATAGGCGCACCTCCACTATGGGTGAGATCGGTTCAGTATATGGATGGTGCGGAAAAATATGATGGTGGGAAAAAGAAAAAATCCAGCCAAAAGCCGGACTTTTCTCTTTTGATAAATTGTCACACCGTCTCCCCATGGACCAGTGTGAACGGCAGCAGCACATCCTCCCTGGTATCCGCCAGCAGCACCTGTACCGCAGCGGCACCAATGTCGTGGGAGGAATAGGTGATGCCGGACAAGCGGGGGAGCAGGCGGCCGATGGTCAAAAACCGGTCAAAGCCCATGATGCCCACCGCCGGGGGATCCGGGTGAAACAGCTCCAGACAGCGCAGGGTGTAGGTATCGCTGGGACAAAGAAAGGCCGTGCTTTGGGCAGTGATGTCGATGCCGGTCAGCGTTTCCCGGTAGCTTTCGTAGGTGTCCAGCACCTGCATGGTCACGCTTGCCTGTGCCATGGCTGCCAAAAAGCCTTCGTACCGGCGGGACTGGGCGGCGATGTTCTGGGTCTTAGCCTTTTCCAGCAGAGGTGCCACGTACACGATCCGCCGGTAGCCGTGGGACAGCACATGGGCGCAGCTGGCCTCCATAGCGGCACGGTCGTCGATGCCCACAAAGGGGATGCCGCCGCCGACGGGATTGCCCAGTGCCACCACAGGCGTACCGCTCTTTTGCAGCTCTACATAAAACGATGGATCCCGCAGCACGGAGAACACGATCAGTCCCGCCACGTGCATGGAGGCCATACGGCGGGCGCATTCCATTTCGGTCTCGGCATCGTAGTCGGAGAGCATGATCATGGTGTTGTAGCCCTCATGCCGGGCTTTTTCCTCGATGGCGGTCAATGCATTGGCAAAGTATTCACTTTTCAGATTAAAAATAATGACCCCGATGGTGTTGGAGCGGCCGGAGCTGAGGGTGCGTGCGCTCTGGTTTTTCACATAGCCGTATTCGCGGGCCGTTTGGAGGATATGCTCCCGGGTCTTTTGGGAGATGCCCGGTCTATTGTTGATGGCACGATCCACGGTACCGATGGAGACACCGCAGAGCCGAGCCAGATCCTTCACGGTGATGTTCGATTTTTGCAACGGATCTCTTTCCTTTCCGATCATTCGAGGGGTATTATACCACAAAAAATCGAAAAAGAACAGGGATTTTTTTCTTTTTTCCCCTTTACAGCGATGGATTTATGTGATATAATGAGCGTGTACGTACACGAAACGATAAAATTTAGGGAGAATACCTATACAATGGGAAAAGGAAAGCGATATGAAACATGGTAACAAACGGGATCTGACAAAGCGGCTGCTTTGTGCGCTCTTGGCGAGCGTGATGCTTATGGGACTGGTCAGCTGCGGTGGTGGTGAGGCGGAAACCACCGGGGGGGATACGACAGCTTCGGAGACCACCGTCACCACTGAGGAAACGGAGCTTGTTCCCGATGTGCCTGTCACCGATATGGGCGGCAAGGACATGCACATGATGGTCGCACATTGGGGCAACTATACCCCGCTTGCCATTACGGACATTATGGTGGAAGAAGTGACCGGCGAAGGGATCAACGATGCCACCTTTAACAGAAATGCAGAGATCGAAAAGCTTCTGAACTGCACGGTATCAGCCGATGAAATGACGGATTATGCAAATGCTTACAATACGGTGGTCAAGTCTGTAACGGCCGGCGATGATGAGTATGCCTTTGCACTGCTGCGTGTGGCGCAATACAACGCCCTTTGCCTGTCCGGCGCTTTCTTTGAACTTTCCGATATTCCCAATATCGACCTGCGCAAGCCCTGGTGGGACGATGGCTATGCCGGTGCGGTGGAGCTTTTGGGCAAGACCTATGGTGCGATCTCCGACATCACCATGAACTCCTACCTTTTGGCAGGCAGTATCTATTTCAACAAAGATATGATAGGCGATTATGCCCTTTCCTCTCCCTATGATCTGGTGGCAGAAGGCAAGTGGACATGGGATTCTCTTTTCACCATGGCAGATACCGTAGACCAAGACCTGAATGGGGATGGCAAATACACCAATGACGACCTATATGGCTTCACCTATATCGACGATAGCCCGGAGGTTCTGCTGGCTGCTACAGGCTTGACCTTTGCCGAATTGGACAAGGATGGCATTCCGCAGGTTACTCTGTACAACGATGCCAACATGACCAAGATCCAGCAGCTTTCCACCCTCCTGCAGGATCAGGCGATCTCCTACAACTGCCACGCCAGAAGCGACAATCCCCAAGCAGATGAAGTGGGCATGTTTTTGGAAGGTCACTCTCTGTTCTCGTTGGGCGGCCTGTACTACGCACCGGAAATGCGTATGATGGACCAGGACTTCGGCATCATCCCCTATCCGAAATATGACGAGGCACAGACAGATTACCATATTCCCATGGTCACCATTGCCCTGACCTATACCAGCGTACCGGTCACCAATACAGCAGTGGCGGATGTAGGTACCTTTATGGAATACTATGCGTATATGGGAAGACGGGACATCATGCCGGCTCTGTACGACAAGCTGCTGCTGGGCAAGGTATCTCGTGACAACGAATCGCAGGCTATGTTGGATATCATCTTCAACAATCGCGTATTTGACACCGGTATGATCTTCGACTTCGGTGGTCTGCGCACGACCGTGCGGAACAAGTACCACAGCCTACAGGAGGACTTTGCTTCTGCTTTTGCAGCCAACAGCACAAAGGTACAAAAGAATATCGATGAATTGATCGAACAGTGCCGTGCATTGGAAGACTGATTTTCCCCTACCCCCTTTACAACCCCCACACAATATGGTATAATACCCACAAATCCCCCCACAAAGGAGTACCCCCTTATGCGATCCACTACTTTCACAAACGAACAACTGAACGAAATATCCTTCCCGCTGGGCGGCATCGGTGCGGGCTGCATCGGTCTGGCAGGCAACGGTCGGCTCATCGATTGGGAGATCTTCAACCGCCCCAATAAGGGCAGCATGAACGGCAACTCCCACTTCGCCATCAAGGCCCTGCAGGACGGTAAGCTCATCGACGCACGTGTCATCAACGGGGACGTACATACCGGGCTGACCGGCGGCGGCTCCGGGCTGTCTGCGGCGACCATGGCCGGCTTCCCCCACTTCCGCCACTGCACCTTCACCGGTGAGTTCCCCCTTGCCAAGATCGACTTTGCCGACGAGACCTTCCCCGGTGCCGTACAGCTCACCGCCTGGTCGCCCCTGATCCCCCTGAACGACAAGGATTCCAGCCTGCCCACCGCCTTCTTCTCCTATGCGGTCACCAATACCACCGACCGTCCCATAGACTACGCTGTCTCCACCACCATGCGCAACCCCTACGACAGCTCCGTCAACGACTACAAGACAGACGGCAGCATCCACGCCCTGTTCCTGCACCAGACCAAATTTGCCCCCGACAGCACCGAATACGGCGACCTGACCATTGCCACCGACACCGAAGGCGATGTGTCCTGCCAACAGTATTGGTATCGGGGTGCCTGGAACGATGGTCTGGAACGGTACTGGCGCAACTTCACCGAGCAGGAGACCTATGAGCCCCGTACCTACGACGATCCCGGCAGAAACGATATGGCAAACCTGTCCGTCAAGCGCACCGCCCAGCCCGGGGAGACCATCACCTTCCGCTTCGTTCTCACATGGAGCCGCCCCAACTGCTGCAACTACTGGAGCCGGTACACGAAGAAGGACGAAAACGGCAATGACGTGGATGTGACCTGGAAGAACTACTATGCGACCCTGTTCGAGAATTCCTACGACACCGCCCATTATGCCCTGACCAACTGGGACAAGCTGTGGTGCGGTACCAAGACCTACCACGATGCCCTGTTCGCCGCCACCCTGCCGGAAGAGGTGATCGAAGCCATTTCCGCTACCACCTCGGTGCTCAAGTCTCCCACGGTACTGCGGCTGGAAGGCGGGGAGTTCTACGGCTGGGAAGGTGTCTGGGGCAACGCCGGCTCCTGCGAAGGCACCTGCACCCACGTGTGGAACTACGCCTACGCCCTGTGCTTCCTGTTCCCCTCGTTGGAAAGAACCATTCGAGAGACCGACTTCACCTATAACCAGGACGAAAACGGCCGTATGTCCTTCCGTATGAACCTGCCGCTGGGCAGAGAACGGCACAGCTTCCGTGCCTGCGTGGACGGACAAATGGGTGGCGTCATCAAGACCTACCGGGAATGGAAGCTGTCCGGAGACGATGCATGGCTGAAGAAGTGGTGGCCGGCTGTGAAGAAGTCCATCGAATATGCCTGGAGCGACAAGAACCCCGACCGATGGGACGCCGACCGGGATGGCGTTCTGGAAGGCAGACAGCACCACACCCTGGACGTAGAGCTGTTCGGACCCTCGTCCTGGCTGGAAGGCTTCTATCTGGCTGCACTGCTCTGTGGTGCCGAAATGGCAGAGCGTGTGGGAGAAGCCGACACTGCTGCCGCATATAGAGAGCTGTATGCAAAGGGCAAGAAGTGGTGTGACGAAAACCTGTTCAACGGCAAGTGGTATGCCCAGAAGGTCGAACTGGGGGACAGATCCGTTGTGGATGCCTTTGGTGCCGGCGAATATTGGAACAGCGAATCGCAGGAGATCAAATACCAGATCGGCGAAGGCTGCATCATCGACCAGTGTCTGGCCCAGTGGCACGCAAACCTCTGCGGCATTGACGGCGATATTTACGACAAGGACAAGCTGCACACCGCCCTGCGGAGTCTGTACAAGTACAACTTCCTGCCGGATATGCGCGCTCACTACAACACGTTCCGGCTCTTTGCGGTCAACGATGAAGCGGGTGCCATTATCTGCTCCTGGCCGGAAGGTGTCCAGACCCCGGCGATCCCGATCCCCTATGCACAGGAATCCATGCACGGCTTTGAGTATTCGCTGGCCGGACTGATGATCTCCGAAGGCATGCTCGACGAAGGGGTAGAGATCGTGAAGGCCATCCGTGCCCGGTACAGAGGCCACAACCGGAACCCGTGGAACGAGATCGAATGCGGGAACAACTATGCCCGTAGCATGGCAAGCTTTGCGCTGCTGCCGATCTTCACCGGCTATCGGTTCGATATGCCCGACCGCACCCTTGGCTTTGACCCGATCCTGCCCGGCGACTACCGCAGCCTGTGGTTCACCGCCGATGCATGGGGCACCTACGAAAAGACCGATGCCGAAACGAAGCTGACGGTGCTGGCCGGTACGCTGGAGCTGCGCACGCTGCGTCTGCCGTATATGACAAAGGTGGATGCCGTTGTGGTGGATGGTACCAATGTGGCATATACCTGCCACAATGGCGTGATCGACACCGATCTGCACGCAGAAAAGACGATCGTGGTACGATAATCGTTGTAAAATAAGCTAAACAAAAAAGGACAAAGGTAACCTGCGCCGGTATAGCTGTAGGAGCCTTTGCCCTTTTTCGTTTCCAAAAGCCGTCGTTTTTGCAAGCAGCACTTGCATTTGCCTTTTTTCCCTTTGCAATACCTGCTTTATTGACAAATCCTGTTTGTTCTGGTACACTGTAGATAACCAAATCCCAAGAAAGGATATACGATCATGACTGACAAAATGACGATCAGCCAGAACCTAACGACCCTGCGAAAGGCGGCCGGATGGACACAAAGCGAACTTGCCGACCGGCTCCACGTTTCCCACCAGGCCATCTCCCAGTGGGAACGAGGCGACACACTCCCCGACATCCTGACCCTGCCTGCACTGTCTGCCCTCTTTGGCGTGTCCGTGGATCACATCTTAGGCATCGATACACCCCAAACACATCCTGTGGAAAACCGGTCACTTTGGGCAGCACTGGAGGATGGATGCGACTACACCGTGGTGCTGGAGAAAAACGGCCAGCGACTCACAGAGCTTCCCACTGACCTGCGCTCCCAGCTCACTTTGGTATTGGAGGGCAGCTGCCGGAACTTTGTCGCCTTTGCGTCTGCTGAGGTACGAGGAGATGTGAACGGGGATGCGACGGTTTCCGGTGGGCTACAGGTGAGCGGCAACGTGACCGGAGAGGTAGTGGTATCCGGTGGCACGTTCATCCACGGGGGCGTACAAGGAGACGTGACCGCATCCGGTGACAGCCAGATCAACGGCAATATCGAAGGAGATGTGGTCCTGTCCGGCACCTGTACCATCGAAGGAGACATCGAGGGTGACGTGACTACCGACCATGACCTGACCATCAACGGCAGCATAGGCGGAGACGTGACCGCAAGAGACGGCGGCACCGTGACCGTCCACGGGGACATCGGCGGGGATGTAGACTGCGGTCCGCTGGCCGTAGAAGGAGATATAAATGGGGACGTGGACAGCGGTTCTCTGCGTGTGGAAGGCGATATTTACGGAGACGTGGACTGTGGCTCCCTGGTGGTAGAAGGAGATCTCAACGGAGACGTAGACTGCAGCACCTGCCACGTGGAAGGCGACATCAACGGCGACGTAGACGAAGATGATGATGAGGACGAGGATTTTGACGAAGATGATGAGGAGGAAGACGAAGACGATATGGACGAAGATCTGGATGATATCGATGATATGGATATAGATGTGGATGTAAAGATAGACGTAGACGAGGATGGCAATATAAACATAGACCTATAAAAACAAAAAAGCAGAGATGCGCTCCCACTGTATGACCAGTAGAGCCAATCTCTGCCTTCTTATTTCTTACTTTTTACTTCTCCTCACAGCTCTGCCTTTGTCCGGATCAGGATCTCCGTGATATCCTTCTCGATGTCCCCGGTGGCTGTGTAGTCTGCGGCGGCCTCTCCCGTCACCAGTACGATCAGCCCGGCAGCCTGCAGTGCATCTCGTACCGCATCGGTCACTTCCCCGGCATAGTAGGGCTTGCGGTCCTCGTCGAACAGCGCACGTTCCAGCATATGGGCATAGTCCCCGTTGGGGCAGCATACCACCAGTGCCTCCTGACCCAAGAACCGTACACGCTCCTTGGGCGTTACAGCGTTCCGGTTGCGGTTGGAGATACCGTCTCCTGCCATGGCCTCCTTGATGATCCCACCACCGGCGATCTCATAGCCATCTACCAGCACGAACCGTCCCGTAGCAGGCAGTGCAGTGCTAATGTCAAAGGCGATGTCTCTTTCACAGGTGAAGGTGCAGTCGGCGATGGCGTGCTTGCCCGCTTCGGTAGCACCGGTGTCCTTGGTCAGATTCGATGCATCCAGTACCGAATGGATGGCAGTCACCTTGCAGGCCGTCTTTGCCGTACAGGACTTGATGGTGTAGGTCTTGCCCATGACCAGCGGCTCCTTCCCCAGCCAGAACACACTGGCCCGGAACACACGGCCTACCTTAGGCGCTTCTTCCCCGACCTTGCAGGCGATCTCGCCTCGGCGCACGTAGATCTGCGTATCCGTGGTGAAGCCGCAGGACTTGCCGCAGGTCACGTCTGTGGGGGCTCTGTCGGAGTTTTCGTCCATGAACCACTCTTCCAGCTTATGCACCGTGGTGGTCTTGCCGGAGGGATAGAAGATCACGGGATCCCCAGCGCACAGCTTCCCGGATTCGCACATACCCGCAATGATCCGGCGGTCGTCGCCCCCTTCAGTGAACTTGTACACGTCCTGTACCGGGATCCGCAGGGGCTTGTTGTCGTTGTGTTCGCCACCGCTAAACAGGTCCAGTTGCTCCAGCACATTGGGGCCGGTGTACCAGGGTGTACGGTGGGAGTGGTTGGCGATGTTGTCCCCATCCATGGCAGACACCGGGATGAAGGCAGCGGGAGTGATCCCGATCTGGTGCAGGAATTCGGTGTAGTCCTTGCAGATGCGGTCGTACACACCACGGTCGCAGTCCACTAAGTCGATCTTGTTGACCAGCACGGCGATCTGCCGAATGCCCAGCATTTCCAGCATATACCCATGCCGCCGGGAGTTTTCGCAGATCCCTTCGTTGGCATCGATGACCAGCAGTGCCGCATCCGCACGGGAAGCACCGGTGATCATGTTTTTCAAAAATTCGATATGGCCGGGGGCATCGATGATGATGTACTTGCGCTTTTCGGTCTCAAAGAAGCAGCGTGCGGTGTCGATGGTGATCCCCTGGGCCCGCTCGTCCTTCAGGGCATCCAGCAAAAAGGCGTATTCAAAGGGCTTGGCGTTGCGTTCACACATAGCCCGGATCTGCTCGATCTTGCCGTCCGGCAGAGAATGGGTATCGGCCAGCAGTCGCCCAATGACGGTGCTTTTCCCGTGGTCCACGTGCCCTGCCACCACGATGTTCATATGTAGTTTATCTTGCATTTTATTTTTCTCCAAATAATTTGAAATATAGGAAATATTGCGTGAAGAGTGGCGTGTTGGGGGTTAAGAGTGGGGTGTGCGGAATGCGGCATTGTTACAATCCATGTGCAGTGGACAATAACTTTGTACCATAACGCTTCACGCTCCACACTTTTAACTCCACTCTCACCAAAAACTCACATATATCCGTTCCGACGAAGGGCTTCCAATCCGCCGCCGTCTTCCTTGTCCTGTTCCCGACCGCTACGTTCTGCGATACGGGCAAACTTCCCGGAACGGAGCTCTTCGATGATCTCGTCCAGGTTGGAGGCCGTGGATTCTACCGGAGACGTGCAGGGCCAGCAGCCCAGAGAGCGATAGCGTTTGCCGGTGCCATGGTCAAAGTACAGGGATACCACAGGCACACCCTCACGCTTGATGTACTCCCAAATGTCCAGCTCGGTCCAGTCCAGCAGCGGATGGATCCGCACGTGGGTACCGGGTGCAAAGTCAGTCTTGTACTGCCCCCAAAATTCCGGCGGCTGGTCGTCCGCATCCCAGTCGTTGTGCTTGTCCCGGGGAGAGAAATACCGTTCCTTGGAGCGAGAGCCTTCCTCATCCGCACGCACGCCTACAATGACCCCCGTGAAGGGCTCCCGGTTTTCGTCCAGCTCGTACTTCCCGGTGGCATGGTTCAGGCGGTAGCGGGGCCAGTCCCCGGCTAAGGTATGGGTCAGGGCTTCGGTCTTCAGGTTCCGGCAGCATTCCAGACGGGTAGCGTTGCCATCCGGGTAGGTCTGCTTGTTTTGCAGTGCCTCGGTATTTTCGCCGTAGACCATATCCAGGTTCCATTCCATGGCAAGACGATCCCGATACTCGATCATTTCGGGGATCTTATAGTGGGTGTCCACATGTACCAGCGGGAAGGGCACATGTCCGAAGAAGGCTTTTCTTGCCAGACAGAGCAGCACGGTACTGTCCTTCCCGATAGACCATAGCATACACAAATTTTTGAATGCTGCATAGGATTCCCGCAGAATATGGATACTGCGAGACTCCAACATATCTAAGTGGCTGTAGTTCATAATTTTATCCTCGTTTGTATGATTTTCAACTTCGCTGCATTGCGCCAACCATCGATGATCTGGTTTCCGCTGCCATCGACATTTGCTTTTTGGCACAGGTCATACACCCATGCAGCTCACCGCAGCTCTGCCTCCGGTCTGTTCACGATCTTGAAGCCATTGTGGTGTACCGGATCCGCCCGGTTGGCACACATGGTTCGACCGTTCATGTCTGTGAAGGCGGCACCGGCTTCTCTACACAGGATCTCCATGCCTGCCGTGTCCCATTCCTTCATGAACGCACCCCAGCGATAGTGTACGTCAGCGGCTCCTTCTGCGATCAAACATCCCTTCAGGCAGCTGCCCGCCGTGATCACTTCCTCGATCCGGTCGGCATTGCGTTCCAATAGAGCTTCTGTTTCCTTGTCCCCGTGGGAGCGACTGGCTGTGATCCGCACCTTCTCTGCCCGCTCCGACACGTGGATCTGCTCTGCCGGATCGAAAAGCTCTGCAATACCGTCGGCACACAGCGTGGTCTTGTAGGCACCCTTGCCTTCGTAGGCGTAATACAGCAGCCCCTTTGCCGGCACGGCGATCACTCCGGCCATGACCCGATGATGGTCCGCAAAGCCAATGGATACACAGAATTCCCCATTCCGGTGTATGAATTCCTTGGTGCCGTCCAGCGGGTCGATGATGAATACCCCGCAACCCGACAGCCGCTTCGGGATCCCATGCTCGTCCCGGTCGTCCTCCTCCTCTTCCGTGAGAATGTCGTACTGTGGGAAGGCCGAGCGCAAATGCGCTGTGATCACCTGATTGGAGGTGGTGTCGGCAGTGGTCAGGGGAGAGGCATCCTCCTTGAAGGAGACCTCGTAGGTGTCGTTGTATATGCGCAGGATGGCCGCCGAGGCAGCAGACGCCGCTTTCGCCATTTCCGTGAGGAGCAGTGCCGGCTGGTAGATGGTGTCCATGGCATCCTCGAACAGCCGCATAGCACAGGCCACCGGATCCTGGTGCAACGTGTCCAGCACGATCTCCGGCTCCACAGGTGCTTCATAGGGGGCAGACACACCGGTGAAGGACGGGATCTCCCCTGCATAGGCTTTTTTGTATAGCCCCTTGGGGTCCCGGCGTGCGCATTCTTCCACAGGCGTGGAGACGTACACCTCCCGGAAGGCTGCTTTGGGAGAGATGATCTCCCGCGCTCTGTCTCGGGAAGCCTGGGTGGGGGAGATGGCGCAGACCACCACGATCTGGCCCGTAGACGCAACGATCCCCGCCACCTCTGCAATGCGGCGCAGATTTTCAGCCCGGTCGTCAGGCGAGAAGCCCAGCCCCGCACAAAGCCCGGTACGCACCGTGTCGCCGTCCAGCATAAACGCAGCGTGGCCTTTGGAGACGCACATGGACTCGAAGGCAGATGCGATGGTAGACTTTCCGGAGCCGGACAGCCCTGTCATCCAATAGACGATGGGACGAGCATGGGAAAGCCGTGCTCTCTCGTTTGGGGAAACGTGGGATAGATAGGGAGTGATATGAGTAGACATACGATAAAAAGTCCCTCCAAATGGGGTGGAATACGATATAACTTTATTATAAGGTTTTCCCGCAGGAAAGTCAACCGAAACCGGCAAATTCCAACGAAAAAAAACAAATTTTGACGAATCGGAGAAAGCGCAAAAAAGCACACAAGACAGATAGCTTTAGAGAAAAACAAAAAATCCAGACATATTGCTGGACTTTTGTGTGGATGGTATATCGCACCGGCGGTTTTCCCACAGCAGGCGCATCCGCATCTCATTCCCCGATCTTCCCGCCGATCGTCTCCACTAAGGCTGCCATATCCACAGGCAGGGGGGCTGTCACCAGGATCTCTCTGCTGTCTGCCGGGTGGGGAAAACGGGTCTGCCAGGCGTGAAGGGCGTGCCGCTGGATATGCGCAGAGGGATCGCCGTACAGGTCGTCTCCGGTGATGGGACAGCCGATAGCGGCAAACTGGACCCGCAGCTGGTGGGTGCGTCCCGTGATGGGTGAGGCCTCCACAATGGATTGGGTGCCGTTCTCCCACAGGACACGGTACTCGGTGATGGCGAGCTTGGCATCCGGTGCGTCCGGCGTGGTCTCCTCCCGGCGAATGATGCTGCCCGCTTCCCGATGCATATAGGAGGTCAGTGTTCCCTCTTTTTCCGTTGGCACACCGTCCAGCACCGCCAAATAGGTCTTGTGGATCTGCCCGGTGGTCATGGCGGTGTACATCTTATAAGAGGCATCTCTGGTGTTGGCGGTGAGCATACAACCGCTGGTGTCTCGATCCAGCCGATTCACCGGGCGAAAGACATAATGCGTGTCCCGGTACCGCCATGCCAGTGCATTGGACACGGTGTCCAGCTTGTGTCCCAGGGAGGGATGTGCCGGCATATGCGGGGGCTTGTTCACCACCGTGACCCAGGCATCCTCGAACACCACCTCGATGGGCAGTTCCACCGGGATGGTGTAGGGGCTCACATCCTCTGCCGTATCCTCCACCCGCAGGGACAGCGTATCTCCCGCAGACAACACGAACCGCACGGTCTGCCACTGGCCGTTGACGGTGATCCCGTTCTCGGAAAATTTCAGCTTCTTGATCAGGTTTGCGGAATAGCCCAGCTCCCGCTGCAAAACCTCCCGGATCGTCTTTCCGGCCAGTGTACTGTCGATCTGTATATCCATACTGTATTCTTTCTGTTTCTGTATTTCTCCCGGCAGCATGGCGTTTGGTGCTCCATAGCCGGGGATCTTTTGCTCAGTCGTCCAGCTCCCGCCAGTAGCTGTAGTAGGCCACGATGGTGCGCTCTTCCCCGCCGTGCTCCTTGTCCGGTGCCGTGATCACGACCCCCTCCAGAGACAACAGCTCCCAGGCCTGTAGCGACAGCACGTCGGCACGCAGCACGATGTCCTGGCTGGCATACACGATCAGCTCGTCTTCCTTGCGGATGATGGAGCCCTTCTTGGCCACCACCTCCTCGATGCCGTTGATCTTTTCGCAGACGCACTTCAGTCCCCTGCCGTTCAGATAGTTTGCCAGGTCGTTTTTGTATCGCTTGCTGTCCGGATTTTTACTTTTTGTCCATTGATTCTTTTTTTTGCCAAACATAGTCGTCACTCCTGCCTTTGTATCCTTGTTCCCGGTTTTTTCGGTCTTTTTGCCCCTCCCAGAAGCATGCAATTTCGCACGAAACCGGCGGTTCATTTTTGTGTAAATCGCCGAAATTTCAAAAATTTGTGAAATTCTCTTGCATATTCTGTGATTTATGCTATCATAAATGGACACGGATCCTTTTTTCGTGGGGCGGGGGGTCCTATGGCTTCCGCTCCATGGCCGGTGTCCGTAACCATTATAGCACAAAAGTCGCTCTGTGTGAAGGACATATCCGTAAATTTTTTGCACATAGCGGCAAATCCAACCAGAGAAAGCCCCCATATCAGAGGGCACGGAGAGAAAACTATGCTTCCGTTAGACAATTTATCTGAAGCGGCTGCCCGCGCACTTGTGGACTTCGGCCGCTCCCCGGAGGATCTGTCGGTGGCACTGCAGATGGATCTGGATTTCGATGGGAATTTCGGTGAAAGCTGGCTGATCTACGATCCCCAAAAGAAATCGCTCATCCGTCTGCTGGCTGACCCGGACTCGATCCCCAAATCCAGCCAATCCATGAAAAGTCATGCCCATGACAACTTCGAGCACTTCGGCAAAACGCCCCCGGCCCAGTTCGTGAAGGTCTTAGATGAATTCTCCTTTGAGACCTTCTCCGACATGGTGGTGGACACCTTTATGTCCTCCAACCGGCTGCTGATGCTGAAGCACGACACGCCCCGCCCCGATACCACCGGTATGGAACGGGATCAAGAAGAAAAGGCTCTGGAGGAATGGAACAAGGATGCCGTCACGGAGATCGTGGGGTACTGCACCAACTCCAAGAGACAAAGACTGTTTGCCTTCCGGGACATCGTGGAACGGATCTACCGGGGGGACGAGGTGACGGAGGAAGACCAGATCTTCGAGCAGTTCAACCACAAATGTCCCAAGTGCGGCAAGCGATACGAAAACCAGTACCGCCGGATCTGCACCAACTGTTCCAAAAAGGGCGACCTGATCGGCAGACTGCTGGGCTTTCTCAAACCCTTCAAGCTGCAGGTGGTCACCGTTATGTGCTTTATGCTGGCCTCCTCTGCCATCTCCCTGGTCAGCCCGATCATCAACGGGCAGATCCTGTACGACCGGGTCATCGATGCGGACGGCGACTGGCACACCCTGACCAAGCTGTTTATCGTCCTGTCCGTGATCGTGGGACTGGCGCTCTTATCTCTGGGCGTGAGCATCCTGCAAAACCGGGCAAACGCACATCTGTCCACCCGCATGACCAAGAATATGAAGCAAAAGGTCTTCGACTGTATGCTCCACCTGTCTCTGCGGTACTTCAACGACAACTCCACCGGTAGACTGATCAGCCGTGTCAACTACGATGCCGAGCGGATCCAGTCCTTCTACATCGACGGTCTGCCCAACTTCATCGTCAATACCGTGAACCTGATCGGCCTTACCATCTTCCTGTTCTACTTAAACTGGAAAATGACCCTGATGGTGTTCGTGCCTGTGCCGATCATCATCGTGATCTTCCGGGTCATGCTGCCCAAGCTGTGGAGAATGTACTCCAAGCAGTGGCGCGCTTCGTCTTCCCTGAACTCCATGCTGGGCGACTCTCTGAACGGTGTCCGCGTGGTCAAGGCCTTTGCCAAGGAAGCCGAGGAGACCAACCGGTTCTACGGCTACTCCCATAAGCTGTACGATGCCAACCTGCGGGTGAACATCACCACCCTGACCATTTTCCCCATCGTCAGCCTGCTGATCGGTATGTCCTCTCAGATGATCTGGGGCTACGGCGGTCTGTCCGTCATGGGTATGGATATGACCTACGGTGACTTCACCACCTACCTGGGCTACATCGGCATGATCTTTGGCCCTCTGCAATTCTACTCCACCTTCACCAACCAGATCACAGACGTTATGAACGCCGCACAGCGTATGTTCGAGATCTTAGACATGGTGCCCGACATCATGGACGACAAGGAAGCCGTGGACATCCCCGAATTCAAGGGCGAGATCGAATTCAAGAACGTCAACTTCCACTACAATCCCAACCGGCCCATCCTGAAGGATGTGAACATCCAGGTAGCCGCCGGGGACAACGTAGGGCTGGTCGGTCATACCGGTTCCGGTAAGAGCACCATTGCCAACCTGATCACCCGTATGTACGACACCATTTCCGGTACCATCACCATCGACGGCGTGGATATCCGGAAGATCAAGCTGTCCTGCCTGCGTCGGAACATCGCCATCGTGTCTCAGGAGATCTTCCTGTTCCGTGGCACCATCGCCGACAATATCCGCTATGCCCGTCCGGATGCCACCATGGAAGAGGTCATCGCTGCGGCAAAGGCTGCCAATGCCCATGACTTCATCGTGCGGATGCCGGAAGGCTACGAGACCGAAGTGGGTACGGGTTCCCGCTCCCTGTCCGGTGGGGAACGCCAGAGAGTTTCCATTGCCAGAGCACTGCTCATGTCTCCCTCCATCTTGATCCTGGACGAAGCCACCGCTGCTATGGATACCGAGACCGAGCGGCTCATCAGCGATGCACTGGCCAAGCTGATCAAGGGACGCACCTGCATCTCCATCGCCCACCGTCTGTCCACTCTGAAGGACTGCAACAAGCTGTTCGCCATCGAAAACGGGGAGATCGCCGAATCCGGTACGCCCGAAGAGCTGATGGCCAAGAAGGGCGTGTACTACAAGCTGTACATGCTGCAATCCGAAGCTATGAAGAAGGTACTCTCCGGCATGTGATCACACAGAGCTGTGAACGCACGATCGAGAGGCATTTGAGGTAATATATATGAGTACTAACGAAAAGACCACTGCCAAGGCGGAAAACAAAAAGGTCGAGGCAAAGGTAGAAAACAAAAAGGAAGAGCTGAAAAAGACCGATAAAGCAGCAGAGGATGCCGCCGAAGACGAGGACGACGAGGAAGAGGTGAACCCGGACGAGCTGTTCAAGCACCGGGAATCCATTGCGCTGACCCCGGACAACGCCTGGTTCTCTGCCTCCACCGGTGGACTGATCTCCCTAAAGATCATCAACGCCGAGGGAGAAACAGAGGAATTCGAGCGGGTGGTCATCCGTCGTTCCTTCCCCGTTTCCGCACCCGATGAGTTCCTGTCTGTACGAGAACCGGACTCCCGGAAAAAGGGACGTGGTTCGGAGATCGGCATGATCCGGAACATCAATGTGTTCGACAAGGCCACCGTTGATCTGCTGAATGCCGAGCTGGAGCTGCGGTACTTCACCCCGGAGATCAAGAAGATCACGGCCGCTAAGGAAAAGTTCGGCTACTGCTACTGGGAAGCAGATACCAGCGCCGGACACGTTTCCTTCGTGCTGAACAACCCCTTCTCCAACATCCGGAAGTTAGAGGACGGCCGTATCCTCATCGCCGATATGGACGGTAACTGCTTCCTGATCCCCAATCCCGAGGCCCTGGATCGCCAGAGCTACAAGGTCATCGAGATCTACATCTAAGTGTAACGAACAACTCTACCCTCTTACTTTTCTCCCAATGGAGGTATAAAACCCATGAAACTCATGTACGATCTGCCACAGGTGGACGAGGCTGCTTATCAGTCTGTATCTGCCGGTGAAAAGAGAATGTACTGCGTTCCCTTCAACATGTATGAGGATCGCTTTGTGGCGGGCTGGACGGTCGTTACCGATAAGCACATCTACTGCCTCTTAGACGGCAAAGTCCTGTCCACCATCGATCTCTCCCGCTGCACCGTGTTCTCCACAGAAGTCCTGTACGGCAACTGTGCCTTCTATGCGTGCATCGATGGGATCACCACCTTGGTCTGCCGCTTCCTGTCCGGCCGTAACCTGTCCCGGTATTCCGTGCTGGTGAACGCCTGTGAAGCCCTGGCCGAAAAGCTGCGCAACAAGGAAGCCCCCGGTGAGCCTGTGACCAACGACGAACGAGAGCGGTTCTGCCCCAAGTGCGGTCGTCCCTTCGTAGCCGGCACCACCGTCTGCCCCTTCTGCCGTGACACCAAGGAAGTATACAAAAAGCTCTGGGCCCTGACCAAAGGTATGCGGCTCATGCTGTTCTTCCCGCTGTTTGTGTCCTTCTTCACCCTGGCCATCCAGTTCATCCTGCCGGCCATCCAGAAGATCGCCGTAAACGATTATCTGACCAACAAGTCTATCTACAAAGAGGGCATCTCCCTCTCCGACCCCAATTTGCAGGCATTTCTGCTGATCTTTGTCGCCATCGTATCCATCGATCTGTTCCAGCGTGCCATCGGCGTGATCCAGAGCCGCCTGTCTGCCATCTCCGGTAACAAGTTCACCCTGATGATGCGGACGCTGCTGTACGAAAAGATCCAGACCTTGTCTATCGCCTCTATCCAAAAGAAATCCACCGGTGACCTGATGGGTCGTATCACCGGGGACGTAAACGTGGTACAGGGCTTTATGACCGGCCAGCTGCCGTCCCTGTTCTCCATGGGTGCCTCCTTCGTGCTGGCACTGGTGTTCCTGCTGATCCTGGACCCGGTCATGAGCTTGTTCGTATTCGTGCCCATTCCGTTGGTAGTGTTCCTGGTGTACAAGTTCTGGGATACCATGCAGCGTCGGAACCGGAAGGGCTGGATCCTCGGCTACCACGTGAACCTGTTCCTACAGGACATCCTGAACGGTATCCGTGTGGTCAAGACCTTTGGTAACGAGGAGCGGGAGATCGTCAAGTTCAACGACAAGACCGATGCAGCCGCTATCCAGAACGAATCCAACGCCAAGCTGTACGATACCGTGTTCCCCCTGCTGAGCTTTGTGGTGCGCTTTGGTTCCTACCTGATCCTGTTCTACGGGAACTACAAGCTGTTCACCGGTGCCATGAACTACGGTGACCTGCACCAGTTCAACTCCTACGCCAACATCATCTATGGGCCTCTGATCACCATCACGTTCATCCCCCGTCAGGTATCTGCGTTCCTCACCTCTCTGGGTAAGGTGCTGGAGATCCTGGAGGAAGAACCGGAGGTATCCGATATTGGGCTGCCTATCGATATCGACATCGAGGGGGATGTGTCCATCAAGAATGTGACCTTCGGCTATGACTCCTACAACCCGGTGCTGCAAAACATCGACCTGGAAGTCAAGAAGGGCGAAATGATCGGTATCGTGGGCCACTCCGGCTGTGGTAAGACCACGCTGATCAACCTGCTCATGCGTCTGTACGACGTGAACGAAGGCGAGATCTGCATCGACGACGTAAACATCAAGGACATCTCCCAGAATGCGCTCCGTTCACAGATCGGTGTCGTATTGCAGGAGACCCACCTGTTCTCCGGTTCCATCCGAGACAACATCAAGTACGCCAAGCCCCTGGCCTCCGATGAAGAAGTGGTGGCGGCTGCCAAGATGGCCAATGCCCACGACTTTATCGTGAACCTGCCCGAGGGCTACAACACCATGGTCGGCGAAAAGGGATATTCCCTGTCCGGTGGGGAGCGGCAGAGAGTCGCCATTGCCCGTGCGCTGATCCACAACCCGAAGATCCTGATCCTGGACGAGGCAACAGCTGCTCTGGACACCGAGACCGAAAAGCTGATCCAGGATGCCATCAACAAGCTGTCTAAGGACCGTACCACCTTTGCCATCGCCCACAGACTGTCCACCCTGCGGAACGCAGACCGACTGATCGTGCTGGACAAGGGCCATCTGGTGGAATGCGGTACACACCAGGAGCTGCTGGATCTGAAGGGCTTCTACTGGAAGCTGGTTATGGCACAGCGGCAGGGCTCCGGTTTTGCCAAGAAAAAGAAAGCCGCAGAACCCGTAGCTGCCGCAAAATAAACGATACAAAAACCACGCCCGACGGAATTTCGAAGGAAAAACTGCCAGCGTGGTTTTTTCGTTGGAACAAAAAAGGACAAGCCCTCTGTGACCTGTCCTTTTTTATTCTATTCAGTAATTATTTCGAGATGACCCGGAAATTGTTGCCGCTGTCCTTGGTCAGGTGTACGGTCGTTTCGGTGGTCTTGTCGGCATTGGCGATGGTGCAGCCGTATTTGCCCCAGAAACCGTTCCAGCTTGCCCAACCGCCTTCGTCCGTCACCACATCCACCTCGGTGTGCCAGGTCTCGTGGAACAGCTTGCGTAACATATAGTACGCCGGCTTGGGTGTCATGTCGAATCGGCAAAGTCCGGCACGGAAGTAGTTCTCACCGGCTTTCATGTCGCCCTGGGGGGCAAAGGCCGCGTAGCCGTCCACTAAGTTCCAGTAGATCGCCGCTTCCATGGCCGGATGGGAGAACCAGATCTCCATCAAATACCGCAGGACTTCGGCTTGCAGCTCCTCGTCTTCCGGCAGATCGGTGTAGCAGGGGATGGTGATCTCCGTGATCTGCATGGGCAGCCCCAGCTTGGCGTAGGTGTCCATGACGTTGTACAGGTGCGAGGGGGTGTAGTAGGGCTTGGTGTCTCTCTCCTCGTTCTCGGCACGGCAGAACATATGGAACTGCATACCTACGGCATCAATGGGCGTACCCTTGTCCAGCGCACGTTCGATCTGCTGATAGTACGGACCTCTCTGCCACGTGAACAGGCTGGTCCAGGCGTGGGAGGCCTCATTGATGATCAGCTCGTTGTTGGGCAGGTAGCGTCTGGCGGTGTTGAAGCTCCATTCCATAACGTCCCGGGCGGTGAAAAGCTGGCTGCTCTTGCGATTCTGCGAATAGGTGTCGTACTTGCCGCAGTACAGCTCGTTGGTGACTTCCCAGCTGGGGATCACGTCCCGATACCGTTCGGCGCATTCTCGGATCCGCTTGTCCATGGCACGCTTGATGCCCGTGATGCTGTCCGGTGCCCAAAGGGGTGTCCACTGGTCGTAGTTCAGGCAGTGGCACTTGGGCGTGATGCCGACCTCTTTACAATAGTCAACACACAGGTCCGGTGCGGGTCTGCGGTATACCTTGGGAGAATCGGCAGCAAAACGGGGCTTGCCTTCCTCCGGCTCCAGGTCGCTCCAATAGAACGGCACGGTAGCCAGGTTGAATACCTGTGGGAACAGCTTCTTGTAGGTGGCGTTCTTTTCTTCGTTCTCAAATTCGTCCAGCATGAAGATGTTGGCACCCATCTTGAAGTCGTGATCTTTCAAATTGAGATGCAGCTTGGCACCGGCTACCGGCTTGCCGTTTTCGTCCACGACCTGTACCTTGCCGTGTCCCATTCTGTGATGCCGGATCCCATCGTCCAGTCTATCTCGGATCAGATCTTCCTCCCGCCGAAAATTGGCAAGGATCGTATCGGTTCTGCTCATATTGGCCTCCTTTGTGATTTTCTCACAATTGGTTTTTGATCGTTGGCAACAGTATAGCATATTTTGCCGGATTTGTCAACAAAATCGCACAGAAAAAGGGCACATTTCTGCACCCTTCTTTTCCGGCTCAACCTATGTAGTACACCCCATCCAACCATGTCAGACGATCCTCGAACCAATCGACGAGGAACTGCACGTTTTCGTCATAGTCCAGCGTGGGCTCCATGTGGTAGGGCGAATACCGACCATACATATCCCAGCCGCCCTCGTCGTAGTTGCGCCGGAATGCGGTACCGTACTTGTCCTGCCAGCCGCCGATCCAGCTTCGCCCCAGCTCGTTGTCCTTGTAGATATTCTCAAACAGCGGCCGCATTTCGGTGTATCGAGCGGCGACCATGTTGGCAAAGTCGGCTTCGTGGGTGAACAACGCTGCAAACCACCCCTGCCGGTTCCAAAGGCCATGGGCACTGTCCCCACTGTCGTCGCCCCGCCCTTCGATGTTCAGGTATATCTTGTACCCTTCCTCATCCACATAGGGGGACACATTGCCGGAGGACAGATCGAAATCCCACACCGGACCGGCATAGATCTTGTTTCCCTTGATGAAATACCGGGTGGAAAAGCTGTTGCTGTCCAGATTCTTGGTCACCTCCAGCGTCAGGTACACATTCACAAAGGAATCCAGATCAAAGTAGTCGGCACCATGTCCTTCCAGCAGCGCGGTTTCTGCTTCGGCTAAAAATGTATCCAGCCACGCCTGCATCTCCTCCGACACGTCCTCCGGCTTATCCACCTTGAACCGCATCCCCATGGGTGTCACCAGATAGTAGCTGCCGTCGTCCCGGTTTGCATCGATCTCCAAAATACATTCATGGGCCGTCACATCGATGTCCACACGGGTCTTCTTGTCGGTGATCGCTTCCACCAGATCGTAGGTGCCCTGGTACTTGCCGTTGAAATACACCTCCACGATCTTGGTCTTTGGCGTGTAGGGCGCACCCAGCTCGTCTGCCAGCCGTAGTCCTATGGTATTGCGGAGCATGGTCTTGTCGTGGAGATTGGCCAATAGATTCCAGCGTTTGCCCTTGCCCATACCAAAGAGGCTCTCGCTTTCCGACAGCTTGATGGCATAGGGAAATTTGGGACCGCCGGCGGTGCTGTTCCCCCGCAACCGGATCTGGCATTCGGTCATGGACAGTGCCTCCCCCGCCTCTCCCACAGCCGGTACAAAGCCCAGTCGGCAGGAGCGGTAGCTGCGATCCACTGTGTATTGGTCATAATCCGTGGTGATATACACCCGTGCCACGTCTCCCTGCTTCAGGGTCAGCGTGCGGGAGCGTTCCTGGATCTGTAGGTACAGGGCTTCCAGCTCCCCCTGGGTGATGTCCTCCCGCATCATCTCGTTCCGTGCATCGTTCTGGAAGGCACGATAACCGGTCACAGCCTCTTCGTCGTAGTCGGACAGCCGGTGTACCAGATCCAGCGCATTGGTACAGGCACGCTTGGCAGAAAATGCACTGTCAAACTGCCACTTTTCCTCCGGCAGAGGGGACAACGCAGCCGGATCAGCGGTGGTCAGCGTCGTCTCCGGCAGGCTCGTTTCGCTGTTCTCCCCCCGGCTTTGGCATCCCAGCAGCAGGCTCCCCATAAGCAGGCCCAGGAGCACCATCGTCAGCCATCGGCGGTCTCGGCGGACGCTTTCCGTCCGGCGGCATGGGCATCCGATCCATCGGCGGTCTTCCCATCCCCATAGGCGGCTTTGCTCCGGGGAACGGTGGTCTTCCCATTGGCGTATGATCTTCCGGCACTCTCGATCCAGCATAGTCTTCCTCCCCATGATTTTGGGTGTTGTCGGTATCCGTGATGTATCGTTTGGCTTGCGTAGAGAATAGCGTGTAGTAGGCCCCATGCTGCTGCATCAGCTGGCTATGGCTGCCGATCTCGATGACCTTCCCGTATTCCAGCACCACGACCTTGTTGGCCACGGTGGCACTGGACAGCCGGTGGGACACGAAGATGGTGGTCTTATCCTTACGCAGGGAGTCGAACTGGTTGTAGATCTCCTGCTCGGCGATGGGGTCCAAAGAGGCAGTGGGCTCGTCTAAGATGATGATGTCGGAGTCCGAATAGAAGGCACGGGCAATGGACAGCTTCTGCCACTGGCCAATGGACAGCTCGATGCCGTTTTCCTCGAAGTACCGCATCAGGGGCGTGTCATACCCATCCGGCAGCTTGGCGATGAACTGTTCGGCACTGCTCTGTTCTGCTGCCAACCGGATCCCGTCCATGTCTTCCCCACGGGAAAGCTGCCCAAACTGGATGTTTTCCTTCACATTTACAGCATACTTGCCGAAGTCCTGGAAGATGATCCCGAAGAGCTGGTACAGATCCTGTACATCGTACTCCCGAATGTCGTAGCCGTCCAGGGTGATCGTGCCCTCTGTGGGATCATACAACCGGGTCAGCAGCTTGATCAGTGTGGTCTTCCCGGCGCCGTTGAGTCCCACCAGTGCCACGGTGTCTCCCGGCTCGATGGTCAGGTTCACATGGTCAATGACGTTGCGCTCCGTACCGGGGTACGAGAAGGACACATTGTCGAACACGATCCGGTGACCGGTGTGGTGGGTGACACGGCGAGGCTCGGCACGCTCTGCCAGCAGCGGCACGATGGTGACCTTTTCGTTCATGAAGGTGATCAGGTTGTCGATGAACAAGGTCCCTTCATAGATCGAAGCGGTGGTGGAGATCAGGGTACCGATGCCGGATGCGATGGAGTGCAATGCGCCCGTATACAGGGAGTAGTCCCCCACGGCATAGCGGCCTTCCGTGACCCCTTTGGCGATGAACAGGAACAGGGCGCAGTTCACAGCCGTAGAGAACACGCTGGATACCATATGCCACAGGCCTTCTCCAATGAACAGCTTTTGCAGACCCTTGAAGTATATGCGGAAGGTATCGTTATACCGGCCAATGAACAGATCCGACAGCCCGAACAGCCGCACCTCCTTGACCATATCCTTGTTGGTCATCAGGTTGGAGTAGTAGTTCATCTGCCGCCGTTCCTTGGAGTGGTGGCGCATATAGTGGAAGTTCTTCCGACGATAGATAAAGTTGATCAGCGCCGTGGGAATGCTGAGCAGCGCAATGAGCCAGGGAGCTGCGGCACTGACCTGAGACAGCACCACAATGAAGGACACCATGCTGATGATGGTGGAGATCACCGTGAAGTTGGCGTTGATGATCTGCAAGGGTCTGTGTCCCGCTTCTCTACGTGCGTTCTCCAGCTTCTCATAGAAATCCGGCCGGTCGAAGGATGCCAGATCCACGGTCTTCGCCTTGTGCATGAGCCGCAGGTTTACGGTGTTGGTGACCAGCTCTCCGGCGATGTTCGTGACGATATTGGATAATCGGCCCACCATGCTGGTGAAGAAGCTGAAGGCAAATTGCAGCACCAGCAGTCCCGCTACCATGGACAGTCCGCCGGACATATCGTCCAGCATCCCATTGGTGGCAGCCACATAGGCAGAGGCCAGGCTGTTGAGCAGTTTACTGCTGATCAGCGCACTGATGACCGGCGTGACCCCGTTGAAAATGGCCATGAAGACCATGAAGAATAAGATCCACGGCCTTGTTTCCCAAACGATCTGGAAGATGTAGAGCAGTCTGCGGCAGAATTTGGATACGACTCGCCACAGATACCCCGGCACCTCCTTTAGGGAAGTTGGTTTTGGTTCCTTGAGCTTTTCGCGTGCTTTGTCCTGGGGTCCCATGAATCCCGGCGGCGGTCCCATCATATTGTTGTCTCCTTTTGTTCTTTTCTGTATTTTTCACGTCTTTATTATACCGCATGAGTCCGGATTTGTCAAATGTTAATGCGATAAAACGAATAGATTTAGCTATATTTACAAAAATCCGGTCTTGTAGCCCGATCCTTTGCAAGCTTACACCGGATATCGTTTTTTACAAAATCTTGTACAAATTCGCCTTTTCCCCTTTACACAATGCCAAAAATGTGCTATACTAACCATAGTTCTTTTCCAAATATGCACAAGAGGAGTATCCATATGAAAAAATTTGTCACCGTATGTCTCCTGCTTTCCCTGCTACTGGCAAGCTGCGGCAGTGCTGTCGAGGAGACCACCAATACGACCACAACGAATGATTCCACCGCAGCAGCTGTAGAGACCACCGCAGAGACCGCCGATCCCTATGCGGACACAGTCGAAGCCGAGGATTTTGGCGGCAGGGATTTTCACTTTCTGCTGTACGGCACAGGGGCGGAGATCAGCTGGTCGGTGTTCGATGTGATCGCAGAAGAGGCCACCGGCGAAGGGATCAACGATGCCATCTACAACCGGAACCTGACCATCAACGACAAATACAATGTGGAGATCACAGGGATCATGGATGCCGGCGCCAACAACACCTTAGCCAATGCGGTAAAGGCGGGAGACAGCACCTATGATGCGGCCTTTTTGGATACCTATGCCTCTGCCTCCGCTGCCCAATCCGGGATCCTCATGGACTACGGGATGCTGCCGGACATCGATGTGACAAAGCCCTACTGGGATGCCCACTGCGTATCCGACCTGTCCATCGGGGGCAAGGTGTATTTCCTGACGGGAGATATTTCCACCATCGATAAAAAGGCCACCTGGATCCTGATGTTCAACAAGAGCTTAGTCGAGGACTTCGATCTGGAATCGCCCTACGATGTGGTGAACGAAGGCCGGTGGACCATCGACAAATTCCAGGAAATGTCCGCAGACGTATCCAGTGACCTGAACGGGGATGGAGAAATGACCAAGGAAGACCAATACGGTCTTGCCACCACGCCGGATACGGTGCATGGACTGTTCTACTCCTGCGGCGGTCGGTACATCCAGAAGGACGATAAGGATCTGCCCATTTTCGATATGGATGTGGAGCTGTGTACCTCGATTTTGGAGACCACCGGCGTGATCCTCGCCAACCAGCAGAACACCCTGCTGACCACCCGGATCAAGAATTCCTCGGACACCATTGCCGATATCAAAAACTGCTTCATCGAAGGACGGGCACTGTTCTACAGCGAGGTGATGTTCCACGTGTCGGGACTGCGGGAAATGGCAGACGACTTCGGGATCATCCCCATGCCCAAGCGGAACGAAGCACAGGCAGAATATGTGACCTACACAAATCCGGCAGGCCCCATGCTGCTTGTCCCCATGACCACCAGCGACACCACCTGTACCGGCAAGGTGCTGGAATCCCTTGCCTCGGAATCCCACTACACGCTGACCCCTGCCTACTATGAGATCGCACTGAAGGGCAAATACGCCCGTGACACCGACTCTGCCGCCATGCTGGATATCATCTTTGCCAACCGGGTCTACGACCTGACCCAGGCCTACGGCTGGGGTACCATGCCCACGTCCTACAAGGATTTGGCAGTCAAGGGCTCTACGGACCTTGCGTCCCTGGTGGCATCCAAGCAAAGCTCCTTTGATTCTGCCATCGAAAAATTCGTTGGTGCCTTCACGGAAGACTAAAACGCACATATCGGAAGCTGTCGTACCCGTTTTTTGCCCGGAAACAAAACAGAAACATTTTGGAAAACCTACGCAAACATAGCTTTGGTATACTACGGACATAAGAAAAAGCTACGTTTTGCAGAGGAGGAGCATCATGCTTTCTATCATAGATACCATCGCCGCCCGACTGGACAAATACCTGACCCAGCTTGCCAGTGCCTATGTTTCGTTTGTGTACCGCCGTGCTGCGTGACACATATTTTGTGCCACATGGGGCATACTGACCTTGCAACAACGCAAAGAAAGAAGGATTGGTATGCAACAGGAAAACACGAACGGATCCACCAAGGAGCTGCTGTCGGAGGTACACCGGAATCTGGTGATGGGCAGTGAGGCGCTGGTGGATGTGCTGCCCAAGGTACAGGACAAATTCCTGCGGCGGGAGATCACGTACCAGCTGGAATCCTATGCGGCGCACACCGAAAAGGCGGTATCGCTGCTGGGGAAATACGGGATCGCACCGGAGAAGACCAGCTTTATGAAGTCGGTGATGGCAAAGGGTGGGATCGCACTGAACACCCTGCTGGACAGCTCCGACGAGCATATTGCAGAAATGATCCACCGTGGAACAGACTTAGGTGCCACACAACTCAACGGAGTGATCGACAAGCTTTCCCGTCGTGGCTGTGCCGAACCGGCCATGTCGCTGGCCCGCACCGTAGTGGAATTTGAACGCACCAGTGCAGCACGTGCCGCCGGGTTTGTACACCAGTAACGCAAAACACAGGCTACCAAAAAAAGGGGGAAACTCCCCTTTTTTTCATTGCCACATGGTAAAGCGCATACGATAGATCACGGACTTCACATCCTGTGGCCGTGGCAGCTCTAAGAACCGGTCGCAGTCGATGAAATAGTTGCTGAATACCGTCTCCACACCTTCCACTGCCATTTGCGTATACAGCGCATCCAATGCCGTATCCAGCGGTACCACGTTGTCCTTGCGGCGCAGCATCAGATACCGCAGGATGAAGGCGGCGGCATTCTGTTGACCGTAGGTGGCAAGGCCGTGGATGTCCCGAATGTCGATGTCCTCGTTCCCGATCCGGATCACACCCAGCGGGTCCACCGACAACCGTTCTGTGCCGCTGCGGCTCGGATAGGACGTGAAGCCTTCCTTTGTTAACTGTCTATCCTGCCGCCAGTTCGCCGGATCGTTTTCGTTTTCGATCATCATCCGGTTCTCGACCGGTGTCGTGCCGGTGCTTTCCTGCCACACGTGATTCGCCTCGGTGGTGGCATCCGTGATATGGAAGTCGTCCATCCGATACACCCGGTCGGCCACACCTAAGTATTCCCCACTGCCGCCAATGACCAAAATCGAGGACACATCTTTTGCCAGCTCCTGTACCCGGTCGGTGTAGGGCGTGATGGGTTCGTGCCGGATCAGCGCTTTCATCATCTTGTCCCGGATCATAAAGTTGGTGGCAGACCGGTCTTCGTCGATGAGCAACAACCGGGAACCATCCTGCACCGCTTCCAGAATATTTGCCGCCTGAGAGGTGGAGCCGGAGGCATGGTCGGTGGAAAAATCCATGGGGTCACCGCCGGGGATCCAGCGAATGAAGGGAGAGATATTGACTCGCTTCACGCACCGGCCATCCTCTGCGGCAATCTCCATAGCCGTCTCGTCTGTGACCACCAACTCCCGTCCGTCTCCCTTCACGTGGGGATAGACCCCGGCAGAGATAGCATCCAGCAGTGTGGATTTGCCGGAGTAGCCGCCGCCGGTGATCACGGTCACGCCCCGCCGTATGCCCATGCCCGGTACACCGGCTACAGTGATCCGGTCGTTGTCGGGGGAGACAAAGGGCACAGCGGACAACAGCTTTCCACCCAGTTTATTCCGGGGGAGGATACTGCCGTCTGCCAAAAAGGCACAGTATTCGCTGTCCGCAAGCCAGGTGCGTATGGCTTCTCTGGTCTCGACAAGGGTCAGCACCTCGTTGAGCATGGCAGCATCAAACTCCCGCACAAACTGCTCCACCACCGCCGGCAGATCCACGCACAGCATATGGGTGGCTTTTTTGATCTTGTCAGCCGGCAGCTGCACCTGGATCCGGATACACAGGCAGGGCTGTGGCGGGGTCAGCTGCTCTTCGGGAAGCTGTTCCACATTGCAGCCACCCATGTAGCGGTAATACTGTGTGGCACACCGGGCAAAATAGACGCTGTTCCGGGGGACGATGGTGGCATCGGGGCGATGGACGTAGAAGTACCCGTTTTCCTCCATCGGTCGGCTGGGGTTGTCCAGCTCTGCGTTGACGGGATCGAAATATTTGGCAATGCGCCGGAGACACCAGTCCGCAGCCGCCGTGGTCCAGGGATTGGTGTAGACATAGTCCACCGGCAGCTCGATGTCCCGCAAAGCAGCCCCATGGATCTGTTCCATCATGTCGGCAGGCAAAATATCCTTTTCCGGGATCTGGATCACCACGGAGGGTCGCCCCTTGTGCATCCGGTCGGGCTCTTCCAAGGTGTAGGCGATATTGTTTTTCCAGTAGGTGTTGTCCTGCTCCCAGGTGGGCGGCTGGATCTTATCCGGGTCCACCGGCGGGGGCAGATGATGATACAGCATTTTCCCCGCATAGAGGGAGATGCTTTTGGGCGGCACAGACTCGGTATCCTTCCATTGATACGAGGCTGTGTGTTCTTCCATTTTTGAAAAATACCAACGTAAACGTTTCAAGTGTTCGTACTCCTGTGTGTTTGGAATGAGTTTGTCAAAGGGAATGCGGATGCGGATATCGGGCTTGCCGGGGGTATCCTTGTGGGTGGGCATGATCTCATAGGCGATCTCGTTCTGCCAGTACACCGCCTCCCAATCCGTGTATTCCTCCGGGATCCGTGGGTCGGAATAGTATAGCACACCATTGTAGATCCCGGCATAGACCCGCTCCCGCTGTCCCATGTGGTTTAAGATATGCTTCAGTCGTTCGATAGTATGGTCCTCCTGTACTTTGTCGCTGTCTCCGTGGGTTGTACTGCATAGAAAAAACACACCCGACTGTGACCGGATGTGTTCGAAGCGATGGTACAAAAAGGTACGAAAAAACACACCCGGTATCAAAGAAAGTCCCATGGATGTGTTCGTCTGAAAGATCACGTTGGTATCGGCAATACCACACGTGCTATATACGCAGGCTATTTATGCATTTCCCCCACGGCAGACGACACGATCCTCTACTGCAAACAGCTTTTTCATAAAACTTCGCCTCCGTTTCGTTGGATTTTTTGTAGAGCGATCGGCAATCCCTTGCCCGCCCAATCGTTCTGACACGTTCAGTATACCACATACGACCGGGTTTGTCAAGAGAAAAAAGCAAACTTGTCCGCATACTTTTTCCCGCCCCCTTGCAAACCTATGCCGATTCTGCTATAATACAACCAAACACCCATTTCACCCAAAAAGGACAAAAACCTATGGTATATGCAGTTTCCAATACAGGCATGCGAGCAGCGGACAGACGGTGCATCGAGGGCGGGACGGCGGCGGTCGAGCTGATGGATCGGGCCGGTCGTGCCGTGGGGGATGCCTTTGCCTTTGCCCAGCACGCCCCTGTGGCTATCTTCTGCGGCAGCGGTAACAATGGCGGCGATGGCTTCGTGCTGGCTCTCCTGCTCACCGAACAGGCCGTTCCCTGCACCATCGTGTTGGCAGAGGAAAAATGGTCGCCGGACGGATGGTATTACTTTGAACAATGCAAAAGCAAAGGTATCCCGGTGATACTCTGGTCGGCAGACTTTTCCCTTGGCAGATATGGTGCGGTGGTGGACTGCCTATTTGGCACCGGCTTTCACGGCATCCTGCCCCCGCCCTACGAAGATATGATCCGGCAAATGAACGACGCCGGTCTGCCCATCGTGGCGGTGGATATTCCCAGCGGTCTTTCCGGAGACAGCGGACGACCGGCACAGACCCATAGCGGAGACACGCTGGCTGTACGTGCGACAACGACTGTATCCATCGGTACAAGGAAGTTCGGGCATTATCTTGCTGGCAGCAAGCAATACTGCGGTACGCTCTGCAATGCAGACATCGGCATTCCCGTGGATCCCGCCGACACCGTTTGCGTCCCGGAAATGGGGGATTTCGGTGCCATCCTGCCCCATAGACTGCCGGACAGCCACAAGGGCACCTATGGCTATGTGGCGGTCATGGGCGGGTGCCGGAGCTACAGCGGTGCCATCAAGCTGGCCAATATAGCGGCGTCTTCCCTACGGTGTGGCTGTGGCGTGGTGAAGCTATTGTGTGCGGATTCGATCCTACCCTCGGTGGCACCCTATCTGTTGGAAAGCACTGCCGTTCCCCTGCCCGATCACGGAGGAGATCTGGACTTTGCACCGGATACACTGGAAAAAGCGTTGACCGGTACAAAGGCACTGGCTGTGGGCATGGGCTGGGGCAGCGGCGCACACAACGAGGAGCTTCTGACCTGGCTCCTGCAAAGCTATCCCGGCACGCTGATCTTAGATGCCGATGGTCTGAACTGCCTGGGTCGCATGACAGAAGACACACGTCACAAATTATTCGAAGAACGATACTATGCCGGACGCATTACGATCCTGACACCCCATCCCATGGAATTCGCACGCATATCCGGTGTCTCCATTGCCGACTGCGACGTAGATCCGGTGCGGTATGCCAAAGCCTATGCAGCCGAAAACCACGTGATCCTGCTGCGCAAGGGATCCGGCACCATCGTCACAGATGGAAACGAATGCTATATCGTAAACCGTGGCTGTGCCGGTATGGCAACGGCAGGCAGCGGGGATGTGCTTTCCGGCGTTTTGGCGGGGCTGGCCGGCTACAACCGGGGCAGTGCGCTGATGGTGGCGTGCGGTGCCTATCTGGCAGGGTTGGCCGGGGAGCTGGCACAGGAGGAGATGGGCGAGATCGGTATGGTGGCCTCGGACACGGTGCGGTATCTTGCCATTGCGGCTAAGCAGATGCAGGAAAAGTGCGTAGGTCGTAATTCATAGGGAAAACGGAGTTGTTTTCTTTTCCGCCCGACCTTTTGCCAAAAAAATTGACAAAGTTATGCAATTGCTCTTGTAAAACGCCGAAGGACCTGTTATAATAAGTGTACTTTCGGTGCGTCTGTGCGACAGCCGAAAATCTTATACTTTCATGAGGTGATGGACATGAAAAAAACCTTTGCACTTCTCCTATGCGCACTGCTGGCTTCTCTGTGCGTGGCACCGACAGCAGCTGCAGTTCCCTATGGTACCGCTACGGCAGGCACTGCTGTGGTGGATGGGCAGATCGAAGCAGCCTGGGACGTGGCAGAAGCCTATCCGGTCGCACTGCTGAAGGATGGCACGGATGAAGGGATCACGGCACAGTGGAAGGCACTGTGGGACGACACGAACCTGTACGTTTTGGTAGAGGTTTTTGGGGACACGGACCATTTCACAGGCACCTCCAATTCCTGGGGAGACGGCATGGAGATCTATCTGGACGTGCTGAACAACGATCCCACCGACTTTACCTCCGATGACACCGTCTGCGAGCTGGGCTGGACCAAGGCCGATGCGACCAATGTCACCTTGACCGGTACCGATGGTGCCAAGGAAAACCTTGTTGGCACCTACGCCGTTGCCTGCACTGAGCTGGACGACGGTTACATTTACGAGTTCTCCATGGATCTGAACGGCTTCTGCGATGCCTTTGTGATGCAGGCCGGCGCTGTGCTGGGTCTGGAGATCCAGGTCAACTCGAAGAATGCAGAAGGCGATAATAGAACCTCCGCTTTGGGCTGGGCTGACGGAAACAACACCGCATGGCAGGATCCTTCCATCTTTGGTGACTTAGAGCTGATCCCGGCACCGGTGGTGGAGACCGAGGCAGAAACCACGGCAGAGACCGTAGTGACCACCGCCCCCCAGACCATGGATGCAGGTGTGATCGCTGCTGTAGCGGCAATGGTATCGGCCGCCGGCTTCACGCTGACAAGAAAGAACAAGAGATAAGCACCATCCCCTACGATCTGCCCTTGCTCTGTCCTGCGGCAGGTCGTTTTTTGTGCGCATTTTTTCCATAGACAGGCGTATGTGCGAACGAAAGCGTATATCCGGTTCCGTATAGACAAAAAGATTTTCGTGAAAAATCCTGTCTCCTCTTGCAAAATGCGAATGAATCTGCTATAGTAGTACCATACCTATTTTTCCTCACCAAAAGGAGACTGCTATGTACAATTTCTTTTCTCCCTACCAGATCACGCCCCAGGGTTGGCTCAAGGACCAGCTGACCATCCAGGCAAATGGTCTGGCGGGCAATCTGGATACAATGTGGCCGGACGTGCGGGACAGTGCGTGGATCGGCGGTAACCGAGAGGGCTGGGAGCGTGTGCCCTACTGGCTGGACGGCTTTGTGCCCCTGGCATTCCTGCTCCGGGACGAAGACATGATCGCACGGGCAGAAAAATACATCCGCTCCATTTTAGACAGACAGTGCAAGGACGGCTGGATCTGCCCCTGTGCGCCGGAGGAACGAGCCTCCTACGACACCTGGAGCTTCCTGCTCATCGGCAAGGTGCTGGCGCTGTACTGCGAATGCACGGCCGGGCTGCCGGAAAAGCACGACCTGTGGAAGAAGGCCGACCGGGGGCTGCACGATGCCATGAAGTGCCTGTATGATCTGCTGGCCGACGGAACACTGCATCTGTTCAGCTGGGGCAAGTTCCGCTGGTTCGAAGGGCTGATCCCGCTGGCATATCTGCAAAAGCGGTACCACAAGGACTGGATCGTCTCTCTGGGCAAGCTCCTGCGGGAACAGGGAGCAGATTGGCCTTCCTTCACCGACACCTGGCTCCGTCCCATGAACGAATGGGTCTTCCACACCCACATCGTCAACATCGGTATGATGTTTAAGTACGAAGCTGTGTCCTGTGCCCTCTTTGGGGAAGAATACACCGACCGGGCAGAAGAGCTTTGGCAGATCCTGGAAAAATACAACGGTACGGCCGTGGGCTGCTTCACCGGGGACGAATGCCTGTCCGGGACATACAACAACCAGGGCACCGAGCTGTGCAGCATCAACGAACTGCTGTATTCCTGTGAGCTCCTGTACTCCATCACCGGCAAGAGCATCTGGGCAGATCGGCTGGAAAAGCTGGCATACAATGCACTGCCTGCCACCATATCCGACGATATGTGGACACACCAGTACGTCCAGCAGGTAAACCAGATCGCTTGCCAGAGGTTCCCCGGCAGAAGTATGTTCCGCTCCAACAACGAAGAAGCGCACCTGTTTGGTCTGGAACCCCATTACGGCTGCTGCACCGCCAATATGGGACAGGGTTGGCCGAAGCTGGCACTGTCTGCCTTCCGCAAGACCCGCACCGGCATCGAATGCCCCCTGATGCTGCCGGTCAAGCTGGACACCGCCGTACACGGCAAAAAGGTCTCCCTCTCTATCGACACCGCCTATCCCTTCCGGCATAGCGGCACCTATACCGTGACCACGGCAGAACCGGTACACTTCACCCTGAAGATCCGGGTACCCGGCTGGGTCAAGGGCTGCACCGTGAACGGCGAGAAGTTCGGTGGCAAGATGATCGTGATCAGCAAGGATTGGTGCGGTACGGAGACGGTGGAAGTGGCCTTCACGGCAGTACCCCATCTGGTGAATCGTCCTGCCAAGCTGAAGACGGTGGAATACGGCCCGCTGGTGTTCTCTCTGCCCATCAAAGCCGCATGGAAAATGCACGAATACGAAGCCGCCGGTGTGGAGCGCAAGTTCCCCTACTGCGACTACGAGCTGGTTCCCCAAAGCGAATGGCGGTATGGCTTTGCGGCAAAGGAATTCACCGTGGAAGAATGCCCGGTCGATGCTGTGCCCTTCTCCTCCACGTCCCCCGCCCTCAAGCTCCACGCCAAGCTGGCACCTGTCGATTGGGACTTTGCGGACGGCTTTGACACCGTTGCCGCTGCCACTCCCATCTCGGACAAGGCCACCGGAGAAGCTGTGGATATGGTGCTTATCCCCTACGGCTGTGCCAAGCTGCGGATGACGGAAATGCCGGTATTACGGAAGTAATACGATATTACGGAAGTAATACGATATTGCAGGCAGGAATACCGGGATCGTACGGTACACAGACGTGGGTGCATCCCGAACGAAGCCCGGATGCTCTGCCTTTCTTACTTCTGATTTCTCACGTCTGGCTTCCCGCCGATCCCCTCTCCCACCTGCACAATTTCATACATCTGTTATAGTTTTATCTCATGCAGAACTACCGAAAATGACTCCATTTCGTTGACAATGGGGTCGTTTTTGTTGTATAATATATTGTATATGGGAAGCTGCGCTGTTTCGGCGACGTGGCAGTACACACTTCCCCCCATTATCAACGTGATCAAAGGAATCTATCCTATGTTAAAAAGTATGACTGCCTTCGGGCGTGCCCGTGCTATGACTGCCACCGGCGACCGGGACATCACCGCCGAGATCCGCAGTGTCAATAGCCGGTATCTGGATGTGTCCGTTCGCCTGCCTCGATCTATGAGCTTTCTGGAAGAAAAGATCAAGGTGTATCTGGCAGAGCGTGGCATTTCCCGTGGTAAGATCGAAGTCAATATCAATGTCAATGTGGTGTCCGAGGAAGGCGTGGAATACATGGTGGACACCGCTGCCGCCGCTTCCTATATCAACGCACTGCGCAAGCTGCAAAACGACCACCAGTTGGACGGCTCCATCACCATCGGTCTGGTAGCAGCCAATCGGGAGCTGTTCACCGTGAAAAAGCCGGAGGACGATATGGAACGGGACTGGAACGATGTGCGCCCTGTGCTGGCTGAAGCCGTGGATGCCTTCATCGCAGGTCGTACCAGAGAGGGACAAAATCTGGAAAACGACATCCGCAAAAAGTGCGAGACCATCCAGTCTCTGGCCGCACAGATCAAGGTTTTGTCCGAATCCGATATTGCCGGGTACTCTGCCAAGCTGGAACAGCGCATTCGCCAGTTCCTTGCCGATTTCGAGATCGATGTGGCAGAGCAGCGGATCCTGACCGAAGCTGCCATCTACGCCGACCGTGCCGCCATCGATGAAGAGCTGGTACGGCTGGATTCCCACTTTGCTGCCATGGACGAGATCCTCTCCGCACCGGAAGCCGCCGGTAGAAAGTTGGACTTCCTGCTCCAGGAAATGAACCGGGAGACCAACACCATCGGTTCTAAGGCTGCCAACGCCGAGATCGCCCATCTGGTGGTGGATATCAAGTGCGAGCTGGAAAAGATCCGGGAACAAATTCAGAATATCGAGTGAGTCACATGCGATTTGTAAATGTTGGATTTAATAATATCATCAACGCAGAGCGGGTCATTGCAGTGATCGGGTCGGAAGCGGCACCGTCAAAGCGCATGATCCAGGATGCAAAGGATATGGGACGGGCTATCGACTGTACCAGCGGTAGAAAGACCCGTTCTATTCTGGTCATGGACAGCGACCACGTGATCCTGTCTGCGATCCAGACCGAGACCCTCGCCGCACGGTTGGCAAACGATGGCTCCGACAATGAGGACGAGGACGACGGCGCCGACAACGAGGACGATAAGGAATAAATGCCACACGCAAGGAGGACTTCCCCATGACGGAAAAAACCTGCCTCACCATGGACGAACATGGCTTCACCCTCAACCATAAACCCTTCGATCTGGCCTCCGGTGACTTCCATTATTTCCGGACGTTGCCCGGCGGCTGGCGGCATAGACTGGCCCTCATGAAGGCCTTTGGACTCAATACCGTCCAGACCTATGTGCCCTGGAATCTCCATGAACCCGAAAAAGGCCACTTCTGCTTCGAGGATCGGCTGGATCTCCATGCCTTCCTTGCCCTGTGTCAGGAAATGGAGCTGTATGTCCTGCTCCGACCCGCTCCCTATATTTGCTCCGAATGCGACTGGGGCGGGCTGCCCTATTGGCTCATGCAGGAGAACTGCTGCCCCCGTACCAGCGATGCCGCCTTCCTCCGCCATTACGAAGATTACTTCCACCGCCTGCTGCCCACATTTTTGCCCATGCTGTCTACCAACGGCGGGCCTGTCTTAGCTGTGGCTCTGGAAAACGAATACGGCTCCTTTGGAATGGATCAGGACTACATCCGCTGGCTTGCCGACCTGTATCGCCGCTGCGGCATCGATGTGCCTTTATACAATACCGACGGCGACAATCCGTATATGCTCACCCACGGCGGCCCCAAAGAGATCTGGTCCGGCATCAATGTGGCAGAGGTCACGGAAACCTCCATCGCTACTCTCCACCAGTATCAGCCCTATGTGCCTGTGTTCATAGGCGAAATGTGGGGCGGCAGAGCACAACAGTGGGGTGGCAAATTCGCCAGACAAAGTGCCGACACCATCGCCGCCCGTTACCGCAATGCCTTGGCCCTTGGCGCACACGTGAACTTCTATATGTTCTGCGGCGGCACCAACTTCGGCTCCTGGAGCGGTGCCAACCATGGTGTGTTCCGTGCCGACGTCCCCGGTGCCAGAGAACGGTATGTTCCCTTCTGCACCAGCTATGACGTGGACGCACCCGTCAGCGAGGATGGTAGACCCAGCGAAAAATATTTTGCCCTGCGTCAGGTGCTTGCCGAACATCGTGGTATGTCGGTGGATGCACTGCCGCCGGTACCGGAAAATCTGCCGGTTCAAGTGGCCGGTGACATCCATTGGGAAGACAGCCGTTCGGTATTCGCCCCGGATGTGTTAGATACCCTGACCGAAACAAAGGTCGTGTCCGGCAATGTGCGTACCATGGAAGCCTTAGGGCAGGATTACGGCTTCGTGCTGTACACCGCCCATATCCCAGTCTCTCACCCGGATTACACCTATTACGTCCGGATAAACGGCCTCCACGACCGGGCAGACATCTATGCCGACGGCGTATACCTGGGTACCTACTACCGGGATCGAGACAATACACCGGTGTCCTTCCGGGTGGCGGCGGGCAAAGACCATGTGCGGCTGGATATTCTGGTGGAAAACATGGGGCGTATCTGCTATGGCTACAAGCTGCTTACAGAGCAAAAAGGGATCACCGAATGCGTGATACTGGATCGTGCCATGGGAGACGGACAGCCCTATCCGGTACCGTCCATCGTGACCGGCTGGGAATGCCGTGCGCTGCCCTTCCGGTATCCGCAGGTGGAAAATGCCTTTGCGGCACCTAAGGCAACAGATGCCGCTATGGGTCCCCATTTGTTCACCGGTACCTTCTCTGCCGAACCGGGTGTAGACACGTTCTTACACTATACCGGCGGCAACTTGACCAAAGGGCAGGTGTGGATCAACGGGTTCCCGGTAGGCCGGTATTGGCGCATTGGGCCACAGGAAACCTTGTACATCCCCGGCGAGCTGCTGCGGGAAGAAAACCGGATCGAGCTGTTGGAGCTGTACAGCGATGGGCAAATGCCCGCGGTACCGTTCAGCGACACACACCGGCTGGATGGACTGACTGAAAACGTAGAAATCGTGAAAAGGAATGGATAAATGGAAAAAGGACTTGTATATGTGATCTCCGGTCCCTCCGGCAGTGGGAAGGGGACCATCGTAGAAGAGCTGCGGAAGATCGCACCGAATATCGGTGTAGCGGTCTCTGCCACGACCCGTGCGCCCCGTCCCGGCGAAGTGGATGGCGTGACCTACCACTACAAAACCAGAGAAGAATTCGAAGCACTGCTGGCAGCCGGTGAGATCTTAGAGCACACGGAATACAGCGGCAATCTGTACGGCACCCTGCGTTCGGAGGCCGAAAAGGTGACCGCTGCCGGTCGGGACCTGATCTTAGAGATCGAGGTAGACGGTGGCGGGCAGATCAAACGGCTGTTGGGAGACGACTGTGTACTGATCATGCTGCTTGCGCCCAATGCAGTCGAACAGGAACACCGCCTCCGGGACAGAGGTACCGAGACCGAAGAGAAGATCCGGATGCGCATGGACAAAGCCAGAAGCGAGATCGCCGTAGCCGGAGACTACGATTACCTGGTGCTGAACGAGACCGGCAAGCAGGAAGAATGTGCCGAAAATCTTCTGGCGATACTGAAGGCAGCCCACCTGACCTACCCCCGCATGCGCTACATCACCGATTCCTATTTTAACGGATAGCGTGTCAAACCGCACGAATACCCCATTTTATACATCATTAAGATCAAAATTTCAAGGAGATATATAGTATGATTCACCCTTCTATTGCTGAACTGACCCAGGACGGAAAGATCAACCGGTATACGCTGGTGGTAGCCACCGCCAAGTGCGCCCGGATCATCACCGACGAATACATGAAGCAGAGAGAATTCGCCGAAAAGATGTCGATGAACAAGGACAACGAAAAGGCCAAAAATCTGACCAGCCTGATCCGGAAGGAATACCGGGATGAAAAGGCGGTCAAAAATGCCATCAGCGGTCTGTACAGCGGCGAATTCCGGATCCTGTCTGAGGAAGAAGCCATCGAATACCGGAAGAAGAAGGAAGAAGAGGAAGAACAGAAGCGTGCAGAGGCGGCCGCTAAGGCAGAGGCTGAAGCTGCGGCTAAGGCACAGGAGGAACAGGTCGAGGACGAAGACGGCGAGATCACCGATGCGGATGCTGCCGCCGCTGCCGATGCTCTGGAGCTGCTGATGGGTCTGGCCGGGGACGAGGACGAAGCATACGACGAAGACGACGGGGACGACGAAGAATAATATTTGGGATCGATGCCCCTGTGATCCAATTACCAGATAAAGGAGAGCGCCGCCATATGGGAGAGCTGGCAGAAGTATATATCTTAGACGTACCCTATCACGCCGACAAAGCGTACACCTATTTTCTGCCTGCCGATCTGGCGGCGTACTGCAAACCGGGCTGTCTGGCAGAGGTACCTTTTGGCAAGGGCAATCGGCGTATGATGGCGGTGGTCACGGGACTGCCGGAGGGAAAAACAAAATCCATCTACAAGCCGGTGAGCTCCTGCGCCATGGAGCCGGTGCTGTCTGCGGAAATGCTCTCCCTATGCCACTTTTTGAAGGAATACACCCTATGCACCTTTGGCGAGGCGGTACACGCTGTGGTACCCGGCGGGGCACTCACCCGGATCGTGGAATATTTCACGGCAAAGGCCTGTCCGGAAGAAAGTCTGCAAGGGCTGACACCTAAGGCGTTGCAGGTCTACTCCTATCTGGTGAACAAAAAAAAGACCACCCGCCAGCAGGTGCAAAACGAGTTTCCCTTTGACTGCACCAACACCTTAGCGGATCTGTGCCGGACACAGCTGGTGGAGAAGACCACCGTGGTGCAGGATCCCTCCCGTGGACAGGTGCGGCTCATGTACACCTTGACGGAGCAGGCACAGCAAAGTCTGCGGCAGGGGGAAAAGGAAAATCTGCTGGCAGGCTGTCGCAGTGAGAATCAGGCAAAGCTGTTTTTGGCACTGGCAGAGCCTTTTTTGGAAACGGGAGATACGGTATCCAAAGAGGAAAAGGAGCTGTTCCAGACGGTAGGCGTCACGCCTGCCACGGGACGAAGCTGTATGCGGCGGCTGATCGAGCGCAAGCTGGTCTTTGCCATGGAGGAGACCGAATATCGAGATCCCTTCCGGCTCACCCCCGAGGAAGCTGCTCTGCCTCCCCAGCCGGTGTCTCCTTTGACGGAGGAACAAAATGCTGCCCTGTCCACCATCCTGTCGCTGTATCAGGCGGGGGAACCAAAGGCCGTGCTGCTCCATGGTGTCACCGGCTCCGGCAAGACCAATGTGATGCTCGCTGCCATCGAGAAGGTGCTATCCGACGGTCGTGGCGTGATCCTGCTTGTACCGGAGATCGCTCTGACCCCCCAGACGGTACAGATCTACCGCCGCCGGTTTGGGGATCGGATCGCTGTGATCCATTCGTCCCTGTCTGCCGGTGAAAAGTTAGATGCCTGGAAACGGATCCGGTCGGGACTGGCCGATCTGGTCATTGGCACCCGTTCTGCCATCTTTGCACCTGTGCCAAACTTGGGCATGATCCTGATCGATGAGGAACACGAGTACACCTACAAATCCGACACGGATCCCAAATACCATGCCCAGGACATCGCCCGTTTCCGCTGTGGCTTCCATAAGGCTGTGATGCTGCTTGCCTCCGCAACACCGTCGGTCACGTCCTATTACAAGGCAGTCTCCGGTACGTACACGCTGGTGGAGCTGAAGCATCGCTACAACCAAGGACCGCTGCCCCAGGTGGAGATCGTGGATATGCGGGGCACACCGCCTACCTACGCCATCGGGGATGTGTTGGCTGCCAGACTGCGGGAGGACAAGGCAGCGGGCAACCAATCCATTTTGTTTTTGAACCGGCGGGGGTACAACCACTTTGTATCCTGCCGCAGCTGTGGAAAAAGCATCCAATGTCCCCACTGCTCGGTGTCCATGACCTACCACACCGTGCGTCAGGGCAAGCTCATGGACGAGGGAGAGGCCTACCAGACCAGCCGGCGGGAAAACGGGATCTTAGCCTGTCACCTGTGCGGCTATCGCTGTCCGGTGCCGGAGGTATGTCCCGCCTGCGGGCAACCCCATTTTCTTTTCCAAGGCTGTGGTACCCAAAAGGCAGAGGACGACATCGAGGGACAGTTTCCCGACCTGCGGGTCATTCGCATGGACACAGACACCACAAGAGGCAAGTTCTCCCATGAGACCTACCTGACCCAGTTCCGGCGGGGAGAAGCGGATGTGCTGTTGGGCACACAAATGGTGACCAAGGGACACGATTTCCCCAAAGTGGCGACGGTGGGGGTGCTGAATGCGGATTCTTCCCTGTTCCTCGACGACTATCGTGCCAGTGAGCGCACCTTCTCCATGCTGACCCAGGTGATCGGCCGGGCGGGACGGGGAGATGTGCCGGGAAAAGCCATCATCCAGACCTGGAACCCGGACAACGAGATCCTGCATCTGGCAGCCACCCAGGACTATGGCAAGTTCTACAGCGGCGAAATCCGGCTGCGGAAGGCGCTGTGCTTCCCCCCCTTCTGCGACATCGCCGTGATCACAGTATCCGGCAGTGACGAAGGGGTGCTCTCGGCGGTGGTGACCAGTCTGCACCAGCGGATCCGGGACTATTCTGCCGGGGAGTTCAGCGATGTGCCTCTGGTGCTGTTTGGTCCCTTTGAAGCACCGGTCTACCGGATGCAAAACGTCTACCGGATGCGGTTCGTGTGGAAATGCAAGCTGAACCGGCGTTCCCGTGCGTTTTTGGACAGGCTGCTGTGTGAATATGGCAGCGGCACCTTCCCCCATGCAGAGGACAAGGCGAAAAAGAAAAAGAGCGACAAGCCCGTGGGCCCAACGGAAATACGGCTCCACAACCGGGGGGACAGACGGATCACCGTGACGGTGGATCTCAATCCATCGACGATTTGACCCTCTGTACAGCAAGGACAATGAACTGAATTTTGTGTAAAAAATCGGAGTAAAATATAGAGTATGGCTATTTTGAATATTGTAAAAGAAGGCGATCCCATTCTGCGGAAGGTCTGCCGTCCTGTAACGGAGATCACGCCCCGGATCCGGCAGCTGGCTGAGGATATGGCGGAGACCCTGATCGATGCCAACGGTGCCGGGCTGGCTGCTCCCCAAGTGGGGATCCTGCGGCGCATGGTGCTGGTGGACAACGGCGAGGAGATCATGACCTTAATCAACCCGGAGATCATCGCATCCGAAGGGGAACAGGAGGAAGTAGAAGGCTGTCTGTCTGTGCCGGACCAGTGGGGCGTCACCCATCGGCCTGCCAAGGTGACAGTACGCTTCCTCAACTTAGCAGGGGAGACCGTGGAATATACCGGCGAAGGCCTGTCCGCACGGTGCATCTGCCATGAGCTGGATCATCTGGACGGTATTTTGTACATCGACAAGGCCATCCATATGCTGACCGCCGAAGAAAAAGAAGAAATGTTAGACAAAGACGAAGACTAAAGGAGGTAGCCCCATGCGTATCGTATTTATGGGCACACCGGACTTTGCTGCCGAATGCCTCCGTGCCGTATATGCCCATCCTGCCGCACAGATCGTGGGCGTTTTGACCCAGCCGGATACCCAGAAGGGACGGGGCATGAAGTTCATCCCGTCTCCCGTGAAGGTATTCGCTACGGAGCATGACCTACCTGTGTACCAGCCGGAAACGCTGAAAAACGGCGCCTTTGCCGATACCCTGGCCGAGCTGGATCCGGAGCTGATCTTAGTGGCTGCCTATGGCAAGATCCTGCCCCGGTATGTGCTGGACTATCCGAAGTACGGCTGCATCAATGCACACGGTTCTCTCCTGCCCTTGTACCGTGGTGCGTCTCCCATCCAGCGTGCCATCATGGACGGTCAGACCCGCACCGGGATCACCGCTATGTATATGGCAGACGGCGTGGACACCGGAGATATGCTCTTGACCGGGGAATGCGACATTCTGCCGGAGGACGACTTTGGGTCTCTCCACGACAAGCTGGCCATCATCGGTGGGGAACTGTTTTGTAAGGTCATCGACAAAATTTTGGACGGCACCTTAGAAGACGACCGCACGCCCCAGGACGACAGCCGTGCCACCCATGCCGCCAAGATCTTGAAGGAAGATACGGTGCTGGACTTTGCCCGGCCTGCCCACACGCTGTGGTGCCTGATCCGTGGCCTGTCTCCTGTACCGCTTGCCATGACCCGTACACCCGACGGAAAGCTGCTGAAGGTAGCCTCTGCACAGATATCCGATACCCACACCGATGCCATGCCGGGGACGGTACTTTCTCTGGACGACGGGATCCTGGTGGCCTGTGGCGATGGTACGACACTGCGGCTGACCGCTGTGGTACCGGAGGGAAAAAAGCGCATGGATGCCAACGACTACATCCGTGGCCGCAAGCTGAACGTAGGTGACGTTCTACAGTACTGATACAATACCCGCTGACCTCTTGCCCCTTCTCCATCGGAAACCATATACAAAGGAGCAAGCACTATGCCTTATTCGTATTATTATGGCTTTGACCTGTCTTACCTGATCTACTGTGTACCGCCGTTGCTGTTGGCGCTGTGGGCCCAGTGGAAGGTCAAATCCACCTTTGCACACTATTCCAAGGTCGCATCCGACAGAGGTATGACCGGTCGGGATGCGGCACGGCTGATTTTGGACACCAACGGACTGTACAACGTCCCCGTGTCCCGCATAGCCGGAGAGCTGACCGACCACTTTGATCCCAAAGAAAACGTGATCCGCCTATCGGATCCGGTATGCGATGCTCGTTCTGTAGCGGCCGTTGGCGTTGCTGCCCACGAAGCCGGACACGCCGTCCAATATGCCGTGGGATATGCCCCCATGAAGTGGCGTTCTGCCTTGGTACCCGTGGTGAATTTCGGCTCCAACCTTGCTATGCCGCTGGTGCTGCTGGGGATCGTACTTTCCTTTGATACCCTTGCCTATGTGGGCGTGATCCTATTCTCTGCGACCGCCCTGTTCCAGCTGGTGACACTGCCGGTGGAGCTGGATGCTTCCCGCCGCGCTCTGGCAGCGCTGGAGGGTGCCGGACTTTCGGAGGAAGGGGTACGTGGTGCCAAAAAGGTATTGACCGCCGCCGCCCTGACCTACGTGGCTGCACTGCTCACCGCCATCGGCAACCTGCTGCGGCTGTTGTCTATTGTCAGACGAAACGACGACCGGGGACGAAGATAAACAAGCAACCGGAATATAAACTAAAGGAAATTCCTATGTCTCAAAATACACAATCGCCGCGTGGGCTGGCACTGGACTCCCTTTTGGCCTGCGAAAAATGCGGGCGATACACCAATTTGGAGATCGATAGCGGCCTCCGCAATGCCTCCCTTTCGAGTGCCGATAAGGGACTGTACACCCGGCTGGTCTATGGTGTCATCGAACGGCGCATTACGTTGGACTACGTTCTGGACAGATACGCCAAGACAAAGGCTGCCGATATGGAGCCTGCGGTGCGTATGGCACTGCGCATGGGCGTGTACCAGCTGGCCTTCATGGATCGGATCCCGCCCCACGCTGCCGTTTCGGAAACGGTGGATCTGGTGCCCAAGCGGTCGAGGGGCTTTGTCAATGCGATACTGCGGTCGTTTCTGCGGGATGACTGCCGGATCCCACTGCCGCCGGAAGACGATACCCTATATTATCTCTCGGTAAAATACTCTTTTCCCATGGAGATCTGCGCTCTGTATGTGGCGGACTATGGCAAAGCTACCACCGAGAGGATCCTGACCGCCTTCAATGCCGAGCCGCCCATTGGGATCCGGGTCAATACCCTGCGGTACACCCCGGAAGAAGCAGCAGCACTGCTGGAAAACGATGCGGCGACCACCAACATACCGGGTATGCTCACCGCTGCTACCTTGACCGAAGGGATCCGAGCCGGGCTGGAAAAGGGCGATTGGTTCGTGCAGGATCCCGCCTCCCGGATCTGTACCTTAGCGGTGGATGCCAAACCGGGAGAGATCGTAGTGGATACCTGTGCCTGTCCCGGTGGCAAGAGCTTCTCCATGGGTCTGGACATGGTCGGGCGTGGTACGCTGTATGCCTTTGACCTACACGAAAATAAGCTGTCCCTGATCCGCAAGACCGGCGAACGGCTGGGACTGTCCGAGCTGCTACAGGTGGCAAAACGAGATGCACGGACACCGGAGCCTGCACTGCTGGGCAAGGCAGACAAGGTGTTATGTGATGCGCCCTGCTCCGGACTGGGTGTGGTGGCGAAGAAGCCGGACATCCGATATAAAGAGCTGTCTGCCATTGAAGGTCTGCCCGCCATCCAGCGGAACATTCTGGACGGTGCGTCGTCTTATGTAAAACCGGGGGGAACGCTGGTGTATTCCACCTGTACCCTGCGGAAAGCCGAAAACGAAGCTGTGGTGCAGACCTTTCTCGAAAACCACCCGGATTTTCACCTAGAACCCTTTTCCATCGGTGCCATCCAAAGCGATGGTATGCTGACACTGCTGCCACACATATACGGCACGGACGGCTTCTTTGTAGCTAAGTTTGTGCGGAAAGCCGATCTTTGATAGAAAGAATGATATGATGACAACTGAACAAACCAAGCCGGATATCCTGTCTATGACCCTGCCGGAGCTGAAGGAATTCGTGGTCTCCCTGGGCGCACCGGGCTATCGGGCAGAACAGATATATAGCTGGCTCGCCAAGGGTGTGGCCCCTGCGGAGATGCAGAACCTGCCCAAGGCTTTTCGAGATACCCTGACCAATGCCATCCAGTGGCGGTTGCCCCAGATCGCCGAAAAATATGTATCCAAGGAGGACGGCACGGTGAAGTACCTGCTGTCCCTATACGATGGAGAATGCGTGGAATGCGTGTTCATGGAATACCACCATGGCACCACCCTGTGCGTGTCTTCCCAAGCCGGCTGCCGCATGGGCTGCAAATTCTGCGCCTCCACCTTAAACGGCCGGGTGCGGGATCTGGCTCCCTCGGAGATCTTAGGGCAGGTGATCGTGGCCGCCAAGGATACCGGCAAGCGGGTGGACGGCATTGTGATGATGGGGATCGGCGAGCCGCTGGACAACTACGACAACGTGATCCGGTTCCTGCATCTGGTCAGCGACCAAAAGGGTATGGGCATTGGACTGCGGCACATTTCCCTGTCCACCTGCGGTCTTGTGCCCCGGATCCTATCGCTGGCCGAGGAAGGCTTGCCGGTGACCCTATCGGTATCGCTCCATGCAGCCGATGACGTGACACGGTCTGCCCTGATGCCGGTGAACAACAGCTATCCCATTGCCAAGCTGCTCTCTGCCTGCCGCACCTATTTCCAAAAGACCGGTCGCCGGGTGTCCTTTGAATACACCTTGATCGCCGGGCAGAACGACACGGTGGCAGATTCCAAAAAGCTGGCGACACTGCTGCGCACCGGTATGCGCTGTCCCACCCATGTGAACCTGATCCTGCTCAATGCTGTCGCCGAAACGGGACTGAACCGACCGGCCCGGGAACAGGCAGAACGGTTCCGCAAGACTTTAGAGGACATGGGGATCAACGCCACCATTCGCCGCCGTCTGGGCAGTGACATTGACGCTTCCTGCGGTCAGCTGCGGATCCGGCGATTGGCAAACGATTCTACCACAGAAGCATAACACAACTTTCGGAATCTATATTCACTTTTTTACGACCAGAAGAAGAAGGAGTTAACCATGGTATTCTACGGGAAAACCGATGTCGGCATGCGACGTGCCGTGAACCAGGACAACTTTATCATACGCACCTATTCTGCGGAAGTGCTGACCGCTGTGGTCTGTGACGGCATGGGGGGAGCCAACGGCGGCAGTGTAGCCAGTGCGCTGGCAGCCCGTGCGTTCATGGATGTGCTGGAAGACCGCCAGAGCCGCTTTCCGCTGTTTGCCGATATGCAGCCGGAGGAGATCGGCGATATGCTGGTAGAGGCCTCCATCGAAGCCAACCGGGCTGTGTATCGGAAAGGCAGTGCGGATCAGTCTCTCTCTGGTATGGGCACCACATTGGTTGGCTGTCTCGTGCTGCCGGACACCATCTACACCATCAACGTAGGAGACAGCCGTATGTATCTCACCGGCGGCGATGGGATCCGGCAGATCACGCACGACCATTCCTATGTGCAGTATCTGGTGGACATCGGCAAGCTCACGCCGGAGGAAGCCAAAAATTCCCGGAACCGCAACATCATCACCCGTGCGGTGGGGACGGAACGCACCGTCAATGCGGATATTTTCACCACGCCCCACAGCAGCTGCCGGGGAGAGTATCTGGTGCTGTGCTCCGACGGGCTCACCAACCATGTGGAACCGGAGGAGATCAGCCAGATCCTGCGCCAGTGCCGGCAAAGCGATGGCGACACCCTGCGTCTGGCCTGCGATGCGCTGGTGGAAAAAGCGAACGAACGAGGCGGCAGCGACAATATCACCGCTGTGATCGCCTCTGTCTAACGGGAGAAGTTCACGGAATTATACGAAAAGTATGTCGGACAGATC